>NZ_DATAVI010000039.1:0-267881 GCF_036267815.1 Nocardioides sp. | reverse complement strand
ATGCGCTTCATCCAGTGCAACTGCGAGCTGGGGTCGCGCATTTGCGCTTCCACGTTGACCGACTGGTAGCCGTACACCGGATCCATGAGCGGGGGCAGGTAGAGCTGGGCGAAGTCGGCCTGGCTGAAGCCGGCGTCGCGGTCCGGGGACCACTGCATCGGGGTGCGCACCCCGTCGCGGTCACCGAGGTAGATGTTGTCGCCCATGCCGATCTCGTCGCCGTAGTAGAGAACCGGCGACCCCGGGAAGCTGAACAGCATGGCGTGGAGCAGCTCGGCCACCCGGCGGTCATTGTCCACCAGCGGCGCCAGGCGTCGACTGATCCCGATGTTGCTCTTCATCCGGGGGTCCTTGGCGTACTCCTCCCACATGTAGTCGCGTTCCTCAGCGGTGACCATCTCCAGGGTCAGCTCGTCGTGGTTGCGCAGGAAGATGCCCCACTGGCACCCGTCGGGGATGGCCGGGGTCCGGGACAGGATCTCCGTGAGCGGGTGGCGCTGCTCGCGGCGGACGGCCATGAAGATGCGCGGCATCACCGGGAAGTGGAAGCACATGTGGCACTCGTCGCCGTCGCCGGCGTACTCACCGGTCTCCGGGTCGCGCTTGCCGCCGAAGTAGTCGACGACGTCGGCGGGCCACTGGTTGGCCTCGGCGAGGATCACCCGACCCGGGTAGTTCTCGTCGACGAACCTGCGCACCTTGCGGAGCATCTCGTGGGTCTCGGGGAGGTTCTCGCCGTTGGTGCCCGGGCGCTCGTAGAGGTAGGGCACCGCATCGAGCCGGAACCCGTCCAGACCCATCTCCAGCCAGAAGGACATCGCCTCGAGCATGGCCTCGTGCACCTTCGGGTTGTCGAAGTTCAGGTCCGGCTGGTGGGAGAAGAACCGGTGCCAGAAGTACTGCTGGCGAACGGGGTCCCAGGTCCAGTTCGACGGCTCGGTGTCGACGAAGATGATGCGCGCCTCGTCGTAGAGCTCGTCGGTGTCGGACCAGACGTAGAAGTCGCCGAAGGGCCCGTCCGGGTCGCTGCGCGAGGCCTGGAACCACGGGTGGGCGTCACTGGTGTGGTTCATGACGAAGTCGATGATCACCCGGATGCCGCGCTCGTGCGCCGCGGCGACGAAGTCGCGGAAGTCGTCGACGGTCCCGCACTCGGGGAGGATCGAGGTGTAGTCGGCCACGTCGTACCCGCCGTCGCGCAGCGGGGAGGTGAAGAACGGCGGCACCCACAGGCAGTCGACGCCCAGCCAGTGCAGGTAGTCGAGCTTCTCGACCAGCCCGCGGAAGTCACCGGTCCCGTCGGCGTTGGAGTCGCGGAAGGAGCGGACCAGCACCTCGTAGAAGACGGCCGTCTTGAACCAGTCGGGCGTCTCGGGGGTCACGGGAGCCTCGGCGCCCACGTCGGCGCTCACGAGGTCCTCCGCACGGTCAGGAGATGGGCGGGCTCGACGTAGGGGTCGAGTCGGACGTAGTTGTGCTGGCCCCAGTGCCAGTCCTGGCCGGTGACCTCGTCGTGGACCGCGAGGCTGTCGTGCCAGTCGAGCCCGAGCGCCGGCAGGTCGAGGTGGACCATCGTCTCGCGCGCGGCGTGCGGGTCGAGGTTGACCACGACGATCACCAGGTCCTCGACAGCCTCGTCGCCGCTCGTCTCGACACTGCTCTTGCTGAAGCAGAGGACGTTCTCGTCGTCGCTGGAGTGGACGACGAGATGACGCAGCTGCTGAAGCGCGGGATGGTCGCGTCGTGCCTTGTTGAGCATCGTGAGGTACGGCGCGAGCGTGCGCTCCTCCTTCGCGGCGGCGGCCCAGTCGCGCACCCGGATCTGGTACTTCTCGGAGTCGAGGTACTCCTCGCTGCCGGGTCGCACGGCGACGTGCTCGTACAGCTCGTAGCCGGCGTACACGCCCCAGCTCGGCGAGCCGGTGGCGGCCAGCAGCGCGCGGATCTTGAACGCCGGCGGCCCGCCGTACTGAAGGAACGCGTGCAGGATGTCGGGGGTGTTGACGAAGAAGTTCGGCCGCACCAGGTGGTCGGTCTGCGACGACACCTCGCGGAGGTAGTCCTCCAGCTCCCACTTGGCGGTGCGCCAGGTGAAGTAGGTGTAGCTCTGCTGGAAGCCGACTGCGCCGAGCCCCGACATCATGGCCGGCCGGGTGAAGGCCTCCGCGAGGAAGAGCACGTCGGGGTCGGTGCGGCGCACCTCGCGCAGCAGCCACTCCCAGAACGCCACCGGCTTGGTGTGGGGGTTGTCGACCCGGAAGATGCGGACCCCGTGCGACATCCAGAGCCGGACGACGCGCAGCACCTCCTTGCAGATGCCCTTCGGGTCGTTGTCGAAGTTGACGGGGTAGATGTCCTGGTACTTCTTCGGCGGGTTCTCGGCGTAGGCGATCGTCCCGTCGGCCTGCGTGGTGAACCACTCGGGATGCCGGGTCACCCAGGGGTGGTCCGGCGCGCACTGGAGGGCGAGGTCGAGGGCGACCTCGAGCCCCAGCGACTCGGCGCGGGCGACGAAGGCGTCGAAGTCCTCGAAGGTGCCGAGAGCTGGATGGATCGCGTCGTGCCCGCCGTCCTTGCTGCCGATGGCCCACGGCGACCCGGGGTCGTCGGGACCGGGGTCGAGGGTGTTGTTCGGGCCCTTGCGGTTGACCTCGCCGATGGGGTGGACGGGCGGGAGGTAGATCACGTCGAAGCCCATCGCCGCGACGTAGTCGAGGCGCTCCGCGGCCGTGCGCAGGGTGCCGCTGACCGTCGTGCCCGACTTCTCGTCGTACGTCGCGCCCTCCGACCGCGGGAAGAACTCATACCAGCTCCCGAACAGCGCCCGGGGTCGGTCGGCGTAGAGCGGGTAGGGGCCCTCGACCGTCGCGAGCCGGCGGACCGGGTGCGCGGCGAGCAGCGCGGCGAGCTCGGGCGACTGGAGGGCGGCCAGCCTCGCCTCGACCGGGCGGTCGGTGTCGCGAGCGGCGGAGGCGGCGCCGGCCACCACCTCGGTCTCGCGGGCGTCGAGGTCGCCGCCGCCGGCGACCTCGTCGAGCAGCAGCGCCCCCTCGGTGAACATCAGCTCCACGTCCACACCGGCCGGGATCTTCAGGCCCGCGGCGTGCTCCCAGGTGGCGAGGGGATCGGACCACGCGTGCACCTCGAAGGCCCACGCGCCCTCGACGTCGGGCGTCACCCACGCGGTGTAGCGGTCGGGGACGTCGGTCACCGTCATGCGCAGCGGGGCCCGCCGGCTCCCGTCGGGAGCGACCAGCACGACCTCGGCCCCGAGCTTGTCGTGGCCCTCGCGGAAGACGGTCGCCGAGACCGGCAGAGACTCCCCGGCGGTGGCCTTGGCGGGCAGGCGTCCGAGGTCGACGACGGGCGCGACGTCCATGACGGGGATACGTCCGACCATGCCGGCCACCCTTCCGAATCGGCACCCACCGTGCAAGACGGCGAGTCCGCCGAGGGTGGCACCGCGAGCGACGTACCCAGCGGTGCTGGGGCTACTCGGGGGCGAGTAGGCGTGGATCGACACGCTGCCGGGGTCGCGGCCGGCCATCCGGTGGGTGTGGTCGGGACCGAGGCGGTTTGAGCGTCCGGCCGGGCCGTCGGTGCGGATGCTGCTCCGCTCGATCGCCACGTTGTGCTCGGTGACGCAGCCCTCGCCGACGGCGACCGCTCCCGAGGAGATGTCGTGGTCGTGCCAGCCCGTGTCGTGTGCCGGGGTCCGACACGGGACACGTCGACGTGGGAGTCGCGGTGCAGCGAGACGTCGTGGCGGGATCGGCGTGCCGGTCAGCCACGCTCGCCCGGGCGCGGAACGGCGCGGGCGGGGGCCGCACGCCGGCGTACCACGCGTCCAGCGGCGTCGGCGCAGCTCATCGAGGAATGCTGGTGGCCAGAGGTGCTGGTGCACGTCGACGGAGCCTGGGGAAGCGGTCACGGTCAACATTACTAAGTCGGCTGAAGTACTTGACTGAGATAGTCGACTCACCCAACTCTGGGGAACTTGCCGCGCCGTCGTGGGCGATCGCTTGGAACGATCCAAGGAAGTCGGCTAACGTCGGCGGGTGCGCGCCATCCGTCGGTTCACCGTCCGCCCGGTCCTCCCTCCGGCCCTCTCGGCTCTGTCCGACCTCGCCGGCAACCTGCGGTGGTCGTGGCACCCGCCGACCCAGGACGTCTTCACCGAGGTCGACGCGGAGGTCTGGGAGGCGACCAAGCACGACCCGGTGCGGATGCTGGGCGCCGTGGACGCCGAGCGGCTCGAGCAGCTCGCCGGCGACCAGGGCTTCCTCGACCGCCTCGGCGCGGCCAAGGCCGACCTCGACGCCTATCTGGGCGGGGAGCGGTGGTACGCCCGGCGGGCCGGCGACGACGCACCCACGCGGATCGCCTACTTCTCACCCGAGTTCGGGATCACCGCGGTGCTGCCGCAGTACTCCGGTGGCCTCGGCATCCTGGCCGGAGACCACCTCAAGGCCGCCAGCGACCTCGGTGTGCCGCTGGTCGGCGTCGGCCTGCTCTACCACGCCGGCTACTTCAAGCAGTCGCTCTCGCGCGAGGGCTGGCAGCTGGAGACCTACCCGGTGCTCGACCCCGACGAGCTGCCGATCACCCTGCTGCGCGACCAGGACGGCGTGCGCGCGACGGTCTCGGTGGCGCTGCCCGGCGGCGTGGACCTGCTGGCCAAGATCTGGGTGGCCCAGGTCGGGCGGGTGCCGCTGCTGCTCCTCGACTCCGACGTCGAGGGCAACCCCGACCACTACCGTGACGTCACCGACCGGCTCTACGGCGGCTCGTCGGAGCATCGCCTGCGCCAGGAGATCCTGCTCGGCATCGGCGGGGTCCGGGCGCTCCGCGTCCACGCGCAGCTCACCGGGGCGCCCGAGCCGGAGGTCTACCACACCAACGAGGGCCATGCCGGCTTCCTCGGCCTGGAGCGCATCCGCGAGCTCACCGTCGAGGAGGGGGGCCCGAAGCTCGACTTCGCCACCGCCCTGGAGGTCTCCCGCGCCTCGACCGTCTTCACGACGCACACGCCGGTCCCGGCGGGCATCGACCGCTTCTCCCGGGAGCTGGTCGAGCAGTACTTCGGGACGGCGGGTCCCCTCGCCGGCGTGCCTCTCGACCGGATCCTCGCGCTCGGCGCGGAGGACTATGCCGGGGGCGACCCGACCGTGTTCAACATGGCCGTGATGGGCTTCCGCCTCGCGCAGCGGGCCAACGGCGTTTCGCAGCTGCACGGGCACGTGAGCCGGGAGATGTTCCACGGTCTGTGGCCGGCCTTCGACGAGGCGGAGGTTCCGATCACCTCGATCACCAACGGCGTCCACGCGCCGACCTGGGTGGGTCGCGAGGTCTTCGACCTCGCCGAGCGGCACGGCGCGAACGGCGACTCCGACGCCGTCGACTCGTTCTGGGAGGCGGTCGACCGCACGCCGTCCGCCGACATCTGGGCGGTCAAGCGCCAGCTCCGCGAGCATCTCGTGCTCGACGCACGCCAGCGGCTGCTCAAGTCGTGCCTCAAGCGCGGCTACCCCAAGGCCGAGTGCGCGTGGGTGGACGAGGCTCTCGACCCCGACGTCCTCACGATCGGCTTCGCGCGCCGGGTGCCGTCGTACAAGCGACTGACGCTGATGCTGCGTGACCCCGAGCGGCTCCGCCGTCTGCTGCTGCACCCCGAGCGGCCGGTCCAGCTGATCATCGCCGGCAAGTCCCACCCCGCCGACGACGGCGGCAAGCGCCTGATCCAGGAGCTGGTGCGCTTCGCGGACGACCCCGAGGTCCGCCACCGCATCGTGTTCCTGCCCAACTACGACATCGCCATGGCCCAGCCGCTCTACCCCGGCTGCGACGTCTGGCTCAACAACCCGCTGCGCCCCTACGAGGCGTGCGGGACCTCCGGCATGAAGGCCGCCCTCAACGGTGGTCTCAACCTGTCGATTCTCGACGGCTGGTGGGATGAGTGGTACGACGGCTCGAACGGCTGGGCGATCCCGTCGGCCGACGGCGTCGACGACGTCGAGCGCCGTGACGACCTCGAGGCATCCGCCCTCTACGACCTGATCGAGCGCGACATCGCGCCGCGCTTCTACGACGTCGACCACGACGGCGTCCCAGGCCGCTGGATCGAGATGGTCCGGCACACCTTGAAGTCGCTGGGCCCGAAGGTGCTCGCGACCCGCATGGTGCGCGACTACGTCCGCCAGCTCTACACCCCGTCAGCGGTCACCGGCCGTGCGCTGAACTCCGACTACAAGGGCGCCACCGAGCTCGCCGCCTGGAAGAAGGAGGTGCGCGCAGGCTGGGCCGACGTCCGGGTCGAGCACGTCGAGAGCCACGGCGTGGGCGACAACCCCGAGGTCGGCTCGGTGCTGACCGTGCGCGCGTTCGTCGCGCTGGGGTCACTCACGCCCGACGACGTCGCGGTCGAGGTGCTGCACGGCGTCATCGACGGCGAGGACGACCTGGTCGACACCACCGTCACCGCCCTCGTGCTCGCCGACACCTACGACGGCGGGCGCTACCGCTTCGACGGCGAGGTCCAGCTCAGGCGCGGCGGTGCCTTCGGCTACACCGTGCGGATCGTCCCCCGCCACAGCGTCCTCGCGACCGTCTCCGAGATGGGCCTGGTCGCGGTCCCCTAACCGCGAGGTGGGAGGAGTGGCACGCCACTCCTCCCACCTCGCGGTTAGGGGTGCTCGAGGCGCAGCACGAGCACGGCGCGCTCAGCGTGGGGGTTTCGGGGTCCGGGGGGGCCGCTGGCGTGGCAAGGTCGCGGGCCGCCACCAGCGCGGCGTACCCCTCGGCTCGTGCCTGCGACACCGTCACCCCTCCAAGAACGTCCGGAGCGAGGCGAACGCTGCACCGAGGGCGGGCTCAGACCTCGCGGACGACCACCACGGTCCGGCCGTCCAAGGTCATGGACTCGCCGGGGGACACGGTGGTTCCCACCGGGTGGTCCGGGCACGTCGAGACCACGACCTCACCCTCGCGCACCCAGGTGTCGGAGGGCATCGTCACCTTGACCGCGTCGGCCTCGGCGTTGAGCCAGATCAGGAACGAGCTGTCCCACTGCTGCTCACCGCGCGGCCCGGGGGAGCGCAGCGGGTCGCCGGTGACCAGCATGCCGACCACCGCGAGCTCGTTGTCGGCCCAGTCGTCGCCGGTCATCTCGCGGCCCTCGGGATGCACCCAGGCCAGGTCCTTCCGGCCGTCCACGATGGTCGGCCGTCCCTCGAACCAGTGGCGCTGCCGGAGCGCCGGGTGCTCGCGGCGCAGGCGCAGGGCGGCCTTGGTGATCTCGTAGACGTCGAGCCAGGCGTCGTCCGAGCGCCAGTCGACCCAGGAGACGTCGTTGTCCTGCACGTAGGGGTTGTTGTTGCCCCGCTGGGTGCGACCGCGCTCGTCGCCGGCGGTGAGCATCGGGACGCCGTTCGACAGGCACAGGGTCACCAGCAGGTTGGCCGCGGTACGTCGGCGCAGCGCCGTGACCTCGGGATCGTCGCTCTCGCCCTCGGTGCCGAAGCTCTGGGACCGGTTGTCGTCGGACCCGTCGCGGCCGCCGTCGCCGTTGGCGGCGTTGTGCTTGACGTCGTAGGAGACCAGGTCGCGCAGCGTGAAGCCGTCGTGCGCGGTCACGAAGTTCACCGAGGCGTACGGCGAGCGCCCGTCGTCGGCGTACAGGTCGGACGAGCCGGCGAGCCGGGTGGCGACGGTCCGGATGCCGCTGGACCGTCCGCGCCAGAAGTCTCGGACGGTGTCGCGGTACTGGTCGTTCCACTCCACCCAGCCCGACGGGAACTCCCCGACCCGGTAGCCCTCCGCGGAGGCGTCCCACGGCTCGGCGACCAGCTTCACGTGGCGCAGCGTCGGGTCCTGCCCGATCGCGAGCATCAGCGGCGCGGCCATGTCGACCTCCTGCCCGCCCCGCGCGAGCGCCGAGGCCAGGTCGAAGCGGAAGCCGTCGACGCGCATCTGGGAGGCCCAGTAGCGCAGCGAGTCGAGCACGAGCCGCAGCGCGAACGGGTCGGAGGAGTTGACGGTGTTGCCGCACCCGGTGATGTCCCAGTAGGTGTCGACGTAGGGATCTCCGGGCAACCGGTCGTCGACGCGGTGGTAGAAGCCGCGGTCGTCGAGGCCGCGGAACGACAGGGTCGGCCCGCCGGCCTCGCCCTCGGCGGTGTGGTTGTAGACGACGTCGAGGATCACCTCGAGCCCGGCGGCGTGGAACGCCCGCACCATCTCCTTGAACTCCCGCACCTGACCGCCGCGGTCGCCCGCAGCGGAGTACGCCGCGTGCGGGGCGAAGAAGCCCAGGGTGTTGTAGCCCCAGTAGTTCGACATCCCTCGCCGCAACAGCCGCGGCTCGCTGACGAACTGCTGCACGGGCAGCAGCTCGACCGCGGTCACTCCGAGGTCGCGCAGGTAGTCGAGCACCGGGGGCGTCGCCAGCCCGGCGTACGTGCCCCGCAGCGACGCGGGCACCCGGTCGTGCAGGGCGGTCATGCCCTTGACGTGCAGCTCGTAGATCACGGTGTCGCGCCATCGGGTGTAGGGCCGCCGGTCGTCGCCCCAGTCGAAGCCGGGGTCGTGCACGACGACGCCGCGCGGGACGTACGGCGCGGAGTCGAGCGTGCTGCGCCGCTGCGGTGTCGACACGTCGTAGCCGTAGATCGCGGGGTCCTCCCTCAGCTCCCCGCTCACCGCGCGCGCGTAGGGATCCAACAGCAGCTTGTCGGGGTTGAAGCGCAGACCCAGCTCGGGCGCCCACGGCCCGTCTGCCCGGAACCCGTAGCGGTCACCGACGGCGACGTCCGGGATCTCGCCGTGCCAGATCCCCAGCGACACCTCGGTGAGGGCGTGCCGGGTCTCGTGACCCTCGTCGTCGAAGAGGCAGACCCACAGGCGGGTGGCCTCGGGAGCCCGGACGGCGAAGTTCGTGGCCTCGGGGGAGTACGACGCTCCCAGCGGCCAGGTGCGCCCGGGCCAGACCGGCGCGGACTCGCCGGGTCGGCGCCAGGTTCCGGGGGTCACCCGCGACATTGTGTCCGATAGCGTCGACCGGGCAGCCCGGCTGGTCGAGCCTCGGCCGGTCGCGGCTGGCCAGACCCCCATCGCGTCGGAAAGGCATCCCATGGCGGAGTTCGTGCGACTCGAGGTCGCCGAGGGAGTCGGCACGGTCCGGCTCGACCGGCCGAAGATGAACGCCCTCAACGTCCAGGTCCAGGAGGAGATCCGCGCGGCGGCTGCCGAGGCGAGCGCGCGTGAGGACGTCAAGGCGGTCGTGCTCTACGGCGGCGAGCGGGTCTTCGCCGCCGGGGCCGACGTCAAGGAGATGGCCGAGATGTCCTACATCGACATGGTCAACCGCTCCGGGGCGCTTCAGTCGTCGTTCACCGCGGTCGCCCGGATCCCGAAGCCGGTCGTCGCCGCGATCACCGGGTACGCGCTGGGCGGCGGGTGCGAGCTGGCGCTGTGCGCCGACGTGCGCTTCGCCGCCGACGACGCCCAGCTCGGACAGCCCGAGGTGCTGCTCGGCGTCATTCCCGGCGCCGGGGGGACCCAACGGCTCACCAGGCTGGTCGGGCCGAGCCGGGCCAAGGACATCATCTTCACCGGGCGCTTCGTCCGCGCCGACGAGGCCCTGGCGATCGGCCTGGTCGACCGCGTCGTCGCCGCCGACCAGGTCTACGACGAGGCCGTGGCGTGGGCTGGGCAGTTCCGCGACGCCGCGACGTACGCGCTTCGGGCGGCCAAGGAGGCGATCGACGCCGGGAGCGAGGTCGACCTGGACACCGGGCTGGTCCTGGAGCGTCAGCAGTTCGCCGCGCTCTTCGCCACCGAGGACCGCCGCATCGGGATGACGTCGTTCGTCGAGAAGGGGCCCGGGAAGGCCGAGTTCGAGGGCCGCTGACGCCCTCTGGCCCGTCAGAAGGGGGCCGGCGCGGTCGCCTCGAGTTCCTGCGACACGCCGTAGCGCTGTGCCATCCTCGGACCATGACTCGGCACGCGACGCACGCCGGCGAGAGCGCCGACGAGCAGGCCGACGGCACGTCGACCGACCGCACCGCGCAGGCCAAGGCCGCGGCGAACGCCGTCCGGGCCCGGGTCGCGCAGGTCGCCTGGATCTTGTGCGCGCTGGCCGCGCTCGTGCTCGCCGCCGGCGCGCTCTGCATCGCCCTGAGGGCCAACTCCGACAACAGCCTGGTGAAGTTCTGCGTCGACAACGCCGACCGGCTCGACCTGGGCGTCTTCTCCCGCGTGGACGGCGTCGCGCACTGGAAGGGCCACTCGCACGCCGCCCTGACCAAGAACGCGTTGGCCAACTGGGGTCTGGCGGCGGTCATCTGGCTGGTCGCCGGCCGCGTCGTCGAGCGGATCATCCGACCACGGCCCTCCGCACCGGCCAAGAAGGGCTGAGGCCACGCGCGGCCGCCACTCCGCGGTTGTCCACAACGCCGGTCGGCGGCAGGCGGCCTCGGTCTCGGGCCCGTCTCGGCAGGAGTGACTCGCGAGTAACAAATCACACGAATCGTGTCGTGTGGCTCTGGTGTTTGCCCCCTTGCGTGTGATGGGGTGCCAGGGCGCGGGGCCAGGACAAGGGCCTCGCCCACCACAGATCCCCTGGGAGGGCTTCACCACATGACTGTTCGCTCCAAGAACCTCAAGCTCGTCGGCGCCCTGGGCGCCGCAGCGCTCACCGTCGGCACCCTCGGCGCCGTCTCGCCGGCGCTCGCCGCGGGCCACGACCTGACCTACACCTGCACGGGCAACCCGATCCCGCTCGGTGCGGTGGACTCGACCCTGAACCCTGGCACCATCCCGGCGAAGTTGGCGGCCGGGCAGGCGCTCACGCAGCACATGTCTCTGGTCGTTCACCTGAACCAGACGCAGACCGGCATCGCGCAGGCCGCCGGCGACTCGGTGGACGGCAAGATCGTCGCCAAGGGTCCCCTGGCGTTCAAGCTGAACATCCCGACCACCGCGATCGACCAGACCCTGGGCGCGACCCAGGACGTGCGGGCAGCCGGCAAGGGCACGATCACCGCGAGCAAGGTCGGGTCGTTCACGGTCAACGCGGGCGGCATCAACGCCACCCTCAACCTGACCAAGGGTGGGACCACCACTCAGGTCACGCAGTCCTGCACCGCGCCCACAGACGGCACCCAGACCATGGGCACCATCAAGGTGACCAAGGACAAGACCAAGTCCAAGGTCTCGGCGAAGGTCAAGGGCAGCAAGGCGACGGTCAGCGACAAGGTCAAGTCGCACTTCGGTCTCAAGGCGACCGGCAAGGTCTCCTTCACCCTGAAGAAGGGCAGCAAGACCATCAAGGCGACCGCCAAGATCAAGAAGGGCGTGGCCAAGTTCACCACCAAGTCGCTGGCGAAGGGCAAGTACTCCATCGTTGCGAAGTACGCGGGCACCAAGAACCTCAAGGGCTCGACCGGCAAGGGCAAGGTCACCATCAAGTGACCCACCCGGCCTGACTCAGGCCCCAGCAGGGCCCCGGCGCGAGCAGCGCCGGGGCCCTGTGCCGTCTCTGGTGTCATTCTCCGGGCCAGTTCCCGCCATGCCCCAGCCTCGGCGGCCTGCGGCGAGCCCGCGGAGGGAGCGGGCGACCGTGACAGCAGCACTGTGAGGGATGCCACCGCGACCTCGGTACCGGCGCCGGCGGGTGCTTGGGTAGCGTGACCGGCACATCACGTTGTCGGACATTGCCGATGCTGGACACAGGAGGGCCGTCCCGGCCATGAAGATCGCTGTCTGTGTGAAGTACGTGCCGGATGCCACCGGCGACCGCCACTTCGAGGACGACAAGACCGTCGACCGGGTCGGCGTCGACGGGCTGCTCTCCGAGCTCGACGAGTACGCCGTGGAGCAGGCGCTCCAGATCAAGGAGAAGGCGGAGAGCCCCGACGACGTCGAGGTGACCGCGCTCTGCGTCGGCCCCGAGAAGGCCGTCGACGCAATTCGCAAGGCCCTCCAGATGGGCGCCGACAAGGGCGTCCACGTGGTCGACGACGCGGTCGCCGGCTCCGACGCGATCGCCACCTCGCTGGTGCTGGCCAAGGCCGTCGAGAAGGGCAGCGACGGCACGCCGTACGACCTGGTGATGTGCGGCATGGCATCCACCGACGGCTCGATGAGCGTCGTGCCGGCCATGCTGGCCGAGCGGCTCTCGCTCCCGCAGCTGACGCTGGCCTCGAAGGTCGAGACCCAGGGCGACCAGGTCCGCATCCAGCGCGACGGAGATGTCGCGACCGAGGTGATCGGCGGCCGGATGCCGATGGTGGTCTCGGTGACCGACCAGTCCGGCGAGGCCCGCTATCCGTCGTTCAAGGGGATCATGGCGGCCAAGAAGAAGCCGCTGGAGACGCTCTCGCTCTCCGACCTCGGGGTCGACGCCGGTGACGTCGGGCTCTCGGTCGCGTGGACCGAGGTGACCCAGACCACCGCTCGCCCGCCGCGCGAGGCGGGCGAGATCGTCAAGGACGAGGACGGCTCGGGCGCCACGGCGCTCGCGGAGTTCCTCGCTGCCAAGAAGTTCGTCTAAGAGGAGCGGGTCCCAGATGTCCGAGATCCTGGTGGTCGTCGACCACGCCGACGGCGCGGTCAAGAAGCCGACCTACGAGATGCTCACCCTGGCCGCACGCCTGGGCGAGCCGTCCGCGGTCTTCCTCGGCCCGGCCGACATGGGCTCCGAGGTCGCCGACGCGGTGAAGAAGTACGGCGCGGCCAAGGTCTACGTCGTCGATGACGCCGATCTCAGGGGCTACCTCGTCGCCCCGAAGGCCGAGGCGCTCCAGCAGCTGGTGGAGAAGACCTCGCCGGGTGCGGTGCTGATCGCCTCGTCGGCCGAGGGCAAGGAGATCGCCGGCCGGCTCGCGGTCAAGACCGGGTCCGGCCTGATCACCGACGCCGTCGACGTCGAGGCGGGCGACGGCGCCGATGGGGGTCCGGTCACCACGCAGTCGGTGTTCGCCGGGTCCTACACCGTCAGGGCGAAGGTCACCCGAGGCACCCCGATCATCACCGTGAAGCCGAACTCCGCGGCGCCGCAGGAGGTCGACGGCGCCGGCGAGGTCGAGCAGGTGTCGGTCACCGTCTCCGAGGCCGCGAAGGGTGCTCAGATCGTGGCCTCCCAGCCGCGTACGGCGACCGGACGCCCGGAGCTGACCGAGGCCGCGATCGTGGTCTCCGGGGGGCGCGGCACGGGTGGGAGGTTCGAGCCGGTCGAGGACCTCGCCGACGCGCTCGGCGCGGCCGTGGGCGCCTCGCGGGCCGCGGTCGACTCCGGCTGGAAGCCGCACAGCTACCAGGTCGGCCAGACCGGCAAGACCGTCTCGCCGCAGCTCTACATCGCCGCCGGCATCTCCGGCGCCATCCAGCACCGGGCCGGCATGCAGACCTCCAAGACGATCGTCGCGGTCAACAAGGACGAGGAGGCGCCGATCTTCGAGCTCGTCGACTTCGGGGTGGTCGGCGACCTGCACACGGTGCTGCCGGCGGTGACCGAGGAGGTCAAGCGCCGCAAGGGCTGACCGCTCCGCGAGCACCCACGTGGTGTTCCGCGCCGAACAGACCCCTTGGGTCTGGTCGAGCAGGCTGCGGTCATGAGGACAACCCTGATCCGCGCCGCCGCTGTCGCCGGTGTCACCGCTCTGCTCGGCACCGCAGGTGCGCTCACGACGTTCGACACGGCGAACGCCGTCGCCGTGACCGGGGACGCGGACATGCAGAGGATCGTGATCCACCTCGATCACGACGAGACCGTCGCGGCCGCGACGAGCTGGGCAGGCGCCTCGCCGTACTGCGACAGTGCGATCGCGCAGGCCGGCGACGCGGGCCAGTACTTCTCGCAGGCTGCGAAGAACAACTGCAAGAACTCCCTGTGGCAGTGCGCCCAGTGGGCGAGCAGCTACGGCTACGACTATGTCGGCGTGAAGTTCGAGGGCGACACGGGGGTTCCGCAGTGTCTGCGCCCGGCGGACCTGTCGTAGCCGGCTCGGCTCGGCCACGTGTCACCGACGTGACGGTCGCGGGCGCCAGGTCTGGAGAGGCTCGCCCCGTGACGCCCACCTTTCGCCGCACCCTGGCCAGCACCGGCACCGTCAGCTGGGTCCCGTGGAACGCCAGTACCCAGTTCGACCTCAGCCTCTCCGCGGTGCGGAGCGCAAGCTCTGCGGGAAAACCAGCCCGCTGTGCGGGGAAGGCACCAACGGGGCCATCGCTGCGGGTCATCCGATGCCGGATGCGGCTCGCAGCGTGTGCCTCCAGGCCCTGATGACGTGTACCAAGGAAGCGGTCGGCAAGGGCAACGCCCTGAGCGGCACGCAGTTCTACAGCGGACTCGACGGCACGCACAAGGCGGGGGAGTACCGCTGCGTCACGCGATGACCTGCTGCTCGAGGGGCGATCCGTGCCACTCTACGATCGGGGACATGAGCAGCGAGGTCGAGCAGCTGGCGGTGCGGGCGCGCGGGGCCTCCCGCGCGCTGGGCCTGGCCACGCGGGCCACCAAGGACGCCGCCCTGCACGCGATGGCGGATGCGCTGGACGCCTCGGCAGACCGGATCCTCGAGGCCAACGCCGACGACGTGAACCGGGCCGAGGCAGCCGGCCCGGATCAGCACCTGGTCGACCGGCTCCGGCTCACCCCCGAGCGCGTGGCCTCGATGGCGCAGGGGCTGCGCGACCTGGCCGGGCTGCCCGACCCGGTGGGCGAGGTGGTTCGCGGCAGCACACTGGCCAACGGGCTGGAGCTGCGGCAGGTGCGGGTGCCCTTCGGTGTCGTCGCGATGATCTACGAGGGCCGTCCCAACGTCACGGTCGACGCCGCGGGGATCTGCCTGAAGTCCGGCAACGCCGCGCTCCTGCGTGGCAGCAGCAGCGCCGCCAGCAGCAACGCGCGGTTGGTCCAGATCCTTCGCGACGCGGTCTGCGAGGCCGGCCTGCCGGCCGACTGCGTCCAGCTCGTCCCCGCGGACTCCCGCGAGACGGTCAAGGAGCTGATGCGCGCCCGCGGGCTGGTCGACGTGCTCGTGCCGCGCGGGGGAGCGGGCCTGATCCGCTCGGTCGTCGAGGAGTCCACGGTGCCCGTCATCGAGACCGGCGTCGGCAACTGTCACGTCTACGTCGATGCCCGAGCCGACCTCGACATGGCGCTGGCCGTCGTCGTCAACTCCAAGACCGACCGCACCAGTGTCTGCAACGCCGCGGAGTCGCTGCTCGTCCACGGTGACGTCGCGGCGACGTTCCTGCCCCGCGTCGTGGGGGCCCTCCAGGACGCCGGGGTGACGATCCACGGCGACGCCGACTTCGCGGCGTACGACGGGGTGGTGGCGGCGACCGCGGACGACTACGACCGCGAGTACCTCAGCCTGGACATCTCGGCGGCCGTGGTTCCCGACCTCGACGCGGCACTGGAGCACATCCGTCGACACTCCACCGGTCACACCGAGGCGATCGTCACCGGAGACCAGGCGGCCGCTCGCCGCTTCGTGGCCGAGGTGGACGCCGCCGCGGTGCTGGTCAACGCCTCGACCCGCTTCACCGACGGTGGCGAGTTCGGCTTCGGCGCCGAGATCGGGATCAGCACCCAGAAGCTGCACGCGCGCGGACCCATGGGTCTGCCGGAGATGACCTCGACGAAGTACGTCGTGACCGGCGAAGGCCAGGTCCGGTGACGGCGGCCACGTCCGATATCGTTCCCCCCGTGACTCCGCTCATCATCAACCACTGGCTGGTCGGCGGCACCGTCCTGGTCATCCTGCTCCTGCTGATGCTCGGCCTCCTCGCCTTCGGCGCCGGCCGCGAGCACAGCTGAGCGCTCCGCGTCCGAGGCCTGCGCGATGACGAGCCGTGCCCGCCGGGTCGGGGTGATGGGCGGCACCTTCGACCCCATCCACCACGGGCACCTCGTGGCCGCCTCCGAGGTGCAGTCCTGGTTCGACCTGGACGAGGTCGTGTTCGTGCCGACCGGCGCGCCCTGGCAGAAGGCCGACCGGCAGGTCGCAGCCGCCGAGGACCGCTATCTGATGACCGTCATCGCGACCGCCTCGAACCCGAGGTTCTGGGTGTCGCGGGCCGACATCGACCGCGGCGGTCCGACGTACACCGTCGACACCCTGCGCGACCTCAGCTCGGCGCTGCCGGGCTCGGAGCTCTACTTCATCACCGGCGCCGACGCCTTGGCCGACATCTTCACCTGGCGTGACGCCGAGGAGCTTTTCGAGATGGCGCAGTTCGTCGGGTGCACCCGTCCCGGCTTCGTGATGGACGCCGAGACCCTCGGCAAGATCCCCGCCGACCGGGTGACCATGGTCGAGGTGCCGGCGCTGGCGATCAGCTCGACCGACGTGCGCCGTCGTACGATGCGGGGCGAGCCCGTGTGGTACCTCGTGCCCGACGGCGTCGTCCAGTACATCGCCAAGCACCAGCTGTACCCACGCACCGAGGCTCGTGCCCCTCTCGCCAGCACCGAAAGCTCTGCATGACTGCAACCGACCACGCCGTGTCCGTCGTCCACACCGCCGCCCGCGCCGCCTCCGACAAGCTGGCGCGACACATCATGGCCTTCGACGTCAGCGACCAGCTGGCGATCACCGACGCGTTCGTGCTGGCCTCGGCCGGCAACGACCGTCAGGTCAAGGCGATCGTGGACGAGATCGAGGACAAGCTCCGCGACCTCGGTGTGAAGCCGATCAGACGCGAGGGCGAGCGCGACGGCCGCTGGGTGCTGATCGACTACGGCGATGTCGTCGTCCACGTGCAGCACGAGGAGGAGCGACAGTTCTACGCCCTGGAGCGGCTGTGGCGGGACTGCCCCCTGATCGCCCTGCCGGCCGACGTCACCGGGGCGACCACTGGGTGACGAGGGCGCCCCGCGCCCGTCGTCCACCCGCCCACGCACGCTGGTCCTGCTGCGGCACGGTGAGACCGACTGGAACGTCGAGGAGCGCGCCCAGGGCCACGCCGACGTCCCGCTCAACGCGGTCGGTCACGCCCAGGCCGAGGCCGTGGCCCAGGCGCTCGCGGGCATCGGCGCGGTCCGCCTGTGGTCGAGCGACCTGATGCGGGCCATGCAGACCGCCGAGCGGGTCGCCGCGACGACCGGGCTCGCCATCGAGCCCGACCCCCGGCTGCGGGAGTACGACGTGGGCCGGCGCTCCGGGCTCACGCTGCCGGAGTTCGCGGCCACCTATCCCGAGGCGTTCTCCTCGTGGCGACGCGGCGACGGTCGGCGGCTGGTCCGCGGGGAGGAGAGCACCGAGCAGGTTCGCAGCCGGATCGTGCCCGCGCTGCACGACTGCCTGGGGGCGCTGTCGGCGGGTCAGACCGGCATCGCGGTGCTTCACGGCGGATGCCTGAAGGTCGGGCTGATGGGACTGCTGGGCTGGCCCGGTGAGCTGTCGCGGTCGCTCCAGGGCATGGAGAACTGCGGCTACAGCATGCTCTCCGACTCCGGCCCCCAGGGCGAGGTCCGGCTCACGTCGTACAACGAGAAGGCGGGCGGGCTGCGCCACGGGCCCGATTTCGCCGCCGACGCCCCCGTTGGCTAAGATTCCGCGAGTTGCCGCCGGTCGGCGGGATCGAATGGGGCTGTGGCGCAGCTGGTAGCGCATCTGCATGGCATGCAGAGGGTCAGGGGTTCGAGTCCCCTCAGCTCCACCGAACACGCAGGTCAGGGCCATGTTCTGAACCCTCACGGAGGGAACGGCGTGGCCAGGTCACACAAAGGGAACACTTATCGGTCCGATCTCGACCGGAGGTGGGGCCGTCTCGGGAGATTTGGGTCCGCGCTCGGCTCGCCTCGCGCACCTCGCTCATGGAGCCAACCAACGGTGTTGAAAGCAACGCAACCGTCGTCCACGGGGCCCTCGAACAGGCCTGGTCTCTCAAAGAGCCCGCCAAGAGACTGCAGGTCAGCTGCCAGACCATCTACGACCTGCGCAGCCAGGGCCGCGGACCGAGGAACTTCCGCGTTGGCCGGGAGCTCAGGTTCCGCGCCAGCGAGGTCGGGGCCTGGCTCGCGCGTCTCGAAGCCGAGGACGCCGACCGACACCGCGCTGTTGACCGACGATGACCGCCGGACGGCCCAGGACCGCACCTACGGCGCGATCAACGTACGCCGCAAGGGTGCCGACCGCCGTTACGTCGCCGCGACCCGGTTCCGCGACCTGGACGGTCAACTGCGGCAGGTCGGGGCCACCGGCTCGTCGCGCAGCGCGGCCACGTCGCTTCTGAGAGACCGGCTCCTGCGCCGGCCCGGTTACGGCAGCGGTGGCCTACTGAACGTTTCCAGCCGCTTCACGGACCTCGCCGAGCTGTGGCTGGCGGACCTGGAGCTGCGCGACATCTCCGAGGGCACCAAGGAGAACTATCGCGACGACCTGCGCGCACACGTCATGCCGCACTTCGACAACTACACGCTGGGTGAGATCACCACTGGGCGGGTCGAAATCCTTCTCAAGGCACAGGCGGCTTTCTCGTACTCTCGCGCCAAGCACTCCCGCACACTCTTGCACCAACTGTCCGCCTACGCACTACGCCACGACGCACTGGCCTGAACCGCCCCGGCGAGTCCGGAGCCTCCGGACATGCCGGGACGGTTCAGGTCGACCGCTCCACCAGCGTGGAGACCGGGGTTCATCCGACTGCCCCCGGCCGCTGACTCCGAATCCTGGTGCATCCGCACCGCGCAACACGCAACACGCAACACGCAACGACAGTGGTTTGCCGGGGGGTCAGCACTCAGCGGATCCCGAGATCCTCCACGAAGGTGTTCACGAACCGTCGTTCGGGGTCCAGACGTTCGGCGAGCTCGCGGTACTTCGGCGTTTCGGGATAGGTGCTCGCCACCCAGTCCTTGTCGAAGTCGAGGAACACCTTCCCCCAGTGAGGCCGCGGTTCGAAGGGCCTCAAGACGTCTTCGAGCCGCTGGAGCGCCGGCCGGACCGAGTCGAAGTCCGACGTCCAGGTGGCATGAACCGCCAAGGTCTCTCGTCCTTGAAACGGGCTCAGCCACATCTCGTCGGATGCGATGGTGCGGATCTCCATGGTCCGCAGCGCTGCTGCGAACTCCCCCGATCGGCCCGAGAGAGCCGGTAGGACCTCGGAGGCAGCGTCTCGAGGGACGAAGAACTCTGACTGGAGCTCGTCGCCGGCGCTCGGAGTGAACGAAGGCTTGAAGTGCGGGAGACGCTCGAACCAAGGGCCGGAGGATCCGAGCTGGTTGGTGGCCGCGTGCGGATCGAGGCCGACGATGGGGTGCACCTGGATGTCAGCCCGTCGGCCACCCCACAGACCCTCCAACGGAACGCCGTCGGTACCTCGTTGCTTGAACCACATCGAGTCGACGACCGCCGGGTCTCGGAAGGACAGGAACAGGCTCACGCTGTACGCCGCAGCCAGGATGCTCTGGATCTCGCGCGCCACCGACGTCAGTGGCACGTCCAGCACGACCTCCTGACCCACCGTGTACGACGGTTCCACCGCGACGGCCAACCTGGTGGTGACTCCCCAGGAACCGAGCGAGAGCACCAGCCCGCCGAAGTCCGGGTCGCCGGCGCCGCCGGTGACCAGCTCGCCGGTTCCGGCCACGGCCTCGACCCCGACGACCCGCGAGGCAAGGCAGCCATTGCCGACACCTGAGCCATGGGTCCCGGTCGCGCACGCTCCGGCCACGGAGATGTGCGGAAGCGAGGCCATGTTGTGCAGAGCCCATCCGGCGCCCTCGAGGACGGGTGCGACCTGGGCGTAGGTCGCGGCCGCCGGGACCCAGGCGAGC
The DNA here is from genome assembly GCF_036267815.1 of Nocardioides sp. Lineage (GTDB taxonomy): Bacteria > Actinomycetota > Actinomycetes > Propionibacteriales > Nocardioidaceae > Nocardioides. The sequence continues at coordinate 248,095 of NZ_DATAVI010000039.1, read as the reverse complement.
TCCCGGGCCTCGTCGATCTCGACTGCGCGACCCAGGCGCGTCGTGCTCACCAAGACGCCGCTCGTGTCGACCACCCCAGAGAACGAGTGTCTCGTTCCGGTCGCGCGGACCCTCGGGGAGGTGCTGACGAGCTCCTGGAGCTCTTCGACCGTCGCCGGGGTCCGAAGGTCTGCACTGGAGTAGTCGACGTTGCCAGCCCAGTTCCTCATTCCATTGATGTTAGCGGTCACATGACACCGCAGCACTCGGAGTCGCCCGCCACGCGAGGCATCCGGATCGCCAGCAACTTCGAGACCTCCGCCTTCGGGTCGAGACCGGCCGCTCCTTGACCGCACTCCAGGCGGCAGCCACAATTGTGACCGCTAACATTCGTCAGGAAGGCCCACCAGTGCCCAACCGTTCCGCCGAACAGTACGTCGTCGGTGTCGACTTCGGGACTCTGTCCGGCCGCGCTGTCGTGGTGCGGGTGTCCGACGGCGAGGAACTGGCCGTGGCCGTCGCCGACTACCCGCATGGGGTGATGGACCGTCGGCTCCCTTCGGGCCGCGCACTGCCGTCTGACTGGGCGCTCCAGGTGCCTGCGGACTACTGCGCCGTTCTCTCAGATGCCGTGCCGGCCGCGCTCGCCTCGGCCGGCATCGACCCGGCGGACGTGATCGGTCTGGCGACCGACTTCACCGCATGCACGATGATTCCCGTGCTGGACGACGGCACACCCCTGAACGAGGTCCCCAGCTACGCCGACCGTCCCCATGCATACGTGAAGCTATGGAAGCACCACTCGGCACAGGCCCAGGCCGACCGGATCAACCAGCTGGCCGAGCAACGGCGCGAGCCGTGGCTACCGCGGTACGGCGGCTTCATCTCCTCGGAGTGGGAGTTCGCGAAAGCCCTCGAAATGTATGAGGAGGACCGCCAGGTCTACGACGCCATGGACGCCTGGGTCGAGGCGGCCGACTGGATCGTGTGGCAGCTGACCGGGACCTATCAGCGCAACGCCTGCGCGGCCGGCTACAAGGGTATCTTCCAGGACGGCGAGTACCCCTCACCGGACTACCTCGAGGCATTGGCGCCCGGATTCGGGAGGTTCGTGCGCGACAAGCTCCGCCACGACCTGGTCGCCCTCGGCTCCCGGGCCGGCTCCCTGACCGACGAGGCCGCGACGTGGACAGGCCTGCCCGCTGGGATCGCAGTCGCCGCAGGCAACGTGGACGCCCACGTCACCGCACCGGCCGCGCAGGCTGTCCGGCCCGGTCAGATGGTTGCCATCATGGGGACCTCCACCTGCCACGTGATGAGCTCCGATCGGCTCACGGAGGTCCCGGGCATGTGCGGTGTCGTCGATGGCGGCATCGTCGAGGGTCTCTACGGCTACGAAGCGGGCCAGAGCGGCGTCGGTGACATCTTCGGCTGGTTCGTCGACACCCAGGTGCCCGCCTCCTATGCGGACGCCGCACGGCGGGACGGCGTGTCACTTCATGACCACCTCACCGCTCTCGCGGCTCGCCAGGAGGTCGGAGAACACGGGCTCGTCGTCCTCGACTGGCACAGTGGCAACCGGTCGGTGCTGGTCGATCACGAGTTGTCAGGGCTGGTGGTCGGCCTGACTCTGGCGACGAGTCCGGAGCACCAGTACCGTGCCCTCCTCGAGGCGACGGCGTTCGGCACCCGGGTCATCGTCGAGGCGTTCCGCGATGCTGGCGTTCCGGTCGAGGAGTTCATCGTCGCCGGAGGGCTGCTCAAGAACGTCTTGCTGATGCAGATCTGCTCCGACGTGCTGGGAATGCCCCTCAGCGTCATGACCAGCGACCATGGCTCGGCCCTCGGGTCCGCGATCCACGCCGCCGTCGCGGCGGGCGCCTACCCGGACGTCGCCGGGGCCAGCGACGCGATGGGTCGCCGACAGGTCGCCGCCTACCAGCCTGATGCCCGACGATCGAAGCGATACGACGAGATGTTCGTCGACTACCTCGAGGTGCACGACCACTTCGGGCGCGACAGCCAGCTGATGCGCCGCCTACGCGGGAGGCGACGCCATGCGCTGGCAGCGGCGCAGAGCGTTGCAGACGGGGACCGCCCATGAGTGTCACGGCCGACGTCGCCGCCAGCGTGTGGCGTCTTCGTCTGGAGGTCGCGCGCCTTCACGGGCACCTCACCAGGTATCAGCTCGTGGTGTGGACGGCGGGGAACGTGTCGGCGCGCGTCCCTGGCCACGACTTGCTCGTCATCAAGCCGTCCGGCGTCGACTACGACGAGCTCACCCCCGAGAACATGGTGGTCTGCGATCTCCACGGACGCGTCATCGAAGGTGAGCACGCACCGTCGTCGGATACCGAGGCGCAGGCCTATGTCTACAGGCACATGCCTCAGGTCGGTGGTGTGGTGCACACCCACTCCACGTACGCGACCGCTTGGGCCGCCCGCGGTGAGCCGATCCCCTGTGTGCTGACCATGGTCGCCGACGAGTTCGGCGGTGAGATCCCGGTCGGACCCTTCGCCGTCATCGGTGACGACTCCGTCGGCAAGGGCATCGTCGAGACCCTGACCGGCCACCGGTCACGAGCAGTCCTGATGCAGAACCATGGCGTGTTCGCCATCGGCGAGGACGCGCGCACTGCGGTCAAGGCCGCGGTCATGTGCGAGGACGTCGCCCGAACGGTCCATATCGCCCGACAGCTCGGAGCGCCGGTCGACATCGACTCCAGTGCGGTAGACGCCTTGTTCGAGCGCTACCAGAACGTCTACGGCCAACCGTGACCGGGCTGGGCCGGGCCGCGCTCGTGCGTGCGCCGGCAGGACGTAAGCCGAAAGGGGCCCCCGCGTGACCACCTCAGACCCTGAAGTCTGGTTCCTGACCGGCAGCCAAGACCTCTATGGACCCGAGACCCTCGAGCAGGTCGCCGGTCAATCCACCATGGTGGCTACCAGGCTCCAGGCCTCCGGCGACCTCCCGGTCACCGTCAGGTGGAAGCCGGTCCTCCTGGACGCCGAGGCGATCCGCCACGTCATGCTCGAAGCGAACGCCGACGACAGCTGTGTGGGCGTCATGGCGTGGATGCACACGTTCTCGCCGGCGAAGATGTGGATCCTCGGCCTCGAGGCCCTCAGCAAGCCGCTCCTCCATCTGCATACCCAGGCCAACGTGGAGCTCCCGTGGGGCACCATCGACATGGACTTCATGAACCTGAACCAGGCTGCGCACGGCGACCGGGAGTTCGGCCACATCCAGTCTCGTGTCGACATCCGCCGCCACACGATCGCCGGCCACGTCGGCGACCCTCGCGTCCGGGGCCGGGTCGCAAACTGGTGCCGCGCCGCCCTTGGCACAGCCGATCTGCACGGCCTGCGACTCGCCCGGTTCGGCGACAACATGCGTGATGTCGCCGTCAGCGAGGGCGACAAGGTCGCGGCGCAGATCCAATTCGGCGTCTCCGTCAACACCTATGGGGTCAACGACCTCGTCGCGAGTGTCGACGCTGCTGATCCGAAGGGCGTCGGCGAGATCGTCAGCGAGTGCCTCGACCTCTACGACGTCGCCAGTGAGCTTCTTCCCGACGGGGACCGTCACGACTCCTTGGTCGACGGGGCACGCATCGAGCGCGGCTTGCGCGACTTTCTCCAAGCGGGGGGCTTCCACGCGTTCACCACCAACTTCGAGGACCTCGGTGGCCTGAAGCAGCTGCCCGGACTCGCGGTTCAACGACTGATGGCCGACGGCTACGGCTTCGGCGGCGAAGGTGACTGGAAGACGGCAGCCCTGGTCCGCACCTGCAAGACGATGGCGCACGGAATTCTCGGTGGCACTTCGTTCATGGAGGACTACACCTACCACCTGGTTCCCGGCGAGGAGAAGATCCTGGGAGCCCACATGCTCGAGGTGTGCCCCACCCTCACCGCGAGCAGACCGTCGCTGGAGGTCCACCCGCTGGCGATCGGTGGCCGTGAGGACTCGGTGCGCCTGAGGTTCTCCGCCGATCCAGGTCCAGGCCTCGTGGTCGGCCTCTCCGATCTCGGCGACCGCTTCCGGCTGACCGCGAACGTGATCGAGGTCGTCGATCCCGACGAGCCGCTCCCGAACCTGCCCGTGGCACGCGCGGTGTGGAAGCCGGAGCCATCGCTGCACACGTCGGCCGAAGCCTGGATCACGGCTGGCGCTCCACACCACACGGTGCTGTCGACCGCACTGGAGAGAGAGGTCCTGGAGGACTTCGGCGAGATGGTAGCCACCGAGCTGGTCTGTATCGACATGAACACCACCATCCGGTCGCTCCAGCAGGAGCTCCGGTGGAACGCCGCCTACTACCGGCTCGCGGGCCGTTTGTGACGCGGCAAGCCGCCGCTCGCGGCCCGAGTGTGACGATTGACACACCTCAGATGTGAGCGATAACATCCGACGCTTGACGAGGAAAGCGCTTCGAGCGAAGCATCCGCCAGTCCGAGGAGAAGACTCATGCAGGATGAGAATGTGAACGCTGACATTGCTGAGGCCGCTCTCGACCGCTTGGAGTGGCAGGACGGGCGCCGCTCCACGCCGGATCGCAGTCCACGGTTCCACGTGGCGCGCCGCGCCGCGCTGGCCGGCGGTGGTGGAGCCTTGGTGACCGCGCTGCTCGCGGCGTGTGGTTCCAAGGCGGATTCGAGCAGCTCCGGGTCGAGCGGCGGGATCTTCGGAAGCTCGCAGAAGCTCAAGTTCGTCTTCGTGAACCATGTGACGACCAACCCGTTCTTCGTCCCCACCCGCTACGGCGCGCAAGACGCCTGCGACCTTCTTGGCTGCTCCTACCAGTGGACCGGGTCGGAGAACAGCAACGTCAACGAGATGGTCAACGCGACGAACACCGCGATCACCGGCGGAGCCGACGGAATCGCCATCGCTCTGGTGGACGACCGAGCCTTCAACGCCCCGACCGACACGGCACTGAAGGCGGACATCCCGGTCGTGGGGTACAACGCCGACGCGAGCGGCAACGGGCGTCTCGCCTACATCGGCCAGGACCTGTATGCGTCGGGCCAGGAGATGGGCAACCGCATCGTCGACCTCGTCGGCTCCGGTCCTGTCGCGATATTCATCGCGACGCCGGGTTCGTCCAACCTGCAGCCCCGCATCGACGGCGCGCTCTCGGTGCTCAAGGCTCACTCGTCGATCACGACCTCGACCGTCGCCACAGGTGCGGCCGTCCCGGCAGAGCTCTCGACCATCGACTCGTACGTCACGGGCCACTCGGACGTCAAGGGACTCTTCGCCGTCGATGCCGGTAGCACCCAGAGCGTTGCCCAGACCATGCAGAAGCACTCGTTGCGCTCCAAGGGGGTCAAGGCGGGGGGCTACGACCTCACGCCGATCACCCAGAACCTGCTGGCTCAGGACCAGCTGGACTTCACCATCGACCAGCAGCCGTACCTACAGGGCTTCCTACCGGTCCTGGAGCTCTACCTCTACTCGGTGTCGAAGACGCTGAGCGGGATGGCTGACGTCAACACCGGCCTCAAGTTCCTCGACAAGACCACCGTGGTCCCCTACAACGGCACCAAGTCGCGTTTCGAGGGTACGTCGAAGTCGGTGGGGGTGAGCTCGAGCTGATGAGCTCCTCGGGCGTGGACTCACCTACGGCAGGAGGCAGCCCGACGCCCTCGGCACAGCCTGGGAGAGGAGGCGGGACCAGCAGAGGTGAGTCGACCGTGCGACGGTTGCTCACCCTGCGCGAGGGCAGCATCGTCGTGGTGACTGTCCTCGCCATCGCCTACTTCTCGGTCGTCAACGACCGGTTCCTCACGACGGCGAACATGCAGACGCTGTTGCCGTACTTCGCCCCGTTCGCGATCCTCGCAGTCGGCGAGGTCATGCTGATGGTGGCCGGTGAGATCGACCTGTCGATCGGATCGGTCTACCTGTTCACCCCCTTCATGTTCTACGAGTTCCACCAGGCCGGTCTGCCGCTCTGGGCGGACCTGCTCCTGTCGCTGGTCTGCGCCGCCCTGATAGGCGCGTTGAACGGGTTCTTGACGGTGTTCGCCGGGATCTCGTCGTTCATCGTCACCCTCGGCACGCTCCTCGGCGTCGGCGGCTTGACCCTGATCATCTCCGGCGCGGCACCGGTCGCCATGCCCGGCGCCGAGGTCCGAACCACGACCGAGACCGTGACGAAGGTGGTCAACGGCCACCACATCTCGCTGCAGGAGCAGGTCAACCACGTGGGCGGGTTTGCCAGGTTGTTCGGTGCCGGAACCTACTCCGAGCTGATCTGGGCCTTGGTCGCAGTGGCCTGCCTGCACACCGTTCTCACCTCGACGCGGTGGGGCATGTACACCGTGGCGGTGGGCGGCAACCGACACGGAGCGGCCGAGGCCGGGATCAAGGTGCGCGCCATCGTCATCCGGAACTTCGTGCTGTGTGCGTTCCTGGCGGGGTTCGTGGGCGTCCTTGAGGCCGTCCGCGCCAGCTCGGTGACGCCGGACACGGCGGGAGCGGCGGAGACGATGTTCCGTGCCGTGTCCGCCGCGGTGATCGGTGGCTCGCTGCTGACCGGTGGTGAAGGCACGATCGTAGGCGCGCTGTTGGGCGCCCTGTTCCTCGGGATCCTGCGCGACGGCCTCGTCTTGGAGGGCGTCGACGCCGACTATCTCGACTTCATCCTCGGGCTGGCCATCCTGGTCGCGATGTGCATCAACACCTACGTCGGGCGAGTGCGAAAGGGCAGTGGCTATGCCTGAGGCCGCCGAGCATCGCGAAGACGTTCTCCGGGTCGAACACGTCTCCAAGCGGTTCGGGCCGGTAACGGCGCTGCGCGACATCAACCTGCGTCTGGGCAAAGGGGAGGTGCTCGGGCTGCTCGGCGACAACGGCGCCGGCAAGTCGACCCTGATGAAGATCCTGGCCGGCTTCCAGAAGCCCGACGAGGGGCGTGTGGTGGTCAAGGGCGAGGAGGTCGTGTTCCGCGATGTCGGGCACGCGCGGTCGCTCGGCATCGACTGCGTCTATCAGGACCTAGCGCTCGTCAACGAGCTCGACGTCGTGCAGAACATGTTTCTCAAGCGCGAGAAGGTCCGTCGGCCCCTTGCTCTCCTGGCCAAGCGAGAGATGCGGGCGGCGACGCGCGAGGCGCTCGACGAGATCGGGATCAACATTCCTCGGCTCGACGTTCCCGTCGCACGGCTCTCGGGCGGCCAGAGGCAGGCGATCGCGGTCGCCCGCACCGTGACCTCGGACGCGGACATCGTCCTGCTCGACGAGCCGTTGGCAGCGATGGGCGCCAAGGAAGGGGCGATGATCCTGGACCTGGTGCAGCACCTGCGCGAAGAGGGCCGTGTGTCGATCATCATGATCGCGCACAACTACGTTCACGTGCTGCAGTCCTGTGACCGGGTGAATCTCATCCAGGCCGGCGAGATCACCTTCGACAAGCCGACTGCTGACACCTCGGTCGAGGAGCTCAACGAGATCGTCGTCGAGGAGTACCGACGGGCCCGTCGCGCGGCGCTGGGTCCGACGGGGAACTAGCATCGTCCCCGTGGAGCGACCAGATCGCGGTCGGGCACCCGCGATGACCGATGTCGCTCGCGCCGCAGGAGTGTCGCATCAGACGGTCTCGCGGGTGCTCAACGGACACGCGAGCGTCCGCCAGAGCACACGCCTGCGCGTGCAGGCGGCCATGGCGGAGCTGGGCTATCGCCCCAACAACGCTGCGCGGGCCCTGGTCACCGGCGCGACGTGGACCATCGGCGTGGTGAGCCAGGCGACCCCGCTGTACGGACCGTCGCGGCTGCGGATCGCGCTCGAACTGGCGGCAGCAGATGCCGGGTTCAGTGTCTCGACCGCCAGCGTTCGCGAGGTGGACCGCGCCTCTGTGGCCCAAGCGGTGGAGCGGCATCTGGACCAGCGCGTCGACGGCATCGTGGTCATCGTTCCCGTGCCCACTGCCCAGGAGGCCTTGGACTCCTTGCGCCTCGACGTCCCCATCGTGGCGATCGACGGTGACCCTTCTCGTCGCTCCGGACTGGTGACGGTCGACCAGGCCGAGGGCGCCCGGCTCGCCACGCAACACCTCCTCGACGCCGGCCACCGGTCCGTCTGGCACGTGTCCGGGCCGGCCGAGTGGTTCGACAGCGCCGGCCGGATCAAGGGCTGGCGCAGCACCCTGGAGGCGGCGGGCGTCGAGCCGCCCCCGGTCATCGCCGCCGACTGGACTCCGGAGTCCGGCTATCGTGCCGGGCAGATGCTGGCCGGGATGCCGGACGTCACGGCGGTCTTCGCGGCCAACGACCACCTCGCCCTCGGGATCACCAAAGCGCTCCAGGACCGCGGACTCACCGTGCCGGGACGCCTCAGCATCGTCGGGTTCGACGACATTCCCGAGGCCCCCTACCTCTCGCCACCCCTCACGACGGTCAGGCCCGACTTCGCAGCCGTGGCCGAACACGCGATCAAGGCGATCCTCACGTGGCGTCTCGAGGGAACCATGTCGCAGGTGGCTCCGCTCGCTCCCGAGCTCGTCGTTCGCGCCAGCGTGGGAAGACCGCGGTCCTGACAGCGCCGCGCCCGGTCGGAGAGACTGTAGGTGGCCATGTGCCCAACGCTCCAGGTGGTCACCGTCCCAGGGCCCGGCGACCTCGCACAATGCCCCAGATGCTGCTCGCTGAGAAGTCGGAGGCGTTCCGTTCGGACCCTCACGTGCTTGAGGCGATGGCCCATTCGGGAGTCCTGGACCCGGCACAACCCACCCTGGCCGACGGCGAGTCGGTCGCGGACCTCCTGGCGACCGACGACGGCTTCGACCCCGAGCAGGCAGCCGAGCTCGACTACGGCTTTGTCCGACTCCAACAGCTCGCGGTCGAGCACCTCATCGGCTGAGCCGACGCCGGTGACCCACGATCCTCGGTGATGGGTTCAACTATCCTCGCCAGCACGCGAGCGACGCGCAGACGCCGAAGCTGACCATCCCGTCGCCGAGCATGGTCCACTACCGGGGTGGCCGCGCGGCGGTCGACACGGACGTCTACGCCGACCTCGAGCAGTTCTGGGCCGACCTGACGAGGGCATATGCGCAGGATGAGCCGGAGCACCAACACGAGCTCTACATCCGCAACATCAACGCCGCTCCGAGCCGCCGGCCGGACGGGATACGAGTCACCACCCACATGTGCCGGGGAGACTTCCGCTCCTCGGGCACGGCCGAGGTTGGCTGCGACTTCGTCGCCGAGGCACTGTTCAGCGAGCTCGAGGTCGACGGCCTCTTCCTCGAGTACGACGACGAGCGCTCGGGCGGGTTTGCCTCGCTGCGGTTCGTGCCGGCGGGCGAGCAGGTAGCTCCTGGACTCGTGACGACCAAGAACGGTGTGCTGGAGGACAAGCGCCAGCTGAAGCGTCGGATCGACGAGGCATCAGAGTACGTGTCACTGGACCAGCTCTGCCTGTCACCACGGTGCGGCTTCTCCTCGACAGTCGAGGGCATTGCGCTCACCTACGAGGAAGAGATCGCGAAGCTGAGGCTGATCGTCGAGACCGCCGAGGAGGTCTGGGGCTGGTTCGACCTTGCGGCCGCCCATCGTCACGCGTGACGAGGCCAGCTGGTCCAGCGTCCTCACGACCCGGCCGGCGCCCGGCGGTCGCGCAGGGGGGCGCGCAGGTGTGCGGCGGGAAGGACCAGGCTCGACTGCCAGCCCAGGGGCCCGCCGTCCAGGGTGACCCGCTGGCCGGGCTGCAGAGATGGGAAGCTGTCGCGACCCGACCGACCCCACCGCTCGGCAATGCAGCCGCCGCCGCAGGTGCCCGAGCCGATCAGGTCGCCGGCTTGGAGCTGGGTGCCGCGCGATGCGTAGGAGACGATCTCGGCAAAGCTCCACGCCATGCGGTCCAACGAGTCGCCACCGAACTGAGCGCCGTCGACCGATGCCACCAGGGTCGGACCACCTGGCTGGCCCTCGGCGAGCCCGGGCAGCTCCTCAGCGGTGATCAGCCACGGGCCAAGGCTGATCGCGGAGTCCTTGCCCTTGCAAGGGCCGAGGGGCCCCTCCATCTCGACTGCCTGGAGGTCGCGCGCGGACCAGTCGTTCATGAGCGCGTAGCCGACGATGCAGTGTGCCGCCTCCGTCACGGTCAGGTCGGCGAGCCGTGGGACACCGGGCGCCGGGCCGACCACCGCCGCGACCTCGAGCTCGAAGTCGAAGACCTGACAGCCGGGCGGCGTGGTGACGTCATCATGCGGACCGAGTAGGCCGGCCGGGTTGGAGAAGTAGAAGAGCGGCTGTCGGTACCAGATCTCGGGCACTGACGGCGTCGCGCCGACGAGTCGGCCCATGCCTTCGACATGACGCTCGAAGGCCATGAAGTCGCGGACTGATGGCGGCGTCTCGATCGGCGGTGCCAGCCAGGCCTCGGCGAGCGGCACGATCTCCTGGGGTGCGCCGAGGAGACGGGCTCCCACGTCACGTAGGGAGCCCGAGGCGACCAGCTCGAGCACGGACAGACCGGGCCCTCCGCCATGGACGGCATCCCCGACCACGACCCCGACCCGAGGGCGTTCTCCCGCTGTGGCCGATCGGTGACGGTAGCGGACCCACCTCATCGCTGGGGCGCCTCGGTCGCCTTGTCGGCCCCGTTGCGAAGGGCGTCCCAGTGATCGCGCAGGCTCGCCATGCACCCGAACATCACGGGTCCCGGTGTGGGCGGAGTCGGGCTCGATGAGAGCTCCCGGTAGATCGTCGCCACATTGGCGGCAAGGCGCTCCGCCTCGGGCCATCTCGTGAACGACCCGAGGTCGATGTCGCGCGCCGCCTGGTCGATCGACATCCCCAAGGCGTGGCGTCGAGCCGCCTGCTCGCGGACGAGCTCCAGGTAGTCCGACATCTCGCGCAGCCGGCTCATCGGTGAGATCGGGCCGTGACCCGGCACCAGGTAGCGCGCACCGAGCTCGCGAATGCGCGCACACGCGCGAAGCCAGTTCTCGGTGGGGCCCTCCCACATGATGGGAGTGCCTGCGGCGAAGACGATGTCGCCGGTGAACACGACACCGTCACGCTCGCAGTACACGATCGTGTCCGCCGAGGTGTGGGCCGGACCGACGTCGACCAGCAGCAGGTCGACGCCGCGCAGGGACACGTGATGCTCGACCTCGTAGGTCTCGGTCGGATAGCGCGGCCGGATGGAGGCGAACTCGAAGGCGCCGAAGATCCGTCGGCCGAAGGCGCCGACCTGCCCCGGAGTCTGCAGCAGTCGGGCCACGGTGTCCGGTCCCACCGCGCGCATGTCGTCGAGCGTGCCGGAGGCGGCGACGATCCGGGTCTGGTCGTCGAGCAGGGCATTGCCGAACCAGTGGTCACCGTTGCCGTGCGTGTTCACGACGGTGCGGATCGGGGTCCCGGCCGTGAGTGGGCCGAGCTGGGACATCATCGTGCGCGTGTGGGGCAGGTCGAAGAGCGTGTCGACCAGCACGGCCTCGTCCTCGCCCACGACCACCCCGGCGTTGCTCAGGCCCCACCCCCCATCACCCTGGAGCCAGGCGTAGCTGCCTCCCGCCACGTGGCGCAGGCCGGTCCGGTCGGCGTTCAACGGTCCCCCCGAATATAAACAGGTTTCCTGATTAGTAGACCAGGACGTCGAGCCGATTGGCAAGCATCCACAGGGTCGCCGCGAGCCCCCGGATCAGGCGAAGGCGAGCGTGACGCGGGCAGGACCGGCGCCGGCGTTCGCCACGACCCGGGCGACGCAGACACAGACCTGACGACCGCCCTGCTGCTGAGCGTCACTGAGGAACACGTCACGATGGTCGAGCCTGCCTGTCAGGTCGGTCACGCTCATCAGGCACAGGCCGCACTCGCCCTTGCGACAGTCCCACATCACGTCGGCGCCTGCGGCGGAGAGTGCCTCGAGCATGGTCTGATCGGGTGCGACGACCGCCTCGACCCCCTGCTCGGGGAGGCACACCTCGAACGGTTCGGCGTCGTACCAGCCGCTGTTGCCGAAGGTCTCGAAGCGCAGGTCGACGGGTGAGAGGTCCGCGCTCTGCCAGGCCCGGCGGACGGCATCCATCAGCCGCACCGGTCCACACATGAGGAGCTCGCGACGGCCCGGTGCACCCGCGACCTCGTGGACCAGTGCTTCGACGTCGAGCGCCGTGCCCTCGTCGTCGACGTGCAGCTCGAGCCGTGGCCCGTGCTCGGCCTGGAGCAGGTCGACGTAGGCCATCGACGCGCGGGACCGTCCGACGTAGACGAGACGGTAGTCGGTCTCGAGCCGGGCCAGCGCGCGCGCGGCGCCGACCAGGGCGGTCACCCCGATGCCTCCGGCCAGGAGGACGTAGCCATCGGCGCCGGCCAGGAGCGGGAAGTCCTGCAGCGGCCTGGTTGCCTCGACAGTGTCGCCGACCCGCAGGCTGTGCAGATGCGCCGAGCCGCCTCGGCTGTGCTCGGCCAGCTGCACGGTGAGGGTGAGCAGGGTGCCGGTCGGGTCCGACTCGACCACGGAGTACGACCGGATGTCAGTGGCCGCAAGGGGCCCCTCGCCCAGGCGGACCCGGACATCGACATGGGACCCGGGCGCCGCTGGGCGACCCAGCGGAACCGGTCGCTCCAGGGTGATCCGGCGAGCGCGTGGGGTGACCGTCCGGCTCTCCACCACGCGGCAGGTGCGCCAGTCCCGGAGAGCGGTGTTGGTCATCGGAGGACCGGGGGCGCGGGTTCGCCGGTGAGTGCTCGCGCGTCCGGCGGCGCGGCCGGCCGCGGGGTGTCAAGGGCCCCCTCGGCCGCCAGCATCCGGTCGAGGATGCGGCGCACCCACATGCCGCCGGCGTCGATGTTGAGGCTGTAGAACGCGTAGTCGGGGTTCGCGTCGATGGCCTGCTGCTGCGCCTGCAGCATCACCTCGTCCTCACCGAACACGCCCTTGACGCCGTTGCGCAGCTCGGTGGTGATCTGCTGGCTGCTGAGGCGGTAGTTGCGCATGAAGGCCCAGAAGTAGTGCGAGCTTCGCTCGGTCTCCGGCGTGATCGTGTTCATCACGTAGCCGTTGACACCCTGGCTGCGGTCGCCCTCGGGAGCACCGGTCCCGGTCGGGGCGACGCCGACGTCGATGCAGATCGTGCTGGGAGCGTAGTAGTGGATGATCTGCCATCGATCCACGCGCCCCGAGAAGTCCGGGAACCGGTCACGGATGTTCTTGGCCCAGAACGAGGGCGGAGCGACGTCGATCATCCACCGGGTGACGCTGACGTGGTCGTCGCTCTCCAGGCGGGTGCTGAACTCCGACTGACTCAGCTCGTCCTGCCCCAGGGTCGAGCCGTGCACGAACTCCTCGTGGGTGAGGTCCATCAGGTTGTCCAAGATGAGCTGGTAGTTGCAGCGCGCCTCGATGGTCAGGCCGTCGCCCGCCCACGCCGGGTCGTCCATCTGGTGCATGTCCGGGATGGCTGCCGGATCGGCCCTCGCCGGCTCGCCTGGCCACACCCAGAGGTACCGGTGGCGCTCGACGATCGGGTAGGACGGCACCGAGGCACTGGGGTTCAAGGTCTCCTGCGCCGGGAGCCGGGTGCAGCGGCCTGACGGGTTGTACCGCAGGCCGTGGTAAGGGCACTGGATCTCGTCCGCACCGACCAGCTTGCCCATCGACAGCGGTGCGAGCCGGTGCCAGCACGCATCGGCGAGCGCGACGGGTCGCCCGGCCTCGGTGCGGTACAGCGCCATCGGCCGTCCCGCGACCGTCCGGGCCAGGATGCCGCGGTGCGTGACCTCGTGGTCCCATGCCACGGCGTACCACGTGTCCAGCGGGTGGGGGAAGATCTTGGCGTTCACGCGCTCGCGGAGGGCATCGTCGCTCATGACTCCAGGGTTCGCCGGGGGATGTGGCGCCCGCCACATCGTTTGCATTCACTGCAAGCCGGATCCACCGGCCCTGGCGTAGGCCCGCGAGATGCCGCGCGCCGCCGTGCGGACAACCGGGACCAGGGCGGCGGGCCGAGCGCCCTCGGCGGCGACCACCAGCGAGACCGCGGCGGCCACTCCTCCGCGGCCGTCGAGGATCGGGGCGGCCACCGAGAGTGCGTCCTCGGTCACCGCGCGGCGGCTGACGGCGTATCCGTCACGGCGCACGCCGGCCAGGACCCGGCGCAGCCGGCCCGGGTCCACGATCGTGGCCGACGTGTAGCGGGTCAGCTCCCCGTCGAGGACCCGCTCGAGCACCTCGAGTGGAGCGTGCGCGAGCAGCACCAGACCCACGCCCGTGGCGTGGAGTGCGAAGCGACCGCCCACCCGGGTCAACACCGGGATGGCCGAACGGCCGGTGATCCGCTCCACGAAGACCACCTCGGCCCCCTCCCGCACGGCGAGCTGGACGTTCTCGCGGGTCACCAGGTAGAGGTCCTCCAAGAACGGCAGGGCCACCTCACGCAGCGGTGTCCCGCGCGGGGCGAGCGAACCGACCTCCCACAACCGGAGCCCGACGCGGTAGCGACCGGATTCCGTGCGCTCCAGAGCGCCCCAGTCGACCAGCTCGGCCGCCCTGCGCTGGGCGGTCGACAGGGTCAGTCCGGCACGTGTGGCCAGCTCGGTGAGGTTGAGCTCGCGGTGGGTCGCGTCGAAGGCGCCCAGCAGGGCGAGTACCTTCGCCGTGACCGAGGACCTCCTCCCGGCGAGCTGGCTCAGTGGGTCTTCGCCATCTCGGCGTTCTCCACGAACGTCTGGGTGTGCTTCCGTCCGCCGAGCATGACCGCAGCGATGAGCGCGGCGGTCAGAGCGGCGATCCCGCAGACCAGGTACCCGATGCCGTAGGCATGCGACAGGGCGTGGAAGGCGACGTCCTTGAGCGGGTTGAACGGCTGCATCGTGCCGTTGGGCCCAGGTACCTGGGCCGGCACAGCGTTCTGGCCGAGCGGACCGGACTTCACGGCGCCGACCGCGCCCTCGACGGCCGCCCTCTGCGCCGGCGGCACGTGTGCCGGCGCCGCGTAGAAGGCGTCCAGGCCCTTCTGCAGAGTGGGTGATGCGGCGATCTTGGCGTTGATGGCGTTCGCGGCGTTGGTCAGGGCGATCGAGCCGACGATGGCCGGGCCGAGGGTGAGGCCGAAGTCGCGCAGCATGCTGGTCGCCCCGCTGGCCATGCCGGCTTTCGCGGTGGGCACGCTGTTGACCGCGACCACGGTGATCGCAGTGACGGCGGTCTTGAAGCCGGCACCGACGACCAGCAGCGGCACGGCCACGGCCGCGATCGACAGGTGGGTGGCCGGGATGGCCGAGAGGGCGATGTCGCCGACGCCGATCAGGCCCATCCCGGCGGCCAGCACCCAGCCGGGGTTGTAGCGCACGAGCATCCTGGTGCTCACCGGGAAGAGGACGACGCCCATGACGTTGAGGAGTACGAAGCCGACCGAGGTCTTGAGGGGCGAGTAGTCCTGGATCGCCGAGAGCCGGATGCTGGTCGCGTACGCCGTCCCGAGGTAGGCGAACATCCCGAGCACGGTGACGATCGCCGAGACGGTGAACATCCGGTTGCTGAACAGCTCCAGCTGGATCAGGGGCTTGTCGACGCGACGTTCGACGAGCACGAAGGCCACCAGGAACACGACCGCGACCACGAAGCTCCCGATCACCTTGCCGCTGCCCCAGCCGTCCTCGGCGCCCTGGATGACGCCGTACAGCAGGGCGAAGAGGGCGATGGCGACCGTGACCTGGCCGGGCCAGTCGAGAGAGCGGCCCTGGGGGGACGAGGAGTTCTGCGCGGCAACGAGCGTGACGATCGTGCTGATCGTGGCGAGCGCGGCCATCGCCAGGAAGGCGTAGCGCCAGCTCGCGTAGTCACCGCCCGAGTGGTGGATGCGGGCCAGGACGCCGCCGATGAGCGGCGACATGAACCCGCCTGCGGTGAGCGCGGCGGCCCAGATCGAGATGGCGTGCGCGCGCTCTCCCACGGTGTGGGTGCCGGCTGCCAGCATGGCCACCGAGGTCGGGAAGATTGCCGCTGCGCCGATGCCGGCGATCACCTGCCCGGTGAGCAGCATCCCGACCCCGCCCGACGGGGTGAGGAAGCCGATGATGCCGCCGATGATCATCAAGGCGGACCCGATCGAGAGCAGGCGCTTGCGTCCGAAGAGGTCACCGACGACCCCGAACGAGAGCTCGAACAGGGTCACCGGCACCAAGAAGGCGTCGGAGACCCAGGTCAGCTGGGTCGACGTGGTGCCGAGGTCCTGGTTGATGAAGCCGTTGATGACGGCCGGGATGCTGAGGCCGATCTGGGCGACGAAGACCGCCCCGATGGCGGCGACGAGGGTTCCGGTGGTCAGCTTCTGGACGGTTGCGGCGGCGTCCGATGCGGCGCCCGATGTGGCGGCGGTCTCACTCATGACTGTGAAGCAAACCACAACGGAAACCTGATGTACAGGTTTCCTGATGATTAATTTCGAGGGTCAGCGAGTGGTCTGATCGGCGGTCCGCTCGGGATGCAGGAGCGCGGTCCGGCACTGGTCCAGCGAGTGCCGGAGGCGGGCTGCCTCGTCCTCGGAGAGCAGAGTGAGCATCCTGGTCTCCAGTGCAGCCACCTGCGGGCGCAGCTGGGCGAGGAGACGTCCGCCATCCGGGGTCAGCGCGATCACCAGCCGGCGCCGGTCCGCCGGGTCACGGTGCCGGTCGATGAGGTGTCGGTCGAGCAGGGTGGTGACCATGTCGGCCATGCTCTGGGCGGTCACGAACGAGTGCCGGGCCAGATGTGCCGACGTCAGGTCCGGGTGTCGCTCGAGAACGGTGAGGGCGGTGTACTGCAGCGCCGTCAGACCCACCGGCCGGGTCAGCTCGTCGAGCTCGGCGCGGACGGCGAGCTCGACCTGCTTCATCAGGTAGAGCAAGGTGGGCGGGGTCGGCCTCTCCTCGCGGCCACCATCACCGGTGGTGCCTGTCATCCGCGTTCTCCTCGCCCGGGGAAGGCTCATGCTAGGAGCACTCAGTGGAGCCCGAGGACGCGGGCGGCGTTGTGCTTGAGGATCCCGGGCAGGTGTGCCGGATCGATACCCAGCGCTTCGAAGTCCTCCAGCCAGCGCTCGGGGGTGATCAGCGGGTAGTCGCTGCCGAAGAGGACCTTCTCGCGCAAGATCCCCCCGGCAGCCCGGACCAGCTCCGGGGGGAAGTACTTGGGGCGCCAGCCCGACAGGTCGATGAACACGTTGGCCTTGTGGGTGGCCATCGAGATCGCCTCGGCCTGCCACGGCACGGACGGGTGTGCCAGGACCACGGTCAGTCGGGGGAAGTCCGCGGCGACGTCGTCGAGCAGCATGGGGTCGGAGTACCGCAGCTTGATCCCGCGTCCACCCGGAAGCCCGGCGCCGATGCCGTTCTGGCCGGTGTGGAAGAGCGCCGGCACGCCGAGCTCCTCGAGGGTGGCCCACAGCGGAGCGAAGGTCGGGTCACCGGGGGAGAAGGCCTGGAGGCTGGGGTGGAACTTGAAGCCCCGGACCCCGTGGTCCTCGACGAGGGCGTGGGCGCGCTCGATCGCCGCGACGCCCTGGCGAGGATCGACCGAGCCGAAGGGGATCAGCACATCGGCGTGCTCGGCGGCCTCCTCGGCGATCTCCTCGCTCCGCAGGGCGGCGTGGCCGGTCGCGGTGGTGGCGTCGACGGTGAAGATGACTGCCGCCATGCCGGCGGCGCGGTAACGGGTGGCGAGGTCCGCGACCGTCGGCGTACGGCCCTCGGTGGCCTTGAAGTACGCCGCCGACGCCGTCAGCAGCTCCTCGTCGAGAGCGAAGTGGCCGTGACCGTCTGCCTCGACGTGGACATGGACGTCGAGCGCAGTGATCGCGTCGAGATCGATGCGGGGCTCATAGCGGGTCACGGGAGCACCTCCGCGAGGCGGGCCTTGAGCAGCTTGCCGGATGCGTTGTGCGGGAGCTCGGGAAGGAACACGACCGACTTGGGCAGCTTGTAGCGGGCCACGCGCTCGGCCAGATGCGCGAGCAGAGCCTCCGGATCCGGCGCCGCACCCTCGTGCAGGACGACGAACGCGCGGCCGACCTCTCCCCAGCTCTCGTCCGGCACCCCGATCACCGCGCACTCGGCGACCGCCGGGTGCGCGTACAGGGCACGCTCGACCTCGGCGGGGTAGACGTTCTCGCCACCGGAGATGTACATGTCCTTGAGTCTGTCGACGACACGGAGATAGCCCTCATGGTCACGCACCGCGATGTCACCGGTGTGCAGCCAGTCGCCGGTGAACGCGCGTGCCGTGGCATCCTCGTCGTCCCAGTAGCCAGGAGTGACGTTCGGACCGGACACCAGCACCTCCCCGGGCTCGTCGACGTCCACGTCCTGATCGCCCTGGACGATCCGCACGTCGCTGAAGAAGCACGACGTTCCGGCTGAGCCGAGCTTGCGGACCCCGTCCGCTGTCCGCAGCATGGTCGTCCCCGGAGATGCCTCGGTCAGGCCGTAGCCCTGGACGATCATCAGTCCGCGGTCGAGCCACGTGCGCAGCAGTGACTCGGGAATCGAGGCTCCGCCGCTCAGCGCCAGGTGCAGGCTGTCCAGGTCCGCTTCGGCGAAGCGCGGTGCGGCCGCCAGGGCAAGGTACATCGAGGTGACACCGAACAGCAGGGTCACTCGTTCGGCCTCGATCAGGTCGATCGCGCGCACCGGATCGAACTTCGCCTCGACGAGCGCCGTACCACCCTTGAGGATCGTCGGGAACAGCACCTGGTTGAGGGCCGCGGTGTGGAACAGCGGCGCGGTCACCAGCGCAATCTCCTCGCTGCCGAGGTCGATGTCGACCAGCAGGTTGTAGACGTTCCAGATCACGTTGCCGTGGGTGAGCATCACCCCCTTGGGCTGGCCGCTGGTGCCCGAGGTGTACTGGATCATGAAGAGGTCGTCCAGGGCGATGTCCTCGTCGAGGTCTGTCTCGTCTGTCTGCGCCAGGGCTGCCAAGCCGGTGCCAGCGCGCCGAGTGAAAGGGACGGTGTCGATCTCCAGGCTCGCCACGGGCCCGGTGGAGGTCGGTGCGGCCAGGGCGTGCTCGACCACGAGGAGCCGCGCACCGCTGTGGTCGAGCGCGTGGGCCAGCTCCGGGCCCGCCAGGCGCGTGTTCAGCGGGACGAAGACGCCACCGAGCTTGGCGGTCGCGAACATCGCGACGACCATCTCGATCGAGTTGAAGCCGAAGAAGGCGACTCGGTCGCCGCGACGGATGCCGCGACGGCGCAGTCCGTGAGCCAGACGGGTGGCGCCCCGGTGCAGCTCGGCGTACGACGTCGGGACTCCATCCTGGACCAGGGCCGCCTTTGCCGGGGTCATCCGGGCACGCCGACGTGTCCAGGAGCCGAGGCCGTGGTCCTTCATCGTGCGACCCCCTCCGCTTGGGGGTCCAGGGAGCCCAGGCCGTGGCGGTCCTTGAGGTCGAGGAGCTCGACCAGCGCCCGGTCGCGCCGGGCCAGGATGTCGGGCTCGCGGCCGCCCAGCTCGTTCGTGACGCCCTCGACGAGCTCGGTGACCAGCTCCGGGGTGAGCGCCGGGTCGCCCAGATCGGACCACCACTCGACCATCGGTGGACCGAGGTGCGCGAGCACGTGGGCCAGGCCCTCGGGACCGCCGGAGAGGTGCTGGGTCGCGATCGGTCCGAGCAGCGCCCAGCGCAGCCCCGGGCCGGAGGACACCGCGAGATCGAGCTCCGCGACGGAGATGGCGCCTCGCCGGACCAGGTCGTAGGCCTCGCGCCACAGCGCGGCCTGGAGGCGGTTGACGACGTGGCCGGGCAGCTCCGCGCGGACCCGGACCGGACGCCGGTGCAGGAGCGTCATCGCCGACATGGTCGCCGCGACGGTCTCCTCCGAGGTCAGCCGTCCGCCGACCACCTCGACCAGCGGCACCAGGTGAGGCGGGTTGAACGGGTGGGCGACGACGACCCTCTCCGGATGCCGGCACGCGTCCTGGAAGGTGCTGGGCCCGAAGCCGGAGGAGCTGCTGGCCAGCACGACGTCGGGGTCCGTGGCCCCATCGAGCGCCGCGAAGAGAGTGCGTTTGAGATCCACGCGCTCGGGACCCGCCTCCAGGACCAGGTCGGCGTGAGCCACTGCTCGGGTCATATCGGTGTGGACCCGCAGCCGGTCCATGGCTTCGGGTCCGCTCCCGAGGTCGCCCAGGTGAGCGGGGAGCGTGACGCGCAGGCGCTCCTCGACGCCGAACGCCGGGTCGGCGACGTGGACGGTCAGGCCGTACGCCAGGGCGAGTGCCGCCCAGCTGCCGCCGATCGAGCCTGCTCCGACGACCGCAACGGTGGCCGGATGGTCCCGCATCGTTGTCATCGCGTCACCGTCGTTGCCGAAGCTGCCCGCGCGCGCTCGTCGGCAAGGGCGACGAACACGTCCAGCGAGGTCGGGTCGGCCAGCGCGTCGCGACTGACGACCTGGGCCGCGGGCGTGCCCTGGAGGATCCGCTTGACCGGAAGCTCGAGCTTCTTACCGGTCAGGTTGCGGGGGATCGTCGGCACGCCCACGATGCGGTCGGGGACGTGTCGCGGTGAGAGCGCCGAGCGGAGCGCTCGGCGGATCGTGTCCGCCAAGGCTTCGTCGACCTCGACCGCCGGCCCGGCGACGAAGAGGATCAGCTCGCCGTTGCCGCCGGCCGGGTCCTCGAGGTGCACCACGAGGCTGTCCTCGACGTGGGGGAGCTCCTCGACGACGCGGTAGAACTCGGCGGTGCCCAGGCGGACACCTCCTCGGTTGAGGGTGGCGTCGCTGCGGCCGGTGACCACGCAGCTGCCGTCGGCCTCGAAGACGATCCAGTCGCCGTGGCGCCAGATCCCCGGGTAGCGGTCGAAGTAGGTCTCCCGCAACCGCGAGCCGTCCTCGTCGCCCCAGAGACCGATCGGCATCGAGGGCATCGGAGCGGTCACCACCAGCTCGCCGGGCTCGCCGATCACCTCGTGACCACTCTCGTCGTAGGCGTGCACGTCCACGCCGAGGGCTCGCCCGGAGATCCTCCCGGAGCGCACCGGGAGCAGCGGGTTGTTCTGCACCAGCCCGCTGCAGACGTCTGTTCCGCCACTGCCGACGTTGAGCTGCACGCCCGGCCCGAGCTGGTCGCGGATCCAGACGTAGCCTTCGGCCGGCAGGGGAGCACCGGCCGAACCGACCACCCGGATCCGCAGGTCGAGGCCGGAGAGCTCGATGCCGGCCGCTCGGCAGGCCATCACGAAGCCGGGGCTGGCGCCCATCAGGGTCGCCCGGGTCTCCTCGGCCAGGCGCCACTGCCAGCCCAGGTCCGGGTACGTCGGGTCGCCGTCGATCAGGACGATCGCCGAGCCGACCAGGAGACCCGACACCAGCGCGTTCCACATCATCCACGCGGTGGTGGAGTACCAGAGCAGCACGTCTCCTGGACCGAGGTCCCACGACAGTGCGTGGTTCTTGAGGTGCTCGACCACGATCCCGCCGTGACCGTGCACGATGGCCTTCGGCCGGCCGGTGGTTCCCGACGAGAACAGCACGACGAGGGGGTGGTCGAAGGCCACCGGTGTGGTCCGCGCCTCGGGATCGGTGACGTTCGCGAGCGACCGCGGCCACGACCGGGCCCCGTCGACCCGCCACTGGCCGTACTCGACGTCCAAGACGTGGCGCACGCTGGGGAGTCCTGCCACGATCTCGGCGATCGCGGCCCGGCGGTCGACGTCCTTGCGGCCGTAGCGGTAGCCGCCGGCCACGACCAGGACCAGCGGCTCGACCTGGCCGAACCTGTCGATCACGCTGCGGGGCCCGAACTCGATCGCACAGCTGGTCCAGACCGCTCCTAGTCCGGCAGCGGCCAGGAAGGCCACCAGGGTCTCGGCCGTGTTCGGCAGATAGCCCGCAACCCGGTCACCGGGTCCGACCCCCAGCTCGATCAGGACCCGGCGCGCGCGCGCGACCTGGTCGCGCAGCTCACCCCACGTCAAGGAGAGGTCCGCCCGCGACTGCGAGCGGGCGAGGACCGCGACCGCGGCGTCATCGGCTCCGGCCCCGCGCATCGCGTGCTCGGCATAGTTGAGCAGGGAGCCGGTGAACCAGCGCGCCCCCGGCATCCCGCGTTGCGCGAGCACCGCGGTGCGGGAGCCGTGGTCGGTGACCTCGAAGTACTCCCAGATCGCCGACCAGAACCCCTCCAGGTCCTCGACCGACCACTGCCACAGGGAGTCGTGGTCGCGCAGGTCCAGCCCGCGGCTCTCCCGCACCCAGCTCAGGAAGTGGCCCACCTGGGTGGTCTCCAAGACGTCCGGCGGCGGACGCCAGAGCACTGTCCCGGGGACCTCGCTCACCGGTCCGTCACCTTCTCGGCGCGCCCGTCGAGGAACGCCTGCATCCGGTCCTTCGCATCGTCGGTGCCTTGGGCGATGGCGGCCATCATCGCCTCCATGAAGTAGCCCTCCCGCGGATTGGCCTCGGCGATCCGGGGCAGCGCCTGGATGATCGCGAAGTTGGTCTGCGCAGCGTTCTCCGCGATCCGGGCGGCGAGGTCGAGGGCGACCTTCACGCCGGTGCCGTCGTCGACGAGGTAGTGCGACAGTCCGATCGCCGCGCCCTCCTCGGCGTCGTACCGGCGGCCGGTGAGCATCAGGTCGGCCATCCGCGCGACCCCGATGAGCCGTGGCACTCGCACAGAGGCGCCGCCACCGACGAAGATGCCACGCATGCCCTCGGGCAGTGCGTAGAACGTAGAGCGCTCGGCGACCCGGAGATGGGTGGCCGCGGCCAGCTCCAGTCCGCCGCCGACCACGGCACCCTTGAGCGCCGAGACCACCGGCACGGGACCGAACTCGACCTGCTCGAAGACCCGGTGCCACATCCGTGAGTGCCGAACGCCGTCGAGAGTGTCCCGCCCCGACATCTCCGAGAGGTCCAGTCCGGAGCAGAAGTGCTCACCCTCAGCGGCGATCACCACGCACGCGACGTCGGCGGGCAGGTGGGTGAAGAACCGCTCCATCCCCAGCATCGTCTCGTCGTTCAGTGCGTTGCGCTTCGCCACGCGGTCAAGGGTGAGCAGCGCGATCTTCCCCGAGCGTGTGGCGCGCAGCGAGGGTGGAAGATCCACGTCCACCGTGGCCGCATCTTCGGGCTCGTCTGGCACGGCTGCCTCCCTTAAAGAACAGGTTTCCTGATTATTAGACCAGATGCTCACGCCCCTCACAAGGTTGTCGAGCGACTCGTCCACGGCGGCGCCCGGAGGTGGCCGAGGACAGGACTCCTCGCGCGCCTATGCTTCCACTCAGTGGAACTTGACCCGGACAGGAGGCTCGAGCGGTGGCTGGTGGGACGTCGGCACCCGGAGTGAGCGTGGCCTCACGCGTCCTGGGGCTGCTGGGTGCCTTCGACCCCGACCACCGCGCCCTGCGGCTGACCGAGCTGGCTGCGCGGGCAGAGCTTCCCGTCCCCACAGCCCATCGCCTGGTCGCCGACCTGGTGGCCTGGGGCGGGTTGAGTCGGCGGCCGGACGGCTGCTACGTCGTGGGCCGGCGGCTGTGGGACGTCGGCATGCTCGCCGCGGTCCAGGCAGACCTGCGCGAGGTCTCCTCCCCGTTCCTGCACGACCTCTACGGCGCCACCCTCGCGACCGTGCACCTGGCGGTCCGCGACGATGACCGCGCGCTGTACCTGGACCGCCTGTCGGGGCACGCCTCGGTGCCGGTCGTGAGCAACGTCGGGTCCCGGCTGCCGTTGCACGCCACCGGCGTGGGCAAGGTGCTCCTGGCCTACGCCCCCGAGCAGGTGCGCATGCGGGTGCTCGCGGACCTCACTCGGGTCACTCCGCACACCATCACCCAGCCGGGCCGGCTCCTGCGCGACCTGTCCCGGGTCCGACGCGAGGGTTACGCGGTCACCCAGGAGGAGATGAGTCTCGGCGCGTGCTCGGTGGCGGTACCGGTGACCGACAGTCGCGACCGGGTGGTCGCCGCGCTCGGGATCGTCGTGCCGCGACTGGGTCGTGACCGGGCCAGGCTGGTCGCGGCGCTCGAGGTAGCGGCCCAAGGCATCCGACGCCACCTGTGAGGCCTTCCGCTGGACGGAACGACGGGCGTGACCGGAGCGCCTTGCAGCAGCCACACTGCGCTCATGCGAACCCAGGTCGCGATCGTCGGCGCCGGTCCCGCGGGTCTGCTGCTCTCGCAGCTGCTCGCCGCGCGCGGGGTCGAGTCGGTGGTCGTCGAGACGCGGTCCCAGGACTACGTCCTGGCCCGCATCCGCGCCGGCATCCTGGAGCAGTCCTCGGTCGAGGCTCTCCGAGCCGCCGGGGTGGCTGCGCGTCTGGAGGTCGAGGCGCTCCCGCACCGTGGCATCTACCTGCAGTGGCCCGGGGAGCGACACCACCTCGACTTCGTCGACCTCGTCGGGCGGCGCGTCTTCGTCTACGGGCAGACCGAGGTGACCAAGGACCTGGTGAGCGCGCGTGAGCAGGCCGGGCAGGAGCTCCACTACGAGGTCCACGACACCGCGGTGCACGACATCGAGACCGACCACCCGAGCGTGACCTTCACCGACGTCGCGGGAGCTGTCCGGCGCATCGGGGCCCGCGCCGTCGTGGGCTGCGACGGGTCCTTCGGTCCGTGCCGACAGGCGGTCCCCGACCGCATCCGGCGTACCTGGGAGCGGACGTATCCCTACGCCTGGCTGGGCGTGCTCGCCGACGTCGCTCCGTCCACAGACGAGCTGATCTATGCCTGGCACCCGGAGGGGTTCGCCATGCACTCCATGCGATCGGAGCAGGTGAGCCGGTTCTACCTCCAGGTTCCGGCCGACGAGGAGCTCGCCGAGTGGCCCGATGACAGGATCTGGGAGGCACTGTCGACCCGGTTGGGCGAGGGGGTGGACTGGTCGCTGACCAGCGGCCCGGTGACCGAGAAGAGTGTCCTGCCGATGCGCAGCCGGGTGACCAGCCCGATGCGCCACGGTTCGCTGTTCCTGGCCGGGGACGCGGCCCACATCGTGCCGCCGACCGGTGCGAAGGGACTGAACCTGGCGATCGCGGACGTCGCGCTGCTCGCGCCGGCACTCGCCGACCTGGTGCTGTCCGGGGACTCCCGGCGCGCGGACGACTACTCACCCACCGCGCTTCGCCGGGTGTGGCGGTGCACGCACTTCAGCTGGTGGATGACCACGATGCTGCACCAGTCGGGAGATGACTTCGACGCGGAGCTCCAGCGTTCCCAGCTCCGCTGGGTCGCGGACAGCCGGGCGGGCGCGGCCGGGCTCGCCGAGAACTACACCGGCCTCCCGCTGCCCCTGTGAACTAGTGGGCCGGCTCTTCCGTCCAGTGGAAGGCCGTCCTCGTCACGCGAGGCGCGCCCACCTAGCGTGTGGGCGTGAGCACACCCGAAGTCGAGGAGCCGGCCGCGTCGTCCGACAGCGCCGTCAGCACGCAGGCGGAGATCAGCGCCGAGATCGCCCAGGTCGAGTCGGCACGCCAGCGCGACGGCGCCACCCGAGCTCAGCCGGCGATCGACTACCCGCCGTACCGGTCGAGCATCCTGAGGCACCCGACCAAGGATCTGCACCACGCGGACCCGGAGACGATCGAGCTCTGGTCACCCTGCTTCGGGCACTCCGACATCGGGGACGCCGAGGCGGACCTCACCATCCAGCACACGGGCGAGCCGATCGGGGAGCGGATGACCGTGACCGGGCGGGTCACCGACGGTGAGGGCCGTCCGGTCACCGGCCAGCTGGTCGAGATCTGGCAGGCCAACGCGGGCGGGCGCTACGTGCACAAGCGCGACCAGCATCCGGCGCCGCTCGATCCGAACTTCACCGGGGTCGGGCGATGTCTGACCGGGCCCGACGGCAGCTACTTCTTCCGCACCATCAAGCCGGGGCCCTACCCGTGGCGCAACCACCTCAACGCCTGGCGCCCTGCCCACATCCACTTCTCGATCTTCGGCAACGCCTTCACCCAGCGGCTGGTCACGCAGATGTACTTCCCGGGCGATCCGCTGTTCGCCCTCGACCCCATCTACCAGGCCATCACCGACCAGAAGGCACGTCACGCGCTGGTCGCCACCTACGATCACACGCAGACACAGCCCGAGCTCAGCCTCGGCTATCGCTGGGACGTCGTGCTGACCGGCCCAGCGGCCACCTGGACGGAGGAGGACCGATGAGTCTCGCGACGCCCGGTCAGACAATCGGTCCGTTCTTCGGGTACGCCCTGCCCTATGAGCGGGACAACGAGCTGGTCCCGCCGACCTGCGAGGGTGCGGTCCGCCTGCACGGCCGGGTGCTCGACGGACACGGGAAGCCGATCCCCGACGCGCTGGTCGAGATCTGGCAAGCCGATCCGCAGGGCCGGGTCGTCCAGGTGCCGAGCTCGCTGCGACGCGACGGCTGGACCTTCTCGGGATTCGGCCGCGCGTCCACCGACGCGGACGGCCACTACTGGTTCACCACCCTGTCGCCGGCGTCCACAGAGCCGGACCGCGCGGCGTTCTTCGCCGTCGCCGTGTTTGCTCGCGGGCTGCTCGACCGCCTCTTCACCCGCGCGTACCTCCCCGAGGAGGCCCTGGACGCCGACCCGCTCCTCGCTTCCCTGCCCGCAGACAGGAGACGGACCCTGGTACTGACCCCTGACCCTCACGGCTACGTCTTCGACATCAGGTTGCAGGGTGCCGACGAGACGGTCTTCCTGCGATACCGGACCTGACCGTGACCGAGCTCCTGTGGCCCGGCGACGAGCGGGCCGGCGAGATCTGCTCGACCGCCTCGGTGCTGCGTGCCCTGGTGCGGGTCGAGGAGGCGTGGCTGGGGATCCTCGTCGAGTTCGCGATCGCGCCGGCGGCTGCTGCCGGGTCGCTGACCGGCCTCGTGGGGCCCGACGACCTCCCCTCCGTGGCCGCCGCCGCAGAGGCCGGCGGCAATCCGGTGATCCCCCTGGTGGCTCTTCTCCGAGAGCGCCTCGGGGAGGAGGCCGCCTTGTGGCTGCACCGGGGGCTGACCTCCCAGGACGTCCTCGACACGGCCCTGGTCTGTTGCCTCGCCGAGGCTTCGGACCACGTCGAGGACCTGGTGGCCGCACAGGCCCGCTGCGTGGCCGGGCTCGCGCGCGAGCATCGCGACTCCGTGATGGCCGCGAGGACTCTCACCCAGTACGCCGTGCCGTCGACGTTCGGGCTGAAGGCGGTCAGCTGGCTCGACGGGCTCGCCTCCGCGACCACGCGTCTGCGCACTGCTCGCTCCGCGATGGCCGTGCAGGTCGGCGGCGCCGCTGGCACCCTCTCCGCCCTCGCCGCCCTGGCCGGCCCGGACCGTTCCCCGCTGGCGATCGGCGAGGCCCTGGCCGACCGGCTCGGCCTGCTCCCGGCCCGTCCGTGGCACACCGACCGGGGCACGCTCACGACCCTGGCGGATGCGCTGGTCGCCCACGGCGATGCCTGGGGACGGATCGCGGGTGACGTGGCCCTGCTCTCGCGTCCCGAGATCGCCGAGGTCGCCGAAGAGGTGGGCGGGGGCTCCTCGACGATGCCGAACAAGGCCAACCCGGTGCTCTCGATCCTGGTCCGCCGCCACGCGATGTGGGCTCCGCACATCGGTGCGCTGCTGCACTCCGCGGCCGGGATGTACGTCGACGAACGACCGGACGGGGCTTGGCACGTCGAGTGGGACGCGTTGCGTCTCCTGGGCCGACGCACCGTCGTGGCGGCGTCTCAGGCCGCCGACCTGCTGGGCGGACTCAGGGTCGACGCCGAACGCATGGCGGCGAGGGCTCGTGAGGCGTCCTCCGACCTGCTCGCCGAGCAACGGAGCGTCTCGTCACTGCTCCCGGCTGGTGCCGACGGCTCCTATCTCGGCGTGTCCGGCGAGCTGGTCGACCAGGGTCTGATGCGCGCGGCCGACGTGTGGGAGGAGCTGCGATGACGTCCCCGGAGATCACCCTGGTCCGGCTGGGAGGCGGTGCGGACCGGCCGCTACTGGTGGTGGGCCCATCCCTCGGGACCTCGGTCACGGCCCTCTGGGGCGCCGCTGCCGCAGAGCTGGAGGACGCGTTCCACGTCGTCGGCTGGGAGCTGCCGGGACACGGCCGCGGAGCCCCCGCACGGTTCTCCTTCACCGTGGCCGAGCTCGCCGGCGGTGTCCTCGCCTCGGTGCGGCGCGTTCTCACCGAGTGCGGCCAGGACTCGTTCGTCGTTGCCGGAGACTCTCTCGGTGGGGCGGTTGCCCTCCAGGTCGCCCTCGACGCCCCGGAACAGGTCACCGGATCACTGGTCATGTGCACGGGCGCCCGGATCGGTAGGCCGGTGGAGTGGCGGGAACGCGCTGCCCAGGTGCGGGCCACCGGGACTGCCTCGCTGGTGGAGCCGTCGGCCGAGCGTTGGTTCGCGCCCGGGTTCATCGACCGGCAACCCGCGCGGGCCGGCGCCTTGTTGCATTCGCTGCGCGACACCGATGCCGAGAGCTACGCGCTGGCGTGCGAGGCCTTGGCCGGGCTGGATCTCGGCGGCCGGCTGGCAGAGATGCGGGTGCCGGTCGTGGCGATCGCCGGCGCTCTCGACGAGGTGACACCGGTCCGCGACCTTCAGGAGATCTCGGACGGAGTCCCGTGTGGCGCCTGCGTCGAGCTTCCCGGGGTCGGGCACCTGGCGGCTGTGGAGTCCCCGGGCGCGGTCGCTGACCTGATCCGTGGGCTCGCCCCCGGCACCGGTGAGGCGTCGTACGTCCGGGGGCTGCGCATGCGCGTCGACGTGCTCGGACGCGAGCACGTCGGCCGGGCAGCCTCCGCGACGAGCGATCTCACGCGGGACTTCCAGACGTTCATCACCCGCTACGCGTGGGACGGCATCTGGAACCGACCCAAGCTCGACCGTCGCAGCCGCTCGGTCGGGGTGCTCACCGCCCTGGTCTGCGGCGGCCACTTCGAGGAGCTCGCCTTCCACCTGCGTGCCGCCCGGACCAACGGGCTGACGCGTGACGAGATCGTGGAGGTGCTCCTGCAGTCGGCAGTCTATGCCGGAGTTCCGGCAGCCAACCGGGCCTTCGCCGTGGCCAACGAGGCTCTGGCCGACGACACGGCGACTGGAGAGGTCGACCTATGAACGCGAGGGCCGTGCCATGACGTCGGCCTTCGTCTACGCCGCCGTCCGCACGCCGTTCGGTCGGTTCGGCGGCGCGCTGGCCGGTGTGCGTCCCGACGACCTGGCGGCCGTCGCCATCCAGGGGATCCTCTCCCGGGTGCCGGCGCTGGACCCGAGCTCGCTCGGCGACGTGATGTGGGGGTGTGCCAACCAGGCCGGTGAGGACAACCGGAACGTCGGCCGGATGGGCGTCCTTCTGGCTGGGCTCCCGGTGTCGGTGCCGGCGACCACGGTGAACCGGCTCTGCGGCTCGTCCCTCGACGCGGCCATGATCGGCTCACGGGTCATCGAGTCTGGCGACGCCGACCTCGTGCTCACCGGGGGCGTGGAGTCGATGACCCGCGCTCCCTGGGTGCTGCCGAAGCCGTCGCGTGCCTATCCGGCAGAAGACCTGGCCGCCGTGTCCACCGCGCTCGGCTGGAGACTGGTCAACGAGAGGATGCCACCCGAGTGGACCGTCTCGCTCGGCGCAGCCAACGAGCTGCTCAGTGAGAGGTTCGCGATCTCGCGCGAACGCCAGGACGAGTTCGCCGCCCGGTCACACAACCTTGCCGACGCGGCATGGGCGGCGGGGTTCTACGCCCCCTGGGTGGTGTCGGTCCCCGGCGTCGAGCTGGCTCGTGACGAGGGCGTCCGCCCAGGGTCCACTCCGGAGAAGTTGGCTGCGCTCACGCCGTCCTTCGCGTCCGAGGCCGAGGGGGGCACCATCACCGCCGGCAACGCCTCGCCGCTCAGCGACGGTGCCTCCGCCGTACTCCTCGGGTCGGAGAGGGCGCTCGTGGGCCTCGACCCCCTGGCACGCATCGCGGGCCGTGGAGTGGCGGCGGTCGAGCCGCAGCTGTTCGGCTACGCGCCCGTCGACGCGGCCGGCCGCGCCCTGGCGCGGGCCGGTATCTCCTGGAGCGATGTGGGGGCGATCGAGTTGAACGAGGCGTTCGCCGTGCAGTCACTGGCGTGCCTCGACGCGTGGAAGGTCGACCCGGAGATCGTCAACACCAAGGGCGGCGCCATCGCGATCGGACACCCGCTGGGGGCGTCCGGAGGGCGGATCCTCGGCACCCTCGTCGCCCGGCTTCGCGAGTCGGGGGAGCGGTACGGCGTCGCCGCGATCTGCATCGGGGTCGGCCAAGCGCTCGCCGTCGTGCTCGAGAACGCCTCATGACGGCACGGATCTGTGCGTCGGTCGAGGAGGCGGTCGCGGGGATCGAGGACGGCTCGACCGTGCTGGTCGGTGGCTTCGGGATGGCCGGAATGCCTGTGCACCTGATCGAAGGCCTCGTCGACCAGGGTGCGAAGGACCTGACGGTGGTCTCCAACAACGCCGGAAACGGCGAGACCGGACTGGCCGCGCTGCTGGCCGCCGGCCGGGTCGCGAAGATGGTGTGCTCGTTCCCGCGTCAGGCGGACTCCTGGGTGTTCGACGATCTCTACCGCGCGGGAAGGATCGAGCTCGAACTCGTGCCGCAAGGCAACCTGGCGGAGCGGATGCGAGCGGCCGGGGCCGGGATCGGAGCCTTCTTCTGCCCGACCGCGGTCGGCACCCCGCTCGCGGAGGGCCGGGAGATCCGGCAGATCGACGGCCGGGCATATGTGCTGGAGTACCCCATCAAGGGTGATGTGGCCCTGATCGGTGCCCACCGGTCGGACCGCATGGGCAACCTGGTCTACCGCAAGACCGGTCGCAACTTCGGACCCGTGATGGCGACCGCAGCCACCACCGTCGTGGCTCAGGTGTCGAGCGTGGTCGAGATCGGGCAGCTGGACCCGGAAGCCGTCGTGACCCCGTCCATCTACGTCGACCGTGTGGTTGCCGTATGAGCCTGTCCAAGGCCGAGATGGCCTCGATGGTGGCTCGCGACATCCCACCCGGCTCGTTCGTGAACCTCGGAATCGGTCAGCCCACGTTGGTCGCCGACCATCTGCCAGCAGGAGCCGGGGTCGTCCTGCACACCGAGAACGGCATGCTCAACATGGGACCGGCCGCGGGCACTGACGAGATC
Organism: Nocardioides sp.; assembly: GCF_036267815.1. GTDB lineage: Bacteria > Actinomycetota > Actinomycetes > Propionibacteriales > Nocardioidaceae > Nocardioides. The sequence goes on along the minus strand of NZ_DATAVI010000039.1, from coordinate 217,039 downwards.
GACCCCGATCTTGTCAACGCCGGGAAGGTCCCGGTGACCGAGCTTCCGGGGGCGTCGTACTTCCATCACGCCGACTCGTTCGCGATGATGCGGGGCGGCCATCTGGACGTCTGCGTGCTGGGGGCCTTCCAGGTATCGGCCCGGGGGGATCTCGCCAACTGGCACACAGGTGCTCCCGACGCCATCCCGGCTGTCGGCGGCGCCATGGACCTCGCCGTCGGAGCCAGGCAGGTCTTCGTGATGATGACGCTGTTCACCAGGCAGGGTGAGCCGAAGCTGGTCCGCGACTGCTCCTACCCGCTCACCGGCGTCGCCTGCGTCGACCGCGTCTACACCGATCTGGCGACCTTCGCGGTCGAGCCCGACGGCGTCAGCGTGTGCGAGACCTTCGGCATCTCGGTCGACGAACTTGTCGAGCGGCTCGACATGGAGCTACGACTCGCCTGACAGCCTCTCGCCGAGGTCTCTGGAGCCGGCCAGCGTTGCTGAGAGTGGCGCGAGTCGCGGCACCGGCAAGGCGACAGTCTCAGGCCCGGATCGGATCGAGTGGTGCCCAACCCGAGGTGGCGACAGGGCGTTGGGCCGTCTGTCGGGTGCTGATCGGTCCCGGCTGTCAGTCGAGGCGTCGCGGGCGGCTTGTCGTTCGCCCACACGGTCGAGTCGTCACATGGTCAGGGTGACCTTGGTCAGTCCGCGGGGGTGGTCGACGTCCGCGGCGCGGGCCTCTCCGAGGCGCAGTGCCGCGACCTGGCCGTGGACCACGGCCACGGCATCGAACAGCCAGGCAGGCATGCCTCGAGGCAACTCGATGCGGACAGGAGCAGTGATCTCGACCTGGCCGGCCTCGTGCAGGGCGACGACCCTGACGCCGGATGCGGCGAGGGTGGCGGCCATCTCGCTCCAGTAGCCCGGGGGCCGTCCGGGGGAGCAGACGACCCACGCCGCGCTGCCGGGCCCGTTGGCGGCCACCGGTCCGTGCAGGAGGTCGGGGACGGAGTAGCTTTCGGCCCGAATCCCTGCGATCTCCCGGATCTTCAGAGCCGTCTCGGCCGCGGTCGCGAAGCCCGTGCCTCGACCCACTGCCGTCAGCGGTGTGGCCAGACTCGAGCCCGATGATCCCGAGAGGTCTGGGGCTGGCCGGCCAAGGGCATCGCTGACGGTCGCGTGGAGGAGGTCCGGCATCCGGACCAGGTCCTCGACCAGGTCGGGGGCGCCGAGTGCCACGGCCAACTGGCCCAGGGCGTGCAGGGTCGCGGTGTAGGTCTTGGTCGCCGCGAGGCTCCGCTCTTGACCGGCCAGCAACGGCACCACGACGTCCGCCTGGTCCGCAAGGGGTGAGCTCGGGTCGTTGGTGATCGCGATGGTGGGTCTGCCCTGGTCGCGAGCGACGCTCAGAACCCGCACGATGTCGGGAGACTGCCCGGACTGCGACACAGCGAGCACGGCCGCGCCAGTCATGACCGGGGGTCGGCCCTCGGCGTACAGCGAGGGAGCGGCAAGGTAGGTAGCCATGCCGAGATGACGGCCCCAGAGATACTGCGCGAACCGGGCGGCGTTGTCGGACGAGCCTCGGGCGGCTATCGCCCAGTGGGACACGTCGCTCCCGTGCACGAGCGCGGCGGCCTCGACCGCGGCCCGAAGGCCCTCGTGTGCGCGCGCCGCCACCACCGCAGGCTGCTCCCTGATCTCAGCCTCGAGCATGCTGCCTGGCACGGCTTCCTCCACCCTTGACACGACGATCGGGCCTAGGAAGCATACCCATTATGATGAGTAGGAGTAGTGGTCTCGTGTGGCGACGGGAGACCCTTCCGTGGGGATGACGTTCGAGGACGCCTACCTGGCCAGGACTCCGGGTTCGCGAGAGCTCTTCGAGCGAGCCAGCAAGACGATCCCGGCGGGGGCCGGGAGCAGTGCTCGCACGGTCGGCTTCGGATGGGCGCCGTATCCACCCTTCATGCACGACGGCCGGGGCTCGCGGATTCGCGACGTCGACGGCAACGAGTACGTCGACTACCTGCTCGGTCTGGGCCCGATGATCCTCGGGCATCGGCACCCCACAGTGACCCGAGCAGTTGCCGACGCCGTCTCCGAGTACGGCACCTGCTTCGGTCTCCCGTACCGACTGGAGGTCGAGGCGGCGGAGAAGGTGGTCGAGGCCGTGCCGGGGATCGAGCAGGTCCGGTTCACCAATTCCGGCAGCGAAGCGGTCGGGACAGCGGTGCGACTGGCACGAGCAACGACCGGACGACGCCTGGTGATCCGCTTCGAAGGTCACTACCACGGGTGGCAGGACACGGTGTACTGGAGCAACCACGTAGACCCCGAGCTGGCCGGACCGAGCGACCGGCCGCGTCCCGTAGCTGCCGGCCCCGGCGTTCCACTCGAGCTGGCCGACACCTTGGTCGTCCTGACCTGGAACGATCCCGACAGCTTCCGGCGGGTGATGGACGAGCGTGGAGACGAAGTTGCCGCCGTGATCACCGAGGCCGCGGTCTTCAACACCGGCTGCATCCTGCCCGAGCCCGGCTACCTCGAGCTCCTGCGCGAGCTGACGACCCGCCACGGGGCGATGCTGATCTTCGACGAGGTGATCACCGGGTTCCGCTTCTGCCGGGGTGGAGCACAGGAGTGGTTCGGGGTGACGCCGGACCTGACCACCCTGGCGAAGGGTCTGGGAGGCGGGTTCCCCGTCGCCGCGATCGGGGGCAGCCGGGACGCCATGTCGATGGTCGCCGAGGGCCGCTACTCGCACTCCGGCACCTACAACGCCAACGTCGTGCAGTGCGCGGCGGTCGCAGCCACGATGGATGTGCTGGCCGAGCCGGGGCTCTACGAGCGGCAGCGAGCTCTCGGGGAACGTCTCTCCGGAGGCCTGGTCGAGCTGGCCCGGCAGGCCGGTCTGCCGGCCAGTGCGGAGGGGCTAGGCACGGTCTTCCAGCTGTGGTTCAGCGAGGAGCGCATCCGCAACTGGCGGGAAGCCGACGCGTACGCCGACCATGCGCTCTTCACGCGCTGGTACCAGGAGATGCTCCTGAGGGGCGTGCTGTTCCACCCGCTCCAGTTCGAGAACCTGTTCGTCTCCCTGGTCCACGACGACGAGGACATCGACCTCACACTTGACGCCGCGACGCAGGCGTTCGAGGTCCTCGCCGCCGACCGCGCAGTAGGTTAGGGCGCCACGAGCCTCGACCTTTCGCACGGAGCAAGGAGCCTCGATGACGACGATCCCGCTCGGAGGCCCTCCCGCACGGCCGGGGCGGTCGCGCGGTGCCGGCCGTAGCCGCCTGTTGTACGAGGAGGTCATCGACCGGATCGAGCGGCTCATCGTCGAGCAGGACCTGGGAGCGGGAGACAAGCTGCCGAGCCAGGAGGAGCTGTCGCGACTGTCCGGGGTCAGCCTGATCACGGTGCGGCGGGCTCTGGAGGAGCTCGAGCGAGCGGGTCGGCTACGTCGCCACCAGGGGCTCGGCACCTTCCTTGCCGGCCCGAAGATCCTCAGCGACCTGGGGTTGAGCGGCGGCCTCGGGGAGGCGCTCGGAGAGGCGGTGGAGTCCGACGATGTCGGCACCAGGCTGCTCAGTGTGACCCGCTGCCGGCCGTCTGCCGACCTGGCACGGGCCCTCCAGATCGCCGAGCGAGACCTGGTCTGGCGCGTGCACCGGCAACGACTGATCGCCGAGAAGCCGATGATCCTCGAGACCGCCACGATCCCCGTAGCGCTGGCTACCGATCTCGACATGGTCTATCGAGGGGGCTCTCTCTACGCGACCTTGGCGGAGAGCTACGGATTGGATGACGACTACGAGGAGCAGTTCCTCGACGTGGTCCACCCCGATCCGGAGTCCCGGTCGCTGCTCCGCCTGAGGTCCCGTGACCTGATCGTCCGAATCCGGGGGATCACCCGCCACACCAGCGGGGTGCCGTTCGACGTCTTCGACCAGCAGTACCCAGCGGCGGAGTTCGCGTTCGTCATCGCCGGCCGGGCCGACCGGCGGCTCCATCACGGAGACCTGATCCGAGATTGGTCTGCCACGCCGGTCGACCCCTCGGCACCCGCCGAACGGGCGCCGCGCGGGCGCACGGGGCGGGCGACCCGATTGCGCCCTGAATGAGCGACGACCGGTCGGTCTACGTCGGCCTCGACCTCGGAACCTCGGGGCTCAAGGCCGTGGCCTGCACGACGGACGGGGACGTGGTGGCGCGGGCTGCGGCGGGGTACCCGACGCAGCGACCCGAGGCAGGCGCCGCCGAGCAGGAGACCGCCGACTGGCTCGCCGCGATGCGAGACGTGCTCTCCGACCTGGCTGCCCAGGAGGATCCAACGACCTGGCGCTGCCTGGGCCTGTCCGCGATGATCCCCACAATGGTCACGGCCGACGACTGGGGGTATGCCACTGGCCCGGCAGTCACCTGGGAGGACGCCCGCAGCGAGTCGGAGGCGGAGGAGTTCCACCTGCGGGTCGGCGATCTGTACGCCGTGACCGGCCAACGGCTCGACGGCCGGTACCTGATGCCGATGCTCGCTCGCCTGGGCCGGGTCGACGCGGAGCGCGTAGGGGGATCGACCTGGCTCTTGGGCGCGAAGGACTTCCTCCACTGGTGGCTGACCGGCGAGCCGGCTACCGATCCGAGCACGGCCGCCGGATTCGGGGCCCACGAACTGGTGACCGGCTCCTGGAATGAGTCGATGTCGCAGGCTCTCTCGTCGCTCCTGATGGGGCTCGCGCCCCGCCTGCCCCCCGTGCGTCCATCGGTCAGCAGAACGACCTTGCGGCCGGAGCTCGCAGCGGAGCTCGGACTCCCCGTGGGGCTCGAGGTCTGCCTTGGCGCCGCCGACTCCGTCGCCGGCGCGGAAGGGATGGGTGTGCTGGACCCTGGGACGGTTGCCTACGTCGCCGGAACCAGCACGGTGATCCTCGGCGCGTCGGACCGGCCACGGCTCGACCCACGCCGTCGGTACCTCGTCACGCCGATGGCGCGCCCCGACATCTGGGGCTTGGAGATGGATCTGCTCACGACCGGCGCCGCCCTGCACTGGCTCGCTGGCCTGTCCGGCTCCTCAGAGGGAGAGCTGGTAGAGGCGGCGTACGGGCGGGATGCCCTGTCGGCTCCGACGTTCCTGCCCTTCTTGAGTCCCGGCGAGCAGGGCGCCCTCTGGGATCCCCACGTCTCCGGCACCGTGCTCGGGCTCACCTTGGGTCACGACGTCGCAGACGTCGCCCGCGGCCTGATCACGGGGGTGCTGGTCGAGAGCCGTCGCTGCCTGGCGGTGCTCGCCGAGACGACGGCCACGCCGGGTCCTGTGCACGTCAGTGGTGGCGGCATGGCCTCACGCGGCATGGCCCAGGAGCTAGCGGACGCTTCGGGGCGCACCGTCGTCTGGTCGGCGGAGACCCACGATCACTCCGCCCTTGGGGCGGCCCGGCTCGCGGCGGCGTCCTGCGGTGCCACCTTCGGGGTCGGGGGATCCCGAGGCAGGTCTGTAACGCTCGTTCCGGATACCTCCGCGGCTGAGCGCTGGGCCGCGCTCTCGCGCCGCCACGATTCGCTGCTCGCGAGCGTCGCCCCCGACGCCGTGGTGGTCGCTCGGGCCGTTGACACGTGATACGTCGACTTCATACTCTCTATACAGAGTGTGTGGTCTCAGGGGGCTCGGCCCCGTGGCAGTCTCGAAAGGAGTCGGCTGTGGACGAGAGCCGCATGACCCAGCTTTCCCGTAGGCGGGTGCTCAGTCTGGCCGCGTTGGCCGGCGGCCTCACGGCCGCGCCGTTCACCTTGGAGGCGTGTTCGCCGTCCGGCGTCAAGAAGTCGACGAGCACCGCGCTCCTGCGGGTCGGCTGGACCTCCGAGCCGGACACCCTCAACCCGTTCACCTTCGCCAGCTCGGCGTCGAACGAGATCCTGCAGCTGGTCTACGACTACCTCATGGTCTACGACCTCGACCTGCACCCGGCCCCGGGCCTTGCCTCCTCCAGTGAGTACAGCTCCGACGGTACGTCGATCACCTACCGGCTCCGAGAGGGCGTCACCTGGCACGATGGCACGCCCTTCACGGCCGAGGACGTGAAGTTCACCTGGGACGTCACCAAGAAGCACAACCTCGGTCAGGCCGCCCAGTACCTGCCCGACCTGACCAGCTTCGACATCCAGGACGCCTCGACCGTCGTCGCCCACTTCCGCCGTCCGCAGGCCTTCGACCCCGCCCTGATCATCCCGATCGTGCCGAAGCACATCTGGGGGTCGATGTCGAGCAACGAGATCGCCAAGTTCCAGAACTCGAAACCGGTCGGCACGGGGCCGTTCACGTTCGACAAGTGGGCGCACGGCCAGTACGCGCAGGTCAGGCGGAACGACTCCTGGTGGGGGCCGAGGCCCGCCGCCTCGTCGATCATCTGGCAACACTTCGACAGTCCGGACGTGATGACGCAGAACCTCATCTCCGGTCAGGTCGACGTACTGAGCGAGGTTCCCCCGACGCTGTGGGACAACCTCGCATCCAAGAGCGACGTGAAGGCCGTGGAGATGCCCTCGTGGTCGTTCCACCACATCGGCATCAACGTCTCCGGCAACCCGAAGTCGGGCGGGAATCCGCTGTTGCTCGACAGGCCGGTGCGCCAGGCGCTGAGCCTTGCCCTCGACCGCGAGCAACTGGTCTCGCTCGCCCTGCGAGGCCGCGGGAAGCCGGGCAGTGTGCTGCTGCCGTCCGCGTTCGGCGACTGGCAGTATGACGTGCCGACCGGGCAGCGGCTGGACGCCAACCCCGAGCGCGCCAAGCAACTGCTCGACGAGGCGGGCTACCACGTTGGCGACAAGGGGATCCGGGCGGATGCATCCGGAAAGCCACTGAGCTTCCGGCTGATCGCGATCCAGGCCACCGACGTCGACGTCCGCGCGGCGCAGCTCTTCGTCGCCGATGCCGCCAAGGTCGGGATCGAGCTGAAGCTGCAGACCCTGGACGAGACGACCCTGGGCAACATCGTGTACAACGACTCGGCCCCCAACTGGGATCTTTTCGTGTGGGGATGGGACTCCGGGACCCCCGACCCCGACTATCTGCTGGGCGTCCCGCTCACCAGCCAGATCGGCAACAACAACGACGTCTACTACGCCAACCCCCGCTATGACGCGCTTTACGAGCAGCAGGCAACCACGCTGGACGAGGGCAAGCGGCGCGATGTCGTGCACGAGATGCAGCGGACTTACTACGAGGACTGCGCGTACCTCGTGATGTGGTACCAGAGCAAGCTCCAGGCCTACCGGACCGACACCTGGTCGGGCTGGCAGCCGACGCCTGGCGGGATGGTCTTCAACTTCACCCGTGACAGCTACCTCGACGTCAAGCCCATCTCCTAGGGCCGTGGGAGACGTCCGAGAGTCCGGCGAGTGAGGTGACCGCGGGATACCTGGCGCGCAAGGTGGGCTCGCTCGTGGTGACGCTGTTCGCCGTCCTGACCTTCAACTTCCTGCTCTTCCACGTCCTGCCGGGCGACCCCGTGCGGCTGTTGGCTCGGTCGGGACACCTGGACCCGCAGGAGGCCGCGCAGCTGCGTTCGCTGTTCGGTCTCGACCACTCGCTCCCGGTCCAGTTCCTCATCTACCTCAAGGACGTCGCGCATGGGAACCTGGGCTACTCCTTCGCCTACCGTGCGCCCGTCACCTCGGTGATCGGTCCGGCTCTGCGCAACACCATCCTGCTCCTCGGGGTTGCGACGGTCGTGACCGTTGCCGTGGGCGTCCTCGTCGGTGTGGTCGCGGGTGCCCGGGCGCACAGCAGGATCGACTCGTCGACCGTGACGGTGAGCCTGGCGCTGTGGAGCCTGCCGACGTTCTGGACCGGGATGATCCTGCTGATCCTCGGCGGCGTCTGGCTCGGCGTGCTGCCGGTCTCCGGCATCGCGACCGCTGGCTACGAGTTCACCACCTGGGGCAAGGTCGAGGACACCGCCCAGCACCTGGTGCTCCCGGCCCTGACCCTGGTGCTGGTGAACGTCGCCGAGTTCGTGCTCATCACTCGAAGTTCGCTGGTCGAAGTGATGTCGGAGGACTACATGGTCACGGCACGGGCGAAGGGCCTGCGTCGCCGGGTGATCGTGTGGCGCCACGGCGTTCGCAACGCCCTGTTGCCCGTGACGACGGCGACCGCGCTGTATATCGGGATGGTGCTCGGCGGCGCGATCGAGGTGGAGACCGTGTTCTCCTGGCCCGGGATGGGCCTGCTCACGTACAACTCGGTGCTGCAGCGCGACTACCCCGTGCTGGAGGCATCGTTCCTCATCTTCACCATCGGGGTGATCGTCACCAACTTCATCGCCGATCTGCTCTACCACCTCCTCGACCCGCGAGTGAGGCAGGCATGAGCAGTCCGGTGCCGGGAACGCCGTCGGTCCCCGAGGGGTCGGCGTACGACCTGAGTGAGCCGGTGCGAATGAGAGCTCGGTGGCTGCGCGCACTCTGGGCCGACCGACTGGGACGCAGTGGGCTGCTCCTGCTCGGCATCGTGCTGATGCTGGTGTTGGTCGGCCCGATCCTGTTCCCCTTCCACCCCACGTCCTTCGGGGCGTCCTCGGCGTCGATCCTGCAGGGTCCTTCGTCCAGGCACTGGCTGGGCACCGACGAGCTCGGCCGTGACATCCTTCGACAGACGCTCGTGGGCGGTCGGATCTCGCTGCTGGTCGGGGTGTCGGCGACTCTGATCGCGATCGTTCTCGGCGCGGGGCTCGGTCTGGCATCCGGCTACTTCGCGGGCTGGCGAGACGCGGTGATCATGCGGGTGACGGACTTCTTCCTCGTGCTGCCCACCCTGCCGTTGATCGTCGCCCTGGCGGCTCTGTTCGGCCAGAGCCTGGTGATCACCAGCCTGGTGATCGGCCTGACCAGCTGGCCTCAGACGGCCCGCATCGTGCGGTCGCAGGTGCTCTCCCTCCGTGAGCGGCCCCTGGTGCAACGGGTCCGCTCCCTAGGAGCCACGGATGCGCGGATCATCGGCAGCCACCTGCTGCCGAACCTGCTTCCACTTATCTTCGCCAACCTCGTGCTGGTGCTGGCTGGTGCGGTCCTGGCCGAGGCCAGCCTGTCCTTCCTCGGCCTGGGCGACCCGGTCCACGTGTCCTGGGGAACGATGCTCCACTTCGCCTTCTCCTCCGGGGCCATGGGAGTCGGCGCCTGGTGGTACGTGCTGCCTCCCGGCCTCGGGATCGTGGCTCTGGTGATGGGCTTCTCGCTGCTCGGGCACAGCCTGGAACGGATCCTCAGCCCTCGGTCCCGGGAGGCATCATGAGCCTGCTCGAGATCGACGACCTCGCGGTCACGTACACGCGGGGCGAGTCCTCGGTCGCTGCCGTCGACGGCGTGAGCCTGCAGGTGGACGCAGGTGAGGCGCTCGGGGTCGTGGGCGAGTCGGGCTGCGGGAAGACCACGCTGGGTCTGGCCGTGCCCGGGCTGCTACCCGGCAATGCGAGGGTCTCGGGGGGACAGGTGAGGCTCGACGGTCGCGACCTCGTCGGTCTCGGCGAACGGGAGCTCAACGCCGTTCGGTGGACCACCGCCGCGTTCGTCTTCCAGGGTGCGATGAACTCCCTGAACCCCGTGCACCGCGTGGAGCGGCAGATCGCGGAGCCGATCCTCGCCCACGAGCCCGGTACGTCGCGCGCCGAGGCCCTGGACAGGGTTCGCTCGCTGCTCGAGCAGGTCGGCGTCGCGCCCGCCCGTTCGCGCAGCTACCCCCACGAGTTCTCCGGTGGCATGCGACAACGGGTGATGATCGCGATGGCCCTGGCCTGCCGTCCCAAGCTGCTGATCGCCGACGAGCCCACCACCGCGCTGGACGTCGTCAGTCAGGCACAGGTGCTGGACGTGTTCGACACGTTGCGCCGCCGGCATCGCCAGGCCCTGGTGCTCATCTCCCACGACCTCGCGGCCATCGCCCGCACCTGCGAACGAGTCGTGGTGATGTACGCCGGAGTCGTCGTCGAGTCCGGCCCGACCGCGATCCTGACTCCAGGCCTCGGTGAGGCCTCGCATCCCTACACCCGGGCGCTGATCCGTTCCCGCCCCAGCCTGCGGGGCCCTCGGATCCTGGCGGATGCGCTGCCCGGTCACCCGCCGGACCTCGCCCTGCCGATGGTGGGGTGTCGGTTCGCGGACCGGTGCCCTGTCGCCATCGACATCTGTCGCACCGTCGTCCCGCCGACGGTGACGATCGCGGAGGGACACTCCGCCGCCTGTCACCTGGTCTCGGAGGCGGTCTCGTGACCGCGGCCGACAAGGTCTTGGAGGTGCGCTCCCTGCACGTCGAGTTCCCCGTGCGCGGCTCCCACCACCCCCGTCGGGTGGTGCGGGCCGTCGACGGGGTGAGCTTCGACGTGGCGCGCAGCGAGATCCTCGCGCTCGTCGGAGAGTCTGGGTGTGGCAAGACGACCATTGCCCAGGCAGTGATGCGACTGGTCGAGATCACCTCGGGCCAGATCGTCTCCTCCGGAAGCGACCTCGCCTCGCTGAAAGGGCGCGAGCTGCGGCGGGCCCGCCGTCAGTTCCAGATGATCTTCCAGGACCCGTTCTCCTCACTCGACCCGCGAAAGACCGTCTACGACACGGTCGTCGAGCCCTTGGTGATCCACGGGGTGGGTGCCGATGAAGCGGATCGCCGACGCCGGGTGCTGGAGGCCCTCGACTTCGCCCACCTGCGTCCGGCCGAGCGGTTGGCCGATCGGTATCCGCACGAGCTGTCCGGAGGGCAGCGCCAACGCGTCGCGATCGCGTGCGCGGTGGTGCTGGAGCCGGCCCTGGTGGTCGCCGACGAGCCGGTGTCGATGCTGGACGTCTCGGCCCAGGCCGGCATCCTGCGTCTGATGCTTGACCTGCGGGACCGGCTCGGGGTGTCCTACCTGTTCATCACCCACGACCTGTCGGTGGCGTGGGTGCTGGCCGATCGGATCGCGGTGGTCTACTTGGGCCGGATCGTCGAGATCGGGCCAGTGGCAGACCTCGTCTCGGCCCCGGCGCATCCCTACACCCGGGCCCTCCTGGCCGCCGCGGACGAGGCGTCGGCCGCGTCGCGCTCGGCGCGAACCCTACGGGGTGAGACCCCGTCGGCGGTTGACATCCCGGCCGGGTGTCGGTTCCGACCTCGGTGTCCGCTGTACAGCGAGCTCGGAGAACCCGAGGTCTGCCAGACCGACGACCCTGCACTGTCCTCGGTGGCCGCGCAGAGCGGGCGACAGGTGGCCTGTCATTTCAGTGAGGAGAACCCATGACCGTCACCTCCGACGACGTGGTCGCGCTGGTCAGCGACCTCGTGCGGATCGAGTCCGTCACCCCGTGGCTGGTTCCGGGCGGCGCGGGAGAGGCCGAGGTCGCTCGGTACCTCGCCGACTGGCTGTCGGATCTTCCGGTCGACGTGGTCGTGGACGAGATAGCGCCGGGGCGGACCAACCTCGTGGCCACACTGCGGGGGACCGGAGGCGGGCCCACGCTGTGTCTGAACGCGCACGCGGACACGGTGGGCTTCGAGGGCTGGCCGGACGATGCGCTCCAGCCGCGTGTCGACGGCGATCGCCTCTACGGCCTCGGTGCAGCGGACGACAAGGGGTGCTGCGCGGCGGCTCTGCTGGCGATGCGGGAGCTGGCCGGTACGCCCTTGCGGGGGGACCTCGTCGTGGCCTGTGTCGCGGACGAGGAAGGTGTCTCCATCGGAACTGAGCGGCTCGTACAGCAGCTCCGTGCGGATGCCGCGGTCGTCCTCGAACCCGACGCCCTGCCGCGGCTGGTGGTGGAGCACCAGGGGTTTGGCTGGATCGACGTCGTCGTCCACGGGCGTGCAGCCCATGGCTCGGCCCCCGACGACGGGATCGACGCGATCGTCGCGATGGCCGACATCGTGACCCGGCTGCACCGCCAGGACGTCGAGGTGTTCGCGGCGCACCCGGATCCGCTCAACGGACGCACGGTGTTCCACACCGGGACGGTCCGCGGCGGCACTGACTACGCGACGTACCCGAGCCTGTGCACGCTCGGGATCGAGATCGGAACCCAGACAGGAGAGCGTCTCGACGACCGCGTGGCCGAGATCGAGGCGATGATCGACGACGTCCGGCGCGACGTGCCCGAGCTCGCGGCGGAGGTCGTGGTGCGGCTCGAGCGCGAGCCGTTCGTGGCGCGAGGGCACGAGCCGCTGCTGGCCTGCCTGGATCGAGCGGCGGAGCGGACCCTTGGCGGCCGGCTGACCCCTTCCGGACTCAACGCCTGGACCGATGCCGCACTCATGCAGAACGCCGGGATTCCCACGCTTCTTCTCGGTCCACTCGGGGGCAACTTCCACGCGCCCGACGAGTGGCTGTCCATCTCCGAGACGGTCTCGGTCGTGGACCTCCTGGTGGTGGCGGCCCGGGAGTACCTCGGCTGAGGGAGTAGAGCCCGACGGACCAGACCAGACCAGACCAGACCGAGGAGGTCATCCATGACGAACCCGAGCATCGCGACGCAGATCGACCTGACGCTGTACCCCGACGGGACCCGCCTCGATGCCGACGAGAGCTTGGTCATCGGCGGCTGCCGGGTGGCACAGCTCGCGGAGCAGTACGGGACTCCGGCGTACCTCATCGACGAGGGGGCGCTGCGGGCACGAGCCCGTCGGTACATCGACTCCTTCGCCGACCTGCATCCCGACAGTGCGGTGCTGTTCGCCTCGAAGTCGTTCCCCGCGGCGTCGATCGTCCAGGTGCTGGCCGACGAGGGCTGTGGGGTGGACGTCGCCGCCGCCGGGGAGCTGGCGATCGCGCTGGCCGCGGGGGCCGACCCCGCCACGATGGTGCTGCACGGGAATGCGAAGACCGACGAGGACATCGCCGCCGGGCTCGACGCGGGAGTCGGCCACGTCGTGATAGACGGTCCGGACGACATCGACCGGCTCGTGCGGATGGCCTCCGGCCCGGTCCCCGTTCTACTGCGGGTCAGCCCAGCCCTGGACGCCGCGACCCACGAGAAGATGATGACCGGCCACGACAACTCCAAGTTCGGGATCCCGACCGACATGGTTCCCGAGGTCATCGCTCGGATCCGGCGCGAGCCGATGTTGGACCTTCAGGGCCTGCACGCACATATCGGCTCGCAGATCCTGCAGGTGGAGCAGTTCGAGGCGGAGGTCGCCGCGCTGGCGAAGTTCGAGCGGTTCGGCGTCTACGACCTCGGTGGAGGGCTCGGCGTGCGCTATGTGCACACGGACCGGGCGCCCGAGGTCGAGGAGTACGCCGAGCGGATGGTCGGGGCCGTGCACCGCTATCTGGGCAGCGACGTCCGGCTGATGGTGGAGCCGGGGCGGTCGATGATCGCGCGCAACGGCGTCACCGTGTACCGCGTGGTCACCGTCAAGCACGGCCCACGCGTCCACGTGGCGGTGGACGGCGGCATGGGAGACAACCTCGAGGTGGCCCTCTACGACCAGCCTTTCGAGCCCGCCATCATCGACAAGGGCGGCGACCCGGTCACCTGTGACGTCGTCGGCCGGCACTGTGAGTCGGGGGACACCTTCGTGCGCGACCACGTGCTGGCCGACCCGAAGGTCGGAGACCTGCTGACGATCCCTGTCACTGGAGCGTACTGCTACACGATGAGCAACAATTACAACGGAAACTGCCGCCCTCCTGTGATCCTGTGCCGTGACGGCGCCGCTCGGGTCGCCGTACGCCGCGAGACCGTGGCCGACCTGCTGGGCCGCGACGTGCTCGCCGCTGCGGCCCGTTGAATGGACCTCCAGCGACGGGCCCGAGCCCTCTGCGACGACCTCATCGCGCACGCCGACGTGATCGCCCGCTTCACGCCGACCCCGGGTGGAGTCGTGGTGGTGGCGGACGCCGCAGGCGTGTTGGCAGAGCGCTCCTTCGGGTATGCCGACCTGGAGCGGGGTACACCCATGTCGTCGGACCGCGCGTTCGAGATCGGGTCGATCAGCAAGGTCTTCACGGGACTGCTGATGAACCAGCTCGTCGACGAGGGCGTGACGACCTTTGACACCAGCGTCGAGGACATCCTTCCCTGGATCCGGCTCGGCCCTCACTCGCCTGACATCACCTTGCGCCACCTGCTCAACCACAGCGCAGGGCTCGTCGCGGGCATCGACGCGCTGACCGACGACGTCGACCAGGCCTGGACGCTCCGCGACCTTGCCGCACGTGAACCCGGACAGGCGTTCCACTACTCCAACGCCGGATACGTCGTCCTCGGGCTGGCCGCCTCGGCCATCACCGGCCAAGACCTGACCTCGCTGCTGTCGACTCGGCTGCTGACGCCGATGGGGATGTCGTCGTCGGTCGCCGCCGTCCGTCACGCCGACCGGTCACGGCTGGCCGTGGGCTACCAGCCGGCTGTCGACGACCTCCCCTGGATCCCAGGTGACCCCCTCGCTCGTGCGCCATGGTTCGAGGTCGCAGCCGCCGACGGAAATATCGCGTCGACCGCCGCGGACCTGGCCCGGCTCGTCATGCTCCTGCTGGGCGAGGGCGAGGTGGACGGCCGGCGGGTGCTCAGCACTGACGGAGTCGCACGCATGGTCCAGACGCTGTCGCCCGGAGGGGAGCCGGTGACGGATCCACCCGGATGCCCTCCCGTCGAGTCCAGCCGGTACGGGCTCGGGATCAACGTCGAGTCGATCGGGGGTCACTGCTGCCTGACCCATGGCGGAGGCATGGTCGGCTACTCGACCTTCGTGCTGGTGGACGTCGCCGCGGGCTTCGGCGCTGCGGTTCTGACCAACGCAAACGGCGACGGCCTGACCGCACAGCGCCTCACCCGCTGGCTGCACGCCCGTCTGGCGGGAGCGGGCCTGGCCCCGGCCCCGCCGTTCCCGGTAGGGGATCCGGTGGTGCGTGGCGGGACGCCGGCGACAGCGTCGGTGCCGCTGGGTCGGTTGGTCGGTGACCGGCCCGCCGCGGGCACCCTGGAGGTGTCGTTCGAGCCCTCCGACCGGCGCGTCCGGGTCGACCTCGACGGCGTCTCCGCAACCCTCCACCACGCCGAGGGCGGGCGCTTCGTCACCGATCACCCCCGGCTGCGGCGCTTCCACCTCGACCCCGCGGTCGTCGACGGCGTCCCTGGGTGGGTCTACGGGCCGATCACCTTCCTGCCGGCCGGCTCGCGGAGCGATCTGGCGACCTCGGATGAGTCGGAGCGCGCAGTGCCGGCCCTGTGGCACGCCTTGGAAGGGCACTACCGGACCTTCTCGCCGTGGTGCCCGCACCTGCGCGTGTACCCGCGCTCGGGCCGGCTCTGGCTGGCGGCCCCAGGTGGCGTCGAGGCACCGAGCGAGCCCGAGGAACTCATACCGCTCGGCGAGGACACCTTCCGCATCGGCGCCGATCCCGGACTACCGGAGCGGCTCTTGACAGGTCCGGTCGTAGACGGCCGCGTCGTCCACGTCGTACGCGACGGATGTCGGTACTCACGGGCCTTCACGGACTGACTTCCCGTCGCCGCGATCGGGGTCGTGCCGCCAACGGACCAGACCGAGAACCACCCTCAACCTGCCGACAGCAGGTCAGGGCCGTTCGAGGATCCTCCGCCCGGAGAACCCGACCGTCTACCAGATCGAGACCTGGTAGTCGGGACGTTGCTCGGACGAACATCCCTTGAGGAGTGAAGCGACAAGCCGGCCGCGTCGTGGATCGTCACTGACAGCAGACAGCGAGCGTCTGAGGCAATCGGCGGGGACCGGGCCAGAAGTCACCAGTCCGTCGTCACGGGGGATGGAACCACAAGGAGTGGTCAAGGCCGGTCACCAGCTCTCCGGGCGTGACCCGAGCGACGAAGCACGCCGCGCTGTCGCTCGAGGCGACGGCCGGTGGCCGAGTCCGTCAGCTCACGCTGCCGCGCGAACCAAAGCGACCCACTACCCAACGTGGATGCCAGCCAACACACAGCACCCAGGACAACATGCGAGTGAAGTCCCAACTCGGCGCCAGTCTCGGTCATCGGCCGTATGCAGAGGCCGCCCCCGAGATCAACTCCGATGACCCGGACGGAGGCCCCAGGCTGGACCGGTGCGTGACACGGGGATGCAGCCTGTTGCGCTCCGAGTACCCGGTGCCGAGTGTGCAAACCCCAGTGAGCCATTAGGTGAGCCCGGGCTACCCGGAGTACGGTCGTGGTGACGCTGCTCAAACGCGGCAACGTCGACTACCAGCAACAGGCGTATCTCCGTTAGCGAGATTCCCGGCAAGCGAGGTCGGGCGGCGGCCTTGACGCTTTGGATCGAGCTAGCCGTGCCTCCGCAAGCCCAGTCGGCCCAAGAGCGCCGTGTGCGCGACGCAGCCTTGGAGAGCCTTACCATCTCCGCGGTCGCCAACATCCCCGGCGTGGACTTCGCGAGCGTCACGCTGCGCCACGCGGACCAGTCTATCGAGACGATCGCGGCAACCGATGCGCTGGCCGAGCAGACCGACAGCATCCAGTACAAGTTGCGCGAGGGACCGTGCTACGCCGCGGTGACCACCGATCGCCTGGTGCTGGTCAACGACGTTGCAACCTCACCTGACTTCCCGCGCTACGGGCCAAGCGCCGCGGGTCTGGGGGTGGGATCGCAGGTCGCGATCCAGCTCCTTCACGACGGGGAGCAAGCAGGACTCAACCTGTACGCCTACCAAACCGATGTCTTCGACCGGTCCACGATCCAGTTGGCCGAGCTGTTCGCCACCCAGGCCGGAGCTGTCCTGGAGTACGCCGTTCAGGTCGAGCAGCTCAGCGAGGCGCTTCACACCCGCACCGACATCGGCATCTCGATAGGCATCCTGATGGAGCGCTATGGCATCGACCGCAACCAAGCCTTCGCGTTCCTGGTCCGCAGCTCCCAGGACCGGAACATCAAGATCAGAGTGCTGGCCCATCAACTCATCGACGGGACGTTCGCGTCACTGAGCTGATCGCGTACTCGGATCGACGTGCCGGGCCTGGCCGTCTGGGTTCGAGCCACACCCGGGGGGTTGGGCTGGGACCCGCCGCACCCATGGGCCAACGCTGGGCGAGTCGGGGGAGGCGAGCACATGCCGCGCCGACATCTCCGAGGAACTCTGGGCAGGGCACGAACTGGCGAAGCACTGGCCGCGCCCGCGATGACCGACCAGCGCACACCCGAGCGAGAACTCCGACGTACCGACGAGGCGGACGTCGACACCACGCCTCACTGCTCTGGGTTGGTTGTCCGCCCCGTATCGCTTCGAGCGAGACCCACGTGAGAGCTCGTGCCTCGACGGGGTCCCTGCCCGACCGGCGATTCAATACTCGGCGACCCTCGTCCTTACCAGCGGCCCCGTGATGTGTAACGTTCTAGGGAGCCGCCTTCCCGGCCATGGACGGGTCGGGCGGCGAGGTGCTTCGGCTCAAGTAGCCGGTCCGAAGTGCCGGGGGCGGCTCTGCTCGGCTTGACCGGGTGGGGTCGTTTCTTTGCCGAAGATCGGGGTCAGTCGTCGATGTCGGGTCTGGGTCCGTTGATCTGGTCGACGAGCCTTTGGGCAATGTCGCGGACCTTGATGTTGTCGGCCTGCGAGGCGCGAACGAGGAACTGGAAGGCGTTGTCCTCGGGAATGTCGTAGCGTTCCATCAGGATCCCGATGCCCTGCCCGATGACCTTGCGGGTGTGCATGGCCCGGTTGAGCTGGTCGACCTCGGTGACCCTTCCCAGCTTCGTGGCGGCGTGGATGGCGAAGAGCTCGGCGATCGACTCGGCCTCGGGCTCGATGTCGTCGCTGATGGTGGAGTAGAGGTTGATGCCACCCAGGGTCCCGTTCTCGTCGAGGCCGAGCTTGACCGCCAACTGTGACCGGAGCCCCATCTGCACCACTCGGGGGATGTAGCGTGACCACCGCTCTTCCTGACGTAGGCGGGGCACCGAAACCACGTGTGCCGCGCCGAGGGCGTCCAGGCAAGGTCCTTCGCCGAGGCAGTACTGGACGTTGTCGAACTCCAAGACTCGGGCATCGGTGACCGCCCGGGTCGAGACGTTCCCGTAGGCATCGACAGTTGAGATGCCCACAAGGTCGAAGCCGGGGATGGACTCCCGAGCTGCGAACGCGATCGCCTCTAGGGTTGCTTCCACAGACGAGTCGGCGTCGTTGAGCCTGCGAGCCGCCGACGCGATCGCAGCCGTCACTGTGTCGAACGACATGAAGGATCCGTTCAAGTTGGCCAGACGGTGCGCAGTAACGCGGGCCACTTCTTGACCGACATCGCCGACTCTGAGGGAACGGTACTCGACTCCTCACGGGCGCCAAACCCCGCCTGGTCGGAGGGCCAGTCACGATCCGCGTGCACGCCCCCTCCGCCATGGCGCGTCCGTGCCGTGACCGGGGCCTTACGAGGGGCCCGAGTTCGGCAGGTTAGTGGTCAAGGGCTCGCTGGTCTGCTCCTACTTCGGCTGAACGCTGTCGGTTGCCATCGTGGCCAACCAGCACAGACGTGTCTTCGTCATCGATGCGCAGCAGGCCGGATCGGCGGCAGCTTGGTGGTGCCGAGAAGAGCACCTCGGACGGATCCGCCCCTGATCGGCCGTGAACGCAGCTGACCGAGATGGCGTTCGATGGCTGACCCGGTCATGATCAATGCAGCACAGAGAGCACACGAGCGACCGTAGGCTGAGACTGACACGCTCGGGCACGATGGCACGCGCTCGTCGGTCGAGGTCTGCCAGCACTTCTCAGAGATCGCTTTCGTCCGGATCCATGAGCTCCCGAGAGCCTCCTCGGTCTCCGGCACCGGTTCCCATGCACGACCCCCTGATACCTGAGGGCCGATCCTCACTCCCTGCGGCGTACCCGGTCGGAGACCGGTCATGTCATCGAAATCCGGGTACGACCTGGAAGAACAGGCACGCCGGAGGACACGAGGAGAGGCGATGGCCCGCAACGTCGCGCAGAAGCTGATCGAGGCCCACCTGGTGGAGGGGGAGCCGGAACCCGGCACCGAGATCGGGATCCGGATCGACCAGACCCTCACCCAGGATGCGACGGGCACGATGGTGATGCTGGAGTTGGAGGCGATGGAGCTCGACCGAGCCAAGACCGAGGTTTCCGTGCAGTACGTCGACCACAACCTGGTGCAGTCGGGCAGCCGTAACGCCGAGGACCACGAGTTCCTGCGTTCGGCGTGCCGGAGGTTCGGACTGTGGTTCTCCAAACCTGGAAATGGCGTCTCACACCCGACGCACATGGAGCGGTTCGGCCAACCGGGCAAGACTCTGGTCGGCAGCGACAGCCACACCCCTGCCGCCGGCTCCGTGGGAATGCTCGCGATCGGGGTCGGGGGGATCGAGGTCGCCCGGGCCATCGCCGGTGAGCCCGTCTACGTGCGGATGCCGGAGATCTGGGGGGTGCGCCTCACCCACCAGCTGCCTGCCTGGGTCAGCGCCAAGGACGTGATCTTGGAGATGCTGCGCCGCCACGGCGTGAAGGGCGGGGTCAACCGGGTGATCGAGTACTACGGTCCCGGCGTCGAGACGCTCACTGCGATGGATCGACACGTCATCGCCAACATGGGAGCCGAGCTCGGCGCGACCAGTACTGTCTTCCCCTCCGACCAGCAGGTTAGAGAGTTCCTGCGCTCGCAGGGGCGAGCCGACGACTTCGTCGACCTGGTGGCCGACCAGGGCGCGGAGTACGACGTGCACGACGTGATCGACCTGGCGGCAGTGGAGCCGCTGATCGCGACGCCGAGCTCGCCGGGAAACGTCGTTGCGGTGGCCGAGATCGCCGGCACGGAGATCGAACAGGTCGTGATCGGCTCGTCGGCGAACCCCGGGCTGCGCGACTTCGCGATGGCGGCGGCGATCGTAGGAGGCCAGCAGACCGACCCGAGGGTGTCGTTCGACGTGAATCCCACCTCGCGTCAGATCCTGCAAGATCTGACCCGGATGGGGGCGACGTTCGACCTCGTCGCGGCCGGGGCGCGACTGCACCAGTCGGGCTGCCTGGGCTGCATCGGGATGGGTCAGTCTCCGACCAGCAGCGGCAACAGCCTGCGCACGATGCCGCGCAACTTTCCCGGACGATCGGGCACTGCCGACGACCACGTCTACCTGTGTTCCCCGGAGACCGCGGCGGCCTCGGCCCTGACCGGCGTGATCACCGATCCGCGAACTCTTCCCGAGACGCTCGGGATCGCCTTCCCAGCTCTTGACCTGCCAGCAGACTCGAGCGTCAACACGGCCATGTTGGAGCCCCCTCTCCCGGCGTCCGAGGCGGCGGGGGTCGTGCTGGTCAAGGGTTCGAACATCGGTGAGCTGCCTGAGCTCGACCCGTTCCCCGACCAGGTCGAGGCACCGGTGCTGGTCAAGGTGGACGACGACGTCTCGACCGACACGATCATGCCGGCCGGCGCCGAGGCGCTCCCGTTCCGCAGCAACATCCCCAAGCTGGCTGAGTTCGCGTTCCGAGACATCGACCCGCACTACCCAGCGCAGGCTATGAAGGCCCAGGCCACCGGGCACGTGATCGTCGCCGGCTCGAACTACGGGCAGGGGTCCTCACGGGAACATGCTGCGATCGCGCCTCGCCATCTCGGACTGCGAGTCGTGCTTGCCGGGTCCTACGCGCGCATCCACTGGCAGAACCTGGTGAACTTCGGGATCCTGCCGCTGGAGTTCGTCGACAAGACCGATCATGACGCGATCCAGGTCGGCGACGTCCTGTCGGTGTCGGGCATCCAGGAAGCCCTCGGCTCGAGCGAGGCCAGGCTGACGGTGCGGAACGTCAGCCAGGAGACCGAGGTTCGGGTGCGACACCGACTGTCACCGCGGCAGGCCGATGTGCTGCTCGCCGGTGGACTCGTCCCCTGGTTGGCGAAGCACCGCCAGTAGCGGGCGAAGCCGGGAGCTGTGCGAATGGAGGTGGTCAATCCGCAGGCCCAGGCGGTCGGTCACCACGAGGGGCGTGACCGCGGGCCGTGCTGACCGGCATTCCCGGCAGCCGGATCCTGTCGGGCGCTTGCGCAACAGCACTGCGGCCAGTGCCGCCGCAATCCCCGGCGGATATCGCGCCGTCACGACGGGCAGCGCCCGTTGGTCAGGCATGGGAGGACGCCGCGAACGACGACTGGCCGACACCGATGCGGGTCATCGCTCGCCGCCGATGCCTCACTCCCGATCGTGTCGAGACAGATGACCCGAATCCCACCCTGCCCCCGACCACCTGCCGATGAGCCACCTCGTGCTCCCCGGTGGCGCCGACGAGGCGCGCTGAACGCCCGCCCGGGACTGTCACCTGCGCCGGCGCCGCAACACCGACGGCACGAGATGGTGTGCCTCCGCATCCTCCGTCCCCGGGCGCAGGTGGACAGCAGTCACCGGGGAGGCCAATGCGCGCTCGCCGCGCTCTAGCCACCCCTCGAGGTCCGGCGTGTGCGGCCGGGCACCCGATACCGCCGGCACGACCAAGGACGCGAGCAGGCCGCCCACGCTCAGCGCGAGGGTGACCCAGATGCCGATTCGCACTCCGTCGTACGGCGCCGATTGGCGCTGTGAGAGGTACAGCACGACCGGTCCTACGGAGTACGTCGCGACGAGCCGAAGCAGCTGAACGAGCGCGAAGGCTCGCCCCAGGAGCTGTGAACTGACTCCCAAGCCAGCTAGGAACAGCCCAGGGGCCACGGTGGCTCCAGCCCCGAAGCCCAGCAGAGCCGCCGCCCAGGGCACCACCGTTGTCGTACCAGAAGCGCTCAGGAGGAGCAGCGCGGCGCACCCTCCGACCAAGGCCAGCAGGCCAAGGTTCACCAGGTAGGGGAGGTAGCGAGTCGTGAAGAGAACGCCGAACAGTACGGCTGCCGGTACCAGCCCAACGGGCATCGACCAGAACAGCGCGCCGGCCGAAGAGGGCGACGAACCGGCCACGTCGGCCAGATACAGCTGTACGAGCTCGACCGCCGTGACGAAAGTCGCGCCCGCCACCATGGCCACCAAGGTGCCGGTGACGGGAAGCTGCGTCGACAGCGGTCCCACCGGCATGAGCGCTCCGGGGCGCCGTCTCTGGTGCACGACTAGAGCTGCCAGGGTCCCGAGCCCGAGGACGAAAGGAGCCCAGAACCTCCACGACGACCACGAGGTCGAGCTCAGCCACGACGTCGAGAGGAAGACCAGGACGGCTGCCGTGGCGGTGAGTGCCAGCGCGGAGCCGTCCAGCTGGACATCACGGTCGACCGGGTCCAGCTCCGGGTAGCCGGCGTACGCCGTGACCAGAGTGAGGGCGCCGAGGGCCGCGATGGCCCACATCAGCGCGCGCCAGGACCAAGGGCCCGCGGCGATCCCGCCCACGAGCGGCCCGAGAGTGGTGGCGCCGAAGAGCCCGATGTCGACGATGCCTGCGGTCAACGCCAGCCGTCCTACGCCGAACTGGGTGATCAGCGGCGGCAGGGCCGAGATCATCATCATTCCGGTCGCACCGCCCTGGAGTACGCGGCCGACCAGGAACGGTGCTGTTGACCAAGCAGCCGCTGCGAGCACCGAGCCACCCATGAACGTCGCGGCGTACCCCAGGAAGAGCGGCCGCTGGCGGTGGCGCTGGGCCAACTGCGCGGCCACCACGACTCCGACCGCGAACGCCGCGTTGCTGAGGCCGTTGGCGACCTGCAACCAGGCGAGCGAGGCCCCCAGGGCTCCGCTGAGCACCGTGCTCAGTGGCAGGAACGACGTACTCAGCACGAGGTCTGGGCACAGCCCGAGCAAGACGATGAGGACCGCGAGCGCATAGCTGCCGCGAAGCCGGGTGCTCACACCGCCGCCCGTACCCGCTCCGGCCGCTGGCAATCCGCGTGGCGGGGCGGTTCCGTCGAGCTGGCCGGGTTGATGGGCGAAGACGCATCCGTGGAGTCGGACGTGGTCGGCGACGTAGCCGCCACGAGGTCACGTGCCTCGGTGGCTGCTGGGGGCTGCGCACCCGGCATGCCACTGGCTCGGCAGGCTACCGGCGTTCCCTGCTTCGAGTCGGACCCGGCTGACGGCCTCGAGCAAGACGCTGGATGCGTCCGGGCACGGACGGCAGGCTTCGGAGCATCCTGGACTGCACCGGGGGCACGTGCTGGTGTGAGCCGAGTGCAGCAGGACGTGCAGGCACCTCCGCTGTGGGTGGTGGGTGCGATGCGGACGCCGGGTGGACGTAGCGTGGCCCGACCCCGTGGCCAGGCTCCGCCACTCCATGGGTGTCTGGCCGCTGGTCATCGACGATGCGACCGAGGTCGTCGAGTCCGCGGTCGGCCGGATGATGCGGCTGCGTGCCAGAGCCTGGGCTGATGGTGCCACGACCCCTTCGCTCGCTGGGAGATGCTCGGGGAGGCTGTAGCGCCGATCCGACAGCTCCGGACGGGCGAGGTCGTGTCCTGGGAGGGCAAGCACCACCGCGTCGACCACGCCCGGATCCACGACCTCCTCGCCACACCGCCCGAGATCTACGTCTGGGGCTTCGGGCCGAAGGCGATCGACGCGGCGGCCGGAGCTGCGACCGCTACCTCAACACGGGCCCGGATGCCGACATGGTCCGAGGGTTCCGGGACGCACCAGGCGGCAAGCCGGCAGACGCCGGCGCGAAGGTCGCCTTCGCGGCTACCGCGGATGAGGGCTGGAAGCACGCACACCGGCTCTGGTCGAAACTCCGGCCTCCCCGGCGAGCCGGCCCCGGTGCTGCCGACGCCGGCGACGACATGCTGTCGGTCGCGAACATGGGTCCGCACCACCAAGAGATGACCCGCTTCTAGGGCGAGCAGATCCTGCCAGCGGTGTGCGAAGGCGCGACGCCGACGGCCGCCGTCCAGAGTCCCTGACGGCGGGCCTTGCATCAGGACTGTAAGGCGAAGTAGCGAAAGTGCGACTTCGCTGGAGCGCTGCTGCCGAGCTTTGCGCCCTGCCTCACCACCGGCGCGGGGGCGCGGCTGTCAGGCGGGCGCTATCGCGGGGGCTGCCCCCCGAGGTCAAGTCCGGTGATCCGGAGGGCAGCCCCTCAGGCTGGACCGGTGCGTGACACGGAGAGGCAGCCTGGTGACCGCTGGGTACCCGCCGCGGGTTGTAGCAAACCTGCCTCGAGCGATTCGGGTACTTGGAGCAACCGCTTCGGCAGGCACGCCGGGTCGATCACGGGCCGCGGCCACGGCCGTTGCCACCGAGCGCGCTTGGATGGCGCCGATGCGCGGCGGTGTGAGGTACCCCGTGGGTTGAAGGTCGGGTAGCCGGTGGGACGAGTTCCGATGTGTAAGCCGGGATGGGGTGGGTACGTGGCAGGTTGCCCATCTGGGATGGTCTCCTATGTCGTCGATTGCTCGGATCGTGCGTGACAACAGCATGTCGATCCTGTTTGGGCTCCTCTTCGTGGCCGCGCTCGCGGGCCAGGCGGTTACCGGCTACCACGAGGCGAACCAGCAGCTCGCCGCTCGAGGGCGGGCTGCGATGAGCGTCGGTAGCTGGCTGACCTCGGGCGGTTTCGTCAACGCCATGGCCGTCAACTGGCAGGCGGCCATCCTTCAGTTGGCGACGCTCGTCCTTGCCGGTGCCGTGCTGTATCAGCGGGGCGCCTCCCATTCCCGTGATCCCGACAAGGAGAAGCATGAGGATGCCGAAGACAGGCAGCGTGAGGCCGACGAGGAACGGCGGTTCACCTGGGTACGCCGGCATTCTCTGTCCCTGGCGCTCTTCGCCTTCTTCCTGCTCGCCTTCACGGCTCACCTCTTCGTGGGGGCCGCCGCCTACAACGAGCAGCGCAGCCTGGCGGGGCAAGGGCCGTTGACGCCGACGGCCTACGCCGCTTCCGCACAGTTCTGGTTCGAGAACTTCCAGACGTGGGAGGCGGAGTTCGCGGTGATCCTCGTCTTCGTCGTCCTCACCATCTTCCTTCGCGAGGAGAGGTCGGCGGAGTCCAAACCGCTGGGCGCCAGCGAGGCCACCACCGGCGAGACAAACGACTGACCGACGGCTCCGGGGGCCCCTGGGTCGGCCACGGAAGCCGTGGGCTCTTTGGAGGTGCGGATCGCTTCTATGCGGCGGCGCACGCATGCCAGGAGAATTTCTGCGCAGCGTGATCACGCTGCACCAACGAAGCAATGACGGTGTTACGTCACGAGCGCGACTGTGAGGGCTGCGGTGAGCGTTCCGACCCCTGGGTGGGACTCCACCCCTCGGCCAGGCGAAGGCGAGCCATCAGCGCGGTTCCGGCGGGCTCACCCGGACCGGTTGGCAGAGATCGTCCGCACGGACTGGTCGGGGGTCATCTCGGACAACCGACGTCGGATCATCACGGCCGCGAGGTCAAGCACTGGATCACGGTGCCACGCACGTGGACGACCATGCCGTTGCTCCCGTCTGAAGATGTCCACGGGACGCGGGCCCAGGACCTCGCCCGGCCTCATCTCGGTGCCTGCCATGACCCCGACGATGTGGCGGACCTTGTCGTCCGGCTTCGACCCCACCCGGTCGCGGCTCGCGCCTCCAGAGGGCTGCCGCCGCTCTGATCGCCTGGACCTTGCGTCGGACCTTCCGGGAGTTCCTCTGGCAGGTCTGGCGGACTCCGGGATCAGCCGAGGTGGCACCGGGGTACCGGCGCAGCCGTGCTGGCCCGCGGGCTCGGCATCGACGCGGCAGCGACCCACCTGGGCCACACCTCGACCGTGATCACCTGGCACCACTACATCGAGCCCGACCCGGTCCGTCGACTTCGGCGCGGCCGAGGTCCTCCAGGTGACCCTCCGACCGGTAGGTCCCTTTCACGGTGGTGCGTCGTCATCCGGATCAGGTCTTCATCTGCTCGGCGTGATCTGGGTTTGGACCGAGCAGCTGGTGCCGTAGGCGAACAGCGCGAACGTGAGGGTGAGGGTGTGCCCTGACTGGATGATGACAAGGTTGCCGGTCACGCCCGCGTCGTTGACCAAACGGAAGTCCGACGATAGCTGCGTGGATGCAGCGAAGCTGATCAGTCCTGCTCCGTCTTGCCCCACGCCGTTCGGAAAGCTGAAGCTTCCGCTGCTGTTCGTGACCAGAACGTCGTTGCCCTGTACGACGTAGCGCCTGGGGCTGGTCAATTGCAGCACCGCGTGCTGGCCGCCCATGTCGTTGAAGCAGGATGCGGTGAAGGTGAAGTTGCCGACCGTCGCGTGCTTCTTGGCGCTCGTCGCGCTCACCGCCAGCGGGGTGGGGGCGACAGCGAGCTTGATGGATGAGTAACCCTTGGGACAGGCACCGGAGCTGACCAGGCGCAGCTTGTGGTGGGTGTTCGCGCAGGCCGCCGCGTAGGTGTCGGACGGTTTCGACTTCGCAGCAGTGGCGGCGTAGGTGATGGCGCCGGTAGCAGCCATCAGAGCAGCGACGCAGGCAGCGACGCAGACGCTTCGAACGCGGCGGGACAGGTGCATCGAGGTCTCCTGACGAGCGGCGCAGGACGGGTGAAAGCACAGCGAACCACGGCGAGCAATCGGAAGCCAGGAGTCAAGGCGCGGTCAGTGCTCCGTGACCGTCAGGGGCGCGCACAGGCCACCACTGCTCGGCATGGCCAAGCCCCACACATCGGCATGCTCGCCCGCTCATCGGCGGAGTCGCGCACACAGTGACGTGCGGTCGTCGGGTTCAGGTCGCTTGTGGCTTGGTCAGGTGGAGGTGCCGTGGTCTTCGAGGATTGCCTCGACGATCAGACGCGCCTCAGCTTCCGACCGTTCGTCTCGGTCCTCCACGGCGTTGGCGAGGTTGCGCAACGTCTTCCACAGAGCCCACCCGCGCCCTCTCGCCCAGGTCGAGGCGTCGACGGCGAGACGCTCGCGTAGGAGCTGGCGGCCAGGGAGGTCGAGCAGTGTCCAAGCAACAGCGAGGTCGCAGGACGGGTCGCCAACGCCGCAGGTTCCGAAGTCGATGACCGCGGCAAGCCTGCCTCGTTCGACAAGCAGATTTCCTGGCGCAAGGTCGCCGTGAAACCACACATCCACCCCGTTCCAGCGTGCTTCCAGGGCGTCGTCCCACGCGGCAGCGGCCAAGTCGACGTCGATGTGCTCTTCGAGCTCAGCCAGGGCACCGCGAGCCGTCGCGTCGTAGGTACGCAAGGTTCCGCCGCGGAACCAGTTGTGGACTCCGGGCTGCGGACCGCCCGTCGCATCGACGCGCCGCAAGGCTTCGACGAAGTCGCCCACGTCCTCGGCGATCCCGATCGGGTCGGCGAGCGCAGACCGCGCAGCAGGTTCGCCGGGGAGCCATCCGAAGATCGACCAGTGGAACGGGTACCCGGCCCCGGGCAGGCCCCGGGCCAGCGGTGCGGGTATCAGTGTGGGGAGGTGCCTGGCCAGTTCGGGGAGCCAGCGTTGCTCCTTCTCGACTGCCAGTGCGTACTCCGCGGCGCTGGGTAGCCGCACGAGCATCTCGTCTGCGAGACGGAAGGTGACGTTGTCCCACCCGGGGGTACGAGTCGGCGTGAGGGACAGGTGGGCCCACTGGGGGAACTGGTCTGCGACTAGGCGCCTCACGGTCTCGACATCGACGGCCAGCCTCTGTGGTACTGGGCCGAGGTCCGGCACCTCCTCCGATGGCTCACCGCTCTCAAGGCTCATGGCCAGGCAGGCTACCCAGGAGCAGCACGGCCACGCGCAGCGTTTCTCCCCTCGGGGCATGTCCGCTCATCGGCTACGAGCGTGCACCGGACAGCGGCTATGAGCGTGGGTCTGATGGGTTCCGCTACCACGTCTTCGGCGAGCCCCTTGGAGCTCAAGTCGAGGCAGAGGGGGACGTCGATGGTTCCGGAGAACGAAGCGGTCGTGCGTCGCTTCATGGCGGAGTTGTGGAGCGAGGGCAAGCCCAGTGTGGCCGACGAGCTCGTTGGCCCTGATCATGTTCACCACCTCGGCGATGACACGCTGAGGGCGGTGTCGAGCTGGACGCGGTGGCCGGCCCTGACAGGTGCGGATCGGCCTCGGCCCAGTCATCACCCAGGTACAGCACCCGTCCTCCTCGATCGATCACGAAACCGGATCGTCGCGAAGAGGCTCGCAGGCGACCGACACCGCTCTGGCCGAAAACCGGGCGATGCACCCCTATTAGGCTCGGGATGTGCTCGGCTTCTGGCCCTCCGACGCGGTCCTGCTCCTGACGCAGGCCGCTCTCGTGTGCGGGCCGCGGCCGCGGCTGCCGCACGCCGTCCAGCGGCTCCGGGGCGGGATCTGGGCGTGGGTGATGCCGGTGTCGCTGGGGGGCACGATCGCGGTGCTGGCGGCGGACCCGGGGCTGGCGCACGCCTACTCCTGGGTGGCCGTGATCGGCATCCCCCTGCTCGCCGTGGCGTCGATCGTCGCGCTGCTGGAGGGGCGCCGCGATGGAGCCGGGATGGGTCGGCCGAGCGCCTGGCTGGCCGGTCTGGTCATCGCCGCAGCTCTGCTCGGCTACTCGTGGGGGGTCCACTCGGGGCTCGCGGCCCAAGCCGCGGCGACCGCGCTGACCGCCCTGAGCGCGACCACCCTCGCGGCGTACCTCGCGACGGTGACGCCCGCGGGGTGGCTCAAGGTCGGCATCGTGACCATGGCGACCCTCGACGCCATCCTCGTCTCTGCCCAGCTCCTCCAGGGCCCCAACGACACTCTGAACGCCGCGACGCCGGGGGCGCACCTGCCACACCTCCAGGTCGTGGTGTTCGGCTCCGCCGTGATCGGCTACGGCGACGTGTTCATCGCCGCTGTTCTCGGCACGGTCCTGGTCGCAGACCTGCGGCTCTCCCGCACGGTCCGCCCCTGGCAGGGCGCCCTGGTCGTGCTGCTGTGTGCGGCGGCGTTCGACGCGCTGTTCCTCGTGGTCGACGTCCTCCCGGCGACGGTTCCGGTGGCCGTCGCCCTGCTCCTGCTGGAGCTGTGGGTACGCCGCTCAGCAGCCGGTGCACGGCCAGTTGGTGTCGTACGCCGGTGCGTGGGCTCGGGCCTGGGCGGGCGCGTCGACGACGAGACCGACGACGACGGCGGTGGACAGGGCGGCGAGCAGCAGGGCGAGTCTTGGGCGCATGGGAGTCACTTACCCGGCGCGAGCACTCCTCACACCTCTCAGCACTAGGCTCCTCGACGTGTCCGATCTCGAGGGCTCGAAGGGTCACCACCATGCGATCGCCGCCGACGCCGACCGCCGCTCCTTGGCGTGCGCATTGCTGCTGCTGGCCGCCTTCATGGTCGGCGAGATCGTCGCGGCCGTGCTGGCCAACTCGCTGGCCCTGCTCTCGGACGCCGGCCACATGCTCTCCGACGCCGGCGCGATCGGCGCGGCGCTGTGGGCCATGCGCCTGGCCGCCCGCCCCGAGAGCTCGCGCTGGACCTTCGGGCTCAAGCGCGCCGAGATCCTGTCGGCCGCGGCCAACGGCGTGACGCTGCTGGTGGTCTCCGGCGTCGTGCTGGTCGAGGCCGTTCGGCGGCTGCTGAGCCCGCATCCGGACGTCTCCGGCGGCCCGGTGATCGTGGTGGCACTGGTGGGGTGTGCCGTCAACGTCCTCGCCGCCTGGCTGATCGCCCGCGCCGACCGGTCCAGCCTGAACGTCAAGGGCGCCTACCGCCACATCCTGACCGACCTGTACGGCTTCATCGGCACGGTCGTCGCCGGCGTCGTGATCGTGACCACCGGCTGGGCGAAGGCGGATGCCGTCGCCTCCCTCGTGGTCGTCGCGCTGATGGTCCAGGCCTCGTGGGGATTGCTGCGCGACTCGGGGCACATCCTGCTCGAAGGGGCCCCAGAGGGCGTCGACCTCGCCGGGGTGCGCGCCCACCTCCTCGGCGTCGACCACATCCGCGGCGTCCACGACCTGCACGCGTGGAGCATCACCTCCGGCCTGCCGACCCTGTCGGCCCACCTCGTGGTCGACGACGACTGCTTCACCGACGGCCACACGCCGGCGCTGCTCGACGCCGTGCAGACGTGTCTGGCCGCGCACTTCGACGTCGAGCACTCGACGTTCCAGTTCGAGCCGGCGAGCCACCTCGACCACGAGTCCACCCACGAGCCCGCCCATTGACATATTCCTGTATGGGAATATGATGGCCCCCATGCCTCGCTCCGCGACGACCTCGGACGTCTTCAACGCCATCGCGGAGTCCCGCCGTCGCGAGATCCTGGACGCGCTGATCCTCGGGGAGAAGGCCGTCGGGACCCTGGTCGACGACCTGGCGATGCCCCAGCCGCAGGTCTCCAAGCATCTCCGCGTGCTCAGCGAGGTGGGCCTGGTCCGGTGTCGGCAGGCCGGCCGGCACCGGCTGTACCGCCTCGAGCCGGCCCGGCTGCGTCCGTTCCACGACTGGCTGGCGAAGTACGAGCATGCGCTGGACGCTCGGTTCGACCGCGTCGCGGACTATCTCATGGACCTACAACAGCAAGGAGACGACCAGTGACAACGCATCCGAACCGGTCGGTCATGGAGTTCCCCCACGACCTCGAGATCGTCCACAAGCGTGACTTCGAGGCTCCGATCGGCCTCGTCTTCGACGTGTTCACCCAGGAGGAGCACGTCCGCCAGACCTTCGCGCCGTTCGACGAGACCGTCACGGTCTGCGAGATCGACCTGCGGGTGGGAGGCGCGTACCACTTCGTCTTCGTGACCCCCGACGGGGTCGAGTGCTCCTTCCGCGGCACCTACCTCGAGCTGGATCCCCCGACGCGGCTCGTCGCGACGTGGCACTTCGACGGGTGGCCGGACGCCGACGCCGTCGAGACGGTCGAGCTCAGCGAGGTCGACGGCCGCACGGCCCTGAGCTACCGGCTCCGGTTCACCGACCAGACCGGCCGCAACCGGATGACGAAGTACGACGGGCTGGAGTCCAACTTCGACAACATCGCGGACTACCTGGGGACGCTCACCGCCCAGGCCTGAGCCGGCCTCGGACTCGCGCGGCGTCCAGCACGCCGACCCGAAGGCTCGTAGGGTGGGTGGACCGTACCTGACACCCCACCCCCTGCCCGAGACCTGCCCGAGACCTAGTCGACCACCGGAGCGACCCATGCCCCACGAGCTTGCGCGCGGCCACGCATGAGCCAGCCGGTGGCTCAGCCCGGTCGAGGCGACCACATCGCCTCGAGCACCCGGATCGACGAGCTCGACAAGTCGATCATCGCCATCTTGCAGAACGACGGGCGTTGCCCCTACTCCACCATCTCCGACCAGGTCGGGATCTCCGATGCCGCCGTCCGCGTCCGCGTGGGGCGGCTGCGGCGCGACGGCGTGATCCAGATCGTCGCCGTGACCGACCCGCTCCAGCTGGGGTTCTCCCACGAGGCACTGGTCGCCATCCGCACCGTCGAACGGCCCGGGCCGGTCGCGGACGCCCTGGCGGAGATCCCGGAGGTCGACTTCGTCGTCCTGGTCGCCGGGGCCTTCGACATCATGCTGGAGATCGTGGCCGACAGCGACGAGCACTTCCTCGCCCTGATCGGCCGCATCCGCGAGCTGGTCGGAGGCGGGACCGTGCAGGTCATGCCCTACCTCGAGACCCGGCTTCAGCAGTACGCCTGGGGAGTGCGCTGAGCGAGGTGACCATGGGATCGAGCGCGGTCTGGAGCCTCGCGGCCGCGACGTTCGCAGCGGCCCTCGTCGAGATGGTCGAGGCGCTGACGATCGTCCTGGCGATGGGGATGACCCGCAGCTGGCGCTCGGCGCTGTGGGGTGTCGTCGCCGCTCTGGTGTGCCTCGCCGGGTTCACCGCCGTCGCCGGCTACGCACTCACGACCTGGCTGCCCCGGGCGGCGCTCCAGCTCGTGATCGGCAGCCTGCTGCTGGTCTTCGGCCTCCAATGGCTGCGCAAGGCCGTCCTGCGCTCCGCGGGACGCAAGGCGATGCACGACGAGTCGGCGATCTTCGCCGCGCAGGAGGCGCAGGCACGAGGGGCCGCGTCCGAGGCCCGGCTGGGCCTGGACTGGTTCTCCTTCGTGGTGAGCTTCAAGGGGGTCTTCCTCGAGGGCGTCGAGGTGGTGTTCATCGTGATCACCTTCGGCGTGAACGCCGGCCACGTGCCGGTGGCGGTGGCCGGCGCCGCGGCAGCGCTCGTCGTCGTCCTGGCTCTCGCACTGGTGGTCCGCACGCCGCTGACCAAGGTGCCCGAGAACTCCCTGAAGTACGGCGTCGGGCTGCTCCTGGCGACATACGGGACCTTCTGGGCGATCGCCGGCCTGGGCATCTTCAGTCGCAGCGGTGACAGCCTGTCGTGGCCGGGACACGACCTCGCTCTCCTGGTCATCCTCGCCGGCTGGTTCGCCCTCACCCGATGCCTGGTCCGGGCGCTGCGGAGCCCCACCCGGGGAGCGGGCGCCGTTCCGCTGGCGGGCTCGCAGGGGTAGGCCGATGCGCGTGCTGAGGGGCTTCGGCAGGTTCTGGTACGACTTCCTGGTCGGTGACGACTGGAAGATCGCGGTCGCCGTCGCGACCGTCCTGCTGGTCGGGGCGGGGTTCGTCGTCGCGGGTGGCTACGACGCACCGGTGCTGACAGCGCTGCTGGGGCTGGGGGTCGGGACCGCCTTCGTCGTGGCCCTGCTCCTCGACGTGCGGTCCTCGGGGCGCTGAGACCCGACCTGCCCTCCCTCCCCGCGGTGGCGACCGTCAGCGGGACCGGCGTACGGCGAGCCAGGCGACCGCCAGGAAGGCCGTGGCGACGGCGGCGGCGACCGCCGTCGCCGTGGGCTCGAGCGACCCGTCGTCGCGGCGGGTCATCAGACCGTTCGTGCTCTGCCACGAGAGCACGGAGCCGTCCGACTGTCCGGACAGGATCGAGGTCCCGGCCTGGTAGGAGCCGAAGCTCAGCCGCGACATCGCCGATGCCCCGGAGCCGACGGACGCGAACGACGCGACGGAGCCGACCGAGAGCACCGAGCCGGCCGATCCGATCGACAGGACCGAGTCGGTCGAGGCGATCGAGAGCAGCGAGCGGCGGGAGCGGATCGACAGACGAGAGCGCATGACGGCATCCTCCCCGACGCGCGCGCGTCGACCGGCCGGTAGCCTATGGCCCGTGGAGCTTCCCTCTGGTCGCGCGGTCATCGGCGGCGTTCTGGTGCTGGCCACCGCCGCCGGGTTCGAGCTCGAGTACGTCTGGCTGTTCCTGGGTGGGCTCGTCCTGTTCGTGGCCTGGTGCGGCTACCTGCTGATGGCCACCGACTAGGACGGTCGCGGGGTCGCCCGCGCGGGTCGACCGCGTCAGGTGATCGTCATGCCCCCGTCGACAGCCAGGGTCTGCCCGGTGATGTAGCCGGCTGCGTCGGAGGCCAGGAACACCACGGTCGCGGCGAGCTCGGCGGCGTCTCCGCCTCGCCCGGCGGGCACCCGGTGGAGCATCGCGTCCAGGTAGCCGTCGGGATACCGGTCGGTCATCTCCGAGGCGAAGAACCCGGGCGCGACGGCGTTGACGCGGATGCCCTTGCGTCCCGTCCACTGCTGGGCCAGGTCGCGGGTCATCCCGATCAGGCCGGCCTTCGACGAGGCGTACGCCGCCTGGGGAAGGCCGGCGGTCGTGAGCCCGAGCACGGACGAGACGTTGACGATCGCCGAGCCCGGCAGCATCACCCGGCCGCACGCCTGCGCCATCCAGTAGCACCCGTTGAGGTTGACGTCGATCACCGACCGGAACTGCTCCGGCGTCTCGTGCGTCGCGGGTACGGCGGTCCCGACGCCCGCGTTGTTCACGAGCACGTCGACCCGCCCGAAGGACGCCATCGCAGCCTCGACGAGGGCGCTGCACGCGGCCGGGTCGGACACGTCGGTGCGGACCGCGAGTGCCCGTCGTCCGGCGCCTTCGACCAGGTCGGCCGTGCTGGCGAGCCGCTCTGCCCGGCGCGCTCCGAGAACGACGTCCGCGCCGGCCTCGGCCAGGGCCTGGGCGAACGCGACACCCAGACCTGAGGAGGCGCCGGTCACGATCGCGACGCGGCCGTCGAGGCCGAACAGGTCCAAGGAGGGCATGGCGGCATCGTAGGGGCGCCCGCGGTTTCGGCCCGCCCGGTCTGGGGTACTACGACACGTGGGCTCGGCGTCCCCGTCCGCCCCGTGGGCGGGGAGCAGCGTGCGGCGCGTCCACGGATGACTTCAGGAGGTCTGCCTTGGAAGCCATGGCGTCGTCGATCCTGCGGATGGACGCGAACTGGGTCGACTACCTCCTGATCGCGCTGTACTTCGTCTTCGTGCTGGGCATCGGTCTCACCGCGCGAGCCTCGGTCTCGAGCAGCATCGACTTCTTCCTGTCGGGGCGCTCGCTGCCGGCGTGGGTGACCGGGCTCGCCTTCATCAGCGCGAACCTCGGCGCGGTCGAGATCATGGGCATGTCCGCCAACGGCGCCGAGTACGGCATGCCGACGTTCCACTACTACTGGATCGGCGCGATCCCGGCGATGCTCTTCCTCGCCGTGGTGATGATGCCGTTCTACTACGGCTCCAAGGTGCGCTCGGTGCCGGAGTACATGCTCCGACGCTTCGGTCCCGCGGCACACCTGGTCAACAGCATCAGCTTCGCGCTGGCGCAGGTGCTGATCGCGGGGGTCAACCTCTACCTGCTCGCCACGATCGTCAACGCGCTGCTGGGTTGGAGCATCTGGGTCTCCACGGTGGCCGCCGCGATCATCGTGCTCTCCTACATCACCCTCGGCGGGCTGTCGGCGGCGATCTACAACGAGGTGCTCCAGTTCTTCGTGATCGTCGCGGCGTTGCTGCCGCTGACCTACATCGCCCTGCACAAGATCGGCGGCTGGAACGGGCTCACCGACGCGATGGACAAGGCCGGCACGGGAGCCCAGACCAAGTCCTGGCCCGGCACCGACCTCACGGCCTTCACCTCGTCGTTCTGGTCGGTGGTCGGGATCGTGTTCGGCCTCGGCTTCGTCCTGTCCTTCGGCTACTGGACGACGAACTTCGTCGAGGTGCAGCGGGCGATGGCATCCAAGAACATGAACTCGGCCCGCCGGGCGCCGATCATCGGCTCGTTCCCCAAGATGTTGCTCCCGTTCATCATCATCGTCCCCGGCATGCTCGCCGCCGTGCTCGTCACGCCGCTGGCGCAGATGAAGCACGAGGGCAAGACGACCGGGGCCGGGGGCATCACCTACAACGACTCGTTGCTGCTGCTGATGAAGCAGCTGCTGCCCAACGGCCTGCTGGGCGTGGCGATCGCCGGCATGCTGGCAGCGTTCATGGCGGGGATGGCGGCCAACATCTCGGCGTTCAACACCGTGATGAGCTACGACATCTGGCAGACCTACATCCAGCGCGACAAGCCCGACCACTGGTACACGTCGTTCGGCCGCTGGGCCACCCTCGCCGCCACCGCGCTCGCGATCGGCACGTCGTACTTCGCCAGCCAGTTCCCGAACATGATGAACTACCTCCAGACCCTGTTCGGGTTCTTCAACGCGCCGTTGTTCGCGACGTTCATCCTGGGCATGTTCTGGAAGCGGATGTCGTCGGCGGCCGGCTGGACCGGGCTCGTCTCGGGCACGGTGGCCGCCGTGGTCGTCGCGATCCTCTCCGAGGGCACGCTCGGCTCGGTGAGCACCGGCACGATCCACCTCAGCGGGCAGGGTGCCAGCTTCGTGGCGGCCGGGGCGGCGTTCGTCGTCGACATCGCCGTCAGCGTCGTGGTGACCATGGCGACCCAGCCGAAGGAGGAGTCGCAGCTGCGCGGGCTCGTCTACTCCCTCACGCCCAAGGAAGACCTGCTCGACGACCACGCGGGTCACTGGTACACGTCCCCGACCAAGCTCGCCGGCGTCTCGCTGGTGATGGTCATCATCCTCAACCTGCTCTTCCGCTAGGAGGGAGGCGAGATGAAGAAGACCAGCCTGTTCGACGTCCGCACCATCATCGGCGCGTTGATGTTCCTGTACGGCGTGATCCTGGTCCTGGCGTCGTTCGCCACCTCCGACGCCGACAAGGCGAAGTCCGACGGCATCAACGCCAACCTCTGGGTGGGCCTGGTCCTGCTCGTCTTCGGAGCGCTGATGATCGTGTGGGCGGTGACCCGCCCGATCGTCGTCGACGAAGCGGAGCTGGAGTCCGACAAGCGCGCCGTCGACGAGGCAGCGGGACGCGGCACGGACGACGGCGGAGGGGCCGGTGGCGTCGACTGAGCGCCGACCCGGCCCAGAAGTACGTCGAAATCACGCCGACCCGGCGCAGAAGTACGTCGAAATCACGCCGAGTCGTCATGTGACGACTCGGCGGAAGGGCTGGGGCGGTGCTAGGGCTAGGCCACCGTGGATCCGGACGGCCTGCGCGGCACCTCCGCCGAGGGCACCCGGGACGAGGTCTGGTGCGGAGGCACCATCGCCGGCGGCAAGCACGTGCTGCACCAGGTGTGAGGTCGTCACCGTCCGCCGACGTTGACCTCGGCGAGTCGGCACATAAGTACGTCGAGATCACGCCGAGTCGTCATATGACGACTCGGTGACGGGTGGGGTGGATGCTTCCGGTCGGACAACCTCGGGTACGGAGGACGTCCGGATCAGACGGTGAGCCCTTCCAGGCCCGGGAGCAGCTCGGCGAGCAGCTGGTCCTGCCAGGCGAACGTCGCGTCGGAGCGCGCGTGGAGGTCGTCGCCGCTGAGGAGGGCGGCGACGCGATCGGCGTACCCCGGTGGCAGGTCGGTGCGCAGGTAGCGCAGGCCGAAGTCGTGTCGCGCGGGGCAGTGTCGGATGCGCAGCAGCCGCACCAGAGGCGTGACGCCGTAGCCGAAGTGGAACGCGTTCGCCTCGACGGCGTCGCCGCGGGCGATCGCGCGGTTGACCAGCCACTGGGCGGTCGGCCGGCGCTGGGCGGCTTGCTCGACGGCCTCGTGCCGTGCCCTGGACATCGCCTCCTCGTCGTCGTGGCGCAGTCCGACCAGACCCTCGGGGTCGTGGATGAGGTACGGCGTGCCGTGGCGGCGCTCGTCGACCAGCCGGTGCTGGTCGGCGAGGTCGGAGACGTGCAGGTCGATGATCCTGGTCGGCCGCGACATGTCACCGGCGTCGGGGGTGAGGTTGAGGAAGGCCTGCCGGCCGTCGGGGTACGTCGCCTCGGGCAGCTCCCAGACCTGGTGCACCTCGAAGTCGCGCCGCGCGGCGACGAGGAGCCTGCGGTAGACGGCGACGGCCTCGCCGGGAGTCGCCAGCACCTCGACGTCGAGGTCGGAGTGCACGTCGTAGCCACCGGTCACGGCGGAGCCCGCCACGAACACCGCGCGCACGTCGGGATCGCTCTCGCCGGTCGATCGCAGCCAGGCCAGCCAGTCGTCGTACCTGCTCAGGTCGGTCACCCCGGTGAACCTAGAGCGCCGTCAGCTCCTCGGCCAACCGGGCCTCGACGTCGGTCTTGAGCGCTTTGGCCACCTCGGACTGCGGGAGGTCGTCCATGCCAGCACGACGTTGGCGGCCTTGACCGAGCCGATGCGCTCCCCGACGACGGCGACGACTCGCTCGTCGCACTTGTCGTCGGGCTGACACCGACGCATTGTTCGACGCCGCTGTTGGCAAGGTCCTGCCTCCTATCTCTCCGGTGACCCGACGGCCCTCTCCGGTGACCCGACGGCGCTCGACGACCTGCGGCCCGAGCGCTGGCCGTGGTCGAGAGCATCGTCCGACCAGCCGGGACCCACCGCCCGCGACGGGTAGTCTTCGGCCATGTCGGGCCGGGCTGTGGTCGTCACCGACTCGACGGCGTCCCTGCCTCCCGAGGTGGCTCGGGCACGGGGGATCGTCGTCGTCCCCCTCCAGGTCGTGATCGGCGCCAGCGTGTACGACGAGGGGCCGCAGGGGGCGACCCCGGAAATGGTTGCCGAGGCGCTCAAGGGGTTCCGCCCGGTCAGCACCTCGCGTCCGGCACCGGCGCACCTCGCCGGGGTGTACGCCACGATCGCGGCGCAGGGAGCCTCGGAGATCCTGTCCGTGCATCTCTCGGCCGAGATGAGCGGCACCTACGAGTCCGCGCTGCTCGCGGCTCGCGAGTCTCCGGTGCCGGTGACCGTGGTCGACTCTCGTCAGGTCGGGATCGCGACGGGCTACTGCGCGCTCAGCGCGGTCGACGTCCTGGACGCCGGGGGAGACGTCGCCGCGGCGGCCCAGGCCGCCCGCCGGCGGGCCGAGCTGGCCACCACCCTCTTCTACGTCGACACCCTCGAGTACCTCCGGCGGGGCGGTCGGATCGGCGCTGCCGCCGCCATCCTCGGCGGTGCGCTCTCGGTCAAGCCCCTGCTGCGCATCGACGAGGGACGGGTCGTCAACCTCGACCGGGTCCGGACCTCCGCGCGTGCGCTGAGCCGGATGGAGGACCTCGTCGTCGAGACCGCGGGCAGCCGGGCGGTGGACCTCTGCGTCTCCCACCTGGCCAACCCGGACCGCGCCGGCGCCCTGGCTGGGCGGCTCGCCGAACGCCTTGCTGCCAACCTCGATGGCCGGGACGTGTGGTGTGGAGAGCTGGGCGCGGTCCTCGGCGCGCACGTCGGACCCGGCATGGTCGCGGTCTGCCTCGCGCCCTTGCTCGGGGGCGCGCCGAGCGCCCAGGAGTGACCCAGCCCCGCTGCTGGTGTCTGGGGCCCGACCCGGGTGGGTTCCCTCGACACGGTCGTGGCACGAGCTTCTCGGCCACCCGAGGCTGGCCCGCTTGCCGTCCACAGGTCTCCCGTACCGCTCGTCGTCCACAGGCGGCGCCTTGCCCGCACGAGGGTGCCTCGTCCGGCTCCTAGCGTCTCTGGCATGCGAAGCCGATCCCTTGCCGCTCAGCACGAGGCCGCCGTGTCTCGTCGGCTGGAGCTGCTCACCACCGAGCTCGCGGGGGTGCGTGCGGCCACGGCGCCCGGCGACGTGCGGCCGCGGCGAGCCGGCATCCGAGCCGTGCCCGACCTCGGTCGCCCGACCCAGGTGCGGGCCGACGACGACCTGGTGCACGAGGAGGGGGACGAGGAGGCGCTCGACGACGTAGCCGGGCCGGGGAGGGGGGCCGGCCCGGCCACGTCGGTCGTCCGGCTCCCCGGGCGTCACGCGTCGCGGCGCCGGTCCGGGTCGTGGTCCGACGTCGTTCCCGAGGGCCTGCGCGGAAGGGTGGCCTTCGGCTCCGGCCAGGTGGCAGTGGTCGCGATCTTGGTGGCAGTCGGCCTGGCGCTGACCTGCTGGTGGCTGGTGCGCAGCGGTGGGCACACCGTGCCCGCGCCCACGGCCCTGGAGACGCCGCAGGATCCGCAGGCGGACCTGACAGCTCCGGTGGAGCCGGCGGCCTCCTCGGGCGGAGGCGGGCCTGCGGCGACATCGCCCTCCAGCGCCGCGGCGCCGGTCAAGGTCGTGGTCGACGTGACGGGCAAGGTTCGCCATCCGGGCATCGCGGTGCTGCGGGCGGGTGCGCGGATCGTCGACGCCCTCCGGGCCGTCGGCGGCGCCCGACCCGGTGTCGACCTGGCCGGTCTCAACCTCGCCCAAGTGCTCACCGACGGCGAGCTGGTGGTGGTCGGTGGCCCGGCACCGGCTGCGGCGGGCTCTGCGGCGGGCGCTTCGGGCGGCACCGCGGGCGGAACCCCAGCCGGCACCCCAGCCGGCACCCCAGCCGGCACCGCAGCCGGCACCGCAGCCGGTGCAGGGGTCCCGGTGGACATCAACACAGCGGACGAGACCACCCTGGAGTCCCTTCCCGAGGTCGGTCCGGTGACCGCGGCAGCGATCATCGCCTGGCGCGGTCAGCACGGCGGGTTCGCCTCGGTCAACCAGCTCCTCGACGTCGACGGCATCGGCGACGCCACCTTGGCCAAGCTCGCGCCGTTGGTGACGATCTGAGTGCCTGCCCGCCGTGACCATCGTCCCCGCCTCCCCGATCTGCGCACGGTCTGGCTGGCCGTCGCCGCCTGGGCCGGGGCGCTGGCTGGTGCTGGCCACGGCTGGAGCCTTCCCGTCGCGGGCGGGGTCGGGCTCGCGACGGGCGCCGCGCTCGTCTGGCGGCGCCACCGCAGCGGGGCCGGCCTTGCTCTCGCGGCCGGCCTGCTGGTCTATTCGGCGGCGGCGACTGTGGCCGCGTCGCACTCCCTCCACACCAAGCACAACCCGCTCTCCCTGCTCGCCCGCCAGCGCGAGTCGGTCACCGTCACCGGCACGGTGCGCGACGACCCGCGACGCATCCGGGGACGTTTCGGTGAGGAGGTGCTGGTCAGCGTCCAGAGCCAGGTGGTCCTCGTGGCCGGCCGGGCGATCGGACTGCGGGAGCCGCTGCTGGTGTTCGCGCCCCCGTCGTGGCAGACGGTGGCGCTGGGCTCCACCGTACGGGCCTCCGGCCATCTCGCGGTCGCCTCCGGTGACGACGTCGCTGCTGTGCTGTCGACCGAGGAGCCGCCGGACATCCGGGCCGGGCCCGGGCCGTGGTGGCGGGCGTCCGCCCAGGTCAGGGCCGCGCTGCGCGCGTCGGTGTCCGAGCTACCGCCCGACCGCAGAGCCCTGGTGCCGGCCCTGGTCGACGGTGACGACGCGGGACTCGACCCGGATCTGACCGATGACTTCCGCACCACCGGGCTGACCCACCTCCTGGCAGTGTCCGGGACCAACCTCACGCTCGTCGTGGGGTTCGCCGTGATGGTCGCCCGCTGGCTGGGCGTACGCGGTCGCTGGCTCTACGTCGTGGGTGCTGCCGGCATCGCGGGGTTCGTGCTGGTGGCCCGGGCCGAGCCCAGCGTCCTGCGAGCCGCGGCGATGGGTGCCGTGGCGCTCCTGGGCATGGCATCCGGCGGTGCCGACAGGGGCACCCGTGCGCTCGGGGTGGCCACGGTCGCGCTCCTGCTCCTCGACCCGGCACTCGCCACCGCCGTCGGGTTCGGGCTGTCGGTGCTGGCCACCGCCGGGATCCTTCTGCTGGCCCCGGTCTGGCGCGACGCGCTGGCCCGCTGGCTGCCGCGTGCGGTGGCCGAGGCCGTGGCGGTCCCGGCCGCGGCCCAGCTGGCCTGCACGCCGTTGGTCGCCGCGATCTCCGGTCAGGTCAGCCTCGTGGCCGTGGCAGCCAACCTCCTGGCGGCCCCGGCGGTGGGCCCGGCCACGGTGCTGGGACTGGCCGGCGGGATCGTCACCCTGGCGTGGGCGCCGGCGGGCCGGGTCCTCGGCTGGGCGGCCGGCTGGTGCGTGGCCTGGGTGATCTGGGTCGCCGAGCGCGGAGCCGGTCTGCCGTCTGCGGCCGTCGCCTGGGGCACCGGTCCGCTCGCGCTGATCGTGCTGTCGGCGACGTGCGTGGCCCTCGCCGTGGCCGCCCCCCACCTTCTGGGGCGGCGGTCCACGGGGGTCGCGTGCTGCGGGTTGCTGGTCGTGGCCGCGTTGGTGCGGGTGCCGACTCCCGGATGGCCGCCCGACGGCTGGCTCATGGTTGCCTGCGATGTCGGGCAGGGCGACGGACTCGTGCTCAACACCGGTGTCGGCCATGACGCGGTGGTGGTCGACGCCGGGCCAGACCCGAGACCGATGAAGGCATGCCTCGACGGGCTCGACATCCGCACCGTCGCCCTGGTGGTGCTGACCCACTTCCACGCCGACCACGTCGACGGCCTCCCCGGCGTGCTTGCGGGTCGACGGGTCGGGCGGGTGTGGGTGACCCGGCTCCAGGACCCTCCCGAGGGGGTCTCCCTGGTACGGCGCGCCCTCGCGGCGGCCGGTGTGCCGGTGTCGGTGGCGCCCTACGCCCAGACCTGTCGGGTCGGTGACATCACCCTGGAGCCGGTCTGGCCGCTGCCGAGCTCGCCGACCGTCGGACCCGGAGACGGCAGCACCGCCAACAATGCCAGCGTCGTCCTGGTGGCGCGGATCGCCGGGGTGCGCTTCTTGTTGAGCGGCGACATCGAGCCCGAGGGTCAGGAGCAGATCGCCGCCGCGCTGCCCGGGCTCCGGGTCGACGTGCTCAAGGTGCCCCACCACGGGAGCCGCTACCAGGACCTGCCGTTCCTGCGCTCCCTGCACGCGCGCCTTGCCCTGATCTCGGTCGGAGCCGGCAACGACTACGGCCAGCCCGCCGCGGAGACGGTCGCAGGCCTCGCCGCCACCGGAGCCCGGGTGCTGCGCACCGACCAGGAGGGGAGCATCGCGGTGGTCGAGCGAGACGGTCGGCTCGCGACCGTGACGAGAGGCGGCAGCTGACCCCGGCGACCCAGAGCCCGGAGGTCAGAGGTCGGAGCCCAGAGGTCGGAGCCCGGAGCCCGGAGCCCGGAGGTCGGAGCCCAGAGCCCAGAGCCCAGAGCCCGGAGCCCGGAGCCCAGAGCACAGGGGTCAGAGCTTGGCCCGCACCTCGCGGGCGGCCCGCCCTCCGCTGACGACAGCCCCGTCCAGGTACCCCAGAGCGGCCATCGCAGTGTGCTCTCCGGCGAAGTGCACGTGATGCTCGGGTGCGCCCACGAACCCCCACCACCGGGTGAACTGGCCAGGTCGGAACGCGGCGTACGAGCCATGGCTGTACGGGTCGTGCACCCAGGCGTCGACCCAGGCCCGGCCGGCGTAGCCGTTCTCCAGACCGGGAACGGCCCGCGAGATCTCGGCGAGCGCCTGCCTGGCGATGTGTCGAGGGGCGGGTCCGTGGGCGCGAGCCACGTCATAGGACGCGCCGACCGTGCCGCCGGAGTAGACCGTCAGGAGGCTGGTCCGACCGCGCTCGGCCAGCGACGACGCCCAGGTGTCGATGCGGGCGTCGTCGTACTCACCGGACCAGCGAGAGGCGGCGGTCGGGCCGAAGTGGGAGACGTGGTGGTCGAGCTGGAGCAGGACTTTGGCGTTGGTGCCCATGCCGAGGTGCTCGATGCAGTCCAGCTTGCGCCGGCTCAGGTCCGCGCCGCCCAGGTCGACGTGCCGCAGGGCCGAGAACGGCGTGCACAGCACGACCACGTCGGCCACCTGGGCGGGCTCGCCTCGAAAGCCGAGCCGGTAGCGCCCGTCGGCGCGACGCCGTAGCGAGGTCAGCCGCGAGTCGCGGAGCACCGTCCCCCGGGGCAGCCGAGCAGCGAGGCCGGCGACGATCTGGTCGTTCCCGCCACGCACGTGGAACCGCTCGTCCGACGGCACGCCTCCGCTGGCGAACTCCAGGACCATGTTGATCGCGCTGAGGTGCTGCGGGTCGAGGCCGTACTCCTCGGCCATGTACTGCGTGGTCTCCACGGCCAGCAGGGGATGTCTGCTCCCGAGCGCCTCGTGGAGCCACTCCGCGGCGGTGCGCTCGTCGAGCTCA
Organism: Nocardioides sp.; assembly: GCF_036267815.1. Taxonomy (GTDB): domain Bacteria; phylum Actinomycetota; class Actinomycetes; order Propionibacteriales; family Nocardioidaceae; genus Nocardioides. Next base: position 173,915 of record NZ_DATAVI010000039.1, on the reverse strand, counting down.
CGCGCGGCCCGACCGGCCCGGTCGAAGCGGTAGGACCCGATCCGCCGGGCATCTCGGTCTGCGGCCGCGCGCAGCAGGTGGTAGCCGTCGTAGACCGCACCCTCGCCCCTGCGCGCTCCACGCAGGAAGAAGCGGTCCCGCGCCGGTGGCCGGCCAGCGGGCAGGGGAGCCAGGTCGTCGAGCTCGAGTCCCAGCTCTGCCACGAGCTTGCGGATCGAGTGGTGGACGGTGTCGATGAACTCGCCGCCGTGCTCGGCAGTCTGCCCGTGGGCCCAGCCGCGTGATGTCCAGCACCGGCCTCCCAGCCGATGCGGGTGCGCCTCGTAGACGGTGCAGGGCACCCCGTGCCGGGCCAGCTCCTAGGCACAGGTCAGGCCGGCCAGGCCCGCTCCGACCACGGCGACCGTAGGAACGACGCGACCCCTCCTGGCCGCGGCACCTGTGGCCGGCCACGGGCTCCACGTCGTCGTCGCGAGGCCGGCGACACCGGCGGCACCGGCGGCACCGGTGACCAGCCGGCGGCGAGAGACTGCGGACGACGACGGCGGGTTGGCGGAGACCGCGGGCACCTGGTCAGGCTAGCGCCGTACGCACGAGGTCGATGAGCGGTCGCGCGACGCCATGGCCCGCACCCACGCCACCAGGGCCTCGGGTGTCGGCGGGGTGTGCCAGGCTTCCCCCATGCGAGGTCCGAGCGCCGCCGACGTGCTCGGCCGAGTGACGCTGGTGACCGGCAAGGAGGAGTTCCTCTCGGAGCGGACGGTCACCGGGGTCCGCGAGGCAGTGCGTCGCCATGATGTCGAGGCGGAGGTCAGCGAGACCCAGGCGCTCGGCCTGACCGGCGGGGCGTTGGGAGACCTGGCGGCGCCGTCGCTGTTCTCGACCACCCGGTGCGTCGTCGTCCGCGGCCTGGAGAACCTCCCCGAGGAGTCGGTCGACGGTCTGCTCGCCTACGCCGCCGAGCCTGTCGACGACGTGGCCGTGGTGCTCGTGCACGGCGGTGGGCAGAAGGGCTCGGGCGTTCTGACCAAGCTGCGCAAGCTCCCCGAGGTCACCGAGGTGAAGTCCGAGGAGCTGCGCGCCTCGGAGTTCCCCGGCTTCGTCGTGGCCGAGGTCCGGGGGCACGGGGCATCGATCGAGCCGGAGGCCGCAGCCGCGTTGGTCCAGGCAGTCGGGCAGGACCTGCGCTCCCTGTCGGCCGCCGCGGGCCAGCTGGCCGGTGACTTCCCCGGCGAGGTGCTGACCGAGGAGAAGGTGAAGCGCTACTTCGGTGGCCGGGCGGAGGCGAAGTCGTTCGCCGTGGCCGACGCGGCCTTCTGGGGGAGGCGACGTCCAGCGCTCGAGGAGCTCAGATGGGCGCTGGACGGCGGGACGGCGCCGGTGCTGGTCACGTCCGCGTTCGCGGGCTCGGCACGCGGCATCGCCAGATATCTCTGCGCCCCGCGGGGCCTGCGCGAGGCCGACCTGGCCCGCGAGGTCGGGGTGCCGCCGTGGAAGGTGCGCACGATCCGCGACCAGTCACGCGGCTGGAGCGAGGCGGCGATCGCGCGCGCCATCCGCACGATCGCCCAGGCCGACGCGGACATCAAGGGAGCCGCCGGCGACGCGCCGTACACCCTGGAGCGACTGGTGCTCACGATCACCGGCCTGCGCGAGCGCTCCTGACAGGGCCTGGAGACGACAAAGGCGCCGACCCGTGGGTCGGCGCCGTCGGAGTCAGGCAGGGTGGCGGCTCAGAGAGAGGAGGCGCGCTTCATGATCGCCGACTTGCGGTTGGCCGCCTGGTTCTTGTGGATGACGCCCTTGGAGACGGCCTTGTCCAGCTTGCGCCCGGCCACGCGGCTGGCCTCGACGGCTGCGTCGTTGTCGCCGGCGTCCGCGGCCTCGCGGAACTTGCGCACCAGGGTCTTCAGCTCGGACTTCACAGCCTTGTTGCGCTGATGACGCTTCTCGTTCTGCTTGTTCCGCTTGATCTGGGACTTGATGTTCGCCACTGACAAAGGCCTTCGGTCGATGGATGCAGGGTCGTTCTCGCAGGTGGTGCAGAGTCTGGGCATACGGGGTCGCAGCGACCTCACACGCGAGGGACAAAGTTACCAGCGGCCCGTCACGCCGCCCAAATCCGGCAGCCGGCGCTCCGGTCGGCTCAGCCCAGGCGGCGCGCGGCGCCGACCAGGGCCCGTCGAGCCTGGGTACGGCGGAACTCGTTGAGCGTGGGCAGCCCGACGTCGGCCGGCGGGCGCGTCGACTGCCAGGCCAGCGCCAATCCGAAGGCGACCAGGAACCCCGTCACCAGGTCGTCTCCGGCGGCGGCCAGAGTCGGCGAGCGCTGCACCGAGGAGTCGAACCAGGCCTCCTCGACGCGCTCGAACCGGGCCAGGAGGGGATCGCACCACGCCGGTGCGAGCGCCCCGGAGCCCCAGTCCACGAACACGATCCGCCCCGGCGCGGGGCGCAGCAGGTTGTCGACCCGGATGTCCCAGTGGGAGAGCTGGGTCTCGTCGTCCTCCAGCAGGGAGACCAGCCGACGCAGCCTCGCCGGTGACCGTCGAAGAGCGGTAGGGACCAGGTCGTCCGGGATCTCGTCGAGATGGTCGAGCGCGGTCGACCACGCGCGAAAGCGAGCCTGGGCGTCGACCAGGCCCGGCTGGCCGAGGTTGGTGGCCCGCGGCCCCGCCGGCACCGTGACCTGGCCGAGGACCTCAACCAGACGGTCGGTGGCGACGAGCAGCGCCTCCATCTCGGCGTCGTCGTCGAGGTCGGGGTGGCCCCCCGAGACGTCCTCGAGCAGCAGGGCGACCCACTGACCGTCGTCGTAGGACGCCACGAGATCCGCCCACAGCGCATGCGAGCCGATCGCGTGGAGCACCTCGATCTCGCGCCGGAACAGGGTGGGGGAGGCCGAGTTGAGCTCGGCGCCGACGGCCTTGACGAACGCCCGTCGGCCGTCGTGCCCGACCAGGCGGGTGGCGCAGCCGGGCGACATGCCGCCGATCTGGTCGGACCATCGCGCGACCGGCGAGCCGAGGGTTGCGTCGACCCAGGCACGCACGCGCGGCGGCACCTCGACGTACGACCGGCGCACGCCCACGGCTCCCACCCCGGTCACCGCCAGCCTCGGCGTTCGGTCAGCCAGTCCCAGCAGACCTCGCCCTGCCAGCGCTGTGCCTGGCGGATGTACGGCGACGTCGACGGCACCGGCTCGGCGGCGGACCTGAGGAAGTAGCCGCAGACCAGGGCGAGCAGGCGGTCCACGTGCTCGGCCGGCACGTCGCGCAGGAGCCGGCGCTCCGCGATCACGCGCTCGACGTCGACGCCGTCGCCGCGGGGTCCGATCAGCAGGATCAGGGAGTCGACCCATGCCGCGCCGGCGACCGGCCAGTTCCAGTCGCAGAGCAGGGTCCGGCCGTCGGAGGTGAGCAGCAGGTTGTCGTCGCGGACGTCGGTATGCACGACCGTGTCTCCGATCGCCCCTTCGGCGAACGCCGCCGCCAGCGCGGCCGCCTCGTCCGCGTGCGGCAGCTCCTCCTGCCCGCGCACGTCGTCCCAGAACGCCGGCCAGGTCGCGAGCTCGGCCGCGATCGGCTCCAGCTCCATCTCGTCCGGGACCGGCGTCAGCACGTCCGCGACCAGCTCCAGGGCGTCCAGGCAGCGGTCCAGCTGTCGGGGTCGCCAGGGTCGGCGCGGTGCGGTCGCCTCGACGTGCTCGAGACCGAGGACCACCCAGTCGGCGTCCTCGACCCAGAGCAGCCGTGGGGCGGGCGCCGAGTCCGGGAGGGCACCGAGCTTGCGTGCCTCCTCGCGGTAGGACCGGGCGAACATCGCCTGAGCGGCCGTGGACGCGGCCTTCACGAAGTGCCGGGAGCCGTCGACACCGGTCAGCACCGAGGCGAAGCCGGGGGTGAACCCCGCCCCTTGCGACTGCGCCTGTACCACGGTGGTGCCGCAGCGCTCCTCGACGAGCCGGCGCACAGGGGCCGGCAGATGCTTCCACTCCAGCCGTCGCGCCGTACGTCCGTGAGGGATCGTCGAAGGAGTGGCAACCACCCCGACATCCTGGCTCATCGGCTCCGGGTCACGCCTCCCTGGTAGCGCCGACACGCCCTAGCCTGGCAGCCATGAGCGAGACCAACGTCGAGCGGGAGCGCGCCCGAGACCTGGACCGGTTCCTCACGTTCGTGGACGCGATCGTGGCCATCGCCATCACCCTGCTGGTGCTCCCGCTGGTCGACCTCGCCAGGGAGCTGAACGACGGCGGCTCGGTGTCGGCCCTGGTCGACAAGAACCGGCCACTGATCGGTGCGTTCTTCCTCAGCTTCGCGGTGATCGCCAACCTGTGGCTGACCCAGCACGGGATGCTGCGCCACCTGGTCGCCGCCAACCAGACGATCACCCGCTTGCTGACGCTCTGGACGGTGACCATCGTCTTCCTGCCCTTCCCGACGGCGCTGGTCTCCGCCCGAGGCGGGGTGAGCGACCAGCCGCTGACCAAGGTGCTCTACGTCGGGACCATGGCGCTGAGCTCCCTGCTCCTGGCCCTGGTCTGCGTGCAGGTACGGCGGGACAGGAGCCTGCGGGACTCCGAGGAGTCGCCCGATCCGCTCCGCTCCTTCGGCGTGTGCCTCACCTTCCTGGTCGCGCTGGGCGTGATGTTGCTGGTGCCCGCCCTGACCTACCTTCCGCTCCTGCTCCTGGTGGCCACCGACCAGGTCGTGAACGTGATGAGGAGCCGGCTCGACCGCCGGGCCGGCGTACGGTGAGGTCATGACGACACGCGAGGACGAGCTGGCCGTGCTGGCGCGCGGCCTGGACCAGGCCGCCGGCATCGTGGACACCGTCGACGAGTCCGACCTGGCTCGCTCCACCCCGTGCGCCGACTGGACTGTCTCCGCCTTGGTCGACCACCTGGTGGTCGCGCCGGAGAGGTTCGCCCAGATGGTGCGTGGCGAGGAGGTGGACTGGTCTGGGCCCGCGCCGTCCCGCGGTGACCACAGGGGTGAGGAGCTGCGCCGGGGCGCCGCCGACTTGATGGAGGCCTGGCAGGGCGTGGGCTCGAACGACACGCCGATGGGTCCGGACTGGCAGTCGGCCGAGGTCGCCATCCACACCTACGACCTCGTGGCAGCGCTGGGGCGGCCCACCGACGGGCTGGACCAGGAGGTCGCGGATCGCGGCCTCGCGTTCATGCGGGCCAACCTCAAGCCGGAGATGCGAGAGCCGGCATTCGGGGCCGAGCACACCGCGCCCGAGGACGCGGACGCCTACGAGCGCATCGCGGCCTTCGCCGGGAGAGCGGTAGCAGCAGGCTGAGGGTCCAACGTCAGGCAGAGCGTCGGGTGAGCGCCAGCTTGTCGCCGATCACGATCCGGCCCCGCCCGACGCCGATCACGCCCTCCTCGACGAGCCGGCGCAGGATCTGGTTGACCGTCGGCCTCGCCCCGCCCACGAGCTGGCTCAGCTCGTCCTGGGTGAGCGGGATCGTGATCGGACCGCTCGAGGAGGTGTAGGTGTCGGCCAGCCTGATCAGCCGGTGCAGGACGCGGCTCTCGAGCGAGTCGTACATCGCCTCGACCAGCTGGGCGGAGAGCTCGTCGACGCGGCGGGCCAGGATCGCGGAGACCAGCTGCTCGAGGCGGGGGTTGCGCTCGCGAAGGTCGCGGAAGATCCCGGCCGGGATGCTCAGCGTCCGCATCGGCTCCAGGGCGACGATGCTCGCCGTACGCCGTGGGTCCTCGAGCCCGATCAGCGACACCTCACCGAAGTGGTCGTCGCGGCCGAGGATGTTGACGATGGCGCTCTCCCCGGTGGGTGTGGTGACCCGGACGGCGGCGCGGCCGTCGAGAACGATGTGGAACGAGTCGGCGATGTCGCCCTCGTGCACCAGGACGTCGCGTCGCGCGTAGTTGTTCACCTTCCCGGCACGGAGCAAGATCTTGGCGTCCGAGTCCGGCAAGGACTGCAAGACCTTGGGGACGTTCACATGGACAGTCATATCAGGGGAGAGCGGCCTCCAAGTGTCACGTGAGCAACAGAATCTCTGGGAGTGAGCGGACGTACCTCCCACCCCCCGGTCGTCCTGCTCATCGGAGCCAGTCCGGCGCAGGGACACCCTCTTGCCCTCGTCAGTACGGTGCCGCTATGACGACCGCACCCGACGTCGATCCGGCCCTGGGCCGCTGCGTCGAGGCGACCCGTGCCCTGTTCGGGGCCGCGGCCTGCTCGATCGCCCTGGTCGACCCCGAGGGGGAGACGCTCGCCTTCGTCGCCTCGGACGGTGCGGGGTCGGAGGAGATCGTGGGCGTGAGCATCCCCGTGAGCCGCGGCATCGCGGGCTGGGCCGCGATGTCCGGTCAGCCGATCGCCGTGCGCGACGTCGTGTCCGACGCGAGGTTCGCCCGCGACGTGGCCGAGTCCACGCACTACGTGCCGACGGCGATCCTGGCCGCGCCGATCGTCGATCCCGGCGGGGAGGTCCTCGGCGTCCTCTCGGTGCTCGACCCGGTCGTCGACGAGGCCAGTGACTGGACCCTGAACGTGTTGGGCACGATCGCGGGGCTCCTCGCGATGCTGCTCGACCGGATGAACGCCGCGGGAACCCTCGCCGAGGGTGAGCCGCTGGCCCGCCTGGGCAGCGAGGTGCTCCGCCTCGTGGAGTCGTGGGGGTCGAGACCGGGCGGTCACCGGTGACGCTGGTCCCCGAGTGGTCTCGCGCGTTCGACCGGGCTGCGCTCGAGGAGGTCGTCGCGCTGCCGATCGACGGCGTGCGCGAGTGGGCCTTCGCCGGTGCCACGGGAGCCGGGGTCAAGGTGGCGGTGGTCGACAGCGGGGTGGACGCCGGCCATCCGCGAGTCGGCGGCATCGCCGGCGCGGTGGCCTTCGAGCTCGACCCGGACACCGAGCCGGGGTTCGCCGCCGTCGAGGGCGAGCACGAGGACCTCGTCGGCCACGGCACGGCGTGCGCCGCGATCGTCCGGGCCCTCGCCCCGCAGGCGCTGATCTACTCCGTCCGTGTGCTGGGGGCCAACCTCAAGGGACGCGGCGCCCTCCTGCACGCCGGGGTCCTGTGGAGCGTCGAGCACGGCATGCACGTCGCGAACCTCTCGCTGTCCAGCAAGTCCGACGCGATGTTCGGGCCGCTGCACGAGGTCGCCGACGAGGCGTACTTCGCCGGGACCGTGCTCGTCTGCGCGGCCAACAACCTCCCGGGTCCCACGTACCCCTCGCAGTACGCCTCGGTCGTGTCGGTAGCCGCGCGGGCCGGGGGCGACCCGATGGGGCTGGCCTACAACGCCCGTCCCCCGGTGGAGTTCGGTGCGCGCGGCATCGACGTCGACGTCGCGTGGGCCGAGGGCGGGTCGATCACCGCGACCGGGAACAGCTTCGCCGCTCCGCACGTGGCGGCGATGGTGGCCCTCATGCGCAGCAAGCACCCCTGGCTCACGCCGTTCCAGGTCAAGGCCGTCCTCCAGGCGGCGAGCGTCAACAGCTCCGCTCGCTGAGCGCCCTCCGCGCACCTGACCCGGACGCCGTCGTGCGCGATGGAGTGCGTGGTTCTTCGCCTTCTGTCACGCGCGTGACAGACGGGGCGCCCCGGCCGGCGGCAGGGTGGGACCTGTCGCACGCAGCAGGCGACACCACGGATGTCTCGTCGCTCGACCGGGGGGATCGGACGGCGAGCAGCACGGGGAAACACGGCGGGGAGGCTCCCAGGGGGGTGCGCCTCCCCGCCGTACCCGTGCGTCCTCCTGCGATGGCCCTCGACGAATCCGGGCCGGCGGGGACCGCGTGGAACAATCGTCGAGACCGATCCCACCCGTTTCCCGCAGAGGTCCGCCGTGCCCAACCCGCCCGTGCCCGTGCCTGGTGGCACCGACCCCGCGGTCCTCCGGAACTTCTGCATCATCGCCCACATCGACCACGGGAAGTCGACGCTCGCCGACCGGATGCTCCAGCTCACCGGCGTCGTGGACGAGCGGAGCGCCCGGGCGCAGTACCTCGACCGCATGGACATCGAGCGCGAGCGCGGGATCACGATCAAGAGCCAGGCAGTGCGCATGCCGTGGACGGTCGAGCAGGACAACGACCAGGACACCGCGCCGGGTACCTACGTGCTCAACATGATCGACACCCCGGGCCACGTCGACTTCACCTACGAGGTCTCCCGGTCGCTCGAGGCGTGTGAGGCGGCCGTCCTCCTGGTCGACGCCGCCCAGGGGATCGAGGCCCAGACCCTGGCCAACCTCTATCTCGCCCTCGGCGCCGACCTCCACGTCATCCCGGTGCTCAACAAGATCGACCTGCCCAACGCCAACCCGGAGAAGTACGCCGCGGAGCTCGCCCACATCATCGGCTGCGACCCGGCGGAGGTGCTCCGGGTCAGCGCCAAGACCGGCGAGGGCGTCGCTGCCCTTCTCAACGAGATCGTGCGGCAGACCCCGCCCCCCGTCGGCGACGCGGACGCGCCGGCGCGGGCCCTGATCTTCGACTCCGTCTACGACACCTACCGCGGCGTCGTCACCTATGTCCGCGTGATCGACGGCAAGCTCAGTCACCGCGACCGGATCAAGATGATGTCGACCGGCGCGGTGCACGAGATGCTCGAGGTCGGCGTGATCAGCCCCGAGCCGGTCAAGGCCGGCGACCTGGGGGTGGGCGAGGTGGGCTACCTCATCACCGGGGTGAAGGACGTGCGCCAGTCGCGCGTCGGCGACACCGTGACCAGCCAGCACAACGGCGCGACCACGCCCCTGGGCGGCTACGCGCACCCCAACCCGATGGTCTTCGCCGGCCTGTACCCCATCGACGGCGACGACTACACCGACCTCCGCGAGGCGCTCGACAAGCTCCAGCTCAACGACGCCGCGCTCAGCTACGAGCCCGAGACCTCCGGTGCGCTCGGCTTCGGCTTCCGGTGCGGCTTCCTGGGTCTGCTGCACATGGAGATCGTCCGCGAGCGCCTCGAGCGCGAGTTCGGCCTCGACCTGATCTCGACCGCGCCCAACGTCGTCTACCACGTGACGATGGAGGACGGCACGGAGCACGAGGTGACCAACCCCAGCGAGTATCCCGACGGCAAGGTGGCGGCGGTCCGCGAGCCGGTCGTGCGGGCGACCATCCTCAGCCCCGCCGACTACATCGGCACCATCATGGAGCTCTGCCAGCGCAAGCGCGGATCGCTGCTGGGCATGGACTACCTGTCCGCCGACCGCGTCGAGCTGCGCTACTCGCTGCCGCTGGCCGAGATCGTCTTCGACTTCTTCGACCAGCTGAAGTCGCGCACCAAGGGCTATGCCTCGCTCGACTACGAGCCGACCAGCGAGCAGCTCGCCGACCTCGTCAAGGTCGACATCCTCCTGCACGGCGATCCCGTGGACGCCTTCAGCGCCATCGTGCACCGCGACGAGGCCTACGCCTACGGCGTCATGCTGGCCGGCAAGCTCAAGGAGCTGATCCCGCGGCAGCAGTTCGAGGTGCCGATCCAGGCTGCCGTGGGGGCGCGCGTGATCGCCCGCGAGACCGTGCGCGCGATGCGCAAGGACGTGCTCGCGAAGTGCTACGGCGGAGACATCACCCGCAAGCGCAAGCTGCTGGAGAAGCAGAAGGAGGGCAAGAAGCGGATGAAGATGGTCGGCCGCGTCGAGGTGCCCCAGGAGGCCTTCATCGCGGCGCTGTCCACCAGCCCGGTCGGGGAGAAGGCCGGCAAGAGGTGACCGCGCGGATCCCGCTCGGGGGACCGGGGGCCGGCCCGCGGGCCGTCGCGGTCGTCGCGCGGGGTTCGAAGGTGCTGGTGATCGCGCGCCGCCTCGACGGGCGTGCGTACGCCGTGCTGCCGGGAGGTCGCGTCGAGCCGGGGGAGACGCCGGCCGAGGCGGCCGTACGGGAGCTCGCCGAGGAGTGCACGCTGGCGGGCACGGTCGTGCGTCACCTCTTCGACGACAGCCGCGGTGGCCGCCCCGCGTCGTACTTCGAGGTGGACGTGCCCGAGGGCGATCCGGTGCTCGGGGGCGAGGAGGCCCGCGCACAGTCCGAGCACAACCACGTCCAGCCACTCTGGGCGACCGCCCGAGAGCTACCGATGCTCGGCCTGCTTCCCGACGGGATCGCTGAGCAGGTCGTCGAGGCCGTGTGGCCCCTGCACGTCGAGGCGGCCGCCGAGCCTGACTGGCCCCTCGTCGAGCGCTTGTGGCAGCTCTACCAGCATGACCTCTCGGAGTTCCGACACAGCGCTCCCGGTGCCGAGGGCACCTTCCGCGCGGACCGGCTCCCGGCGTACCGCGGCAACGACGACGCGGTCGCCTACCTCGCCCGGCTCGGCGATGTGCCGTGCGGCTTCGCCCTGGTGCGTGGGCTCGGCCGTGACCAACGGCTGATGGGGGAGTTCTTCGTGACCCGGTCGGTCCGCGGAGGCGGCACCGCCGCGGCGTTCGCGACCGAGGTCCTGCGCCGGCACCCCGGACCCTGGCTGGTCCCCTTCCAGAACGAGAACGCTCGGGCCGCCGCGTTCTGGCGCAGGCTGGCCGCGGTCGTTCTCGTGGACGTCGCGGAGTCGACGCAGGCGATCCCCGGCAAGCCTCACCTCCCAGCGGACGTCTGGCTCACCGGCACCTGCGCAACCATGCGCAACTGATCGCCGACAGCGGTCGTCACAGTGGCAGTTCGTCCCTACCTCGGAGGTCACCATGCGCATCGTCCTCAAGGTCGCCCTCGCCGCCACGCTGGCTGCCGGCACCCTGGCCGCCGGCTCCGCCTACGCCGCGCACGGCGGCTCGTCGCCCGACACGTCTGCCAAGACCCACGTCGTGGTCGTGCGTCCCGTCGACTCGGCCGGGCACCCGGAGTCGGGCTGGGCCGTGCACCGGATGAAGGGCGTGCAGGCCGACTGCGACGCCAGCGCCGCACCGTCCGCCGTCGACGACGGGATCTACGAGTGCTTCCCGAGTGCGGCGTACCTCCCGGCGTGCTGGCCCTCGCGGCACCACACGGTGCTCTGCCTGCGTGATGCCCGGACCAAGAAGCTGGTCCGAGTGAGGTACCACGGGGGGCTGGGCACCGCGACCGCGCCGGCGACGCCGAGCCCGATCGACATGGTCCTCGGCAAGCAGGACTGCGCGCTGCGGGTGGGCGGAGCGTGGGGCACGATCGCGACGCACCCGAAGTGGGTGGGCTTCTACTCGTGCACCCACGGCAGCGTCTACGGTCCGCCGAGGGGCGACGGCGTGGACCGGGAGTCCCAGCCGTGGCGCGTCCGCCTGTGGAAGAGCGGCACCAAGCACACCGTGGTCCGGCGGTCGGTCACCCTGGCCTACGTGGTGGGCACTCACTCCTGAGCCGGACTGTTCGAGGCCGAACCTGCGGGGGAGCCGGGTCCGAGTGCCAACAATCTCTGGGGCTCGATCGCTCGGGACGACCCGTTCTTCCACGATTCTCGTGACACGGTGGCGGCGCCGCCCGGGACTCCGGACGCGCTCGCACGGCACGAGGATGGCCATGACCCACGAGACCGACCCGGGCGCGTCCGGCACGACAGCGCGACGGACCGTCGTCCGGGTCTGCGCGACCACCGCCTGGGTCACCCCTCTGGTGACGCTGGCGGCAGCCGCCCCGGCAGCCGCGGCGGTCTCCGGGGCCACGCTCGCGGTCACCACGGCGACGTACTACGGCGTGTCCCGGAGCCTCGCGCCGCTCGGGCAGGTCTACGAGACCTTCCCCGTCATCACGGTGCGCAACGACGGCTCGGCCGCGGCGACCGACCTGGTGGTGAATGTCGTCTACCCCTCCGCCTACGTCGGTGTCTCGAACGGCGCCCCCTTGATCGGCGGCGACCGGGGCGTCGGCTGGTCGGAGTCCGCCATCTTCAGTGGCAGCGACGGCAGCTTGACGATGCGCTACCGGTTCAGCTCACCCTTGGCAGCGGGCCAGTCGTCCACGATCAGTCCCTCCGGAAGCTACTGCCTGGTGTGGAAGAACCAGGTCACCGACACGGTGCCGCTCACCGCCTCTGCGACCGGATATCCGACGGTCGCGGCCGTGCTGGCCCGCGTCGCCGCACCCACCCCGTAACGCGCGACCTCGTCAGGCGCTGTTGACCGATGCGTAGGGCAGGCCGAGGCCGAGCGCCGTGGCCAGCGCGACGCTCGGCTCCTCGAGCTCGGCCTTGCGCGGCTTGCGCGACCCGGCGAACACCGAGACCGCGAGCGTGCGGTCGTGACCCGCGCCCTCGATCCGCCAGTGGCCGCCGACCCGGCCGTCGACGAGCAGCGGCGCGAGCATGAAGCCGTTGCTCGTGCTCCACAGGAGCGCGTGGTCGGCGGGGGTCACGAAGCGCTCCCGCGCCTTGGGGTCGTAGCCGCAGAGCACGGCGTCGAACTCCGGCAGCAGGCGCACCCCCGGCAGCTCGCTCGGCGGCGGCGCTCCGGGTACGTCGGCGTACGCCGCACCGCCCGGCCCCTCGTGCCAGACCGGGTCGAGCCGCTCGAGCAGCGCGTCGACCTGCCGGAGCCCCAGCCCCGACCACCACGCGACGTCGCGCCGCGTGGCCGGGCCATACGACGACAGGTGCAACCACAGCACGTCGAGCAGTGGGTCGTCCCCGGCCGGCCGGCCGGGGACGAGGGCACTGGCGGTGCGGTAGCCCGCGCCACCCTGTCCGGACCAGTCGCCGCGCAGCGGGCGCCGGACCAGACCGCCGTGGCCGAACCCGAGATAGCGCCCGAGGCCTCGGTCGATCCCGGCGGGCACGGCCTCGCCCCGGGCGACGAGCCAGTCTCCGAGGTGCTCGAGGAGCTCCTCGGGGGTCCGCCAGGCGTCGGCGGCGAACTCCTCGGTGGCCCGCCACACCTCCTCCACCTCGGTGTGCTGGAGAGGCAGGTGGCGCGCCCACAGCGCGCGCTGGCCGACCCGGGTGGCGGCGTCGAGGAGCGGATGGTGCTCGGCGCTGGAGGTGTGCACGGTGCCGCGGATCGTGCTGCCGCGCACGATTCCCCACGTCTCGTAGGCCTCTGACACCGTGTCGTGCGCGACCCCCGGCCGGCGCGCGCCCATCGCGACGTACGGCGAGCGCGCGGTCTGCGACTGGATCGGCCCGATCCTGCGCACCGTCTCGACCACGGCTTCACGGCCGACACCGGGGACCTCCGGGAACTGCCGCGAGAGGGTGAGTGCTCTGAGGTCGTCCCAGTCGTACGCCGCCACGGCACCACCGTAGGGCGCACGTCGGAGGCTCGCCGACCCCGTGTCACGATGGCGGCACCATGCCCGAGCCGCTCATCGTCCTGCCGCCCGGGCTGGACGAGCAGCGCGGGCTCGGGCCGGACTGGGCGCGCTGGCTCGACGGCCTTCCCCGGCGGTTCCGCGACGTCCTCGACGACTGGGCGCTGCGCCGAGACGGCGACGACCTGTGGCACGGCTTCTGCTCCTTGGTGGCGCCGGTGCTCACCGACGACGGCACTCGCGCCGTGCTGAAGGTGGCCTTCGACGAGGACGACGAGTCGCTGCACGAGGCGCTCGCGCTCCAGCAGTGGCAGGGCCGCGGCACGGTCCGGCTGCTGCGCGCCGACCCCCACCGTCGGGCGATGCTGCTGGAGCGCCTCGAGCGCCGCGACCTCCGCGAGCTGGAGGAGTCCGAGGCCTGCGCGGTGGTGGCGTCGCTCTACGCCGAGATCCACGTCCCGGCGCCGCCGCAGCTGGCCGAGCTGGCGTCGTTCGTGGGTCGCTGGCTCGACGACCTGGCCGCCCAGCCCCGCGACATCCCGATCCCGTCGCGCTACCGCGAGCAGGCCCTGTCACTGGGGCGTGACCTGCTCGCCGACCACCCCGCCGCCGGACGGATGATCCACGGCGACCTGCACTACGAGAACGTCCTGGCCGCCCCTGCCGACACCGAGCCCGAGCGTGGCGCGTGGCTGGTGATCGACCCCAAGCCGATGTCGGGCGACCCTCACTACGAGCCCGCTCCGATGCTGTGGAACCGGTACGACGAGCTGGCCGGCGACGTGCGGGCGGGACTGCGGCGACGGTTCCACGCGCTGGTCGACGGAGCCGGACTCGACGAGGACCGCGCTCGCGACTGGGTGGTGGTGCGGATGGTCCTCAACGCCAACTGGTCGGTGCAGGACGCCCAGCGTGCCGGTCGCGACCTCGATGCCGAGGAGCGCGAGTGGATCACCCGGTGCATCGCGATCAGCAAAGCCGTCCAAGACTGATCTGCGAGCCCGCCCGCGCGGCACTAGAGTTCCGGCGACCGAAGGAGGACGGTGAGCGGCGACACCACCCCGGACGCCGTGGTGCTCGAGAAGCGACCACGGTCGCTGGTGCACATGTTCCTCCAGCGCGTCGAGGACACGCCCGACGCCGACGCGTTCTACTACCCGGTCGAGGGCGGCTGGCAGGAGTCGACCTGGACGCACGCCCACGCGCTGGTCGAGGGGCTGGCCGCGGGGCTGCTGGCGCTCGGAGTCGAGCCCGAGGACCGGGTGGCGATGCTGGTGAGCACCCGCTACGAGTGGGTGCTGGGCTACCTCAGCACGCTCTGGGCCGGGGGAGCCGTGACCGCGATCGACCCGTCGGCCGACGACGAGACGATCGCCCGGGTGCTGGGCGACTGCGGTGCGCGCGTCGTCCTGGCCGAGGACTTCGAGACCGTGCGGACCCTGTGGCGGATCCGCGCCGACATCCGCACGGTCGGCAAGGTGGTGCAGGTCGACGGCGACTACCCCGACGAGCGGGTGCTCTCGCTGGAAGGTCTGCTGGCACTGGGTCACGACCATCTCGCGGCCAACCCGCGGGCGCTGTCGCAGCGCCTCTACGCGGTCCGGCGAGACGGCCTGGCCGCGCTCGCCTACACCCGCGACCGGGACGGCGTGCTGCGCGGCGCCCGGATCACGCACGCCGCCCTGAGCTACCGCGCCACGGCCGTGAGCATGCTGGGCCGGCTGAGCCGAGACGACCTGGTCTACCTCCCGCTGCCGCTCACCTCGCCGTACGCCCAGGCGGTGCTGGGGGTGCAGCTGGCGACCGGCTTCGCGCTCGCGGTGGAGGGGCGCGCCGAACGAGCCGTCGACTCCATGCGGACCGTCCATCCCACCGTCGTGACCGCGGGCGTCCGGTTGCTGGAGCAGATCCGCGCCCGCGCCGAGCAACAGGGTGGTGACGGGCGCCTGCGACGGCGCACGACGGAGCGTGCTCTCGACGTCGCCCGGCAGGTGCACGAGGCGCGTGCCGGCGACGAGCCGGTCCGGGGCCGGCTGGCCCGTCAGCACCGCTCGCTGGACCGCAAGGTGCTCGCCGGCGTGCGCGGCCTGTTCGGGCAGCGGCTCCGCTTCGTGGTGGTCTCGGGCGGCGGGGTGGATGCCGAGCTGGCCGACTACCTCGACGTCGTCGGCGTGACCGTCCTGGAGGCCTACGGTCGTGCGGACTCGGGTCCGGTGAGCGTCGCCCTGCCGGAGGACGCCGACAGCCGGACGGCGGGACGGCCGATCCCGGGCACCGAGGTGGCGATCTCCCGCGACGGGGAGATCGAGGTACGCGGGCCTGGCGTCGCCGAGGGCTACCACGGTGTCCGCAGGGCTGGTCCCGAGCTGCTCCGAGACGGCTGGCTGCCAACCGGCGACGCCGGGCTCCTGGACTCCGAGGGACGTCTGCGCGTGCTGGGCCGGCTGGTCCGACGGGGCTGAGCCGCCGGATCGATCGGCTACTCGGGGGTGACGTCCTCGACCAGCGCGGGCCTCCCCGTTCGGCGCCGTAGCGAGCTGGATCTCGCGCCGATCCGGCAAGGCGGACGCGCGACGGCGGGCTGGATGCCCGTCGAGCGCTGAGGACGCAGCCAGATCGGATGCGAAATCCCGCGCAGCAGGCCCCCCGAACTGGGAGACACGGCCTAGGGTGAAGCGGGCTCTGACCGCGCCCCCTTCCCGCTCCAGGAGACCCCGTGCCCGACACCATCGACGCCGGCTTCGTCGACCACATGGCCGCCAACGTCGCCTTGCAGTTCCTCGACCGGGTCGACCTGAGCCCGCGCAGCGAGGCGTTTCGCTACCCCCGCGGCGAGGCGTGGGAGTCGGTCACCTGGGCCGAGACCGGTGCGCAGGTCTCCCGGGTGGCCGCCGGGCTGCTCGCGCTCGGGATCGAGCCGGAGCAGCGCGTCGGCATCGCCGCGGGCACACGCTACGAGTGGATCGTGGCCGACCTGGGTGTGATGTGCGCCGGCGGTGCGACCACCACCGTCTACCCGTCCACCAACGCCGAGGACACGGCGTACATCGTCGGCGACTCCGAGTGCCGCGTGGTGTTCGCCGAGGACGACGAGCAGGTGGCCAAGCTCCGGGCCCACCGCTCCGAGCTGCCCCACCTCGCCAAGGTGGTGACGTTCGACGCGGCCACCTCGTCGGACGACGACTGGGTGATCTCGCTGGCGGACCTCGGCACGCTGGGCGACACCTTCCTGGCCGACCACGGCGGCGTGATCCGCGCGACCGCCGAGCAGATCCGCCCCGACCAGCTCGCCACCCTGATCTACACCTCGGGCACCACCGGACGTCCCAAGGGCGTCCGCCTGCGCCACTCCTCGTGGGTCTACGAGGGCAGCGCGATCCAGGCGCAGGGCATCTTGAGCGAGGAGGACCTGGAGTTCCGGTGGCTGCCGATGGCCCACTCCTTCGGCAAGGTGCTGCTCTCCACCCAGCTCGCGTGCGGATACCCCGCCGCCATCGACGGACGCGTCGACAGGATCGTCGACAACCTCGGCGTCGTACGACCGACGTTCATGGGTGCCGCTCCGCGGATCTTCGAGAAGGCGCACGCCCGGATCCTGACCACGCAGGCGGCGAAGGGCGGCTTCGAGGAGTCGGTCTTCACCTGGGCCATGAGGGTCGGGCTCGCCCGTGCCGCCCTCAAGGCGCAGGGTCGTCAGCCCGGGCCGCTCCTGCAGATCAAGCACTTCGTCGCCGACGCGATGGTGTTCGGCAAGATCCGGCAGCGCTTCGGCGGCCGGGTGCGGTTCTTCATCTCCGGCGCGGCCGCGCTCAACCAGGACATCGCCGAGTGGTTCAACGCCACCGGGATCTTGATCCTCGAGGGCTACGGGCTGACCGAGTCGTCGGCGGGCTCGTTCGTCAACCATCCCGACGACTACAAGATGGGCACGGTGGGCCCGGTCTTCCCCGGGAGCGAGGTCCGGCTCGGCGACAACGACGAGATCCAGATCAGGGGCCCGGGCGTGATGGAGGGCTACCACAACCTGCCCGAGGAGACCGCGAAGACCCTGACCGACGACGGCTGGCTGCGCACGGGCGACAAGGGCGAGCTCGACGCCGACGGCTTCCTCCGGATCACCGGCCGCATCAAGGAGCTGTTCAAGACCTCGGGCGGCAAGTACATCGCGCCGCCCGCGATCGAGTCGAAGTTCAAGGCGATCTGCCCCTACGCCAGCCAGTTCGTGGTGTTCGGCAGCGAGCGGAACTTCTGCGTCGCCCTGCTCACCCTCGACCCCGACCCGCTCGGTGACTGGGCGAAGGAGAACGGCGTGGACGGCGACTACGCCGCCATCGTCGCCTCCGACGCGTGCCGGGCGATGGTGGAGGGCTACGTCACGGAGCTGAACAGTCACCTGAACCGCTGGGAGACCATCAAGAAGTGGACGCTGCTCGACCACGACCTCTCGGTCGAGTCCGGTGAGCTCACTCCCTCCATGAAGGTCAAGCGCAACGTCGTCGAGGACAACTACGCGGACACGATCGATGCCTTCTACGCCTGACCGCCCGGCCGCTCCGGGTCGTCCGCTGGACGGCGGTCTGTAGCCCGGCCTCGAGCGGACGACTCTCTCCGACGCCGCCAGCGAGGATGCGGCAACGCGCTCGGGGACCACGGTCCCGCCGTGGCGCGGCGTCTGCTGGTCGGGCAGCGGGAGGCCGTGCGCCTTGCGCATCCGCACCACGCGGCTCGGCCAGAGAGTGTGCGCCTTCGGCGAGCATCCCGAGCGTCCGCTTGAAATGGCGTCGCCAGCGCAGCGGCCGCAGCCGGCCGATCTCGCGCAGCAGACGCTCAGGAGTCGTCAGGCGCTGCTGGACCACCGCTGCGAGCGGTCCGTGAGCGGCGCATCCCGGCCGCGGCCGGAGCCGGCGACCAGGAGAGCTGCCGGCTCGGTCCGCCAGGTAGGCAACGGCCCGGTCGCGAACAGCCCGACCGGGCGGCGCGTCCCCACGAAGCGGACGCCGGCCAAGGGCGCGAGGTTGTGCGGCTTGGCGAGCAGGACCGTGATCTCCTCGCGGTGCCAGTGCGCCAGTCCGCGACGCTCGAGGGCCGACAGGCCCCCGATGGCGCGGCCCGGCCCGGCGTGGAGCACCCCCACATCAGCCGGTCTCGCGAAAGAGCCGTGTCGTCGACGTGGTCGCTGTCCTACCTCGTCGCCAGCAGCCGACGACCTGGGAGCAGCCCCCGCTGCTGGCCGGCCAGCGAACGCCACGTAGCGGCACGTCGGGCAGACATCACAGAAGAGTGCCCGAACAACGCCGTCGCCGACCCGGAAAGGCCTTACGCTGGCGCGGGCTCGGGCTCGACTGGGACGGGGGAGTGCCGTGAGCGAGAGCGTGGCCGCCGGGGCCAAGGTCGGCGTCGGGGGTGGTGTCGTCGCCTCCTTCGTGCGCGAGACGACCGGCTCGCTGAGATCGGTCTTCGTCAACCGCGACCTGCGGCGGCTCCAGCTGGCCTTCGCCGGCTCCCTGGTCGGCAACTGGGCCTATGCCACCGCGGTCGCGGTCTGGGCGTACGGCGTGGGCGGGCCGAAGGCGGTCGGCATCTTCGCCGCCGTCCGGCTGGCGCTGATGGCGTTCGCGACGCCGTTCGTCTCCACGTTCGCCGACAGGTACCCGCGCAAGCGGGTCATGATCTTCAGCGACCTGTACTGCGCGACGCTGATCTCGGCGGCGACCATCTGCCTCTACCTCGGTACTCCGGCCTGGTCGATCTTCGCCCTCGCCGCCGTCACCTCCTTCGGCAGCTCGTCCTTCCGCGCCGCGCAGGGTGCCCTGACACCGCAGCTGGCCAACACGCCCGACGAGCTGACGGCATCCAATGCCACCGCCAGCACCTTGGAGAGCATGGCGATCTTCGTCGGGCCGGCCATCGGCGCGGGACTCCTGACGATCGCCGACGTGGAGGTCGTGTTCCTGCTCAACGTCGCGTCGTTCCTGTTGTCGATGACGATGGTGTCGGGGATCCGGGTTCCGGTTCGCTCCCCGTCGCCGGGCCCGAAGCCGCACGAGGGGGACGACAGCGGCGAGGTCGGCGACGTGCTCGCCGAGGCGGAGCAGAAGGCGGAGGGGTTCGTCGCCGAGACGTCGGCCGGCTTCCGGACGATCGGCCGCGACCGCGACCTGCTGCTGACCGTTCTCGAGGGCTCGGCGCAGACCGTGCTGGCCGGGGCGACGGCGGTGCTGCCGTTGGTGATGGCGGTGGAGATCCTGCACACGGGCGCGAAGGGCGTCGGCCTGCTCGACTCCATGTCGGGACTGGCGGCCGTGGCCGGCGGCATCTTCGCGATCTCCCGGGCGAGCCGGCATCGGCTCGGCCAGGACCTCACGACCGGCGTCCTGCTCTGGTCGGTGCCGCTGCTCCTGGTCACGATCTGGCCCGCGCCGGTGATGGCCTTCCTGGTGATGGCCTTCCTGGGGTTCGGCAACCCCTTGGTCGACGTCAACGTCTTCACCGTCATCCAGCGCCTGACGCCGGACGCCGTGCTGGGCCGCGTCTTCGGCGCCTTCGAGACGTGCCTGATCGCCACCATGGCGCTCGGCTCGGCGATTACCCCGGTGATGCTGCACGAGTGGGGGCTGCGGACGACGATGGCGGTGCTGGGCCTGGCCGTCGGCGCGGTCGCACTCCTCGGTCTGCCGCGGATGCGCCAGCTCGACCATCGCCTGGAGGCCCCGGCCGGTCTCGCGTTGCTCCAGGCCGTCTCGATGTTCGGGCCGTTGAGCCCGGTCACCCTCGACGCACTGGCGCGCGGGCTGGTGCGCGTGCCGGTCGCGGCCGGGGCGGTGGTCGTCCACGAGGGAGACGAGTCCGACCGGTTCTACATCATCGAGTCAGGCACGGTGCGGGTGACCGCCGCCGACGGCCACGAGCTGCGCGAGGAGGGTCCCGGTGACCACTTCGGCGAGATCGGCCTGCTGCGCGACGTTCCCCGGACGGCGACCATCACCGCCGTCGACGACGTGGTCCTGCTGGCGCTGGCCCGCGAGGAGTTCCTCGAGGCGGTGACCGGACAGGGCGAGGCACGCCGACTCGCCGAAGACGTCGTCACCCGCCGCTTGCGCACGTAGGGGACACTGCCCCTTGACATGATCGCGTGCACGGGCTGCGGCAGCTCCCAACCGGACGGCGCGAGGTTCTGCGGGCAGTGCGGCACCTCGCTGGCCGCCGGCTGTCGCGCGTGCGGCGAGTCCCTGCCACCCGGCGCCCGCTTCTGCCTCGAGTGCGGCACGCCCACCGGTGCGCGGGCCGCCGCCCGGCCTCCGGGTCCTGACTCGCCGGAGTCTGGCTCTCCGGGGTCTGGCTCCCCGGGGTCTGGGCACCCCGAGCCCCGAGCAACGCCGGTGGCGTCGCGGCGGATCACCAGCGTGCTGTTCGGCGACCTCGTCGGCTTCACCTCCTTGTCGGAGACCCGAGACCAGGAGGACGTCCGCGAGCTGCTGAGCCGCTACTTCGAGGAGTGCGCGACCATCGTCGAGCGCTACGGCGGCGTCGTGGAGAAGTTCATCGGCGATGCCGTGATGGCCGTGTGGGGAGTGCCCACGACCAACGAGGACGACGCCGAGCGGTCGGTGCGCGCCGGGCTGGAGCTGATCACCGCGGTCGCCGCGCTGGGTGCCGAGATCGGCCTGGACGAGCTGGCGATGCGCGTCGGCATCGTCACCGGCGAGGTCGCGGTCACCATCGGGGCGCAGATGCAGGGCATGGTCGCCGGCGACCCGGTCAACACCGCCAGCCGGGTCCAGTCCGCCGCGGCACCCGGCCAGGTCTGGGTCGACGAGACGACCCGCCTGCTCACGGCGGCCGCGATCTCCTACGCCGACGTCGGCTCCCACGCGCTCAAGGGCAAGGCCGAGCCGATGCCGCTGTGGGCGGCGCGTGCCGTGATCGCGACCGCCGGCGGCGCCCAGCGCGCCGACGGGCTGGAGGCGCCCCTGGTCGGGCTCGACCGCGAGCTGCGCATGGTCAAGGAGGCCTACCACCGCTGCGAGGAGTCCGAGCGGGCCGCGCTGCTCGTGGTCGCGGGCGACGCCGGCACCGGGAAGTCGCGCCTCGGCTGGGAGTTCTCCAAGTACACCGACGGCCTGAGCACGCCGTGCCGGTGGCACGCCGGCCGGTGCGTCTCCTACGGCGAGGGCGTGGCCTACTACGCCCTCGCCGAAGCGGTGCGCAGCCGCCTCGAGGCCGGATGCGGGCTGGAGGAGCCGCCGGCCGACATCGAGACCCTCATCGACGTCGGCCTCGCGGCGTACGTCGCTTCCGCCGAGGAGCGCGCCTGGCTGGCCCCGCGGCTCGGTGCGCTGCTGGGCACCTCGGGTGCGGCGAGCTTCCAGCGCGACGACCTCTATGCCGCCTGGACGACGTTCTTCGAGCGCGTCAGCGACGGGTCCGAGGTCGTGGTGATGCTCGTCGACGACGCGCACTACGCCGACGATGGGCTGCTGCGGTTCGTCGAGCATCTGCTCGCCGTCGCGTCGTTCCCCTGCTTCGTCGTGCTGCTCACCCGGCCCGAGCTGCTCGCCGAGCATGCCGAGCTGGTGACCAACCGGCGGAGCACCGTGCTCCACGTCGACCCCCTGACCGACCGGGAGATGGCCGGCCTCGTCGACGGCCTGGTGCAGGGCCTGCCGACCACCGTGCGCGACGAGCTCGTCCGCCGCGCCGAGGGCATCCCGACGTACGCCGTCGAGACCGTCCGAGCTCTCATCGACCGCGACCTTGTCGTTCCGCGGGGCGGTGCCTACGTCCTGGCAGATCCCGACGCGCTGGACTTCGACAGCATCGGGGCCCCGACCTCGCTCCAGGCGTTGATCTCCGCGCGGCTGGACCGCCTCACCTCCGACGAGCGCCTCGTGGTCGACCGGGCGAGCGTCGCCGGCGACTCGGTCGACCCCGGCGTGCTGGCCGAGCTGTGCGCCGACATCGCCGACCTCCACCGGGTCCTCGGCGACCTCGTGCGCGCGCAGATCCTGACCGTCGACCACGACCGGCTGAGCAGCGAGCAGGGCCGCTACCAGTTCGTGCAGACCGCCGTGCGGCAGGTCGCCTACTCCACGTTGTCGCGGCGCGAGCGCAAGCAGGCCCATCTGCGGGTCCTCCAGGCCCAGACGGGTCCCGGCTCCGAGGAGCAGGCCTCGGTCGCCGCCCAGCACGCCGTGGCCGCGATCGAGGCGGCCCCCGACGACCCCGACGTGCCCGACCTGACCGCGCGGGCGATCGCGCTGCTGCGGCAGGCCGCGGCCCGCGCGCGATCCCTCGGCGCGCCCGGCGAGGCGGCCGGTCATCTGCGCCGCGCGATCGAGCTGGCCAGTGACGAGCTCGTGCGACCGGTCCTCGAGCTCGACCTGGCCCGGGCGTGCCACGACGCGGGCCACTACGACGAGGCGCTGGCGCACGCCGGAGCAGCCCGGACGGCGTTCCACGGGCTCGGCGACGGCGACCAGGAGGCGGAGGCCGCCGCGGTCGAGGCCGACGCCGTCGTCCGCGGACCCGCCGACTACGACGCCGCGGTGGCCCTGCTGCGGCCCTACTACGACGAGCTGCGGCAGACCCGCCGGCGGTCGCGGGTCTTCGCCGTCGTCCTGGGCTCCTACCAGCTGGCGATGGTGCGGGCCGGCATCGCCGACATGGATCTGATGGCCGAGGCGCTCGCCGTCGCCGACCTGGTCGGAGACCGCTCGATGGTCGCGCGCGTGCTGGGCAACATGTCGTTCCTGATGGCGCGCGCCGACAACCCGATCCTGGTCGACCTCTTCCTCGAGAAGTCCATCGAGGTCGCCCGCGAGGCTCACGACCCCCTCACGATGGCCGTCGGGTTGACCAACATGTCGACCGGCGTCCTCGGCGCCGACGTCCCGCGGGCGCTGGGGCTGCTCGACGAGGCCGTCGACTCCACCCGCCGGCTCGGCAACGTCGAGTGGATCAGCCTGGCCCACGCCAACCGCACCCTGGCCCATTACCTGATGGGTCGCTGGGACGACGTCGAGGCCGCGCCGGGCTACGAGCTGGTCCAGCCCGACCACGCCGCGCTCGTGGTGGCGATGGCCGCGCTCGTCCGCGCCGCACGGGGACACGACCCGGCTCCCACGCTCGCGGCCAGGGGCGAGCTGCGCCAGCAGACCAGCGACTACTGGCACCTCGCCGACCTGCTCGCGCTGTGGAGCGACCGTGACCCCGCCACGGCGAGGCGGCTCGACGAGGTCCTCGACCTGGCCCAGCGGCTCTACGGCGTGAGCGACGACTTCCACATGACCTACGGCGTGGCCGTCGACATCGCGTTGGCGCTCGACGACCGCGAGCTCATCGGCCGCCTGGAGCAGATCGTCGACCAGGCCAGCACGGTCCCGCAGGAGGGTCTGCGCGGGCATCGCGCGCTGCTCGGTGCCGTGACGGCATCCAGGCTCGGGTCCGACGAGCGCGCGGAGGGGCTCTTCGTCGAGGCGGTCCGGTGCTACGACGCGTGGGGCTCGCCGGTGCACGCTGCCCGCGGCCGCGCGGCGTACGGCGCGTGGCTGGCGGGCAACGGCCGGACCGACGAGGCCGCGCCGATGCTCGACGCCGCTCGGGCGACGTACGCATCGCTGGGTGCCGGCGCCTGGCTCGCCGAGCTCGACGACCGGCTGGGTGGCCGGCCGGTGCGCCAGCCGGTCGGTTCCTGATCGGACGAATTCCCCGTAGTGTCAGCAACCTGACAGACGCCGGCTGCGCCAAGGCACACCATGGAGCTGCACGCAGCTAGGGAGAGGACACTGCGATGACCGAGAACACACCCGAGATCGTGTTCGGCAACGAGACCGACCCCACCGACGTCGAGGGCCACTACCTGCCCCTGGACGACGAGGGCAACGTCGACTTCACCCCCCACCGCAACGACGAGGACGTCGAGGGCCACGTGCTGGACCTCGACATCGAGCGCAAGCGCTGAGGCAACCGCGGCTGGCCCTCTCGGGGGCCCCGCTGATGCTTGGATGGGCAGGTGCCCTCCTCGCTGCCCTCGGGCGACCCGGCGCCCGCTGACGGGGCGCTGCCTCGGAGCGCGCTGGCCGAGCTGGGCAGCAGGTCCTTCGGCGTCTACGTGCATGTGCCCTTCTGCACCGTGCGCTGCGGCTACTGCGACTTCAACACCTACACCGCCGCCGAGCTCGGTGACCAGCCGGGCGCCTCGCGCGCGTCGTACGCCGAGGCCGCGATCAGCGAGATCCGGATGGCGCGCAGGGTGCTCGGCGACCGCGACCTGCCCGTGGACACCGTCTTCTTCGGTGGTGGCACGCCGACGCTCCTGGGCTCCGGCGACCTCGCCGCCGTCCTCGCCGCGGTGGCCGCGGAGTTCGGGCTCGCCCCGGACGCCGAGGTGACGACCGAGGCCAACCCCGACAGCGTCGCGGCCTGGGACCTGGAGGCCCTGCGGGAGGCGGGGTTCACCCGGGTCAGCTTCGGGATGCAGTCGGCGGTCGACCGGGTGCTGCGCACCCTCGACCGGACCCACGACCCGCTGCGGGTGCCCGCGGTCGTGGACTGGTCGCGGGCGGCCGGCTTCGCCCAGGTCAGCCTCGACCTGATCTACGGCACGCCGGGGGAGTCGATGGCCGACTGGGCCACCTCGCTGGAGGTGGCGCTGGGCTGCGAGCCCGACCACCTCTCGGCGTACTCCCTGATCGTCGAGCCCGGCACCGCGCTGGCCCGACGTGTCTCGCGCGGCGAGCTGCCGATGCCCGACGACGACGACCTCGCCGACAAGTACCTCCTGGCCGACCGGCTCCTCTCCGGGGCCGGGCTGGAGTGGTACGAGGTGTCCAACTGGGCCCGGGACCGCTCGGCACGATGTCGCCACAACGAGCTGTACTGGACCGGCAGCCACTGGTGGGGGGTCGGGCCCGGCGCCCACAGTCACGTCGGCGGCGTGCGCTGGTGGAACGTCAAGCACCCCGCGGCGTACGCCGAGCGGATCGCGAGCGGGGTCAGCCCCGCCGCGGCGCGCGAGACGCTGGACCCGGAGTCTCGTCGGGTCGAGCGGGTGCTGCTGGAGATCCGGCTCCGCGACGGGCTCCCGGTCCTCGCGCTCGATGCCCACGGTCGCGGCGCGGTCGCCGACCTGGTGGCCCGCGGCCTCGTCGAGCTGGCCACCGAGCGGCTCGTGCTCACCGCCGAGGGCAGGCTGCTCGCGGACGCGGTCGTCCGCGACCTGCTGCCGTAGACCCCCCTCTCGCCGAACGCTCGAGATTTTACGTTTCCCGGACACCGGGCGTGGTGCCGTCCTAGCCTGACTGAGTCCCTTCTCGCCAGGCCGGAGACCATGACTCAGCCCCTGATCAAGCTGCTGCTCCTCGCGGCGATCGCCCTCGTCGGCCACTACGCCGTGCGGGGCGGTCGGCGTGCGCTGCACCGGGTCGTCTGGCGCGGCTTCGTGGTCGCGGGGCTCGCCGCCGCCGTGGTCGTGGTGCTCTACCCCAACTCCTTGACCTGGGTGGCCAACCGGCTCGGAGTCGGCCGTGGTGCCGACCTGCTGCTCTACATCGTCACCGTCTCGTTCATGTTGATCTCGGTCGTGCTGTTCCGGCGGCTGGCCGACCTCGAGCGCCGCTACGTCGACCTCGCGCGTGCCCAGGCCCTTCAGGACGCCCGGATCTCCGCGGCGGAGGCACCGCTGGTCCGCGAGTCGGAACCGACGCGATGACCCTCGCCACGCCAGGCGCCGGCGCCACCGCGTCGCCGGAGCCGTCCGGAGCCGCGCCGTCGCGCCGTACCCCTGAGGGCCGGATGAGCGTCGCGGTCCGCAGGGGGCTGCTCGCCCTGGTCGCCCTCCTGGTCGCCGAGGCGGCCTGGATCCTGGCGGTGCCGCCGTTCCGTGGCTCCGACGAGGTCGACCACACCTACCGCGCGGCCGGCGTCGCCCGCGGAGAGTGGCACCTGACGCAGGGAGCCGCGCACGGGCGCGGAACCCTGGTGTGGGTCCCCACCGACATCGTCTTGGCGGCCCAGGGGCAGTGCCTGTCGTTGCAGTACATGGGCCACGACAACTGCCACGCCGTGGCCACGCGGGACGGCGAGTCGCAGGTCGCGACCGCGGCGGGTGCCTACGACCCCTTCTTCTACTGGGTCGTGGGGACCGCGGCCAGGCCGTTCCACGGAGCGGCCGCCGACTACGCGATGCGGATCGCGACCGCTCTGATCTGCTCGTGCCTGATGGCCCTGGCGATCGGCGTGCTCAGCGTCGCGGGGACCGGACTGTGGGCCAGCCTGGGGACCGTCGCGGCGCTGATGCCCGAAGCGTTCTTCTCCGGCGCCATCCCGGCCCCGAACGGTCCCGAGCTGGCCTTGGCCTTCCTGCTGTGGGCCTCTCTCCTGGCGGTGGTGCGCGAGGGCGACGTGCGCCGTCGAGGGCGACTGCTCTCCTTGGCGTTCGCGGCCGGGACGCCACTGATGTTCGTCCGCCTGCTCGGGCCGCTGTGGGTGGTGGCCATCGTGCTGACGGTGGTCGCCTTCGGCGGCCTGGGTACGACGCGCCGGATCGTGGCCGCGCACCGCCGGGTCGTCACGCTCGGCGTCATCGCCGTCGGCCTGGGCGCGGTCTGGTGGGAGGCCTGGCAGCGGATCGCCGCCCATGCCACCCCCGGGGCGCCCGACAAGGACGTCGTCCGCTGGGTCCTGGCGTTCAACCTGCCGGTCTTCACGATGCAGATGGTCGGGGCGTTCCCCTACCGCGACATCCCGGCGCCGCTGGGTGTCTACCCGCTGGCGTTCTTCGTGATCTGCCTGATGTTCTTCGCGGCCTGGCGCAAGGGCGCGCCGACCCGTGCGCGCCGTACCCTGCTGTGGGTCGGCGTGGCGTCACTGGTGATCCCGATCGTCATCTCCCTGGTGTTCATGCCCAGCGCCGGCGCCGTGTGGCAGGGGCGCTACGAGCAGCCCTTCGTGATCGGCATCCTGCCGCTGTGCGGACTGATGCTCGACGACGCGGGCTTCGCCCCGCGCGAGGGCCGACGGCTGGTCGGACTCGGCGCGGTGTTCCTGCTCGTCGCGCAGGTCGCCTGCGTCTACCACCTCGAGCAGGACGAGCTGCGTCGTGCGGTCTCGGCCGGCGACTCGTCGTGGGTGCATCCGCCGGCCGTCGTGACGGCTCTGCTGATGGCCGTCGGCTGGGTCGTGGTCTGCCTGCTCCTGCCGCTGCGCCGGCCGGCTCGCGAGGCTATCCCCGAGCCCGGCGCAGTCGGCCTCGAACTCTCCACTTGACCACGCGCAGGGCCCATCGTCCCGGCCAGCGAGCCACCTGGTAGCAGGCGGCGACCGGGCGCGCCATGTAGCGCATCCGGACCTGGTCGGCCTCCTCGGCCGATGCCGTCTCCGACTGCACGGTGATCGAGTCGGGATGCCAGCGGAACGACGCGACCGTACGGGGGAGCGCGAGCAGTCGGCCGCGCCTCCGCAGGCGCAGGAAGAGGTCGAGGTCCATGGAGTAGGTCAACGCCTCGTCCAGACCGCCCGCGGCCTGCACGTCGGGCAGCCGCATGAGCGACCCCGGCTGCGGGACCAGGTTGGGGGCGAAGGCGATGCTGCGGCCTGCCAGGCGGCCCGCGCGGCTGGCGAAGATGACGGTGCCCACGTCGTCGACGTAGTCGCACCACCCGAAGGCCATCGAGGCGCCCGGGTCCGCGTCGAGCGCCGAGGTCGTCGCCGCGAGCGAGCCGGGGCTGAGCAGGTCGTCGTCGCCGAGCCAGCCGACGTACGGCGTGCCGGTCGCGGCCGCGGCGAAGCCGGCGTTGAGGGCCCCGGACATCCCGGATCCCGGATCGGGCAGCAGGCGGGCGCCGAAGCGCTCGGCCAGCGCCTCGACCTCCGGGGAGGGTGGGGCGACCAGCAGCAGGTCCAGGCCCGGCACGTCCTGGGACGTGATCGACTCCAGGCACAGCGTGAGGTGAGCGATCCTGCGGCCGAGCGTCGGCACCACCATCAGCACCCGTGGCGTCATGGTCAGACCGTAGACGCACGCACCGCGGGCCGGCCCGCGCCGCGCCCGGCGCGCCCGGCGCGGCCTGCGGAGGTCACCGGGCGACGCGTGGGACGCTGAGCACCGGCGGGTGTTCGGAGCACATCCGGGACTCACGAGCGGGAGAAGCATGGTGCGGCTGCCCAGGACGACGGGGTCAGCGACACTGCTCCTCGGCGCGGGCTTCGGGCTGGTCGCCGTGTCCGGCGCGGCCATCCTGGCGGCCGGGCCGCGGATCCTCTCCCACGCGACGTTCAGCGGCGTCAGCATCGCCTGGGTCGTGTCGGTGGTCTTCGGCTTCGGCGTCGCCACCCCGACCGAGCAGCTGATCAGCCGGCGCCGGAACGCCGGGGACCATGCGCACGGCCGCAGCCCGGCGTACTGGCTCGCGGTGTCGGCCGTCGTGACGATGGCCGGCGTGGCCGTCGTCGTCGGCGGGACAGGCGCCGGCCACCGCTACCCGCTGCTGGGGTGGTCGATCCTCGCCGTGCTGGGCTGGGCCGTCGTCTCGCCGCGGCGGGGCGAGCTCCTCGGCTGCCAGGCCCTGTCCGCCTACGCCGCCACCATGGTCCTCGAAGGCGTCTGCCGGATCGCCTTGGTCGCGCTCGCGGTGGTGTGGAGAGCGCCGGCCGCGACGATCCTGGGGATCTCGATCGGGCTGCCGATCCTGCTCTCGGCCGGCGCTGCCCACATCCTCCTCGGCCGGCGTGCGGCCTCGCCGGCGTCCGTCGGGGTCGCCCCGGGCTTCGAGCACGTGTCGTTCGTGGCGATCGCGCTGGGCTACCAGATCTCGCTCAACCTCCCGCCGATCGTGCTGTCGTGGAAGGTCTCCGAGCACGACCGCGACTTCGTCGGCGCGTTCGTCGTGGCCAACAGCTGGATGCGGCTGCCGACGATCCTGGTCGGCACCATCACCGTCTCGGCGCTGGTCGAGCTGTCCCGCGTGCTGCCGTCGGGCTCGGTGGCGGCCTTCCGTCGGGTCATGTGGCGCAGCGGCGCCGCCTGTCTCGCCATCGGCGTCGGGGGCGGCCTGGTCTGCCTGGTGACCGCTCATCCGGCGACCTCCCTGCTGTACGGCTCGCGGGTGAGGCTGCCGTCGTACGGGTTCGCGTGCCTGGCCCTGTCGACCGTCCTGGCCATCTTGTGCTCCTGGCTGTCGGTGCCGCTGATGGCTCTGCGGCGTTCGGCGTCCGCGGCCTGGGTCTGGGCGCTGGGCTCGGCGCTGGTGGCGGTGACCCTGGTGGCGCTGCCGCCCGACCGGATCGTCACAGCGGGCCTGGTCCTGCCGCTGATCGCGACCACGGCGTTCCTGTCCGTGGCCGCGATGCGCCGCTTCCGCTCCTGGGCCGAGGAGACCCAGCGCTGACTCCACCCCGGCAGGCCGGGTCGTGGTGCGAAGTTCCCACGCCTGGGCGCCGCCCGGGGGTACGGTTCCGGTGGCCGACCAGGAGGGCTCTTTCGTTGTACGACGTACTCATGCTGGGCAGTTCCGGCCAGTCGCGAGAGACGCTCCAGCTGATGAGGGTGCTCGGCCTGTGCGGGCCCGACTCCCGCGTCGCCTTCGCCGACGAGACGAGCGAGGCGGCCCTCCTCGACGAGGTCCGGAGCGGTGCCGCGGTCGGGGCCGTCGCCCTCGGCATCGGGCATCCCGAGGCGCGGCTGCGGGTGTGGCGCACGTGGCACGAGGTGGTCACGGCGGGCTGGCCGGCACTGGTCCACCCCGCGGCGGTGATCGGAGACACGACACGGGTGGGGGAGGGCGCGATGGTGGCGGCCGGGGTGGTCACCACGTGCGACGTCGAGCTCGGGCCCGCGTGCCTGCTCAACACCAACGTCGCGGTCGGCCACGACGTGGTCGTCGGCGAGGCCGCCGTCGTCAACCCCGGGGCCACCCTCGGCGGCGGTGCCGTGATCGGTGCCGGCGCGCTGGTCGGCAGCGGTGCCAACGTCCGGGAGGGGCGTCGGGTGGGTGCCGGAGCCGTGGTCGGCTCGGGCGCTGTGGTCACCAAGGACGTCGCCGACGGCGAGGTGGTCGTCGGGGTCCCCGCGAGGGTGATGAGCCGATGACGAGCCCGCAGGCCGACGGCGTCCCGGTCTCGATGCCGGACCTCGGTCCGGAGGAGGCCGACAACGTCGCGGACGCCGTCCGGTCGACCTGGATCTCGTCCGCGGGGCAGTACCTCGACACCTTCGAGCGCGAGTTCGGGCGACTCTGCGAGACCGAGCACGTCGTCCCGGTGTCGAACGGCACGGTGGCTCTCCACCTGGTGCTCGAGGCCCTCGGTGTCGGCGCGGGCGACGAGGTGATCGTGCCGTCGATGACCTACATCGCCACGGCCAACGCCGTGTCGTACTGCGGGGCGACACCGGTCTTCGTCGACATCTCCGCCGACACGTGGGGCATCGACCCGGGCGCCGTCGAGGCCGCGATCACGCCCCGCACGGTCGCGGTGATCGCGGTGCACCTCTACGGTCATCCCGCCGACATGGACCCGCTGCGGGCGCTCGCCGACCAGCACGGGCTGGCCCTGGTCGAGGACGCCGCGGAGGCGCCGTTCGCGGAGTACAAGGGGCGTCGCGCCGGGTCGCTCGGCGATGTCGCCACCTTCTCCTTCTACGGCAACAAGGTCGTCACCAGCGGCGAGGGCGGCGCGGTCACCACGAACGACGCGGCGCTGGCGGCCAGGATGCGCCTGCTCCGCGGCCAGGGCATGGACCCCGAGCGCCGGTACTGGTTCCCCGTGATCGGCTACAACTACCGACTCACCAACGTCGCGGCCGCCCTGCTGTGCGGCCAGCTCTCGCGGGTCGACGAGATGCTGGCGCGGCGCCGTGCGCTCTACGCGACGTACGACGAGCACTTCCGCGACGTGCCGGGCTTGACGCTCCAGCCGGTCGCCGACTGGGCCGTGACGACGCCCTGGCTCTACGGCCTCCTCCTCGACGACGCCGAGACTCGTGACCGGGTCGCCGGGCGGCTCACCGCGCAGGGCATCGACACCCGCCCGTTCTTCGTGCCGATCCACACGCTGCCGCCCTACCGGGGTCGCTGCGCCTCCGAGCTGCCGGTCACGGCTCGCCTGGGTGACTGCGGGCTGAGCCTGCCCACCTCGAGCGCGTTCGCCCCGGACGTCGCGGCCCGGGTCGCCAGCGCCGTGCTCCGCGGGTTGCCGGCCTAGCGGGCCCGCCCATGCTGCACATCGCGATCGACGCGCGGCTGCCCGAAGGGCTGGCCGGTGGCGTCTCCCAGGTGGTGATCGGCCTCGCGCAGGGGTATGCCGAGCACCCCCACGTCAAGCGGACCTGGGTGGTCTATCCCGGCCACGAACGCTGGCTCGGCCCGTGGCTGCCCGAGAACGACGACGTGGTCGTGCACTCCAGTCTGGTCGAGCGCGTCGGGATGCGCGTCGCGCGGCGCGCTCCGACCTTGGTCAGCCGACTTCGCCCGCACGTGGAGCGGGTGACCCGGGCCTCCGACGACAGGGCGCTGGCGCACTGGGACGCCTTCCTCGCAGACCTCGGTGCGGACGTCGCGCACCTGCCCTTCCAGGACGGCTTCGTGACCAGCCTCCCGAGCGTCTACCAGCCCCACGACCTCCAGCACCACTACCTGCCGGAGCTGTTCACGCAGGCGCAGCTGCGACATCGCGAGGTCGACTGGCGTGCGCGGGCCGAGCGCGCCAGCCAGATCTCGGTGGGCACCCGGGCGGTCAAGGCGGACGTGGAGAGCTTCTGGGACATCGCGGGCGACAAGATCCATGTCGTACCCCTCGCGCCGGTGGCGCTGCCGTCCTCCTCGGCGCCGCTGCCCCGTGACCGCGACCCCCTGGTGCTGTACCCGGCGGCGTTCTGGCCGCACAAGGACCACGTGACCC
This sequence comes from Nocardioides sp., assembly GCF_036267815.1. Taxonomy (GTDB): domain Bacteria; phylum Actinomycetota; class Actinomycetes; order Propionibacteriales; family Nocardioidaceae; genus Nocardioides. The sequence continues at coordinate 141,812 of NZ_DATAVI010000039.1, read as the reverse complement.
TGGTGCGCGCGGTCGGCCGCCTCCGGCAGGGCGGGTCTCGGGTGCGGCTGGTGCTTCCGGGGGCGCACATCGGCGAGTACCCGGCGATCCGCAAGGCTGTCGAGGATGCGGGGCTCGCGCCCTCCGAGACCATCCCGGGGTACGTCACCGCCCAGGAGCTGGGGGCTCTCTACGAGCGTGCCTGGGTCGTCGCGGTCCCGTCGTTGTTCGAGTCCGCGAGCTTCCCGGTATGGGAAGGGTTCAGGCAGGGCAAGCCGGCCGTGGTCGCCCGTACGACGAGCCTGCCCGACCAGGTCGGAGCCGGGGGCCTGGTGGTCGAGCAGCGCGACGTCGAGGGCTTCGCGAGGGCGATCGAGACTCTCGTTTCCGACGACGAGCTCGCGGAGCGCATGGGCGAGGCCGGGCGGCACCAGGTGCAGGCACTGAGCTGGCGGCGTACATCCCTGGCCACGGCCGCCCTCTGCCGGCTGGCGGCCGGAGACCTCCCGCGCGACGACGAGGCCGAGGCGCTCGGCGGTCCCTGACGACGCGCGAGGGCGGCTCAGTCGACGCCGACGGAGAACGCCGACTCGAGGTCGTGCCGGGAGTAGGCGCGGAACGCGATGTGGGTCTCGGTCGACTGGACGCCGGGGACCTTGTTCAGCCGGTCGGCCACGACGTTGGCCACGTCGTCGTGGGCGCGCACCCGGACCAGCGCGATGAGGTCGATCTGGCCGGTGACCGAGTACACCTCGCTGACGCCGTCGAGGTCGGCGATCGCCTCGGCCACCTCGGGGATCTGCGCGACGTCGGCCTTCACGAAGACGATGGCGGTGATCATGCCCGCACCCTAGTGCGCGGGGTCAGCGGGTGGGGCGGGAGGCGAGCGGCAGGTCGCGGCGCTCGTCGAACGGCACGAGGTCAAGACGGGACTGGTTGACCGCGTCGTGCAGGGCGAGGTGGCGCGTCGCACCCCCGACCGGACAGGTCCACTCGCCGTCCACCTCGACCAGCCGCAGCCCGGGCGCCTCGAGCCAGCGCAGGATCTTCTCGGTCTCCTCCGCGGTCGCGGCGGGCGCCGGCCCCGGCCCGCCCCGCACGGACTCGCCGCTGGCCACGAGCTCGGCCACGAACTGGTGCGCGTCGGCGCCCGGTGGGATCACGCCCGCTGCTGCGAGCCGGCCGTGGCGCACGACATGGACGGCCCACCGAGCCCGGAGCGTCCCCGAGGCAGGGGACTCCGTCTCCCGTCGCGCGGCGACCAGCTGGGGGATCCGGGTCAGCGCGGTGAGGCGCTGGGTCCGCGATGCGGCACGGACGAACGCCGCAAGCCGGTCGCGGTGGACCCCCGCCTCCTCGAACCGCTCGCCCTCGGCCAGCGCGCTCATCCGGCTCGTGATCAGCTCGACGACGTCGTCGGGTCGCCGCAGCAGGTTGTCGCGGAGCTGCCGCACCACCGCGGCGTACGTCGTCTCGTCGACGCTTCCGTCGCACGGCGACAGGCAGCGCCCCATCTCGGCCAGGACGCAGGCGGTCCCCGACGGGCTGCGGCTGATGCGCTGCGAGCACTGCCGGAGCGGGAAGGTCTCGTGGAGGGCGGCCAGGCACTTCTCCGCGGTCTTCTTGCTGGCGAACGGCCCGACGTAGTCGGCTCCGTCGTCACTGACCCGGCGCACCAGCGACAGGCGCGGCCAGGGCTCGCGGGTGAGCTTGAGGTAGGTCACCCGCTCGGGGAAGCGCGAACGCCGGTTGTACTTCGGCTTGTGCTCGGCGATCAGGCGCAGCTCACGCACCTCGGCCTCGAGTGCGGTGGCGCACTCGATGCCCGAGACCGAGGTCGCGATGGTCACCATCTCGCCGATCCGCGAGCGTGTCTCCGAGGCGGTGAAGTAGGAGCGGACCCGGGTCCGTAGGTCGCGGGACGTGCCGACGTACAGCACGCGGGCCTGCTCGTCTCGGAAGAGGTAGACGCCGGGGGCGTGGGGGAGCCCCTCGGCGAGATGGCGCTTGCGTCGCTGGGCGGTGGAGACCTTGGCGCTGAAGGTCGCCAGCTCCTCCAGGGTGTGCACCCCGAGACCGCCGAGCCGCTCCATCAAGCCGTGCAGCACGTCGACGGTGGCCCGGGCGTCGGACAGCGCCCGGTGGTTGGGCGTGGTCGAGGCGTTGAAGGCCCGGGCCAGCGAGGAGAGCTTGCAGTTGGGCGCGTCGTCGCGGGTGATCACGCGTCGGGCGATCTTGGCTGTGTCGAGCACCTCGAAGGTCGGCCAGGCGATGCCCTGGTGGGCGGCGAACCACTGGAGGAACCCGATGTCGAACGGCGCGTTGTGGGCCACCAGCACCGAGCCGGCGGCGAACTCCAGGAACGCCGGGAGCACCGACTCGATCGACGGCGCCTCGCCGACCATCGAGTTGGTGATGCCGGTCAGGACCGCGATGAAGGGTGGGATCTGGGTGTGCGGGTTGACCAGGGTCTGGAACTCGCCGAGCAGCTCACCGCCGCGCACCCGGACCGCCCCGATCTCGGTGATCATCGAGCCGGCCTCCGCGGAGCCGCCGGTGGTCTCGAGGTCGACCACGCAGAACGTGAGGTCGCGCAGCGGCCGCCCGAGCTCGTCGAAGGAGCGCTGCTCCTCCCAGCGGGACTGCCACCGTGACTGCCACCGCGACGAGCGCGCCACGGCGCCGCCCCCGGGCCCGGGCGGGCTGGACAGCGGTGCGGTGCTCACGTCAACGACGCTAGGGCGGCGCACCGACACCCAGGACCGGGACACGCGGAACATCGCCGCACGGCCACCCCACCCCTGAGCTGTTGAGTTGGCCCTCCCGGCCCGTTGAGTTGGCCCTCCGGGCCGGGAGGGCCAACTCAACGAGCTCAGGGGTTGCCGGTGGGGGGTGTCCGCCGGGATCAGACCTCCCTTCCGGTGCGGACCGTCCGGGGCGGGGCGGGGCGGGGAGGGGAGACTGTCGGTGGGTGCTGCAAGGGTCGTCGGCATGACGACGAGAATCGACTGCGACACCTGCCTGGTGCGGGGCCAGGCCTGCCACGACTGCGTGGTGACCGTGCTGCTCGGCCCGCCGCCCGAGCTGACCCTGGCCGACGACGCCTGTCGGGCGCTGGACCTGCTGGCGGCCGGGGGTCTGGTGCCTCCGCTGCGTCTGGTGACCCCGGTCGACTCGCCGGCGATCGAGTCCGCGTGACGCCCCGCTTTGACAGTGTGGTGACAGCGGGAAGAGAGTGTCTGGTGGGGCGAATGTGACCTCTGTGACAGTGATCCGTCTCAGGTCACGAAATTGTCACGACAGGCCTGGTTGAAAGTTTTGCGGTCTTCCGTGGGTGTGGTTAGGGTGACCGCTCAGATGCCCGTGCCGATGGACCAGTCCGGTGTCCATGCGGGTGTCGCGCCGAGTCATCAGCGTGACTGCTTGGGGTCGCGACGAAGAGCCGGGGAACCAACCCACCTGGGGTGAATCGCCGCCGAGGCGTCCGTGGCCGAGAGTCCGCGGACGAGGAGGCGGTGTAGGGCCTGTCGTGCCCGAACCCGTCAGCTCACCCGGTAGGCGTACGACACAGCAAGGGAGTTCTTCCGCTCGTGCTCAACGGCCGGAGAAGCCTCGTCACGCTCATTGCCAGCGCCGCCATCGTCACCTCCGTGGGGATGATTCCCACCGGTAGCGCGCAGGCCAAGCCCACCGTCCAGGACGTCCAGCACCGCGTGGACCGCCTGTACCGGGCGGCCGAGCAGGCGTCGGAGCGCTACAACCAGATCCACGTCCAGCTCACCCAGATGCGCGGTGACGTCTCCGCGCTGCGGGCCGACCAGGCCCGTCAGCAGAAGCAGACGGAGCAGGCTCGCCAAGTGGTCGCCAACTCGATCGTGCGGCAGTACGAGGGCGACTCGCTGTCGGCCGTCGGCCAGGCGGTGGTCTCGAGCAACCCGAAGGCGTTCGTCTCGCAGCTGACCACCATGTCGGCGTTCAACTCCATGCAGGCGGGGCAGTACTCCTCCTACCTCACCCAGGCCAAGGCGCTGAGCCTGAGGCAGCAGGCGACCCGGACCCAGCTGGCCAAGGTGGCCCAGCTCGAGCAGCAGGCGGCCCAGGACAAGGCGACGATCGACAAGAACCTCGCCTCCGCCAAGTCCCTGCTCGGCAAGCTGAAGGCCGCCGAGCAGCAGCGACTGCTCGACGCCTCCCGCGGGACCCCCCGCATCCCGGCCAACATCCCGGCTTCCGGGCGTGCCGCGATCGCCATCCACTACGCGATGGCCCAGATCGGCAAGGCGTATGTGTACGGCGCCTCCGGCCCCAGCGCCTACGACTGCTCGGGCCTGACCATGCGCGCCTGGGGTGCGGCCGGCGTCGGCCTGGCCCACTCCTCGAGCGCGCAGTTCGGCGAGGGCACCCACATCTCCGCCAGCCAGCTCCAGCCGGGCGACCTCGTCTTCTACTACCACCCGATCAGCCACGTCGGCATGTACATCGGCAACGGGATGATCGTGAACGCCGAGAACCCCTCGGCCGGCATCCGCGTCACCGGCCTGTACTCCATGCCGTACGCCGGCGCCGTCCGTCCTGGCTGAGCCGGCGCCCTCGGCTCGACCACCGGCGCGTCGAACGGCCGACCGCCCCCGCTGGTGGGTGGTCGGCCTTTCGCTGTTCCTGGTCCTCGTCATCGGCCTGACGGTCTGGCTGACCCAGCACGAAGCGACCTACCACGCACCCCTCGACCGCCGTCCGCCGCCGCACGCGGACCCCACGGCCGCGGCCCGCCTGCTGACGCGCCTCCAATCGGCGGTGCGGCACCGCGAGGTCACGGCGGGCGGCACGCTCGGCAGCTCGGACTCGGCGGTCGCCGTCCTGCGCGGGGTGGTGCGCAACGCCGGCGCACTGCACGTCGCGGACTTCTCGCTGCGCTACGTCGACGAGGCCGGAGCCGTATCCCCCTCGGGTGCCTGGGCCGCGGACGTCGCCACGACGTGGCGGTTCGCCGGGTTCGACCGGCGCACCGAGCGGCTGGAGGTCCACGTGCGCTTCGCGCCGGACGGCAGCCATCTGGGGATCGCCGGGATCGGCGGGGGAGACCGGCGCTCGCCGTTGTGGCTGTCCGGATCCCTTCAGGTCCGACGCTCCGCGCGCAGCCTGGTGCTGGTGGCCGGCTCGGCAGCGCGGGCTGACCGCTTCGCGGCGCTGGCACGACGCGCGGTGCCCCAGGTACGTCGGGTGCTGCCTGCCTGGCGCGGTGGCCTGGTCGTGGAGGTACCGGCCTCGCAGGACGGCCTCGACGCCGCGCTGGACGCCCACCGCGGCGACTATGCCGGGATCGCGGCGGTCACCACGACGGTGGACGGGTCGCGGTCGCGGGCGTCGCCGAGCCATGTGTTCGTCAACCCCGAGGTCTTCGATCCGCTCGAGCCGCGCGGGGCGCAGGTCGTGATCACCCACGAGACGACCCACGTCGCCACCGACGCGGCCACCAGCACCGCACCCACGTGGCTGGTCGAGGGGTTCGCCGACTACGTCGCCCTGAGCGCCCAGCGGCTTCCCCTCTCGACCAGCGCCTCGCGGATCATCGCGCTCGTCGGTCGGGACGGCGTCCCGCGCGGACTGCCGACGCAGGCGGAGTTCGCCCCGGGGTCGCCGCATCTGGAGGCGCGCTACGAGAGCGCCTGGCTCGCCTGCCGGCTCCTCGCCGCCGACGGCGGCGTGAATGCGCTGGTGAGGTTCTACCGCGCCATGGACGCCGGTGGAAGCCTCGGACCCGAGCTCGTCCGGTCGTTCGGCTTCGGGCCGGCCACCTTCGTCCGGCAGTGGCGCGGGGTCCTGCAACACTTGCCGGCGTGAGCGAACGCCGCTGGGCCATGGTCACGTTCCTGGTGGCCGGAGCGGCTTTCGTCGCTGTTGCCGCCTGGCGCATCCCGTGGCACCCCGTCCCGGGCGGCACGCCATCCGCGGTCGCGGGGTCCGAGGTGTTCACCCCGACCCAGATCGCCCGCGCCAACGCCTACAGCGACCCGGCCCGCCACCTGGGCTGGGCCGCCCTGGCCGTCTCCCTCGCGGTGTCGTCGGTGCTCGGTCTCACGCCGCTCGGTGCTCGCCTCGCCGGCCATCTTCGGGGCTGGTGGTGGGTGCGGGTGCTCACCGCGGTCGCCGCCCTGGCCGTGGTCGGCCAGCTGGTCGTCACGCCGTTCGCCGTCGTGGGGCACCACCGGTCGCTCGAGTTCGGTCTCAGCGACGAGGCGTGGGGTCCCTGGACGGTCGACCTGCTGAAAGGCCTGGTCTACACGGTGGTGGTCTCGGGCCTGCTGCTCGTCGTCCTGGTCGGGTGCGCGCGTCGTTGGCCGCGCGCCTGGCCGGCCGTGGCCGGGACCCTGCTGGGCGTGCTGGTGATGGCGGGGTCGTTCGTCTACCCGATCCTCGTGGAGCCCGCCTTCAACCACTTCACGCCGCTGCCCGACGGGCCCCTGCGCAGCCAGATCCTGCACCTGGCCGACGTCGAGCATGTCCACCTCGACGACGTGCTCGTGGCCGACGCCTCTCGTCGTACGACGACGCTGAACGCCTACGTGTCGGGGTTCGGCAGCACGCGGCGCGTCGTGCTCTACGACACCGTGCTGCGCGACCTCCCGCGCGACCAGATCCTCGCGATCGTCGCCCACGAGCTCGGGCACGCGCACCACGATGACGTGCTGACCGGCTCGATCCTGGCTGCGCTCGGCACCACGCTGGGCATCGGCCTGCTCGCACTCGCCGTCGAGGTCCTGCGACGCCGGCCAGGGGGGATGCGCGACCCGTCGGTGGTGCCGCTCGTGCTCGCCCTCGCCGCGATCGGGACGCTGCTCTCGAGCCCGGTCGAGAACGGCCTGTCGCGCCGGATCGAGACCAGGGCCGACGTGGCCTCGCTGGAGGCGACCCGCAACCCCGACGCGTTCATCCGGATGCAGCGCCAGCTCGATCTGCACTCCCTGAGCGACGACCCCCCGGCCTGGTCGGAGTTCTGGTTCGGCTCCCACCCCACCACGCTTCAGCGGATCGCGATCGCCCAGCAGCTCGGCCGCCGGATGGGCCTCCCACCTCGCGGCGCCACTCCTCCCACCTCGCGGAAATGACAGAGGCCGCGGATCCCCCATGGACCCGCGGCCGTCGGCCGTACCCGAGAAGTCAGCAGCTGCCGCCGGCCTTGGCTTGGCTGTTGAAGGAATGGCAGGTGTTGCTGAACAGGCTGCTCACCTGAACGCCGAAGGCGTACACGCAGAGCACGATGATCCCGGCGATGCCGGCGATCAGCAGCCCGTACTCAACGGCAGATGCGCCACGCTCGCTCATCCGCGCGATGCGCGCGTCGAGGATGATGCGCAGGTAGTCGAGCATGGTGGTCGCTCCTCTGAGGGTGACGGCGACGTGGGTAGGGCGTTCGACTCAAGTCTCCCGCGTTCGGATAGGGCGCCGGATCCAGCGTTCGCATGGTTCGGCGTGACCCAGTTGGACTAGACCGCGTGGGCGTCGGCGACGACTCGCGCGGTCCGGTCGGACATGCGAATGGCCGCGGACCAGGGGTCCGCGGCCATTCGACGAAGCCGCTTTCAGCAGCTGTTGGTCGCGCCGTTGGCAACGCTCTTGCAGGTGTTCTGGAACACCTTGCTGAGCAGACCACCGAAGGCGAACACGACGACCACGATCAGGGCCGCGATGCCCGCGATGAGCAGACCGTACTCAACGGCAGACGCGCCACGCTCGTCCATCTTGGCGAGGCGGGCGTCCAGCATGATGCGGAGGTAGTCCAGCATTGTCGTTCTCCTATGTGATGACGTTTGGCATTGTTGAGAGCCGAGAAGGCCGGAGGCCTCCGAACCCAAGGATTCCCCATCGGGGCCGATCGCGGACCGGAAATCCGGTTCGAGACGTCTAGTCAATCCGGACCATTCCGCCCACTGCTGTAGGGGGAGATCCGAAAATCCTCTGACACGCGGCCGCAGATGTGCTGCGTGCGAACGGCGCCTAGACCGGCCGCTGGATCGCCGAGAGCAGGCCGATCCGCATGGCGGTGACCAGGGCCTGGGCGCGGTTCTGCGCGCCGAGCTTCTGGTAGATGCGGGCGATGTGCGACTTGACCGTGGACTCGCTCATGTAGAGCTGCTGGCCGATCGCGGCGGCGTTCGCGCCGTCGGCCAGCAGCAGCAGCACGTCGTGCTCTCGGGTGGACAGCCTGGTCGACTCCGCGCTCATCCGGCGCACCATCGCGCCCGCGAGGCCGGTGCACAGGAAGGAGCGTGGGGAGACCGCCGCGTGGCGGGCCGCGCGCACGACCTCGGTGGACGGAGCGTCCTTGCCGACGAACGCCGACGCCCCGGCCTCCATGGCCGCGAAGATCTGGTCGTCACCGGAGTGCATCGTGACGACCACGAGCCCGATCTTCTCGTCGGTCTGGCGCACCTGCCGGATGATGTCGAGACCGGTGCCGTCCTGGAGCTGGAGGTCGGTGACGATCACGTCCAGCGGGTCGGTCGCGTAGACCTTCATCGCTTCGGCAACCGTGCCGACCGACCCGACCACCTCGGTGCTCTCCTCGCGGGCGAAGGCGCCCACCAGGCCCTCGCGGACCAGCTCGTGGTCGTCGACGATGAGCACACGCACGTGGGTGGTGTCGGTAGTCGTCATGGCTCCTCCGAAGTCATGTGAGCAATGTGTCGGCTGACACGGCCGGCTCCGTGGAGGACACGCCGTCGAGGCGGACCGACACCACGGTGCCGGAGGGACGGTTGTCGGAGACGTGCAGCTCGCCGGCGATGAGACCGGCCCGCTCGCGCATGATCTCCAGGCCGTGGGAGTCGTCGCGACCGGGCCCGAGACCGTCGCCGTTGTCGGCGACCACGACCTCGGCGTACGGCGGGGCGACCGAGCACCCGACGTTGATCGCGCTCGCGCCCGAGTGCCGTACGGCGTTGGTCATCGCCTCCTGGGCGATCCGGAGCAGCTCGCTCTCCACCTCGGGGCGCAGGCGCGTCGTCTGCTCGTCGAGGGTCACGTGGATCGGGATGCCGCTGCTGGCGCTGAGGTGACGGGCGAGCGAGCCGATCGCGGTGCCCAGCGAGTCGTTCTCGCCGATCTCGGTGCGCAGCGTCTGCACCGAGCGACGCACCTCGCCCACGACCATCGTCAACCGCTCGCGCAGGAGCGTGAGCTGGCGTTCCTTGGTCGGGTCGTCGCGCTCCTGCTCGACCAGGTTGTCGACGAAGTAGCCGAGCGAGGCCAGCTCCTGGGCGACCCCGTCGTGCATCTCGCGCGCGAGCCGACGGCGCTCCTCCACAGTGGCCGAGTCGCGGAACGCCAGGAACAGCACGGCCGTGTCGAGGCGCACGGTGGCCGGGCTGAGCCGCCGGTCGAGTGCGGACAGCCGTCGCGGCAGGTCCATCACCTGAGGGTCGAGGCCCGGAGCCAGGACGCCCGAGACGACCGCGGCGACGCCGTTGCCGCCGTTCAGCGGGAAGGCGAAGCTGTGGCCGACGACCCGGACGTTCCCGGTCAGCAGGGAGTACTGCGCCAGCTCCTCGCTGATGACGAGGTCCGGGCTCGACAGCCCGGTGTCGCCGACCAGGGGAGTGAGCACCTCGCCGCGCGGGATGTGCACGGTCAGTGCCGTGACCGGGAGCTCGTCGCGCACGGCGCTGGCGATCTGTCCGCCCAGCGCGACGGAGTCGAGTCCCGAGCTGAGGCGTCCCGACAGGGTGATCAGCTCGCGAATGAGCGCCTGGGCGTCGCGGTAGGCGCGCTGCGGGTCGTTGACCTGCAAGAAGGTGTGCCGCAGGAACGACGCGATCAGCCCCAGGCCGAGACCGGTCACCGCCCAGGTGAAGGCACTGGTGCCCTGGTCCTGGGTCAGCGGTCCGTCGGTGAGGCTGATGACGACGTACGTCGTGAGCTCGGCCGAGAGCGCCAGGGAGACGCCCCGGGCTCCACGACTGAGCCCGCCGGTGAAGGGTGGCACGGCGAGCGCACCGAGCACCGCGGTCGTCGAGTGCGACGACAGGCCGGTCACCGACCCCACCAGGGCCGCGTCCATGATCAGCAGCATCGTCAGCGGAAGCCCCAGCAGCTCGCCGGCAGTCACGGCGGCCCAGATCGCGCCCGTGGCGAGCAGCGCGAGCAGGAGCAGCTGGTTGTGCTTGAGGATGAGCGGCATCGCCAGGCTGAGGAGGGCGAACGTGCGCGCTCCCACCGCCAGCCACGTGTGCTGGCGCCCCAAGCCGCTTCGGATCATGGACCTGCCGTCATTTTCGCGAGAAGTTGTCCATGATGTGGATGACGGCCGGGCCCATGACCGCGATGAACAGCGTGGGCAGGATGCAGAAGATCAGCGGGACCGTGATCTTGACCGGCACCTTCTGAGCCTGCTCCTCCGCGCGCTGGCGGCGCTTGGTCCGGATCTCCTGGGACTGGATGCGCAGCACGTTGGCGATCGGGATGCCGAAGCTGTCGGCCTGGACCATCGAGGTCACGAAGCTCTTGACGTCGTCGACCTCGGTGCGCTCGGCGAGGCCACGCAGCGCCTGGGCGCGTCCCTGGCCGATCTGCATCTCGCGCAGCACGCGGGAGAACTCGTCGGCCAGCGGCCCCTCGGTGTTGCGGGCCACCTGCTGGACCGCCGCGTCGAAGGCGAGGCCGGACTCGACGCTGATGGTCATCAGGTCGATGGCGTCGGGAAGGTCGCGCTGCATCCGCTTCGAGCGGTCGTAGACCTTCTGGTACAGGTAGAGGTTCGGGCCGAACCAGCCGATCGCGGTGACGACCAGCACGGCGACCACGCGGACGGTGAGGCCGAGCCCCATCACGCCCGTCAGCGCCAGCGAGATCAAGAACAGCGTGACCGCGCCGATCACCTTCCCGGCCTGAACGCGCTCGACCGTCCATCCCGTCGGGTTGCCGGCGACGTCGAGCCGACGCCGGATCCGCTCGGGCGCGTCGGCACCGGAGAATCGCTTGGCCAGCTTGGACGCCCGCTGCTGGAGCGGCGCCATGATCCGGTCGGCGAACGACTCGTCGAACTCCTTGGTCATGGCCTGGGGCGCGTTGCTCAACGCCTGGACCAGCGCCACGGAGCGGTCGACGCCGGTCGCCGTGTGGCCGCCCGCCGTCGTGCCCGCGGCCGCGGAGGCCAGCACGATGGCGAGCAGCACCAGCGCCGCACCCATGATCAGCAGCAGAGTCATCTCACACCTCGACCTTGACCAGGCGGGACATCCAGAAGACGCCCACCGACAACCAGAATGCACCAGCGCACAGCATCAGGATGCCAAGGGGGCGCTGGAAGAGCACGATCACGTAGGCGTGGTTGGCCACCATGAGGTACAGCAGGAAGCCGGGTGGCAGCCCCCCGAGCACCATGGCCGACAGCTTGCCCTCGGCGGCCAGGGCGGCGACCTGACGACGGATGTACTCACGCTCGCGCATCGTGCTGGACACCGTGGCCAACAGCTCGGCGAGGTTGCCGCCCACCTGGCGCTGGATGTTGATCGCCATCACGACCCAGGCGAAGTCCTTGCTCTGGAAGCGGTCGGCGATGCCTTGGAGCGCCGTCTCGAGCGAGAGGCCCAGCCGGGTCTCGACCAGGACCTTGCGGAACTCGCCGGCCACCGGCTCGGTGCCGTCGCGCACGATCGTGTCGACCGACTGGGCCAGCGACAGACCCGCCGCCAGCGATCCCGCCATCAGCTGGAGCGTGTCGGGCAGCAGACGCTCGAACTTCTTCTTCCGGCGTGACCGGCGGAAGCCGAGGTAGAACCACGGTCCGATGACGCCGAGGATCATGAACAGCACCCCGAAGATGAGGTTGCCGCCACCGATCACGAGCCCGATCAGCGAGATGCCGATGAACAGGGCGGCGTGCATCAGCAGCCACTCCGCAGGACGCCAGCTGCTGCCCGATCCCTCCAGGCGTGCGGCGATCCTGGCCTCCAGTGAGCGGTTGCGCTTCAGCATGCTCGCCGCGGCCGACTTGGCCGACGCGAGGGCCGACTCCTCGGGCCGCGACTTGGGCGAGTCGTACGGCGTGAGTGCGCTCTGTCCGCCGCCGCCGCTCGCGCGTGCGGCGTACTGCACGACCCGCTCCTCGGTCGTCAGCGTGCGCTGACGCGGGATCGCCAGGACCAGCAGGACGAGGAGGGCGACGCCGAGCGCCGCCACCCCGCCGTACATGGTCCAGGCAGGTGGGTCGATGGCCAGGGGGATGAGTGCGTTCACGGGGTCACCGCAGTCCGTCCATCGCGAACAGCATCGGGTCGACGCGCACGTTGGAGTGCTCCATCTTGTCCAGGAACTTCGGGCGCAGACCGGTCGACCGCAAGAAGCCCTTGGCCTTGCCGTCGTCGTCGAAGCCCGCGTCGTGGTCGTAGACGAAGATGTCCTGGAGGGTGATGATGTCGCCCTCCATGCGCTCCACCTCGGTGAGGTGGGTGATCTTGCGCGAGCCGTCCTTGAAGCGGGTCTGGTGCACGATCAGGTCGACCGCCGAGGCCACCTGCTCACGGATCGCGCGGATCGGGAGATCCATTCCCGCCATCAGCACCATCGTCTCCATGCGGGCCAGCGTGTCGCGGGGGCCGTTGGAGTGGAGGGTACAGATCGAGCCGTCGTGACCGGTGTTCATCGCCTGGAGCATGTCGAGCGCGGATGCGTCCCGGACCTCACCGACGATGATGCGGTCGGGGCGCATGCGCAGACTGTTCTTGACCAGGTCGCGGATCGTGACCTGGCCACGGCCCTCGATGTTGGCCGGGCGCGACTCGAGCCTGACCACGTGGTCCTGCTTGAGCTGGAGCTCCGCGGCGTCCTCGATCGTGACGATGCGCTCGTCCTCGGGGATGAACGACGAGAGCACGTTCAACGTGGTCGTCTTGCCGGCGCCGGTGCTGCCGGAGACGATGATGTTGAGCCGGCCGCGTACGCAGGCCTCGAGGAAGCCCGACGAGCGCGTGCTGAGGGAGCCGAAGGCGATCAGGTCGTCGACGGTCAGCGGGTCGGCGGCGAACTTCCGGATCGTCAGCGACGAGCCGTCGACCGCGAGCGGCGGGACGACTGCGTTGACACGGCTGCCGTCAGGCAGACGCGCGTCGACCATCGGGCTCGACTCGTCGACGCGTCGTCCGATGCGGGACACGATCTTGTCGATGGTCCGACGGACGTGCGCCTCGTCGCTGAACTGCGCGTTGGCCTTGAGGAGCTTGCCGTCCTTCTCCAGCCAGACGCTGTCGAAGCCGTTGACCATGACCTCGGAGACGTCGTCGTCGCGCAGGAACGGCTCGATCGGGCCGTAGCCGAGGATGTCGTCGCTGATCTCCTGGGTGAGCCGGTTGCGGTCGGCGTTGCTGATCGGCCGCTCCTGGGAGCTCATCAGCTGGGTCAGGACGACGCGGACGCGCTTGTCCAGGTCGGCCTGGTCCAAATTCGCGTCGTAGAGCTGGGGACCCAGCTGCTTGAGCAGCTCGGCGTGCACGTCCTGCTTGAGCTCCTCCAGGCGCTCGTGCTCGGCGCCACGTCGGGCGCCGGCACGAGTCGGCGTCGTCGGGACCGTCCGCGGACGTGGTCCGGCCTCGCTGTCACCGCCGGAGCCGCCGGAGCCGCTGGAGCCGCCGGCGGACTGGCGCGGCGGCGGCGCGGCCGACGTGGGCTCGTCCTCCGGACCACGCGGGGTCGGAGGAGGCGGCGGGGCGGCGCCGGACTCACTCTGCTTGCGGGCCGCGGCAAGTCGTTCGGCGAGACTGCTCACGATGTCACCTCTTGATCCGGAAGAGCTTGGCGAACCGGTCGTTGTCCGAGTCCGGCCGCCGGCCGTTCTCGGAGCCCTTCGAGCTGCTGACCGGCTCGCCGGCCAGGAGCGTCGACAGGCTGCGGAACGCCGTGCTGGACGGGTGCTGCGGGCTGGCGGCGATGATCGGCGTGCCGGCGTTGGTGGCGGCGGCGATGTCGATCGAGGTCGAGATCTGCGACGCGACGTTCATGCCGAGGATGGTCTCGACCTTCTCGGCACCGATGCCCACGGCGTCGTCGGCGCGGTTGAGCAGCAGGTAGCGGTGGCCGCCGCCGATGTTGAGCATCTCCAGCGTGTCCAGGGCCACCTTGACGTTCTTCAGGGTCGGGACGTCGAGAGTGGCCACGATGATGCACTCGTCGGTCTCGTCCAGCGCGGTCAGCGTCTGCTCGTCGAAGGCCGGCGCGGTGTCGACGACGACGTAGTCGAACATCGTGCGCAGCGTGCGCAGCACCTTGGAGACGAGCAGCGGCGTGATCCGCTCGCGTACGTCGGGATGGCTGGGCGCCGCGAGCACCTTCAGCGAGTCCTGATAGCGGGTCAGCAGCGAGTTGAGCATGGGCGCGTCCAGGTCCTCCTCGGACCCGATGGCGTGCTCGATCGTGTGCGACGGGAACAGCTGGAGCGTGATCGCGACATCGCCGAAGGCGAGGTCGTAGTCGACCAGGCACACCTGGCGCGCACCCTTGTCCGTCAGCGCCAGCGCCAGGTTGACCGCCACCGTGGTCTTCCCGACCCCACCCTTGGGGGAGAAGACCGAGATGACGTGGCCGTTGTGCTTGGACGCGTCGGGCCCGCGCAGCGCCTGCGAGAACTGGTGGGCGCGGGAGACCGCGCCCGCGACGAGATGCAGGTCGTCCATGGCCACGACCTCACGCGCGCCGGCCTGCATGGCGCGGGCGAGCAGCGCGGTGTCGAGCGCGGGGCGCACGAACACCACGCTGGTCGCCGGCCGTGAGACGCGGATGGACTCGCACACCGTCACGCCGTCGCCGAACGAGATGTTCGGCCCCAGCACCACGACGTACTCCTCGGGGTGCTGGGCGAGCCACGGCAGCAGGCGCTCGGTGTTGTCCACCGACTGGCAGCCGGGTGGGAGCGCGCCGAGCAGCCGGCGTGCGGTGGTGCTGTCAGGGTCGACGATGACGGGCATCCGCGATCACTTCCAGAGGTTGGCCGAGGACGTGCCGGGGCCCTTGTGGATTTGGCTGGTGCTGATCAGGAGGCCGAAGGTCAGGCTGTCCGGGGAGGACTTCGAGGCCAAGATGACCTTCTGCGCCTCGGACTGGTCGACCGCCAGCGTGAGCAGGGTGCGCGGCAGTGTCTCGGTGGAGACGTTGCCGGCCTCGTCGGTGGTCGTCGAGGATGCCTGCACCGGGTCGCCGACGTTGAGGACCAGCACGTTGGACAGCATGAGGGCGGTCTCCTCGTCACCGGAGCCGGCACCGGCACCCAGGCCGCTCACCGTGTGGCCCGGTCCGCCGAGGCCCGTGGCGAAGATCGCGACGTGGGACCCCGGGTAGACGTTGCCCGCGACCCGGTCGGGGTCGGAGAGCTGCACCGTGACGGCGATCATGCCCTTCGGGATCGGCAGGTTGCTCGTCGCCGCGATCGAGCTGTTGTTGGCGGTGAACTGGGCGGCGATGATCTGCTGGCCGGGGTAGATCGCCCCTGCCGCGAACTTGCCCTTCAACGCTGTCGTAGACGACTCGTAGCCGTCGTTGAGCTGGCTCTGCGGAACGGGCTGAAGCGAGAGCTTGCCCGCGGCGAGGGCGGTGTCGTAAGACTCGCCCTGGGCGATGTTCTGCGTCGCCTTGAGCACCTCGACGGTGTCGTACTTGCTGTTCGCGCGGTTGTCTGCGCTCTGCACGTAGACGAACACCAGCGCCGTGCCGATCACGGCGACGAACACCGCGAGAATGAGGAGCAACTTGCGTCGGTCCATGGCCGATCTACCTTTCGCTCGGACATCTGCCGTCCGGCGGGTGGCGGGTTGGCAGTACAGGTGGCGCGAGGGTCCGTCTCACTGGACTTGGAGCACTGGTTCGAGGCGGAACTCGCGAGACAGATGGTAGGTAAGGGAACAGGGCGCTCGTGGGCTTTTGGCAAAGAAACCCGGGCTCCGCGAAACCTCTGCGGACGCTGGCCCGGGCCGGTAGTTTGCCCCCCTTGCGGGACGAGTCCGCCTCCTCGTTGAGTTGGCCAACTCAACGGACTAGCGGAAGAGGGCGGCGATGTCGTTCTTGTGCTCGCGGAGGACGACGTTGCGCTTGAGCTTGAGGCTGGGGGTGAGCTGGCCGGCCTCCTCGGTCCAGTCGCCCGGGAGGATCGTGAACGCGCGGATCGACTCGGCGCGTGAGACGGCGGCGTTGGCCTCGTCGATCGCGCGCTCGACCTCGGCACGCAGGTCCGGGTCGTCGACGTTCGCCGCGACGCCGCCACTCTTGCCGTGCGCCTTGGCCCACTCCGGGAAGCTCTCGGGGTCGATCGTGACGAGCGCGGCGATGAACGGCTGGCCGTCGCCGACGACGAGGCACTGGCTGACCAGGACGTGTGCGCGGACGCGGTCCTCCAGCAGGGACGGCGAGACGTTCTTGCCGCCGGCCGTCACGAGGATCTCCTTCTTGCGTCCCGTGATCCGGACGTAGCCCTCGTCGTCGATCTCGCCGACATCGCCGGAGTGGAACCAGCCGTCGGGCTCGAGCACCTCGCGGGTGGCCGCCTCGTCGCGCCAGTACCCGGCGAAGACCTGGCCGCCGCGGAACAGCAGCTCGCCGTCCTCGGCGACGCGTACCTGGGTCCCTGGGAGGGGCTGGCCGACGGTCCCCACCTTGAGGGCGTCGGGACGGTTCACGGTGACCGCCGCGGTCGTCTCGGTGAGCCCGTAGCCCTCCAGGACCGTCACGCCGATGCCGCGGTAGAAGTGGCCGAGCCGGTCGCCCAGCGGCGCGCCGCCCGAGACGGCGAACCGGCACCGGCCGCCCAGCGCCGCGCGGAGCCGTCCGTAGACGAGCCTGGAGAAGGCCGCGTGCCGCGCTCGGAGCGCGACCGGGACCTTCCCGCGCTCCAGCGCGCGGGAGTAGGCGATCGCGGTCTCGGCCGCCCGGTCGAAGACCCCGCCCCGGCCCTCGGCCGTCGCGCGTTGCGAGGCGTTGTTGAACACCTTCTCGAACACCCGGGGCACGGCGAGGAGGAACGTCGGACGGAACTCCCCGAGGTCGGGCACGAGCCTGGTGACGTCCGAGCTGTGACCGAGCCTGACCCGGGCCTTGACCGCGCCGATCTGGACGATGCGCGCGAACACGTGCGCCAGCGGCAGGAAGAGGAGCGTCGAGGCGTCCTCCGCCTCGAACAGCTCCGCGAGCTCGGGCACGGCCACGCCCAGCTCGACCATGAAGTTGCCGTGCGTGAGCTCGCAGCCCTTGGGGCGTCCGGTCGTGCCCGAGGTGTAGATCACCGTCGCGAGGTCGAGCGGGGTCGCGGTCGTGCGCCGAGCCTCGAGCTCGACGTCGGTGATGTCCCCACCGATCCGCCGCAGCACCTCCACGGCGTTGTCGGCCAGGGACCACACGTGGTGCAGCTCGGGCAGGCCCGTCCGCCGCTCGGCCACGCGGGCGGTGTGCTCGGGACCCTCGGCGACCACGGCCACGGCCCCGGAGTCGCCGAGGATCCACTCGACCTGGTCGGCCGAGGACGTCTCGTAGACCGGCACCGTCACCGCACCCGCGAACCAGATCGCGTAGTCGACCAGGGTCCACTCGTAGCGTGTCTTGGAGATCAGGGCGACCCGGTCGCCCACTCCGACGCCCGCGGCGACCAGTCCCCGGGCGACCGCACGCACCTCGTCGAGGAACTCCGCTGCCGTGACCGCCGCCCATCCCTGGGGGGTACGGCGTGAGAAGACCACGGCGTCCGGGGCCTCGGCGGCATTGGCCACGACGTCGTCGGTGAGGTTGCCGGTCGCCGGGATCTCGACGTCCATCGGTGCGGCGAACTCACGCACACTGCCTCCCAGGCTGGCTCGACGCTTGGTCAGGGTCCTGCGTGGGGAGGTTACCGCCGGATGCTCCCACGCCAATCCGATAGTCTCGCCAAGGTTTCCAGCCGAGCCCGAGGGGGTCCCGATGGCCGACCAGACCACGTCATCGATCGTGATCGACGCCTCGCCCAGCGAGGTGATGGCGGTCATCGCCGACTTCTCGTCCTACCCCACGTGGGCCAAGGGCGTGACGACCGCCGACGTGCTCTCCGCGGGCGGCGACGGCCGCGCGGAGCAGGTGTTCTTCAAGCTCGACGTGTCGCCGATCAAGGACGAGTACACGCTGGCCTACGAGTGGTCGGGCGACGACGAGGTCACCTGGACCCTCGTCGAGGGGAAGATGCTGCGTGCCCTCGACGGTGCCTACGTGCTGGCCGACCAGGGTGACGGAACCACCGACGTCACCTACCGGCTCGCCCTCGATGTGTCGATCCCGCTGATCGGGATGCTCAAGCGCAAGGGCGAGAAGATCCTGATCGACACCGCGCTGAAGGGCCTGAAGAAGCGGGTCGAGGGCCTGGCCTGACCCGTGCGGATCCTGCTGTTCACCGGCAAGGGAGGCGTTGGGAAGTCCACCGTGGCCGCGGCCACGGCGGCCCTCGCCGCCGAGACGGGCCGACGCACGCTCGTCCTCTCGACCGATGCCGCCCACTCCCTGGCCGACGCGTACGGCGTGACGGCCGGCGGCGAGCCGGAGCAGGTGGCGCCCGGGCTCCACGTCCACCAGGTCGACGCCCAGCGCCGGTTCGAGGAGTCGTGGGCCGACATCCAGGGCTACCTGCTCTCGGTCCTCGAGGTCGCCGGCGTCGACCCGGTCGCCGCCGAGGAGCTCACGGTCGTACCGGGAGCCGAGGAGATCCTGGCCCTGCTCGAGCTGCGCCTGCACGCGCGGTCGGGGGAGTGGGACGCGGTCGTCGTCGACTGCGCTCCCACCGCCGAGACGCTGCGGCTGCTGGCGCTGCCCGAGGCGCTGGGCTGGTACATGACCCGGGTCTTCCCGGTCGAACGGCGCGTGGTCAGGGCCCTCAAGCCGGTGCTCTCGCGCGCGGCCGGGATCCCGATGCCGGACGACGACGTCTTCTCCGCGGTGCAGCGCCTGCATGCCGAGCTCGACGAGGTGCGGGAGCTACTGACCGGGCCGGACGCCGGCGTGAGGCTGGTCCTCACCCCCGAGCAGGTCGTGCTGGCCGAGGCGCGACGCAGCTTCACCACGCTCTCGCTGTTCGGCTACCGCGTCGACGGAGTGGTCGCCAACCGCGTCTTCCCGGCCGACGCCGCCGACCCCTGGCGCGCGGGCTGGGTGGCGGCGCAGACGGCGGTGCTGGCGCAGGTCGAGGAGTCGTTCGCCGGGCTGCCCCTGTGGTGCTCGGAGTACCGGCCAGCCGAGCCGGTCGGGCTGTCGGAGCTGCGAGACGTCGCCCGTGGGCTCTACGGCGACGCCGACCCGCTCGCCGTACCGGCCGGGCCGGAGCCGCTGCGCATCACTGCGACCGCCGGGGGCGCCGTGCTGTCCCTGCGCCTGCCGTTCGTCGGTCGCGAGGACGTCGACCTGGCCCGTGACGGCGACGACCTCGTGGTGACCGTCTCGTCGTACCGTCGGCTGCTCACCCTGCCGAGCAGCCTGGCCCGGCACCGCCTGGCGGGTGCCAGGGTCGAGGGCGGGGAACTCCAGGTGCGGTTCACCGACGCCGCCCACGGATGACGCGGTTGCCGGAATCCCGGACTTCGGCAGCCCCCGATGTCACGATGCAACCATGGGGGAGCCGCGCGGTGATCGACTCGTCCGGGCGGCACCGTTGGGGCTGCTGGCCCTGGCCCTGGCCTGGATCACCACCAAGGCGGCCGCACGCATCGACGACCCCGACGACTGGTGGCACCTGCGCCTCGGCAACGACCTGATCCACCAGCACTCGCTGTCGGCACCACACCACTGGTCGACCTTCGCCGACCAGTCCTGGGTCCCCACCGAGCCCCTGCCGGAGATCGTCTCGGCCCTGGTCGACCGCTGGCTGGGGCTGCCTGGCCTGGCCTGGCTCTTCGGCCTCTTCCTGATCCTGGTCACCGTCTCGCTGTACGTCGTCAACCGGCAGCGCGCGGCCGCCCTGCCCGCGGTGGTCGTCACCGTGCTGGCGTTCGTGCCGATGTACGGCGCCCTCTCGTCGCGGCCGCAGCTGGTCAGCTTCGTGCTGATCCCGGTGCTGCTGGGTGCGTGGTTCCGCTCCGAGGAGGACCTGCGCCCTCGGTGGTGGCTGGTGCCGCTGTGCTGGTTCTGGTCGCTGTGCCACGGCTTCTGGTTCATCGGCGTCGCCTACGGCTTCGCGGGCGTCGTGGCCGTCATCGTCAGGCGCCGGGCGACGACGCGCCAGGTGGCCTCGCTGGCGGGGGTCGCGGTCGCATCGCTCGCCGTGGTGCTCCTCAACCCGATCGGGCTCGGCGTGCTCCAGGCGCCGTTCGCGGTCAACGGTGGGGCGAAGTACATCACCGAGTGGCAGCACCCGCACCCGCTGACGCCCGAGCCGCTCGGGGCCTGGCTGATGATCGCCCTCACGCTGCTGGTCTGGGGGATCACCCGTCGCGGCGTCACGACGTACGGCGTCCTGCTGCTGCTCAGCGCGGTGTTCTGGGCGTGGTACGCCGAGCGCACCGTGATCGTCTCCGCGCTCGTGTCCGCGCCGGTGCTCGCCGGTGCCCTCGACGCCCTGCTCCGTCCCGCGCGAGCCGACGACAGGGCCGACGACAGGGCCGACGACAGGGCGGATGGTCAGGCGGACGCGCTGAGCAGACCGGGTCGGCCGGGCCGACCGGAACGTCTGGTGATCGGCGTCGCGGCCGCGCTGTCCCTCGTGGGCCTGGCGATCGCCGTGCCGCACACCTCGAGGCTGCCCGGGTCGGTGCCGCTCGCCCTGGACGCGCGGCTGGACCGCGAGCCGCCCGGCAGCCCGGTGCTCAACGACTACGCACTCGGCGGCTGGATCGCGTGGCGCCATCCCGATCTCAACCAGTACATCGACGGCCTAGCCACGCCGTACTCACCCCGGCACGACGAGGACTTCCACACCATCGAGAACCAGGGACCTGGGTGGTACCGCCTGGTCGAGCAGTCCGGTGCCCAGCTGGCGTTGGTCGAGTCGGACACGACGCTCCGGCAGGCTCTCGAGCGGCGAGGCTGGCGAGACGACGGCTCGGACGCGGGGTACGTCCTGCTTGTCACACCGATCTACAACTGAGCCGTCCAGGGTGCCGGTCGGGCGTCGCGTCGCCCGCCGTATCGTCATCTCACGTCGCGCCCGGGCAGGCAGCTCGCACCGGGTCGGGCGACCAGTCAGGAGCGAGACGGCGTGAGCGAGACCGAAGACGAGCAGGAGGCCGTCGGCAGCGTCGCCGACGAGGCGATGAAGCTGCTCGGCGCCCTCTCGGGGTGGGCCAAGGAGCACGGTGACGGGTTCGGCGCCCTGTCCGACGAGCTCCACGCGCACCTGTCCACCGACGCTCCCGAGTGCACCTGGTGCCCGGTCTGCCGGGTCGTCGCCGCTGTCCGGGAGACAAGTCCCGAGGTGCGCTCCCACCTGACCAGCGCGGCCACGTCGCTGGCCGCGGCCGTCTCGGGGATGCTGTCGACGCAGCCGCCCCGCGACACCGGCGTCGAGAGGATCGACCTCGACGACGAGTGGCCGGAGGGGCCCGAATGAGCCTGGCGTGCGGCATCGACGTCGGGGGCACCAAGATCGCCGGCGGCGTCGTCGACGAGCACGGGACGGTCGTGGAGGAGCTCCGCGTCGAGTCGCCGGCCACCGACGCCCACGCCATCGAGGCGGCGATCGAGCAGCTGGTGACCGAGCTGCGCACCCGACACCCGATCGAGGCCGTCGGCGTGGGCGCTGCGGGATACATCGACAAGTCGCGGGCGGTGGTGCTCTTCGCCGCCAACCTCGCCTGGCGCGACCTCGACCTCAAGTCCGACCTCGAGCACAGGCTCGGGCTCCCCGTCGTCGTCGAGAACGACGCGAACGCCGCCGCCTGGGGCGAGTTCCAGTACGGCGCGGGTCACGACGTCGACGACCTCCTGCTGGTGACCGTGGGCACCGGGGTCGGGGGCGGTGTCGTGCTCGACGGGTCGCTCTACCGCGGGGCGTTCGGCGTCGGCGCCGAGATCGGCCACATGCGCGTCGTGCCCGACGGTCTGCTGTGCGGCTGCGGCAACCTGGGCTGCTTCGAGATGTACGCCAGCGGATCGGCGCTGGTCCGCGAGTCCCGCGCCGCCGCCCGATCCGGCTCCCGCCTGGCCGCCGATCTGGTCGCGCGGGCGGGCGGCGACCCGGAGGCGATCACCGGGCCGTTGGTGACGGAGGCGGCCGGCGAGGGCGACCCGTTCGCCATCGAGCAGCTGGCGTCGCTGGGGCACTGGCTCGGCGAGGGCATCGCCTCGCTGACCGCGGTCCTCGACCCCGCTGTCGTGGTGATCGGCGGCGGCGTCAGCGCCGCCGGCGACCTGCTGGTCGAGCCTGCCCGGGCGGCGTTCGCGGCACAGCTCACGGGTCGAGGACATCGGCCCATGCTCGAGATCCGCAAGGCACGCCTGGGCAACCATGCCGGGCTGATCGGCGCCGCCGACCTCACCCGGCACTGACCCGGGGCCGCACCCTGGCTAGAGCCTGGCTCCGTCGTCGTCGGGGTCGCGAGGCTCCATCGTCGCCACCAGGTAGCCGAACGATGCGATGAACGCCACCACCAGGGCCACGCTGAGGATGCCCGGCAGGGCGTAGTCGAGCAGGTTGACCAGCACCAGCAGGAGCGGCGCGGCGACCAGCCCGACCCAGGCCAGCCGGCGTTCCGGCGAGATGACCGCAGGGGGCGGCAGTGGCGGCGGGGTGAACGCCTCGTCGTCCCCGAGGTCCGGGCCCGGCACCACGGGCGGGACGAACGGGTCCGGCTGCTCGAGCGGGGTGGTGAGCTCGACCAGGCCGGTGACGTCGGGCACGTCGCCGTAGTGGTCGACGATCTCGCGCCAGGCGAGCTCATCGGCCTGCGAGCGGTCGCCCGCCTCGTCGTCGCGCATGCTCACGACCCCAGAGTAGGCGCCACTGCCTCAGGCGTCGGCCGCGGTCACCCGGGCCACGAACTCCGCGGACTCGGCGAAGATCCGGTCGGCGTCGTTGTCCAGGGTCGCGACGTGGTAGCTGTTCTCGAGCATCCGCTCCTCGACGTCCTTCGACGAGACCCCGCGCAGCACGGTCGACGACGACGACGCGTCGATGACGTGGTCGTCCGAGGACCGGAAGTAGAGCAGGGGCTGGGTCACCCGCCTCAGCTCGGGAACGACGACCTTCCACATGTCGGTGACGGTGGACAGGCCCTTGAGGGGGAGCCGATCGTAGCCGTGCTCGTCCTGGCCGGGCTTCTTGACGTCGTTCACGACCCCGCGCAACGAGGGAATCACGCGCTTCATGACCGGCAGGACCGCGAGCTCCTTGCGCGTGCTGGAGACGAACGGGTTGACGAGCACGACGCCGGCGATCTGGTCACCGCGCATCTCGGCCAGCCGCAGCACGACCGAGCCGCCCATCGACAGGCCACCCACAACGACGGCGTCGCAGCTGCCGCGCAGCCGGTCCAGCGCGGCCTCCGCCTCGGCGTACCACGCGGTCCAGGAGACGGCGTTGAGGTCCTTCCACTGCGTGCCGTGGCCGGGCAGCAGTGGGACCTCGACGGCGTACCCGCGCTCGGCAAGGGCGTGTGCCCACGGCTTGAGCGAGGCCGGGGACCCGGTGAAGCCGTGCACCAGCAGCACCCCGACCGACCGGCCGCCGGAGCGCTCCGGTCGCGCGGGGAGGGTGAGCGGCGCCGTCGGGTACTGGTGGGAGGGGACCTCGGCCATGCCCGGAATCCTTGCGCACCCGAGGCGCCTTGTCAGGAGCCCATGGTCCCCAGGAGGGTCGGCCACGAGGGCCGCGGGGGTCGCCGACCGGTGCGCGACAAGCACTAGGGTTGGGCCTCAGCCCCGGCGCATGCCTGAGCGAGGCCCGAACGAGGGGAGTACGGGGTGCTCTACTGGTTCCTCAAGTGGATCGCGCTCGGTCCGTGGCTGAAGGTGGTCTTCCGCCCCCACGTCGAGGGCGCCGAGAACGTTCCGGACTCCGGCCCGACGATCCTGGCTAGCAACCACCTCTCCTATGCCGACTGGCTGTTCATGCCGCTGACTCTGCCGCGGCGCGTCACCTTCGTCGCGAAGGCGGAGTACTTCACGACGCCCGGGGTCAAGGGCTGGCTCCAGAAGAAGTTCTTCTCCGGCGCCGGACAGGTGCCGATCGACCGGTCGGGCGCGAGTGCCGCCGAGGGTGCCCTGGCCTCGGCCCGTCGGATCCTGGGCGAGGGCGACCTGTTCGGCATCTACCCGGAGGGCACCCGCTCGCACGACGGCCGTCTCTACCGCGGCAAGACCGGGGTCGCCCGGCTGGCTCTCGAGACCGGTGTGCCCGTGATCCCGGTGGCGGTCCTGGGCACCGACGTGGTGGCGCCGCCGGGCAAGAAGTTCGGCTCCTTCACGCGCCCCGGCGTGCGCTTCGGCGCCCCGTTGGACTTCTCGCGCTACGAGGGCATGGAGAACGACCGCTACATCCTGCGGGCCATCACCGACGAGATCATGTACGAGATCATGCAGCTCTCGGGCCAGGAGTACGTCGACATGTACGCCGGGAAGGCCAAGGAGCTCTCGCAGAAGTCGGCTGCCGAGGCGAAGCGCGCCGAGCGCGAGGGGCGCGAGGACCACGCCGACCCCGGCCAGCAGAAGCAGGCGTCCTGACCGCGTCCGGTCGCACCGGGCTCACCCCGGGACTGCTCAGACCGGCCCGTCCCACCGAGCCGGCCGCGATCGCGGTCGAGGACCGGATGTACCGCTGGCTGGCGGTCCTGCGGTTCGTGCTGGTCGCCAACACGGTCGGGCTCAGCAGCTACCGCGGCGACTTCGACCACGCGGTCGCCGGGTCCCTCGTGGTGGCGGCCCTGGTGGCGTGGACCTTCCTGATCAGCTGGGTCTACTACTCGTTCGCCCGGCGGACGACGGCGTGGGTCGTCGCCGACCTGGTGGTCGCCCTGGCCGCGATCGCCGTGACACCGGCGGTCGAGGCGGCGGGCTTCCACTCGACCGTGCCGGGCTTCTGGGTCATCGCGGCGATGTTCGCCTGGGCCATCCACTGGCGGTTCTACGGCGGGCTCGCGGCGGCGTTGCTGCTCTGCGTCGACGACGTGGCCACCCGTCAGTACCTGTCGGAGACGACGTACGGCGACCTGTTCCTGCTCCTGATCGGCGGGCCCATCGTCGGGTTGATGGTGGACTCGCTGCTCCGCTCCGCGTCGCGCACCGCCGCGGCGGAGCGCACCGCGGCGGCTGCCCTCGAACGCACCCGGCTCGCTCGCGCGGTGCACGACGGGGTGCTCCAGGCGTTGGCCCTGGTGCAGCGCCGGGCGCCCGAGCTCGGTGCCGACGGGGCGCAGCTGGCGCGCCTGGCCGGCGAGCAGGAGCAGGCGCTGCGCTCGCTGATCCGGCGGCAGGATGCCGTGGGCACGGTCAGCGGCACGGTCGACCTGGTGGGCTCCCTGTCGGCGCTCGAGGCCCGGCCCGGCATCACGGTGGCGGGCCCGCCACCGGGCGCCGTACCCGTGGCCGCGGAGCGGGCCACCGAGGTGGTGGCCGTCGTGGCGGCCGTCCTGGACAACGTCGCGGCCCACGTCGGCGTGGACGCGCCGGCGTGGGTGCTGCTGGAGGCGACGGCGGACGACGTCCGGGTCTCGGTGCGCGACGAGGGGACGGGCATCCCATCCGGCCGGCTCGAGGAGGCCGAGCGTCAGGGCCGCCTCGGTGTCGCGTCCTCGATCCGCGGCCGGGTCGCCGAGCTCGGCGGAGTGGCCGAGGTCACGACGGGGCCCGAAGGCACCGAGTGGGAGCTCACCTTCCCCCGCTGACCCTGGCTTGCCGTCGACGAGCCGTCCTCCCAGGCGCTGCCCGGCGCCGAGAGGTCGGACACGGCGGTTCCGTAGGCTTCTCGGCGTGACGATCCACGCCGAGCACCCGTTCCGCGACCCGGACCCCGACCCCGTGCGCCGGTTCCGCGGTCGCGTCGGCGGGACGGTCAGCTTGTGGACGGCGGGGGGCGGCGAGGAGCGCGCGGGGCTCACGGTCAGCTCGTTCCTGGTCGCGGCGGGCGAGCCGGCTCGCGTGCTGGGGCTGCTCGATCCCGACGCCGACCTCACCGATCGCCTGGTCGAGTCCGGCGTGGCCGTCGTCCAGCTGCTCGGCTGGGTCCACCGTGAGCTGGCCGACGTCTTCGGGGCCAACGCGCCGGCACCCGGCGGGATGTTCCGGCAGGCCGAGTTCGTCGAGACGTCGTGGGGGCCGCGCCTGGCGTCGGCGCACACCTGGGCCGGAGTACGCCTGGAGTCTCGGCAGGACGTCGGGTGGTCGACGCTGGTGACCACGCTCGTCGAGCACCTCGAGGTCGCCGGCGAGGGCGAGGAGGAGAACGACGAGCCGCTGCGGCACCACCGCGGCCGCTACGCGCGTTAGGGTCGCCGCATGTCCGACGGGGTGGGCGAGCCCGCGCTCCGGGTCATGGTCGTCGACGACCACCCGATGTGGCGCGACGCGGTCGAGCGCGACCTCCAGGCCGCCGGCTTCGACGTGGTCGCCGTCGCCGCCGACGGCAACCAGGCGATCGCCCGGTTCCGCGCCGCCCGCCCCCAGGTCGTCGTGCTCGACCTCCAGATCCCCGGTCCGGGCGGCGTCGAGGTGACCGCTGACGTCCTGGGCCACGACCCCTCCGCCCGCGTGCTGGTGCTATCCGCCTCCGGCGAGCAGGACGACGTACTGGAGGCCGTCAAGGCCGGTGCGACGGGGTACCTCGTCAAGTCCGCGTCGCGGTCCGAGCTCGTCGATGCCGTACGGCGCGTCGGCAGCGGCGACTCCGTGTTCACGCCCGGTCTCGCCGGCCTCGTGCTGGGGGAGTTCCGTCGCATGACCGGCTCCTCGAAGGAGCCGGGGCCGGACCACGAGCTCACCGCCCGCGAGACCGAGATCCTCAAGATGGTGGCGAAGGGGATGAGCTACAAGCAGATCGCCGACCGGCTGGTGCTCTCGCACCGCACTGTGCAGAACCACGTGCAGAACACCCTGCGCAAGCTTCAGATGCACAACCGGGTGGAGCTGACGCGCTACGCCATCGAGCACGGCCTGGACGACGTCGACGACGATGACCGTGACGATGACGGTGACGGTGACGATGACCGTGACGATGACGCCGCCCACCACGCGTGAGTCGGTGTTCCGGCCCGCCACCGGCGAGGACGCCGACGCCCTGACCGACCTGGAGCGCGACACCGACCTGGTCGCCCTCGGGCACGTCTTCGGGGGCCTGCCGTATCCCAACGACGAGGTCCGGGCCCGCTGGACGGCGCTCCTCGCCGACGACACCGTCCACGTCGAGGTCGCCGGGCCGCCGGACCGGCTGGAGGTCTATCTCGCCTGGGACGACGGGTCGCCGGGGCGCCTGCGACACCTCGGGGTGCGGCCCGAATGCTGGGGGACCGGGCGGGCACGGCGGGCGGTCGAGCGCGCGGTGGGCGTGCGTCGGCTGTGGGTGCTGCGCGACAACGCACGCGCCCGCGGGTTCTACGAGCACCTCGGCTGGAGGCCCACCGGGCTGGAGCAGGAGGCGGAGTGGCCGCCGTACCCGACCGAGGTGGAGTACGCCCGATGAGCGACCAGCTGCTCGAGATCGCCGACACGCTCTACGCCCTGCCGATGGCTGAGTTCACGCCCGCCCGTGACGCGCGAGCCAAGGAGCTGAAGGCCGACCGGGAGCTCTCCGCCGCCGTCAAGAGACTCAAGAGGCCGTCGGTGGCCGCGTGGGTGGTCGACCTCTTCGTACGCCGCGACGCGGGCCAGGTCGAGCAGCTGATCGAGGTCGGAGACGCGCTGCGCGAGGCCCAGCAGGGCATGGACGGCGCCGAGCTGCGTGCCCTCACCCGGCAACGGCGACAGCTCACCGCGGCGGTGACCCAGCAGGCGCGCAGCCTGGCGGTCGACGAGGGCGTCAAGGTCACCCAGGCCGTGGCCGACCAGGTCGAGGCGACGCTGACGGCGGCGCTGCTCGACCCGGAGTGCGCCAGGGCGGTGCGCAGCGGGCTCCTCGTCGCCGCGCTGGCCTCGACGGGCGTCGACCAGGTCGACGTGGCGGCCGCGGTCGCCGTACCCGAGGCGCTGGGATTCTCGGCGTCGCCGACCACCGGTGACGCGCGGTCGGGGTCGTCGGGGCCGCCCGGGCCGCCGGACCTGCACGTCGTACCCCGGGACGCGAAGGAGCGCCGACGCGAGGAGGCGGAGGCGGCCCTGGCCGAGGCCACGGAGGTAGCCGACGAGACGGCGCCGGCGCTGGCCGAGGCCGACCGGGTGGTCGCGGAGCTCCAGGCCCGCAGCCTCCAGCTCCAGTCCGAGATCGACGAGGTCCGGCGCAGGCTCTCCGAGCTGGAGTCGTCGGCCGAGGAGACCGACGACGAGCTCGAGGAGGCCGAGGAGTCACAGGGTGAGGCGCGGGCGGCCCACGACGCCGCGGTCAAGGCACGCGACACCGCTCAACGCGCCCTCGACAAGCTCACCTGAGGCGATAGTACGGATCAGCAGACTGGTCATCTGCTGCCCGTCACCAGTCCTGTGATCCGTACTATCGCCTCAGTCGGTGGCCCAGGCCAGGGAGCGACGGACGGCCTCCTGCCATCGCGCGTACGCCGCGTCGGCTGCGGCTCGTGCGGCCGGGTCGCCGGACGGCTCGAAGCGGGCATCGAGCGCCCAGGTCTCGCGCAGGTCGTCGGTGGTGTCCCAGATCCCGGCGCCGAGCCCCGCCAGGAACGCCGCGCCGAGCCCGGTCGTCTCGACGATCTCGGGCCGCTCCACCGGCACGCCGAGCTGGTCGGCCTGGAGCCGGCACAGCAGGTCGTTCGCGGCGGCCCCTCCGTCCACGCGCAGGGGCGAGGAGTCGGCGCCCGGCATCGTGGCGACGACGTCGCGCACCTCGAAGGCGATGGCGTCGAGGGTGGCCCTGACGAGGTGGGCGCGGGTCGTGCCGCGGGTGATCCCGAGGACCGTGCCGCGGGCTCGGGGGTCCCAGTACGGCGCGCCGAGGCCGGTCAGCGCCGGCACGAAGACGACTCCCTCGGAGGAGTCCACGGTGGCGGCGACAGCCTCGGTCTCCGCCGCGGAGCCGACGATCTGGAGGCCGTCTCGGAGCCACTGCACAGCGGCCCCGGTCACGAAGATCGCGCCCTCGAGCGCGTAGACCAGCTCACCGCCGGGTGGTCGCCATGCCGCGGTCGACAGCAAGCCGGCGTCCGACCGCTCGAGGGAGCCTCCGGTGTTGGTCAGGATGAACGAGCCCGTGCCGTAGGTGCACTTGGTGTCCCCGGCGTCGAAGCAGGTCTGCCCGAACAGCGCCGACTGCTGGTCGCCTGCCATCCCGGCGATCGGCAGCTCCAGACCACAGAACGACGCCGGGTCGGTGGTCGCGATCTCGCCCCAGTTGGGCACCAGCTCGGGCAGGGAGTCGGTGGGCACGCCGAACAGCTCGCACAGCTCGCCGGACCACCGCCCGGTCGACAGGTCGAGCAGGAGGGTCCGGCTCGCGTTGGACACGTCGGTGACGTGCCAGGTGCCACGGGTCATCCGGGCGACGAGATAGGAGTCGACCGTTCCGACGGCGTACCGGCCGGCCTCGACCAGGGCCCAGGTGTGCGGCTCGTTCTCCCGCAGCCAGGTCAGCTTGGTGCCGGAGAAGTAGGGGTCGAGTCGGAGCCCGGTCAGCTCGGTGACGCGGTCCTCGTGGCCGTCGTCGCGCAGCCGCTCGCAGATGGCTGCCGTGCGCCGGTCCTGCCAGACGATGGCGCGTCGTGGCGAGCCCAGGGTCTCGCGGTCCCACAGCACGACGGTCTCGCGCTGGTTGGTGATGCCGACCGCCCGCAGCTCGGCGACGTCGTACGACGAGAGGGCCGCGCGGGTGGCCTCGAGCGTGGCCTGCCAGATCTCCTCGGGCGCGTGCTCGACCCAGCCGGGCTTGGGGAAGTGCTGCGCGAACTCCTGGTAGCCGCGGGCGGCGATCCGGCCCTCGCCGGTCACGACCAGCGCGGTGACGCCGGTGGTGCCGGCGTCGATGGAGAGCACGCTCATGCGCGGCCCTGCGGAGGCTCCGTCGCGGGGTGGTCCGGCGTACCGGGTGCGCCCTCGGTGGCGTCGCGCAGCCGGTCGAGGATCTGTTGGTCGATCCAGGCGCCGGCGGGATCCACGCGCATCTCGTAGTTCTCGGTGCCGGCCCAGCCTCCGAGGTCGTCGTGGCCGAGCTCGTGGACCCGCCGCTCGATCTCCGTGGCCAGCTCGGGGGTGATCTCGACCTGCTCGGACTCGGTGGACGCCGTGAGGTAGAGGTCGTTGAGGTCGAGCAGGCGGGCCAGCTCGGTGACGGGGTCGGCATGGTCGTCGACCCGCAGGTCGACCGCGATGTCGTCGCCCCCGCCGTACCCCGCGCCTTCCTGGACCACCAGGAGGGCGGCCGACTGGCGTCCGCGTCGGTCGCCGCCGGCGTCGTCGCCCGCGGCGAGCGCGGCCAGCAGTCGCCGCGCCAGGGGCTCGTCTGGGTCGCTGGCCTCGAACGCGTCCTGCATCGCTGCCACCACGAAGTCGCCCGCCAGGATGTTGCCCTGGATCGCATAGCCCTCGCCGGTCGCGCTGCCGGCCCACTCGAGGCAGGCGTGGCCGGTGTGACTGGCCGCTCCGCCGTCGATGTCGACGATGCCGACCTGTCGGTCGTCGCGGCCGTCGTCCTCCTCGAGCAGTCGCTGGAGAGCCACCGAGGCCGTGGCGCCCTCGTCGAGGTGGGACAGGGCCAGGCCCTTGTAGGCGACGTTCGCGTCGGCCTGGGTGGCGACGGCTCCGACTCCCGCAACAGCAGCGGGGACCACCGCTCCCACGGCCAGGAACTTCGAGGCGACGGCCACGCCCCAGGACTCACCGTCGGTGGACCGCGCCACGATGGAGAACGTCATGGCGTCACCGTATCGACATCACTTGCCCTCAAGCCGACATGAAGTTGGAGGATGCAGTCGTGCTTCAGCGACTCGGGTTCCCAGACGTGGGAGCGCACCGCCGCTTCGTCTCCGCGCTCGCGATCGACGCGCTGGGCAGTGGCATCTGGATGCCGCTGTCGCTGCTCTACTTCCTCCACGAGACGTCGCTGTCGCTGGTCCGGCTCGGGCTGGCGATGACGGTCGCGAACGCCGCGGCGTTCGTGGTCGTGCCCTATCTCGGGGTGCTGGTCGACCGGTGGGGCCCGAGGGTCGCGATGCAGGCGGGCAACGCGGGCGCGGCCGCGGCCTTCCTGCTCTACCCCTTCGCCCACTCCCTGCCGAGCGTCACCGTCCTGGTCTTCTGCGCGACCGTGACGCGCCAGGCGTTCTGGAGCGCCCTGGGCCCGATGGTCACGCTCGTGAGCAGCTCGGGGGAGCGCGAGCTCTGGTTCGGCTTCCTGCAGGCGATGCGCAACGCCGGGTACGGCGTCGGCGGCGTGCTCTCGGCGGTCGCGCTCACGATCGGCTCCGGGGCGGCGTACCAGTCCGTCGTGGTCGCGAACGCCGTCTCCTACGTCGTGGCCCTGCTGCTGATGCTGGGCGTCGCCGTCGGCGGCCGGCCCCTCTCCTCGACCATCACCGGCCATCGCGTGCGGGGGAGCGCCTGGGTCGCGTTCTCCGACCGCGGCTACCGCACCTTGATCGCGGTGATCTTCTGCTACGCCCTGGCCACGATGACGCTGAACGTCTCGATGCCGGTCTACTTCGTGGACTCCCTGGGCCTGCCTGGCTGGACTCCGGGCACGGTCTTCGTGATCAACACCGTCATGATCGGGGTCGGCCAGGGGCTCGTCGTCCGGGCGATGACCGGCTCGGTCCGCCGCCGGGTGCTCCAGGCGGCGGTGGCCTTCACGGTCGCGTCGTATGCGATGTTCTACGTCGCGCACGCGCTCTCGGTGGTCGGCGGGGTCGCGCTCGTGCTGGTCGCGGCGCTCGTCTACACCCTGGCCGAGATGACCGCCGGGCCGGTCGTCGCGGCCCTGTCGGCCGAGACGCCGCCGCCCGACCAGCGCGGCCGCTACATGGCGGCCACCCAGCTGGCGTGGAGCGCGTCGGCGGCCGTGGCCCCCTTGCTCTACTCCTGGCTGCTCGACCTCGGCCCGCTGGCCGCCTGGGGCGGCCCGGCCCTGGTCTGCCTGCTGTGGCTGCTGCTGATCGAGGTCCTGGCGCGCCGGATGCCGCAGGTACGTCGTCCGGTGACCAACCTCGCCGAGCCGGAGACCGCCATCGAGGCAGTTCCGCCGGACCCCGCGCGAACTCTCCCCTTGGCCCGCGACCCGGACGGTTGACGCTGCCGTCCACCCGACCCCTAGGCTGACGGCTGCCCTTGTAACGATCCAACGTCCCAGGGTCGGCTCGCAGGGTGGACTCGCAGGGTCGACGTGGAGGTCAGGAGTCAGCATGCGGATCGGAGTGCTCACCGGCGGAGGCGACTGCCCGGGGTTGAACGCGGTGATTCGCGCGGTGGTCCGCAAGGGCGTCGCGGTGCACGGCTTCGAGTTCGTCGGGTTCCGCGACGGGTGGAAGGGGCCGCTGGAGGGGCTGACGATGGAGCTCGGGATCGCCCAGGTGCGCGGGATCCTGCCGCGCGGCGGCACCATCCTCGGGTCGAGCCGCACCAACCCCTTCAAGATCGAGGGGGGCGTGGAGCGGATCAAGGACAACCTCGCCGGGGCCGGGGTCGACGCGCTGGTCGCGATCGGCGGTGAGGACACCCTCGGTGTCGCCACCAAGCTGGCCGACCTCGGTGTGCAGGTCGTCGGCGTGCCCAAGACGATCGACAACGACCTGTCGGGGACCGACTTCACCTTCGGCTTCGACACCGCGGTCAACATCGCCAGCGAGGCCATCGACCGGCTCCACACGACGGCCGAGTCGCACCACCGGGCGCTGGTCGTGGAGGTGATGGGGCGCCACGCCGGCTGGATCGCGCTGCACGCCGGCATGTCCGGGGGGGCGAACGTCGTGCTCATCCCCGAGGTGCCGTTCGACATCGACGAGGTCTGCGAGCTGGTCCGCAAGCGCTTCGAGACGCAGTACGCGCCGATCATCGTCGTGGCCGAGGGCGCCGTACCGCGCGAGGGCGGCGACATGTCACTGGTCTCCGGCGAGGTCGACTCGTTCGGGCACGTGCGGCTGGGTGGGATCGGTGACCGCGTCGCCGCCGAGATCGAGCAGCGCACCGGCGCGGAGGCCCGCGCCGTGGTCCTGGGTCACGTCCAGCGCGGCGGCACGCCCTCGGCGTTCGACCGCTGGCTGGCGACCCGCTTCGGCCTGCACGCCATCGACGCGGTCGCCGAGCAGGCGTTCGGCACGATGGTCGCCCTCCGCGGCGCCGACATCGTCCGCGTCCCGCTCATCGAGGGCACCGGCGAGCTCAAGCTGGTCAGCCCCGCCGAGTACGCCGAGGCGGAGGTCTTCTTCGGCTGACCCTCCCTCGCCCCCGGTCGCCCCTGACCCAGACAGGTAGTCCCTGACAGAAGTGTCCTGAGCGGGCTCGTCCGACGACGTTTCTGTCAGGGACTACCCCCCGCAGGGCCGCCTCGTAGAGGGGCCGCTGGTCTCAGCTCGCGCGATGCCGGTAGCGGAGGAGTCGCTGACGCTGGCTCTCGGTCAAGCGCCTGCGCTGCTCGACGGTGAAGGTCGGGATCCACCAGGAGGGCAGCGCGAGGGTCCATCTCCGGTCGAAGGCGGCCTGTCTCTCGGCGCGCGCGTAGGCCTGACGGAGCCGAGCCAAGAAGGAGAACGGGTCCACAAGATCTCCGGCTAGCATCTCGACCGTCTCGAGACCGACGGCCCGGAAGCGGGCCTCCCGCACGACATCTCTGGAGCGCTGGGCGCCCGACAAGTGAACGGCACCGCTGTACTCACCGACGACGCCGGAACCTGGATCGATGAGATCGGGTGTGCCGACATGGTTCCCGGCGCGGTCGAAGACCGGATGGTTGCAGAGGGGGCGAGGCAGACCCGCCTCCTTGCGCCACACCCCGCGCATCGCCACCTCGGTCGGCGACCACGCGTTCTCCTCCATCTCCGATGCCGCCAGTCGCGATCGCTCCATTCCGGTCCAGCCGGCGTTCACCCGGATGAAGGCGCGCAGCTCGCTCGCGGAGACCAGGTCGGAGTACGCCGCCATGTCGGCGGCCTGGACCGCTTCGGTGTCCGACGCGGCGTATCGCATCTCGAAGAACAACGACCTGAGCGGCGTGGTCACCCGCAGACCTCGGTACGCCGTCAGCTCCGTCGGGTCCATGCGTTCCTCGCTGGTCGCGATGCCGTGGCGAAGCTGCGAACGGATCGAGCGGTCGGCCACCGCCAAGGTGACCGGTCGCCGTTCACGCCCGCCGCGCCGGAGGCCCTCGAACCAGACGCCGCCGAGCCACCGCAGAGCAGCCCAGCCGGAGACGCCGCCGTAGGTGGGGAGTGCCGCAGCGGCCTCGACGATCCGCTGTTCGGTGGTGACCTGGACGTCCGCCGGGACGTAGAGCCCGTGACTGCTGCGGCGCCACTTCGGCCCACTGGCCTGAGCCGGCGTCGGGCCGCCGCCGACGCCGTTTCGAGCGAGCCGCACCGGCCAGGTGAGGTCGTCCGGCAGACCCAGCGGACGAGGCCCGGGCTCCGAGGTCGGCATGTGCCCATGCTCTCGGGCCCACGGCGTTCCTCGCTGGCGCTCTCCACAAGGCCCCCGACAGCGGGGTAGTCCCTGACAGAAGTGTCGCGAAACGGTGGCGGCGACGACATTTCTGTCAGGGACTACCCCAACCTTCAGGGGAGGGAAGGAGCAGGTGCAGGATCAGGGGAGCAGGACGAGCTTGCCGGTGGTGTGTCCGGTGGCGATCTGGCGATGGGCCTCGGCGGCCTCCGCGAGGGGATACGTCGCGGAGACCATGACGCGGAGCGTGCCGGCCCCGGCGAGGGCGGCAAGGTCCGCGCGTGCGGCATCTCGGATGTCGTTGCCAGGGTCGGCGCCGGGGCCTCCGCCGAGCAGCCGGACGCCCTCGCGCGGGCCGCGTGCGAAGTTCGCGATCGTGGCGATCCGAGCCCGGTCGGCGACCAGCTCCAGCGAGACGTCCATCGCCTCGTCGGTGCCGACCAGGTCGACGGCGGCGTCGATGCCGTCGGGCGCGATGGCGCGCACCCGGTCAGCCAGGCCCGCGCCGTACTCCACCGGCTCCGCTCCCAGCTCGCGCAACAGAGCGTGCTGGCGCGCGCTGGCCGTGGCGACGACCCGGGCCCCCCGCAGTCCTGCCAGTTGGACGGCGGCCAGTCCGACGCCGCCGGAGGCACCGTGCACGAGCACGGTGTCGCCGGCCGCGACGCCGGTCGCGACGAGCGTGTGCGTCGCGGTGGCGCCGGCCAGCATCAGCCCGCCGGCCTCGGGCCAGCCCAGAGCGGGCGGCTTGCGGGTGAGCGTCGTGTCGTCGACGACGAGGTCGCCGGCGTAGGCGCCGCTGGCCCGGAACACGATGACCTCGTCGCCCACCGACGCCGATGCCCCGGGGCCCACCCCGGTCACGACCCCCGCGGCCTCGTAGCCCAGTGGCAGCGGCAGGCGTGAGGGGTCGCCGTCGTTGCGGTAGCTCTTGACGTCCGCCGGATTGACTCCCGCCGAGCGCACCGATACCCGAGCCTGGCCGGGCCCCGGGTCGGGCACCTCGACGTCGTCGACTCGAAGATTCTCCGGGCCGCCGTACCCGGCAGCGACGACACGACGGCTCCGCAGGCTCATGGACGTCAACGTAGCCCGCCAGCGGAGGCGCTCGTCGCGACCAGGCCGACGAGGCCACGGCTGTCCGGGTGGCGTCGTCGGTGCGAGGGGGCGGCGTGGCGCGCCGTACCCTGGTGCGGTGACCATCCCCGACCTGGAGTCGCTGCACGCCCTCGGCGCGTCGCAGCAGCCGGCGTACGACGACCCGGCCGCCGTCGACGCCGCGGTCGCGCGGCTGCGCACCCTGCCGCCGCTGGTCTTCGCGGGGGAGTGCGACGAGCTCCAGGCCAAGCTCGGCGACGTCGCGCACGGCAGGGCGTTCCTGCTCCAGGGCGGCGACTGCGCCGAGACGTTCGTGGGCTCGACCGCCGACAACGTCCGCAACAAGCTGCGGGTCCTGCTCCAGATGGCCGTCGTGCTCACCTACGCCGCCTCCGTGCCCGTGGTGAAGCTGGGCCGCCTCGCCGGCCAGTATGCGAAGCCGCGCTCCTCCGACCTCGAGACACGCGAGGGCCTGACCCTTCCGGCCTACCGCGGCGACGCCGTCAACGGCTTCGACTTCACCGCCGAGGCGCGCCGTCCCGACCCGCAGCGACTGATCGAGGCCTACCACTCCAGCGCCTCGACGCTGAACCTCGTGCGCGCCTTCGTCACCGGCGGCTACGCCGACCTGCGGCAGGTCCACACCTGGAACACCGACTTCGTGTCGAACTCGCCGGTCGGCAAGCGCTACGAGAAGGTCGCCGACGAGATCGACCGGGCCATGCGCTTCATGGCCGCGATCGGCGCCGACCCCGACGAGTTCCACCGGGTCGACTTCCACACCTGTCACGAGGCGCTGATCTTGGAGTACGAGCACGCGCTGACCCGTATCGACAGCCGCACCGGCAACCCTTACGACGTGTCGGGTCATTTCGTGTGGATCGGCGAGCGCACGAACGACCTGCAAGGCGCACACGTCGAGCTGCTCAGCCGGGTGCACAACCCGATCGGGGTCAAGGTGGGCCCCCGCTCGAGCGCCGACGACCTGATCGCCCTGGCGGCTCGGCTCAACCCCGACAACGTCGCCGGGCGCCTGACCTTCATCACCCGGATGGGCGCGGGCCGGATCACGCAGGCGCTGCCGGCTCTGGTGGAGAAGGTCACCGCGGCCGGGCTGGAGGTGGCTTGGGTATGCGACCCGATGCACGGCAACACCTTCGAGTCCTCCACCGGCCACAAGACGCGCCGGTTCGACGACGTGATCGGCGAGGTCCAGGGCTTCTTCGACGTCCATCGGTCACTCGGTACGTGGCCGGGCGGCATCCACGTCGAGCTCACCGGCGACGATGTCACCGAGTGCGTCGGCGGCGGCGAGGAGGTCACCGAGGTCGACCTCAACTCCCGCTACGAGTCGGTCTGTGACCCCAGGCTCAACCGCGTCCAGTCCCTGGAGCTGTCCTTCCTGGTCGCCGAGATGCTGCGTACGGCGTAGCCCCGCGTTCCCCCGTTGAGTGGCGACTTCCAACCCGTTGAGTGGTGCATTTCAACCGGTTGAGATGCGGGTCTCTGTTGACACCGCGGCGGAAAGTCGCCACTCAACCGGTTGAAAGTCGCCACTCAACGAGGCGGCCTTTGCTCAGCCTGCTTTGCCGAGCAGGAACACCTCGCTGATCGCGGTGTCGTTGCGGGCCGCTCGGCCCTTCCCGGGGGCGGAGACCGAGAGGATGCGGAGCCGGACCGTCTGGGTCGTGACCGGCTTGATCGGGGTCTGCTGAAGGTCGCGGTCGAACCCCAGGTGCTGGGTGACGCTGCTGCCGTCGTCGAACACCCACTGCACCGACAGCACGCGCCGGTTGCCGTGATACCAGTCGAAGGACCTGCCGCCCGAGTAGGCGATCTTGGAGTAGCCGTTCACCAGTCCGACTCGGAGCAGGCGGGTCGGCTGGTCGAGCCGGAAGGTGAGCAGTGTGCCCGTCGCGGCTCCCGGGGTGCGCCAACAGGTGTCGTTGCGGCCGTCGACCATGTTCTCGGCGACGTAGGTGACCGGCCGTCCGGCGAAGTCGACGCCGGCCGGAGCGTGCCGCGGAGCGGAGGCCCGAGCCAGGCCCGCGACGTTCGTGGGTGGACCCTTCACCGTCGTCGACGGCGTGGTCGACGACGAGCTCGTGGACGACGGCGAGCCCGACCCGGCCGACGTGTCGGACGAGGGGCCGGGCGAGTGGTGGCGGCGCACGATCGGCGCGCTGGACGCGGCACCTCCCGTGTCGCCACCCCCGTGCAGGAGCAGGAAGCCCCCGGCGACCAGCACGACGACTAGCGCGGCGGCGGCGGCGATCCACAGACCGGGTCCCGCGCGGTGCGAGTGCCGCGCCGGCGGCTGGTACGCCGCGCCGCTCGGCGCCGGTCCCGGGGACGGCGCCGCACTCGGCTGCGCCACGGCGTAGGCCGGCGCCGAGACGTCGTAGACGCGCTCGGCGGTGTCGGTGGCCAGTGGCACGACTCGGGGGTTGGTGGGCTCGGTGCCGAGCTGGGCTCCGCAGTTGGTGCAGAAGCGGCCGCCGCTGACGGAGGGAGTCCCACACTGGGCGCACCGCTCAGTCTGGCCGTCCATGGGCGCAAATCTAGGCCACGCACGCCGGGCCGCGTCGAGTCGAGACCGACCTGCTACACCGCGAGGTGCGTGACCTCGCCCTCGATCCGGCGACGCGGTGCCAGCTCGGCCAGCACCATGGCCGCGAGCACGAGCACGCCGCCTGCCAGCATCCGCGTCGTCGCGGTCTCGCCGCCGAACAGCACGGCGAACAGGGCGGCGAAGACCGGCTCCATGCTCATGATGATCGCCGCCCGGGTGGCCGAGAGGTGCGCCTGGGCCCAGGTCTGGCCGATCATCGCGCCGGCGCCGGCGACGATCGCCATGTACAGCACGCTCAGCCAGTCCGTGGGCCGGTGCGGCAGGACCAGGCCGTTCGGTGCGGTGCAGGCCAGGCAGATGACGGCAATCACGATCAGCTGCACGATCGCCATCCCGAGCGCCTGCCCGGGTTCGGACCAGGCGCCCAGTCCGACGATGTGGAGTGCGTAGAGCATCGCTGCCACGAAGATCAGCGCCTCGCCGTACCCGACGGACAGACCGCTGAGGGTCAGCACCCCGAGCCCGGCCATCGCCACCAGGACCGCCAGCCAGGTGAGTGCGCCGACGCGCGAGCGCAGGATGAGGGCCGCGAAGACCGGGGTGGCCACGACGTACATGCCGGTGATGAACCCCGACACGCTGGCCGGGGTGCGCCCCAGGCCCACGGTCTGGAGGATCTGCGCGAGCCCGTAGACGCATCCGAGCACGACGGCTTGGCGGCGCGACTCCCGAGTGAGGCGGCCGAGGGCCTTGGGTGCCAGCAGCACCAGGGTCAGGCTCGCGATCGTGAAGCGGACGGCGAGGAAGTCCAGGGTCGGCACCCGCGTGAGCAGGTCGTGGATCATGAAGAACGTCGAGCCCCAAGAGGCCGTGACCGCCAGCAGCGCCGCGGTCGCGAGCAGCGTCAGCCGGCGGGACTCGGTCACCACGGAACGCTATCCGCCTCCCCGTGGCGTACGCCGTGCAGGCCCAAGGTGCGATCGGCCCGGGGTCAGCGCGGGTCAGTGTGCGGTCAGACGACCCTGAGGATGATCGTGCTCCCGATGGGGGCCATCGAGCCCGGGCTCGGGTCGGACCACGCGACGTACCCCAGCCCGAGGTAGACGCGGGCGTGCTCCTTGCGAACGTGGAAGCCGAGCCCCTCCAGCTCGCTCTTGGCGTCGCCGACCCCCATGCCTCGCAGGTTGTCGGGGATCTGCACGAGCTGCGGGCCCTTGGAGACCACCAACGAGACCGTGTCGCCGCGGTGGAGCACCTTCTCGACCGGGTGCTGAGAGATGACGTGCCCCGCGGGCACCACGGTCGAGTACTCGTGGTCGCTGGTGTCCACCTGGAGCTGCCGGGCCTGGAGCGCCTTGATGGCCCGCTCGGCGCTGGCGCCGGTCCAGTTGCGGATGTGGATCGGCTGCGGGCCCTTGCTCACGACCAGGTCGACCTGGAAGCCGGTGGGCTCCCTGGTGCCCTTCGCCGGGGTGGTGTGCAGCACTGTGCCCTTCGGGGCCGACTCGTCGTAGCGCAGGATCGAGCGTCCATAGGCGAGGTGGTGGGAGCGCAGCGCGTCCTGCGCCTGGTCGACCGTCATCCGCGCGAGGTTGGGGACGGCGAAGCGCTCCTTGCCCATGGACATGGTCAGGGTCACGGTGCCGTGGTCGAGGATCTTCGCGCCGGGGGAGGGGTCGGTGGCGACCACGCGGCCCCTCGGGACGTCCTCGGAGTACGACGGGTCGCCCACCCGGATATGGAGCCCGTCGTGCTCGAGCCGGTCGACGGCGACCTTCTGGGTGAGGCCGATGAGCCCGGGCGTCGCGGTGTAGCGGGCCCAGCCGAACCAGTAGGCGCCGAGGCCCGCTGCCAGGGCGATCGCCAGCGCGACCGCCAGCAGCACGGGGCCGCGGCGCGAGCGACGCGGACGCCTGGGCGCGGGCGCCGGCCGGATCGGCCGGTCTCCTGGCGGCTGCCGGTCGAGGCCGACCGCCTGGGCCAGCTGCCGCGGCTCCAGGATGCGGGGGGAGGTGTCGGCCCGGTCAGAGCCGGTGCCCGAGTCGAACGGCAGGATCGCGAACGCGTCGGTCTCCCGGGGGCCGGTGTCGGACGGCTGGTCGGGCGGCTCGTCGAACGGCTGGTCGAACGGCTCGGCGGCCGCCGCTCGGGGTGGCAGCGCGAGATCCGCGGTGAGCTCCGCGTCGTCCCACACGCCCCCGGCCAGCGCCTGGGAGACCCGGTGCAGCTGGTGGAGCAGGACGCCGGCGTCCGCCGGACGCTGCGCGCGGTCGCGTGCGGTGGCGCGGGCGACCAGCGCGTCGAGGTACGCGGGCACTCCGGGTGCCAGGCGAGACGGCGGTGGGACGTCCTCGTGGACGTGCTTGTAGGCGACCGCGATCGGCGACTCCCCGGCGTGCGGCTTCTCGCCGGTCAGCAGCTCGTACAGGACGACGCCGGCGGCGTAGACGTCGGCACGTGCGTCGCTCGTGCCGTCGACGACGAGCTCGGGCGCGAGGTAGGAGACGGTGCCGATGATCACCCCGCCGGTGGCGGTGTGCTGGGTGTCGGCGCTGACGGCCTTGGCCAGCCCGAAGTCGGCGACCTTGACCCGGCCACCGGCGGAGTCGTCGGCGATCAGGACGTTCTCCGGCTTGATGTCGCGATGGATCAGGCCGGAGCGGTGCGCCGCGGCCAGCGCCGAGACGATCGGCTCCATCAGCGCGAGGGCTCGGGCCGGGGCCATCGGCGCCTGGTCGCGGATCACGTCGCGCAGCGTGTGGCCGGGGACCAGCTCCATGACGAGGTACACAGTGCCGCCGTCCACGCGAGGGTCGTCGCCCTGGTCGAAGACGTTGACGACGTTGGGGTGGCTCAGCCTGGCCGCGGCGCGGGCCTCGCGCTTGAACCGCTCGGCGAACGACGTGTCGCCGCCCAGGGCGGTGTGCATGATCTTGACGGCGCAGACCCGGTCGAGCCGGGTGTCGAGGGCCTCGTAGACGGTGGCCATCCCGCCCCGGGCGATCCGGCGTCCGACGCGGTAGCGGCCGTCGAGCAGCTGGCCGGTCACGGGGTCGACGACAGCCGCGCCCGCGTGGGCGCGCGTACCTGCCTCCACGTCGACCCTCCAGCCACCCGGTCGGGGAAGTGACCCGGCCGGACCATCCTACGGACCTTGGTGCGGTTGCCCCCACTCACCGCCTACCGGCGCGCCGCCGGATCCCGCGGGCGCGCTCTCGCCGGCCTCGTGCCAGAGTGGGACGCATGAGCTCGCTGGCCGACGCCGACCTCTCGCTGCTCGTCGACGAGTGGCTCGAGTGGACCGAGGTCGCCGCCCTGCTCGGGGTCACCCCGGCCAAGGTGCGCACCATGGTCCGTGCCCACGAGCTGGCCGACGCGGTGCCCCGCGCGGGTCTCGGCCCGCGGGTCCCCGCGGCGTTCGTCGACGCCGACGGGCTCGTGGTCAAGGGCCTGCCCGGCCTGCTGACGGTGCTGCACGACGGTGGGTACGACGACCGGGAGTGCATCGCGTGGCTGTTCACCGATGCCGGGCTGCCCGGGCGCCCGATCGACGCGCTGCGCGAGAACCGCGGCTCCGAGGCCAAGCGGCGTGCGCAGGCCCTGGGCTTCTGAGCCGACGCCGGCCCGCGGGCGGCTGTGGCTCGGACTGGGCGCCGTCCTCGCGGTCGCGCTGCTGACCTGGGCGTTGAACTCCGGGGGATTCTCCGGTGGCGGCCGGTCAGGAGACGCCGATCCCGCCGACCTGCCCCAGGTCGCGCTCGCCGACCTGCCTGCCCAGGCGACGCAGACCGTCGCTCTGATCCACGCCGGTGGACCCTTCCCGTACTCCGGGGACGGCATCGTCTTCCACAACTACGAGGGGTTGCTCCCGGCGGAGGCCTCGGGCTATTACCACGAGTACACCGTGCCCACCCCCGGTGCGAGTGACCGCGGCGCCCGGCGGATCATCAGGGGCGCCGGGGGCGAGCTGTACTGGACGCAGGACCACTACCGAACGTTCGAGAGGATCTCTCCATGAGGGGATGTGCCGCGTGAGCGGACTTGCCGGGCTGCTGGCGCACCACGCCGAGCCGGGGATCTACCGATGGCACGGGCACTTCCCCGTCGCCGATGTGCGCCGCACCGTCGAGCATGCCGGCTGGCGGTTCGCCGAGGTCGACGGCTGGCATCACACCTCCAAGGTGGAGTTCCTGGCCGCCTTGGGCGAGGCGCTGGAGTTCCCCGACCACTATGGGCAGAACTTCGACGCGCTGGCCGACTGCCTCGGCGACGTCACCGCCGGCGACAGCGAGGGCTGGGTCCTGCTCTGGGACGGCTGGGGCCCGCTGGCGCGCGAGGACCGTCGCGCGTTCTCGGTCGCCCTCTCGGTGCTCGGCGGCCGCGTCAACGCCGACAAGGGCGGCCGCTTCGCCGTCCTGCTGCGCGGCGACGGTCCCGACGCCGAGGACATCCCCTCCCTCGATTGACCGCCGAGGTGGCAGGCCAGTCCTCCCACCTCGGCGGCTAGACCGCGCGAACGGTGACCGCGGTGGCCAGCTTGAGGAGCACCGCGCGAGCGGCGGGGTCGAGGTCCGCGCGGGTGAGCGAGTCGGTGGCGGTCGTGGAGAGCTCTCCGATCACGGCCTCGACCTGCTCACGGGCGCCTGACTCGTCGATGATCCGCCGCAGCTCGGCGACCTCGTCTGCCGACAGGTCGCTGCCCAGCGCGGCATCCACTCGTGCGGCGTCCTCGGCACCGGCTGCGTCGAGCGTGAGCGCCACCAGCACGGTCCGCTTGCCCTCGACCAGGTCGTCGCCGGCGGGCTTGCCGGTCGTCGAGGGATCGCCGAAGACCCCGAGCAGGTCGTCGCGCAGCTGGAAGGCCTCGCCCAGCGGCAGGCCGAAAGCGCTGAGCTGCCGCAGCTGGTCCTCGGAGGCCCCGGCGAGGGCCGCACCGATGTGCAGGGGGCGCTCGATGGAGTACTTCGCGGACTTGTAGCGCAGGACCGTCATCGCGGCATCCACGTCGGCCGATCCGCGGGCCTGCACCGAGACGTCGAGGAACTGGCCGGTGATCACCTCCGAGCGACACCGGTCCAGCAGCTCCAGTGCGGCCGCCACGCGCGCCAGCGGAAGGCCGCAGCGTCGCAGCAGCTCGTCGGTCCAGCTCAGCAGCAGGTCGCCGAGCAGGATGGCGGCCGCCGCGCCGTACCGCTCGGGGTCGCCGCGCCAGCCGTCGCGGCGGTGCTCGGCGGCGAAGCCGCGGTGAGTCGCGGGCCGGCCTCGGCGCGTGTCGGAGGCGTCCATGTAGTCGTCGTGGGCCAGGGCGCTAGCGTGCAGCAGCTCCAGAGCCGCGCACGCACGGAGCAGAGCGGTCTCGTCGGGCTCGTCGACCTCCGGGCCGACCACCGCCCGGAAGCCCCAGTAGCAGAACGCCGCCCGGAACCGCTTCCCGCCGGACACCGACGCCCGCGCCTCGGACAGCAGCCGCGACGCGTCGTCACCGAGGGGAGCCAGCCGGGTCGCCTGCTCGTCGAGGAAGTGGTCGAGCGCGTCCTGGATCCGCGTGCGGAACCCGGCCTGGTCCCACGCCTCGTCGCTCACGATCGAAGCCTAATGGGGGTGGTCGGCGACGGAGGACCAGTGGCCCCGCGCCAGCACGCGGACCGGATACCGCGCCGGCTCCCGCCTACCTAGACTCCACGCATGCTCGACGTCTCGGACATCGGACAGCTCCTACGCGAGGGAGGACGCTCGTTCTCCTTCGAGTTCTTCCCGCCCAAGGATGCCGAGGGCGAGGAGGTCCTGTGGCGCTCGATCAGCGAGCTGGAGTCCCTGCACCCGACGTTCGTCTCGGTGACGTACGGCGCAGGCGGCACGACCCGGGAGCGCACTGTCGCGATCACCCGGCGGATCGCGGCGCAGACCTCGATGCTGCCGATGGCCCACCTCACCTGTGTCGGTCACACCACCGAGGAGCTCGGTGGGGTCGTCGAGGACCTGCGCCGAGCCGGCATCCACAACGTCCTTGCCCTGCGCGGCGACCCGCCCGGGGGGCCCGGCACGCCGTGGGCGCCGACGCCGGGCGGGCTGGAGTACGCCGCGGACCTGGTCGCCTTCGTGCGTGACCAGGGGTTGACGGTCGGCGTCGCGGCCTTCCCCGAGGGGCATCGCGACGCGCCGAGCCTGGAGCACGACGCGCAGGTGCTCAAGGCGAAGTACGACGCGGGCG
Source organism: Nocardioides sp. (assembly GCF_036267815.1). Taxonomy (GTDB): domain Bacteria; phylum Actinomycetota; class Actinomycetes; order Propionibacteriales; family Nocardioidaceae; genus Nocardioides. The sequence goes on along the minus strand of NZ_DATAVI010000039.1, from coordinate 97,299 downwards.
CGGCCTTCGCGATCACCGAGATGGTCCTGCGGGTCTCCGACTACACCGGCCTGGTCGGCCGCGCGGCCAGCGTCGGCGCCAACCTGCCGATCGTCCCGGGCATCATGCCGATCCTGGGGCTGGGCTCCATGCGGGCGATGGTGCGGCTGTCGGGTCGTGAGATGCCCACCGAGATCCTCGACCGCATCCGTCCCCTCGAGGACGACCCGGCAGCGCTGCGGGCCGAGGGCATCCGGATCGCCACCGAGCTGTGCGAGCGGCTCCTGGAGGCCGGTGCGCCCGGCCTGCACTTCTACACCCTCAACCGCTCCACGGCGACGCGCGAGATCTTCGCGGCCCTGCCCGTCCCCGTCTGACCTCGCGAGGGCCTGGTCCCTCGGGCAGCATGGCGTCATGCGCACCGTGACGGTCACCGGCCAGGGCGAGGCGCGCGCCGTCCCCGACTCCGCGGTGCTCCGGGTCGCGGCCGTGCATCGGGCCGCCGGGGTCGCCGAGGCGCTCGGCGGCGCGGCCGGCGCGGCACGCCAGGTCGCCTCGACGGGGGCGCACGACGAGCGGCTGCAACGCAGCCAGCGTGCGCGCATCGCGGCGCACAGCAGGCGGGACTGATCAGCGCTTCCCTAGCCTGTGGGGCGGCGCTCCGCGCGACCCACGACCTCGGCGACGAGCGCGGCGGACAGCCCGACGTAGGGCAGGCCGGAGCCGGGTGTGGCGTGGGCCCCCGCGGCGTACACGCCGGGCACGGGCGTGCGGGGACCGAGCCGCTCCCGGACGGTACGGCGCCCGCGCCAGCTCACGCCCAGGGGGGTGCCGCCCCAGCGCTCGACCAGCTCACGGGGGGACAGGTCCACCCGGGCGACGACCTGCTCACGCACGTCGAGCCCGTGCCGGGCCAGCGCCGTCAGCGGGTCCTCGTCTCGGCGGCCGCGGCTCAGGACCGTCCAGGCGTGCCCGCCGGGCGGGGCACTTCCGAGCGTGCGGACGACCAGCGTCGTCTCCCCGTGCACCACCAGCTCGTGGGGGACGTCGGGGACGTCGCCCACCAACCCGACGTACGACGCCGCGGGCGGGATCGCGGGACTGGTGCGGCGTACCAGGGGGGCCAGGGCGGGCAGCGACCGTGGGTCGACGGCACACACGACCACGTCCGCGTCGAGGTCGCCCTCGGAGGTGCGGAGTCCCGCGGCGCGACCCTGTCGGAGTACGACGTCGCGCACCCGCGCGCGGACGACCGCGACATGGCGGGTGTCGAGCCGGCGGACCAGCGACCCCAGCAGCGCACCGGCACCTCCGGTGACCGCCCAGGCACCGAACCGCTGCTCGAGGTAGGCCGACAGGCCTGCCCAGGCGGGCACGTCGCGCAGGGCGTGCCCGTCCATGGTGAACGCCTGACCGGCGACGAGCCGGGGTCGAACGTCGCGAAACCTCCCGCGGAGCCGCCGGGCGAGCGTCTCGCGCGAGTCCAGGCGGGAGGCGAGGTCGCGGGGGAGCTGCTCGGGGTCCCAGGGCACCTCGGCGTACCCGCGCCTGATCACGTCCCAGTCGTCGGCGAAGGACGCCACGTGGTCGACCCAGGCCCTCCCGAGCCCCTGCCCCAGTGACTCGAAGGCGTCGTGCTGGGCGCTGCGACCGGTGGGAAGCACCAGCGAGCTCCCGTCGGCGAACCAGTGCTCGCGAAGACAGTCCAGCTGGACCAGCTCCAGCTCCTTCTCCAGCGGGCGTCCGGTCTTGCGGAACAGGTCGCGAACCACGGCCGGCAGCAGCGTGTGGGACACGGTGTCCCACACGAACCCCTCGTCGCCGCGCACCGGCAGCAGGGCGCCGCCGAGATCGTGCTGGTCGACGATCGTGACGTCGTGCCCCAGCTTCGCCAGCCGCAGCGCACTCGCAAGCCCCCCGAAGCCGCCCCCCACCACCACGACCCGCGACATGGCGCGGAGCCTACGGGGCAGACGAACCCAGCAGCCGGCCCGAGCACGAGGCAGCGCTCAGGTCACGACGACCTCAGTAGCTCCGGTCATCCGCAGCAACTCGTCGTACGTCGTGGCGAAGACCGCGGCCGGGTGCCCGGCCGCAGCCCAGATCTCGGCGTACTGACGCAGGTCGACGTCGAGCCAGGCCGGGACCGGTGCGGGGTGGCCCAGGGGCGAGACGCCGCCGATGACCTGCCCGGTGTGCTGCCGGACGAAGTCCGGGGTGGCTCGCGACAGCTCGTCGACCCCGATCCGCTCGGCGGTCCGGGCGGTGTCCACCCGGTGTGCTCCCGACGTCAGGATCAGAGCCGGCCGGCCGCCGGTGTCGAAGAGCAGGCTGTTGGCGATCGCCCCGACCGGGCAGCCGAGTGCCTCCGCGGCCAGCGCGGCGGTGTGGACGCTGTCTGGCAGGATGACGACGCGGCCCGTGCCTCCCGCTGCGGAGTGGGCCTCCTTGAACCTGGTGACGGCGGCGGGCTCGGTGGCGGCGCTCATGCGCCCGACCCTAGTCGGAGAGGACGGACGTGGTGCGACGCCTCGGTGCCGGTCCGACCGGGCCGCGATCGGTCGGCCTCGCGCTCCGCGCCGCCTGGGGCCTGGTCGCGCTCGTGGCGTTGGTCACGGCGCTGATGGCGATCTTCTACGACGATGTCGTGGGCGCCTGGGCCGATCGCCGCGTGGGCGCCCGCGAGGCGTTCGCGCAGGGGGGTCGCGTGGGTCTGGAGCGCGCGGGGTTCGCGCCGCCGCACTTCCTGCCGGTCGCGGCCACGATGCTGGTGGTCGGCGCGATGATCGTGTGGGTGCTGGGGGTGTTCCTGCGGCTCGGCTACCGCTGGGGCCAGCTGGGGCTGTTCGCGCTGATGCTCGGCTGTGCCTACGCCAGCATCTCCTTGGGTCTCGTGCTCGGCCCGCCTCCGGTCTTCCGGGTCGCGGCGGTCGTCACCCTGCTCGTCGAGGGCGTCGCCGTGGTGTGCCTGTGGCATCGCGACACGCTGGCGCACGTGCACGGGCCGTGGCGGGGCGGTCCCGGCCTCGAGCCGACCGGCGCCGAGGTCGGCCAGGTGTCCGGCCAGGTGCCCGGCCAGGTGACCGGCCAGGTGCCCGGGCTCTCCGGCCCGCCGCCTCCTCCCGCCTGACCGGCTCCCGACCGGCTCGCGACCCGGCTCCCGACCTGCTCGCGGGAGCGGTCCGCGCTCTCTCTCCACGCCTCTGCCCAGCACCCTGGCGCGATGTCGGGAGGGCGGTGTACGGTTCTCGTGTTCGAACAGGTGTTCGATCACATCTCTGGCCCGGGGGCGGGCGACCTCGACCCCCGTCCGCGCCCGGGCCGGGTCACCGGGGTCGACCGAGCGCACCACGATGAAGGACACGATGGAGAAGGGGAGAGCTGCATGAGGCGGTACGACGACCCGGTCGAGACCCGGATGGGCCTGGTGTCGGGGCTGGAGGGCCCCGAGCAGTTCCTGTGGCGGGGCCGCCTGTGGAAGGTCAGGGCGGTGATCGCCCACTGGGTGGAGACCGGGCCGTGGTGGCAGTCGGGGGGAGCCCGGGCGGTGATCGGCTCCGACGACCCGGCGAGGTCTCCCGGTGCCGACTCCCGCTCCGTCGACCTCTTGGGCGAGCGCGAGCTGTGGCGGGTCGAGGCGGGGCGGGGGCCCGTGCGCGACAGCGTGGACGGCGACGACACCGGTGGGGTCTTCGACCTCGCCTTCGACTGGGCCGACGGGCGTTGGGCCCTCGTCGGCTGCACGGACTGAGGGAGACCCGACGATGTCCACCACCACCACAGGTCGCACCGGTCGCACCGGCCGCACTCGCCGGCCGACCACCGACAGGCATGAGCCGAGCGGCCCGTTCTCCCTGCCGGCGACCACCCACTCCTACCTCGCACGGTCGGCCGAGTCGCTGCGCGACGCGATGGTCGCCCGCGACGTCCCGACGCGCTATGCCTGTGCCCATGTCGCCGCTCTGCGTGCCGCCGCGGCGCTGCTCGCGGCTCGTGCGCGCCCGGCGGCGGCGCCGGCGGGCCGTCGTCGCCAGCAGAAGAACGCCTGGGTGCTGCTGGCCGAGGTGGCGCCCGAGCTGACCGAGTGGGCGGCGTTCTTCGCCGGCGGCGCCGCCAAGCGTGCCGCCGCCGAGGCCGGCTCCACCCGGGCTGTGACCGAGCGCGAGGCCGACGACCTGGTCCGAGACGCCGACCGGTTCCTGGCCGTGGTCGAGCAGGTGCTGGGGCTCGCCCCCCATGCGGCCTCCCCGCAGCTGTGCGTCCTGGCCGGGCCGGCCCCCCACCACCGCGCCGGCTGACCCGGGCCGGGCTGACACCTGCGATGGATCCCTTCGTCCACCTGCACGTGGCGTCGGGCTACTCCCGGCAGTACGGCGCCTCCCATCCCCAGGTGCTGGTCGAGCGCGCCGCCGAGCACGAGATGGACACCCTCGCCCTCACCGACCGCGACGGTGCCTACGGCGCGGTCAAGCACGCACGGGCTTGCCGTGCCTACGGGATCCGGCCGGTGCTGGGGGTCGACCTGGCGGTGCGGCCGTGCTCCGCGCCGGCCGACGAGCGGGCGCAGCGAGCGAGAGACCAACCCTCGCGCACCCCGGTTCGCGGCGGTGCGTTCCGTGACGACCGGCGAGTGCCGCGGGTGACCTTCCTGGCCGACGCCAGCCATACCGGTGGCCGGGCCGGGTGGGCGGCGGTGTGTCGCCTGGTCTCGGCGGTCCAGCTCGCCGGGGAGCGCGGCACACCGGTGGCCGACCTGACGGTGCTCGCCCCGTGGCTCGCCAGTGGCGACGTCGTGGTGCTGCTGGGCCCGGCCTCCGAGGTCGGCGCCGCCCTGGCCCGTCGGCGCGACGACCTGGCCTGGGCTGCCCTGGCCCCGTGGCGTGAGGTGGTCCCGGCCGAGAACCTCCTGATCGAGCTGGTCTCCCACCGGCTGCCGCAGACCGGTGGCAGCGGCTGGGGCCCCGGCACCACCCCCCACGCCGCGCGGATGGCCGGTTTCGCCCGCCGCGCCGGGGTCGGCACGGTGCTGACCAACGCCGTGCGGTACGCCGACCGTCGCGATGCCCCGGTCGTCGACGTCCTGGACGCCTCCCGCCGGCTGGTCGCCCTCGACCGGCGGCACGTCGATCGGGCGAACGCGGAGGGCTTCCTCAAGTCCGGCAAGCAGATGCTCGAGGTGGCCGAGGAGATCGCCCGCCTGTCCGGGCTGGGCGAGACCGAGCGCGAGGCCCACCGGCTGCTGTCCCAGACCCGGCAGCTCGCCGACCGCTGCGCGCTCGACCCGCGCACCGACCTCGGGATGGGGGAGGTGCACTTCCCCGAGCTCGACGTCCGACCCGTGACCAGGGAGCCGGGGGAGCCGGGCCCCGACGGCACCGCCGACGGCCTGCTCCGGGCCCGCTGCGAGGGGGCGATCGGTGGTCGCTACGGCTCGGCTCCCCGGCAGCGGATCTGGAAGCGGCTCGACGACGAGCTGGAGACGATCCGGGTCCTGGGCTACGCGTCGTACTTCCTGACCGTCGGCGACGTCACCGACCTGATCCGCGACCTGGGAGTGCGCTGCGCGGCCCGCGGCTCGGGCGCGGGCTCGCTGGTCAACTACCTCCTCGGGGTCTCCGGGGTCGACCCGATCCGCCACGGGCTGCTGATGGAGCGGTTCCTCTCGCCGCTGCGGGCCTCCCTGCCCGACATCGACATCGACGTCGAGTCGGCCCGGCGTGAGGACATCTACCGCGCGATCCTTGACCGGTACGGCGGCGAGCGCTGCGTGTGCGTGTCGATGATGGACACCTACCGCGTCCGCCACGCCGTCCGCGACGTCGGGGCCGCGCTCGGGATGCCCCCGAGCGAGACCGACTCGATCGCCAAGGCGTTCCCCCACATCAGGGCCAGGGACGCCCGGATGGCGATGCGCGACCTGCCCGAGCTGCGGGCGGCCGGGCTCGCCCACGAGCGGCTCGACCTGTTCTTCGACCTCGTCGAGCGCCTCGACGGCCTGCCGCGCCACATTGCCGTCCATCCCTGTGGGGTGCTGCTCTCCGACGCGACCCTGCTCGACCGCACCCCGGTCGAGGCGAGCTTCGTCGGGTTCCCGATGAGCCAGTTCGACAAGGACGACGTGGAGGATCTCGGACTCCTCAAGCTCGACGTGCTCGGCATCCGGATGCAGTCCTCGATGGCCCATGCGATCGACCTGGTCCGGCGCACCGACGGTGCCGAGATCGACCTCGACGACGAGGAGCAGGTGCCGTTCGACGACCCCGCGACGTTCCACATGATCAGCCAGGCGCGCACCCTCGGGGTGTTCCAGATCGAGTCGCCGGGGCAGCGCGAGCTGGTCGGCAAGTCCGGCATCGAGACCTTCGCGCACATCATCACCGACATCTCGCTGTTCCGGCCCGGACCGGTCAAGAGCGACATGATCACGCCCTACCTCGAGGCCAAGCACGGCTGGTCGGGGGCGACGTACCTCCACGACGACCTGCGCCCGATCCTGCGTGAGACCAACGGCGTGGTGGTCTTCCACGAGCAGGTGATCGAGATGATCGCCTGCTTCGGCGGGATCTCCAACGCCGAGGCAGACGAGAAGCGCCGGGCGCTGGGCGACGTCGAGGGGATGGCCGAGACCAAGCTCTGGTTCTACCCGGCCGCCCTCGGCCGCGGGTATTCCCTGCCCGTGGTCGAGGCGGTCTGGAGGGTGATCGAGGCGTTCGCGTCGTTCGGGTTCTGCAAGGCCCATGCCGCGGCGTTCGCACTGCCGACCTACCAGTCGGCCTGGCTCAAGGCCCACTACCCGGCGCACTTCCTGGCCGGCGTGCTCACCCACGACCCGGGGATGTACCCCAAGCGGCTGATCCTCGAGGACGCGCGCCAGTGCGGCATCGCGATCCTCGGCCTCGACGTCAACGCGTCGGAGAAGGAGTACGTCGTCGAGCGATGCGCCGCGCCTGATGCCGCTGGATCGGGCGAGCTCGGGCTCGACGACCCTGATCTCCCCGACCCGACTGCGGGGGGCTGGCCCGACGGGCGGGCGTGGGGCATCCGGCTGGCGCTGGCCGAGGTCAAGGGCATCACCGCCGGTGAGGTCGAGCGCATCGTCTCGGCTCGTCCCTACCACTCGCTGACCGACTTCTGGCACCGCACGCAGGTCTCCCGTCCGATCGCCGAGCGGCTGGTGCTGGCCGGTGGGTTCGACTCCGCCTACGGCCTGGGCGGGGTGGTCGACGGAGGCGGCCTCCCGGGGGTTCGCCGCCGGACCAAGGTCACGCGTCGCGATCTCCTGCTCCAGGTCGCCGAGCTCGACCGGCACGCCCGGGCGGTCCAGCGGGCCGGCCGGGCGCGCGGGCTGGCCGCGGGCCGGCCGCGCAACCGCGGCCTACCGACGCCGCGGCCGGCTGACGTCCGGGTCGAGGAGGCCGCCGCGCGCACCAGCACCGACCCGGGTGCCCGGGAGGGCTCGGTGCCGCTCGAGCGACATCCGCTGGCCAGCCAAGGGGTGTGGGCCAAGGCGGCGGCGCAGTCGCGCGCCGCTGCCGGCCCCCGTCCGGTGACCTCGGTCCAGCTCACCCTCGACCTCGGCGACGAGCCGCAGGAGCACGTCAGCGGGCTGCCGGAGATGAGCGCCGAGGAGCGGATGCGCGCCGAGCTTGAGATCCTCGGTCTCGACGCCAGCCGTCACGTCGTCGACACCTACGCCGGGTTCCTCGACGCGCTCGGTGCGGTCCGGAGCCGCGATCTCCTCCGTCAGCGCAGCCGGTCGGAGATCGTGGTCGCCGGGGTCAAGGTCGCGACCCAGACTCCGCCGGTCCGGTCCGGGCGGCGCGTGGTGTTCCTGACCCTCGACGACGGCACCGGGCCGGTCGACGCGACGTTCTTCGAGGACGCCCAAGGTCCTTACGCCGCCACCGTGTTCGGCTCCTGGCTGCTCGTGGTCCGCGGCGAGGTCCGTCGTACCGGCCATCGGGGCATCTCCCTGCGAGCCACCGGCGCCTGGCCGCTGGCCGACCTCCACGCCTGCTGGGAGCGCGAGGGCATCGAGGCGGTCCGGGCCCATCTCGCGGGCGACGAGCTGTCCCGAGGGGGCGAGGAGGTCACCCAGCACCGGGTGCTGGTGCACTCCAGCGGCTTCCGGATGTCGCCGTACGCCGACGTCAAGCCGTCCGGGGAGTCCGCGAAGCGCGTCCCCCGCCAGCCTTGGGTGGAGGGGGCGAAGGACGAGCCATCTCGAAGCCTGTGGCACCGCAGCCCCGGCAGCCCCGGATGAGCCGCCCCACGGTCGGCCCATCCCCGGTGAACCCTCGTCTGGGACCGCAGACGGTGCCCCTAGGCTGGCGGCCATGTCGACCACCCCGAGCGAGCCTGCCGGCCGGGGCAGCACCCGCACGGCCGTGGTGTGGTCCGGGCTCGAGCCGGTGCTGGCCGGACCGCCCCGCGACGTCCTCGACATCGGCGGCGGCACGGGAGGGCTCGCGGTCCGAGTCGGCGCGCTCGGTCACCGCGTCACGGTGGTCGACCCCAGTCCCGACGCCCTGGCGGCCCTCGACCGCCGAGCCCGCGAGCACGACGTCGAGGTCACCGGCAGGCAGGGCGACCTGTCCAGCCTGCTCGACGTGGCCGGCGCTGCCCGTGCCGACGTCGTCTTGTGTCATGGCGTGCTCGAGGTCGCCGGCGACCCCGCCGCCGCCCTGGCGACCCTGGCCGCCGCGCTCCGGCCCGGGGGTGTGCTCAGCCTGCTCGTCGCCCAGCGCCACGCGGCCGTGGTCGCCCGGGCCATGGCCGGGCACTTCCAGCAGGCGCTGGCGATGCTCGACCCCGTGGCGCATGACGTACCGACCGGCCGCAGCGGTCGTCGCTACACCCACGACGAGATCATCGAGCTGGTCAGTGGCGCCGGGTTCACCGTCGACACGGTGCACGCGATCCGGGTGTTCACCGACCTGGTCCCCGGCTCGCTGCTCGACCTCGAGCCGGGTGCCTCGGCCGCTCTGGTCGACCTCGAGCAGGCCGTGGCCGACCGGCCGGAGTACCGTCCCCTGGCCACCCAGCTGCACCTGCTCGCCCACCGCGCCTGAACCGGCCATCTCCCTTCACCTCCACCGCCACGGGGGCCGGCCATGAGCCGGGTCGGCGCGATGCAGGTCCCGACCCCGGTCCTGCACGTCGACATGGACGCCTTCTACGCCAGCGTCGTCGTCCGCGACCGGCCCGAGCTGCGTGGTGGTCCGGTGATCGTGGGCGGGGGCTATCGCGGCGTCGTGCTCTCGGCCGACTACCTCGCCCGCGCGAGCGGCGTCCGCTCCGGGATGCCGATGACCCGTGCTCGCCGGCTGTGCCCCGCCGCCGAGGTGGTCGCGCCCGACTTCGACACGTTCACGACGGTCTCGGCCTCGGTGATGGAGACCTTCCGCCGGGTCACTCCGCTGGTCGAGGTGCTCTCGCTCGACGAGGCGTTCCTCGACGTCCGCGGCTCGACGCGCCGCCTGGGGTCGCCGGTCGAGATCGCCGAGTGGCTTCGCGCCACGATCCACGACGAGCAGGGCATCACCTGCTCGGTCGGCGTGGCCGCGTCGGTGACGATGGCGAAGATGGCCAGCCGGTGGGCCAAGCCCGACGGCGTCTTCGTCTGCGAGCCCGCCTCGGTGACGACTCTCCTGCACCCGCTCGACGTGGGGGAGCTGTACGGCGTGGGGGAGAAGACCACCGAGCTGCTCCACCGGCTCGGGCTGGTCACCGTCGGCGACATCGCGCACACGCCGGTGCGCACCCTCCAGCGGGCGGTGGGAGGCCATCTCGGCCGCCATCTCCACGACCTCGCCTGGGGCATCGACGGCCGGCAGGTGATCGCCCGCAACACCAGCTCGTTCACCTACCTCGGCGACCCGGACAAGTCCATGGGTGCCAGCGAGACCTTCGGCCACGACACCGACGACCGCGCGGTGATCGTCCGCGAGCTGCTCCGCCTCACCCAGCGGGTCGCGACCCGGATGCGGGTCGCCGGCGTGGCCGGGCGCACGGTCACGATCACGGTCCGGTTCGCCGACTTCACCACCATCACCCGGTCACGCACCCTCGCCGAAGCCACCGACGTGACCCAGGAGGTCTTCCGTGAGGCGGTCCGCTCCTACGACGCGCTGGGGTTGCAGCGGGCCCGGATCCGGCTCGTCGGGGTCAGGCTCGAAGGGCTGGTGCCTCGCGAGCGCGTCCAGCGCCAGCTCGTCCTCGGCCAGCGCGACCGCGGCTGGTCGGAGGCGGACCTGGCCACCGACCGCATCGTCCGCAGGTTCGGCAAGGACGCCGTCGGCCCCGCCAGCCTGCTGACCTGAGGTGCCCGGTCATCTCGCGGTCGCGGATCGTCACAATTTCATCCACGCGCCTACCGGATGGCGGGGTCCCTGCTTACACTGGCCGTGAGGCCGTGGTCATCCGTGTGAGGGGAGGTTCTCATGCCGCTCTCCGAGGAAGAGTTGCGAGCCCTGGAGCAGATGGAACGCGCTCTCGTGCAAGAGGACCCGAAGCTCGCCTCGACCCTGCGTGGCACCAACCTGCGCCGTGCGGCCCAGCGCCGCGCGATCCTCGCCGGCATCTGCTTCGTGATCGGAGTCGGCGTCCTCATGACCGGCGCCATCGGGCGGATCACCGTCGTCGGGGTGCTGGGCTTCGTGATCATGCTCGCCTCGGCGACAGTCGGCCTCGCCGCCCTCCGCGGCAGCCCGAGCAGCCACAGCCCCGCGACCCACACCGGCCACCAGCCCGGATCGATGCTCGACCGGTTCGGCGCTCCGTGGCGTCGCCGGCACGACGGCGAGGTCTGACCCTCCGCTTCCTGGCCGGGTACATCTAGGCTCCCGTCATGGCGGGGACATGAGACGCCCGCACGTCGGCAGGGCCGGTGTGGCGATGGTGACGGGTGTGGTGCTGCTCCTGGCCGCCGGCGCTGTCGGCTGGCACCTCGCGACCGATGACCCGGCGATCGGTCCCCGCACCTCGCTGGCCGACCAGTGCGGCGACGTGCCGCCGAACGCCGACCGGGTCGAGCTGACCGGGTCGGGCGGTCGCGTCCTCGGGGCGGCTCTGGTCGGGCCCTCGAGCGCCAAGGTCGGCGTGGTGCTCAGACAGGGGGCCAGCCAGACGATCTGCGACTGGCTGCCCTGGGCCGGCGACGTGGTGGCGAAGACCGGCGCCCGTGTCCTGCTCTTCGACCGTCGCGGCAGCGGCAGCTCGCCGGGGGCCGCCGACCTGGCCGCGGAGCCCACGGACCTGGTGCGGGCGGTCAGGCTGCTCCGAGGGCGTGGGGTCGACCGGGTCGTCGTGGTGGGCTCGTCGATGGGCAACGCCGTCACCTTCTCGGCCCTACCCGACCTGCCGACGCCGCCTTGTGCCCTGGTGGCGATCTCGCCGGTCCTGGCGGCCTCGGGGGCCGGCGGAAGCGTCGACGGGCGGTCCGCGACGCCGTACCCGCGCAGCCTCTGGGTCACCTGGGAGGAGCAGAACCCGCACATCGTGACCGGCGTCCGCCTGATCCGGTCACAGGCTCGGCAGCAGCACCTGCCGGCGCCGCACCTGCACGGCGTCGCGACCCTCGACCACAGCATCACCCTGGTCGAGCAGCACGCCGACGTCCGTGACTTCCTGCTGAAGGCCGTGCGGTCCTGCTCGAGGGTGACCGGCTGACCGGACCCGGTGGTCAGCCGACGTGGTCGACGACCCCGCCGGCATTGACCGCCGCGGGCTCGCGCTCCAGGGCGGCCGCACCGCGTGCGCCCGCTCGTCCGAAGAGCGACCGGGGGAGCCACCGTGCGCGACGCAGGTTGGCGCGGGTGCTTCCGTGCTCGAGCGCGGTGACCACGGTTGTGACGTTGTCGGCCAGCGCGCCCGGGACGTCGTCGGCGTAGCGCGCGTAGCGCACCCGTTCCAGCGTCAGCACGATCCGGTCCAGGGCGTCCTCCCCGCCGGGGGACAGACCACGTCCACGCGGTGGCCGCACCAGGGGTGGACCGTCCGGCTCGGGCCCGAACCACGCCGACAGCAGGTACCCGGTCTCGTGGGGCGAGCGCCCGGCCGGCCAGCCGACCCCGAGATCGACCGCGGAGTCGCGCAGCTCGAGCCAGGCGTCCTCGGCCCTGCCCGCCAGGCGACGGCTGCGCCGCGAACGACGCGCGAGGCCCGGGAGGTAGAAGAGGGCTCCGGCCACGAGCAGCACCAGCAGCCCGACGAGCAGCGGCACCCACGGCACGCTGCTGTGGCTGGTGGACGAGGTGCCGTCGTTGGTCTGGTTGTGCTGCCCCTTGGGCGCCGCCGCGCTGGTCGTGTCGGTGGCGTTGCGGCCACCCGCCTTGCTCTGGCTCTGGCTCTGGCCGGAGCCCGGCTTCTTCACCGCTCCGGTCGTGTACGTCGGGGCGCCGCCCGTGCGGACGGCCGGCGTGGGCTCGAACTTCACCCACCCCGAGCCCCGGAAGTACACCTCGGGCCAGGCGTGCATGTCGTGGGAGCTGAAGACGTAGGTGTCGGGGCCGGCCGGCTTGGGGTTGATGAAGCCGATCGCCACTCGGGTGGGGAGGCCGATCGAGCGGGCCATCACGGCGTACGCCGAGGAGAACTGCTCGCAGTAGCCGACACGGTGGCCCTTGCCCGGTGTCAGGAAGTCCAGCAGGGCCTGGTTGCTGTCGCCGTCGTCGCTGGTCTTGAGGCTGTAGCGGAAGCCCCCGCCGGTGCGGAACCAGTCCTGGAGCATGACGGCCTGCTGGAACCTGGACGTCGCACCCTTGGTGACCTTCTGGGCCAGTGACTCCACATAGGCGGGCAGGTCCGGGGTGGCGGTGTAGGGCTCCTGGATCGACAGCGGGGCGGTCAGCGAGTTGATCATCGAGTAGCTCGAGAGCTGCGGGTCCGCCGAGATGGCGGTGTAGGTCAGGCCCGCGGTGTTGGTGGAGTCGTTGCTGGCGATGAAGTCCATCGTGGTCGGGTCCCAGTGCCAGTCGCCGGTGGCCGTGACGCTGGTGGCCGGGAACGGCGTGGGCAGCCAGTGCGAGTCGAAGGCGGTGGTCGCGAAGATCTTGTAGGCGTGCGGGTCGAGGGTGGCGGTCCCGGACAGGCCCTGCTCGATGATCGGGAGCTGGCCGGTCGCGGTCTGGCCGGGGACGATCGAGCGGCTGCCGGTGCTCCACTCCAGACCGTTGTACTGCGCGAGCACTGCGATCCGCAGGTACGACGGGTCGGGGTCGTCGGTCTTGACGGTGAGCAGCGGGACGTCGGCGCCCTCGTGGAGGTTGCGCCGCATGTCGGTGATCGGGTTGACGACCTTGATCCCGGAGCCGTTGCCGCCGGGTCCGAACAGGCCGAGCCCGTCGAGGTGCAGCGTCGGGATGAACACCGGCAGCACCACCGCCAGCACGACCGCGGCGCTGCCGACGGTCGTGGCGCTGGCCTTGCTCGCGCCGTTGCGGACGCCGAACCCCTGCGGGTCGGCGGGGCCGTTCGCGCCCAGGGGGCGACCCCATCGGGTGATGTGGGCCGACTCCTGCAAGAAGATCATCAGCAGGAAGCCACACGCCGCGAAGAGGAAGACCAGCCACGGGACGCCGTCGCCGATGACGCTGATCGGCACGCAGTAGACCGCGAGCAGGGGAAGCCCGGCGAGGGGGACCCGGCGCAGCCAGCAGGCCAGCATGTCGACGACCAGGAGCGCGAGCGCGCCGCACGGGATGAGCAGCGGCGCGATCCCGGGCACGGTCTGCGGGATGGGCGGGCGATAGGTCTCGGCGCTGATCCAGGCGTTGCCGATGCGATCGGCCAGGTCGTGGGTGCTGGAGAAGGGATGGATGGGAGAGCCGCCCAGCATCAGCCAGACCAGGGCGGCGATCACCAGCACGTGGACCAGCGCGCCGGCCCGGCGCGGGATCGGCGCCGCACGCAGCAGCGCGCCGGCGACCGGAACGGCGATCGCGACCACGATCAGGGGCCCCAGGAACTGTCCCCACAGGTCGCTGAAGCCTCGCCACGACACCATCGTCAGCCAGGTGGTTGCCGCGGCGACCGCCGCCAGCGGCAGGTCGCGGCGGGCATCGGTCGACAGTCCGTGCATGGGGTTGCTCACCGCGCTCCCTCGGCAACCGGTCGGATCTCCTGCGAGGCTCCGGCCCGGGCGGCGTGGGCGCTGGTGCGACCGAGGTCCTGCCACACCATGTCGAGCCGGTCGCGCGGCCGCAGGGTGACCGCGCGCCATCCCTGCCGGACCAGGAGCGGCCGCGCGGAGTTGGGCACCGAGCCGAGCCCGGCAGCGCCGGTCGGCGACCAGGCGGACACGTCGAGTGCCAGGGCGAGGGCGGAGCCCGCGTGGTGGTGCATGCGACGCAGCATCGGCCCGTCGCTGTCGGTGATGGCGCCGATGACGGCGAGCAGCAGACCGCCGTGGGTGGACTCCGCGAGCCACCCGGTGTCGATCCGGGCGTTGGTGACCGGCAGGACGACGGCGAGCGCCTCCAGCATCGCGCGGGTGTTGAGCTCGGCGTCCCGGGTGTGCCAGCTCGTGCTCAGGTCGTCGCCCGACGCCGTCACGAGCCGGACCGTGAAGCCGCGCTGGCCCAGGTGGACCGCGATCGAGGCCGCCGCCGAGACAGCGGCCTCCAGCGAGGAGGCGATGCCCTGTCCCTGGTGGGCCGAGAGCCGGTTGTCGACGAACAAGGTGGCGCGCGACTGCCAGGGCTGCTCCTCCCGGCGCACCATCAGCTCGCCCATCCGCGCGGAGCTGCGCCAGTGGACCCGGCGCAGGTCGTCGCCGCGGCGGTACTCGCGCACGGTGACGTCCTCGGCGCTGCCGATCGCGAACGCGCGCGGCCGGTTGTCGCCGGAGCCGGTCCAGGCGCCGCCGAGCGGGATCGGCGGGAGCGGGACGGTCCGGGGGGTCACGGTGAGGCTTGCCGTGCTGCGGAACGACCGCCCGAGCTCGACGAGGCCGAAGGGGTCGCTGACACGGACGCTCATCGGGCCGATCTCGTAGCGCCCGCGGACATCGGAGCGCACCTGGTACGTCGCGTGCCGGCGCCACCCGTGGCCGATGCCGTCGAGGACGAAGCGCGGACGGGTCCCCAGGACGTAGGGGACGTGGTCCTCGAGCATCAGCACGCCGGACGGCGTACGGCCCTCGTTGGTCATGGTCAGCTGGACGGTGGCGGGCTGACCGGCGGTCACCGTCTGCGGCCCGACGCTGCGCACCAGGGCCAGCCGGTAGCGGCTGCGCCCCAGGGCCAGCGCGGTCAGCAGCGGCAGCGCCGCGACGAGCACCCCGACCCGGGTCAGGGTGGGCTGGCCGAGCAGCACCGCGCACACGACCGCGGTGATTCCCGCGGCCAGGAACGCCCGTCCGCGGACGGTCAGACCGGAGAGCGCCTCACGCACGGGTCCCCTCGGGGACGGCCACCGAGCTGATGATGCTGTCGAGGATCGTCGCGGTGCTGCGACCGCCCATCGCGGCCTCGACGCTGGGCAGCAGGCGGTGCGTGAGCACGGACGGCGCCAGCGAGTGCACGTCGTCGGGCAGCACGAAGTCGCGGCCCTGGATCGCCGCCGAGGCCTTCGCCGCTCGCACCAGATGCAGCGACGCGCGCGGCGACGCGCCCAGCGCCAGCTCGGAGGTACGCCGCGTGGCCGCGGCGAGGGCCACGGTGTAGCGCTGCACCGCCTGTGACACGTGCACCTGGGTCACGATCTCGGTCAGCTTGCGGATCTCCACCGCGTCGGTGACAGGCTCCAGGTCGTCCAGCGGGTTGGTCATCGTGTGGGAGTCGAGCATCGCGATCTCGGCCGCCTCGACGGGGTACCCGACCGACAGCCGCACCATGAACCGGTCGCGCTGTGCCTCGGGCAGCGCGTAGGTGCCCTCCATCTCGATCGGGTTCTGCGTCGCGATGACCATGAACGGCGCGTCGAGGGTGTACGTCGTGTTGTCGACGGTGACCTGACGCTCCTCCATGCACTCCAGCAGCGCCGACTGGGTCTTGGGCGAGGCGCGGTTGATCTCGTCGCCGACCACGATGTTGGCGAACACACCACCGGGCCGGAACTCGAACTGCCGGCTCTGCTGGTTGTAGACCGACACCCCCGTGACGTCCGAGGGCAGCAGGTCGGGGGTGAACTGGATGCGGCGCACGGAGCTGTCGATGCTGCGCGCCAACGACTTGGCCAGCATCGTCTTGCCCACGCCCGGGACGTCCTCGATCAGCAGATGACCTTCGGCCAGCAGGACCGTGATCGCCGAGGAGATGACGTCGGGCTTGCCCTCGATGACGCGCTTGATATTGGTGCGGACCCTGTCGACCACCCTGCCGAGGGTGTCCAGGTCGGCGCCCTGGGATATCGGACCAGCCACGAGCCGTCCCTTCCTTGTCGTCCTCGCGCCCGCCCCGTTCGCGAGCCACCCGCCGAACTGACCCGGGGCGCACTCTGCCCGCCGGCCGGACCGGTCGTGCAGGACAACCTACGTCGCGGCGGCCACGAAGGTTCTGACTCCTGCCATAACGGTTCGGTTGCAGGTCGGGCCTGCTCGCATCCGCCCCGTGGCCGGCAGGAGATGTCCTGCGGACCATCCTCCCCCACCCGTCCATCCCACCGAAGGCTCCGGGCGCCTGCCCGTGCCCCACTCCGCTCCACCCCGGCTGGTCGCGCCGGCAACGCGACCCGCCGTCGAGCGGCCTGCGGACCGCTGACCTGCACGGATGCGAGTCGGCGTCGGCCGAGCTGCGGGGGAGCGGTGCGACCTGCCGCCCCGGGTCGGCGTACGGCCTCGACGCGGCCCACGCCTGAGTTCGTGCCCCGACTTGGCGGAAAGTGGTTGACGGTGGAGTGAAGTGGAGTACAGTGGCGCAAAGTGGAGGACAGGTCGAGCCAGGTGGAGGTGCCCGGATGTTCGTGGGCTCCTACACCCCGAAGCTGGACGAGAAGAACCGGCTCTTCCTGCCCGCCAAGTTCAGAGACCAGCTCGCGGAGGGACTCGTGGTGACGAAGGGTCAGGACTTCTGCCTCAACGTCTTCCCGATCGCCGACTTCGCGGGCATGACCAACCGCATCCAGGAGGCGCCGCTCACCGTCCGCCAGGCGCGTGAGTACGGCCGGTTCCTGGCGATGCGGGCCAGTGAGGACAAGCCCGACAAGCAGGGCCGGATCACGATCCCGCCCCTGCTGAAGGAGTACGCCGGCCTCGACCGCGAGGTGGTCGTGATCGGCGCTCTGAACCGGGTGGAGATCTGGGACCCGGACCGGATCGCCGCCTGGGAGGACGAGCACAGCCAGACGTTCGCCGACATGAGCGAGGACGTCTTCCCGGGCTGACCAGCACCAGCACCAGCACCAGCACAAGACCACATCGGACTCGTACAGCGAGGTCTCGCGCCCGCTCCCGTCATCTGGGGCACCTTCCCCGGCTCCAGACGACCTTCCCCATCGAACCCACACGCCACCCCATGAGGCGCAGGGCTTCGCGGGAGCGGGCAGGGACCTGACTGGGCGAGTCCGCCCACCAGCACCAGCACCAGCACCAGCCGAGAAGCGGCACCGCACCACCAGCGCGACCAGCACCACCAGTTCCGGCAGTCCGGCAGTCCGGCAGTCCGGTAGTCCAGCAGCCAGCCACAGCGGGGTCGAAGCAGATGAGTCTCACAGCCAGCGCCGCCAGCGCGTCGCCGGTCGCCGCCGTCTCGGCGCCCGACGCGCCGCGCCGGGTCCGCCACCAGGCGCGCGACGCGGTCGCGGTGATGGTGTTCTCGGCCTGCGCGTCGTCCGGCGTCGCCGTGGCGTTCCTGCTGCTGTCCCATCTCTCGCGGGCCGGGCGCTAGGCCGAGCGATGTCCGCCCCCTCCCACGTCCCGGTGCTCCTCGACCGGGTCGTTGCCCTCCTGGCCCCTGCCCTCGACCACGACGGCGCCGTCCTGGTCGACGCGACGCTCGGGCTGGGCGGACACAGCGCGGCCGTCCTGACCCGCTGCGAGCTGGCCCGGGTCGTCGGCTTCGACCGCGACCCCGCGGCCCTCGACCTGGCCGGCGAGCGACTAGCTCCCTTCGGCGACCGGTTCACCCCCGTCCACGCGACCTTCGACCAGATCCCCCGGGCGCTGGCCGACCTCGGCCTCCGGCGCGCGGACGGCATCCTGTTCGACCTGGGCGTCTCCTCGATGCAGCTCGACACGGCCGAGCGCGGCTTCGCCTACCGCCAGGACGCGCCCCTGGACATGCGGATGGACCCGACGACCGGGATCACCGCCGCCGAGGTCCTCAACACCTACGAGCGCGGCGAGCTGACCCGGGTGCTGCGTGAGTACGGCGAGGAGCGGTTCGCGTCGCGCATCTCGGCCGCCGTCGTCAAGGAGCGTGCCCGGGAGCCGTTCAGCACGTCGGGGCGCCTGGTCGAGCTGCTCTACGACCAGATCCCCGCGCCCGCTCGCCGGACCGGGGGCCACCCCGCGAAGCGCACCTTCCAGGCCCTGCGCATCGAGGTCAACGACGAGCTCGGCACCCTGCGCCGGGCGGTCCCCGCCGCCATCGGGGCGCTCGCGGTCGGCGGCCGGGTGGTGGTGGAGTCCTACCAGTCCCTGGAGGACCGCCTGGTGAAGCGGGCCTTCACCGCGGTCACCCGCCTCGACGTCCCACCCGACCTGCCGTTCGTCCCCGAGGACCGACAGCCGGCGCTGCGCCTGGTGACGCGCGGCGCCGAGCGCGCCGACGCCGAGGAGATCGCGCGGAACCCACGGGCCGCATCGGTCCGCCTGCGCGCCGTCGAGCGCGTCCGTCCCGACCTCGATCCGACCGTCCACGGCAAGGGAGCAGCATGAGCAGCACCGCACCAGCGCTACGCGCCCGGGTTCCACGCCTCGCCGAGGCTGCTCTCGAACGAGCCCGACTGAGCGTCGTCCCCAGGCGCAGGCGACGTCGGACCAGCCCGGTGCCGTTCCTGGCCGTGGTCTCGATGCTCGCGGTCGGCGGGGTCGTCGGGCTGCTGCTGTTCAACACCTCGATGCAGCAGGCGTCGTTCGCGGCCACCGACCTCCAGCAGCAGGCCGACCTCCTCCAGGCCAGGGAGCAGAGCCTCCAGATGCGCCTGAACCAGCTGCGCGACCCGCAGAGCATCGCGCTCAAGGCCCAGCGGATGGGCATGGTGCTGCCGACGAGCCCGGCCGTGCTCGACCTGCGGTCCGGCAAGGTGCTGGGCCACCCGGCTCCGGCCAACCGGCTCGATCTCCTGCACCTGCTGCCGCCACCGCCGCCCAAGCCCCCGGCCTACGACGTGCAGGCGGGCGGCTCGACCGCCGGCACCACGACGACGGGCACGTCCGACGGCACGACGAACGAGACCGCCGGCAACGCGTCGGGAGACACGGCGCACGGGTCACCCGGCCGGGCCGACGGCACGGGTACAAAGGGGCACACGCGCCACAAGCACGCGGGTCACGACGGCCACACCACCCACCAGCAGCCGTCCGGCCGCTGATCGCCGACGAGCCATCGACAGGAAGCAGACGGTGCCCACGACCACCCCACGCGGACGCTCCGGGCGTCCGCCGGCGCCTCGCAACCGGCGTCCGGCCCGCGCCGGCCGCGGCCGTCGCCGCCGCTCCCGTCGCGGCCAGGCTCAGCTGAGGCTCCGCGCCGGGTTCGTCTTCATCGCGCTCGTGCTGTCGTTCTTCGGCGCCCGGCTGGTTCAGCTCCAGGGCGTGCAGGCCGCGAAGTACGCCACGCTGGCCGCCTCGACCGGGGGCACCGTCACCGTCGCGCTCCCCGCCGAGCGCGGTGACATCCTGGACCGCAACGGACGCCCGCTCGCCGACTCCGTCGACGGCCGGATGGTCGTGGCCGACCCGGTGCAGACCAGGGCCAAGGCACCGGCGCTGGCCCGGTTCCTGTCCAAGCGGCTCCACATCGACTACTTCGCGACGCTCTCGGCACTGACCCGGAAGGACTCCAGGTTCGCCTACGTGGCCCGCCGTGTGCCGGCCGCGCTCGCGGTCCGCGTCGTCGACGCCGCGACCAGCGCCGGCTACAAGGGCCTGGCCACCCGCAACGACCCCCTGCGCTCCTACCCCGACCACGACGTGGCGGCCAACCTGGTCGGGTTCATGGGCACCGACGGCCCGCTGGCCGGCCTGGAGCTCACGTTCAACAAGATGCTGGCCGGCACCGACGGCTCCGAGACCTACGAGGTCGGCGCCGGCGACAACCGGATCCCGCTGGGCCGCAGCACCGTGGTTCCCGCGCACAACGGGACCGCCCTGCACACCACGATCGACGAGGACCTCCAGTGGTACACCCAGCGGGTGCTCCGGCAGGCGGTGCTCGGGGCGCGTGCCGACTCGGGGTTCGCGATCGTGATGGACCGCAGGTCCGGCGAGATCCTCTCGCTGGCCGACTACCCGACGTACGACGCGAGCAACCCGCAGGCCTCGCCGGCCAAGGACCGCAACTCCCTGGCGATGACCAGTCCCTACGAGCCGGGCTCGGTGGAGAAGGTGCTCACCCTGAGCGGTCTGATCGACGCCGGCAAGGTCACCGACCGCACCAAGCTGCTGGTTCCCGGCGAGCTGCCCAGCGGTGACCGGATCATCCACGACTGGTTCGCCCACGGCACGCTCAAGATGACCCTGGCCGGCGTGATCGCGCAGTCCTCCAACATCGGGACGGCCAAGGCGTCGCGCCTGTACGCGCCCGGGCAGCTGCGGCACTACCTGACCGAGTTCGGCCTCGGGCAGCGCACCGACATCGGCGTCAACGGCGAGACCCCGGGGCTGCTGCCGAGCACGGCGCAGTGGGACGGCATGCTCCAGGACCGGATCGCGTTCGGGCAGAGCGTCTCGGTCAACGGCGTCCAGCTGGCCGCCGCCGTCAACACGATCGCCAACGGCGGGGTCCGGGTCGCCCCCAGCCTGATCCAGGGCCGCGCCACCACTGGCACGGGCCAGGTCGTCGGGACCGACGAGACCACCCGGCACCGCGTCGTGAGCAAGAACGCCGCCCACCAGATGACCCAGATGATGGAGCGCGTCGTCGACCCCGACGTCGGCGTCGCACCGCAGGCCCAGGTGCCCGGCTACGTCGTGGCCGGCAAGACCGGCACCGCCCAGCGGGTCGGTGCCAAGTGCGCCTGCTACAACGGCGAGTACACGGTCTCGTTCGCGGGCTTCGCGCCGGCCGACAACCCGCGCTTCACCGTCTACGTCGTCGTGCAGAACCCGCGCAACGGCGGTGGCGGCGGCTCGGTGGGCGGACCGGCGTTCAGCAAGATCATGTCCTTCGCCCTCCGCAGGTACGGCGTCGCGCCGGACGGCGAGAAGCCCTCGCATCTGCCGACGACGTGGTGAGCTCCTCAACCGGCGACCCGCACCGCCGCTCGGTAGCCTCGCCCCGTGGTGCGCGGACCTGAGCCCCGGGAGCGCGGCCTCGCCCTCGCTGACCTGGTAGCCAGGCTCGTCGACGAGGGATCGGCCGCCTCCGGCTCCGGCGACCTCGGCGCTCGGGCGACCGGCGTGACCCTCGACTCCCGCCGGGTCACCCCCGGGGACCTCTACGCCGCGCTCCCGGGAGCCCACGCGCACGGGGCGTCCTACTGGCCGCAGGCCCGGGCTGCCGGCGCCATCGGGGTGCTGACCGACCACGCCGGCGCGGCGGTCGTCGGGGACGGCGTCTCGATGCTGGTGCAGCCCGAGGTCAGATCCGTCCTGGGCCGGGTCTCCTCGCTGGTGTACGGCGAGCCGGCCACGCAGCTGCGGATGATCGGCGTCACCGGCACCCAGGGCAAGACCACCACCACCCGTCTTCTGGAGGGCGGGCTCTCCGGGGCGGGCGTCCGGTCGGCCGTGATCGGGACCTTGGGCACCACGATCCTCGGAGAGGAGATCTCCAGCTCGCTGACGACACCCGAGGCGCCCGACCTCCACCGTCTCCTGCGCCGGATGGTCGACGCCGGCGTGGAGGCCTGCGCGATGGAGGTCTCCAGCCATGCCCTGGTGCTCGGGCGCGTCGACGCGGTCGTCTACGACGTGGCGGTGTTCCTCAACCTCGGGCGCGACCACCTCGACTTCCACCCCACCATGGAGGACTACTTCGCCGCGAAGGCGTCGTTGTTCACCCCGGGACGTGCACGGCACGGGCTGGTCAACGTCGACGACGAGTGGATCCAGGGGCGTCTGGCCGGGTCGGCCGAGATCCCGGTCGACACGTTCTCGGTCGGCGGCGGCCGGGCCGACTGGGTGGCCTCGGAGATCGAGCAGCACCCCACGGGCTCGCGCTTCCGGGTGACCGGGCCGGGCGTCTCGGTCGAGGCCCGGAGCCCGATCCCGGGCGGCTTCAACGTCCAGAACACCCTCGCGGCCATCGCCACCTCGGGGCTGGCGGGGTACGACGCCCGCGCGGTCGCCCGCGCGATCGCCGAGGGCCCCGGGGTGGCCGGGAGGTTCGAGCGCCTCGACGAGGGCCAGGACTTCGTGGTCGTCGTCGACTACGCGCACAAGCCGGATGCGGTCGACGCGGCGCTGGCGACGCTGAGGCCGCTCACCGCGGGCCGCCTGATCGTCGTCCTCGGCGCCGGGGGAGACCGCGACCCCGGGAAGCGGGCGCTGATGGGCGAGATCGCGGCCCGGCTCGCCGACGTCGTGATCGTGACCGACGACAACCCGCGCTCCGAGGACCCCGCGACGATCCGCCGGGCCATCCTCGGCGGGGCGGCGCACGGCAGGGCGGAGATGCTCGAGATCGGCGACCGTCGGGCGGCCATCGCCGAGGCTGTCGGCCGGGCCGGGGCCGGCGACACGGTCCTGATCGCCGGCAAGGGACACGAGCCCGGTCAGGAGGTCGCCGGCGTCGTCCACCCGTTCGACGACCGCCTGGTGGCGCGCGCGGAGCTGCGCCGATGATCCCGATGCGTCTGAGCGACGTGGCAGCCGCCACGGGCGGAGGCCTGGCCGACGCCGGTGACGGCTCGAGCGCCGTGACGGCGCCGGCGTTCGTCGACACGCGGACTCCGGAGCCGGGCGGGCTCTTCGTCGCGGTGGTCGGCGAGCACGTCGACGGCCACGACTTCGCCTCGGCCGCCGTTGCCGCGGGGGCGGCTGGGGTCCTGGGCGTGCGCCCGACCGGCGTCCCGACCGTGGTCGTGGACGACCCGGTCGTCGCCCTCGGCCGGCTTGCCCGCTCGGTCCTGGACCGGCTCGACGTCGAGGTGCTCGCGCTGACGGGCTCCCAGGGCAAGACCGGGACCAAGGACTTCCTCGCCCAGCTCCTCGCGGCCCACGGGTCGACGGTGGCGACCGCCGGCAACCGCAACAACGAGATCGGCGTCCCACTGACCGTGCTCCGAGCGACCCCCGAGACCCGATACCTCGCCGTGGAGATGGGCGCGCGCGGGGTCGGCCACATCGCCGAGCTGTGCGCGATCGCCCCGCCGCAGGTCGCGGCCGTGCTCAACGTCGGCACCGCCCACATCGGCGAGTTCGGCTCGCGCGAGGCCATCGCCAGGGCCAAGGGCGAGATCGTCGAGGCCCTGCCCCCCGACGGCACTGCCGTGCTCAACGCCGACGACCCGCTGGTGGCGGCGATGGCGTCGCGCACGCAGGCGCGGGTCGTCACCTTCGGGGTCGCCGGTGACGTCTGCTGGCGCGGGGTCGGGCTCGACCGGCTCGGACGCCCGGTCTTCGAGCTCGGCCGGGACGGCGACTGGGCGCCGGTGCGGCTGCTGGAGGCCGGGGCGCACCAGGTCCCGAACGCCGCAGCCGCCGCGGCGATGGCCGCGGCCGCCGGGGTCGCGTGGGGCGACATCGTGGAGACGCTCGGCCGGGCCCGCTCGCTGTCGGCCTGGCGGATGGCGATCCACGAGCGTGCCGACGGCCTGGTCGTGGTCAACGACGCCTACAACGCCAACCCGGCCTCGATGGCCGCGGCGCTGGATGCCCTGGCGGCGATCGGTCGGCGAGGTGGACGACGCACCGTGGCCGTCCTCGGGGAGATGCTCGAGCTCGGCTCGTCGTCGGTCGCCGACCACCTCGGTGTGGGGGAGTACGCCGCCGGGCTGGGGATCGACGTCCTGGTGACGGTGGGTGAGGCGGCAGCCGGCATCGCGGCCGGCGCACGCCGTGCGCCGGGCTGGCCGGGCGAGCCGGTTCCCACGGCGGGCCGCGAGCAGGCGGAGGACTGGCTGCGACACAATGTCGTCGCCGGGGACGTCGTCCTGGTCAAGGCCTCGCGCGGCGCCGCCCTCGAGCACGTCGCCGATGTCCTGGCCGACGAGCACGTCGCCCAGCATGGAGCAGAGCAGGTCCCAGAGCACGCCCCAGACCGCGCCCCAGACCGCGCCGCAGACCAGGAAGGCGGGAGCCCGAGCCGATGAAGGCGATACTGCTGGGCGGCGGGCTCGCTCTGGTGTTCTCGCTGCTCGGCACCCGCGCGGCGATCCCGCTGTTCCGCCGCCTGGGCTATGGCCAGGAGATCCGCGACGACGGTCCGACGAGCCACCACACCAAGCGCGGCACACCCACGATGGGTGGGGTCGTCATCATCGCCTCGACCGTGCTCGCCTACTTCCTGGCCGAGCTGATCACGCAGAGCGAGCCGTCGGCGTCCGCCCTGCTCCTGCTCTTCCTCTTCGTCGGGATGGGCCTGGTCGGCTTCCTCGACGACTTCATCAAGCACTCCAAGCAACGCTCGCTGGGGCTGCGCAGCAAGGCGAAGATGATCGGCCAGACAGTGATCGCCCTGGTCTTCGGGTGGCTGGCGATCTCGGGGATGCTCCACGACGGCAACGGGATCAGCCCTGCCTCTCGGCATCTCTCGTTCATCCGCGACACCAGGTTCACGCTGCCGGCGATCGTGGCCGTGCTGCTCTTCTGGGTGATGGTGACCGGCACCAGCAACGCGGTGAACCTCGCCGACGGGCTGGACGGCCTGGCCAGTGGGGCCTGCGCGATGGTGTTCGGTGCCTTCATGTTCGTCAACATCTGGCAGAACAACCAGAACTGCGCCTTCCACAAGGTCCCCGCGTGCTACCAGGTGCGCGACCCGCTCGACCTGGCGCTGGTGGCGGCCGCGATCACCGGCGCGTGCTTCGGCTTCCTGTGGTGGAACGCGCCGCCCGCCCAGATCTTCATGGGCGACACCGGCTCGCTCTCGCTCGGCGGTGCGATGGCGGGCTTCGCGATCCTGACCCGCACCGAGCTGCTGCTGGTGATCATCGGCGGCCTGTTCGTGGTGATCACCTTGTCGGTGATGCTCCAGGTGGGCTTCTTCAAGGCCTCGCGCCGGTTCGGGGCCGTCCGGCGCATCTTCCGCGTCGGCCCGGGACACCGGGTCTTCCGGATGGCGCCCCTTCAGCACCACTTCGAGCTGCTCGGCTGGGAGCAGGTCACCGTGGTGATCCGCTTCTGGATCATCACCGGCCTCTGCGTCGCCGGCGGCCTCGGGGTCTTCTACGCCGCCTGGGTGGCCCGGGCCTGAGCGCCCGGTACGAGCCCGGCAGGCGAGCCGCATGAGCACCGCAGCGACGAGGGTCCGATGAGCCAGGACGTGACCCGGCTCGGGCGGCACGACGACTGGTCGGGCGTGCGCGCGGTGGTGGCCGGCTTCGGGGTCAGCGGCTTCGCGGCCGCGGACAACCTCACCCACCTCGGCGCCTCGGTGGTGGCTCTCGACGAGACCTCGGACGGCAAGGAGGAGGAGGCCGAGCTGCTGGGCGTCCTCGGCGCGGAGATCAGGCTCGGCCGGGGCTCGACGGCGACCCTGCCCGACCAGGTCGACCTGCTGGTGGTCTCGCCCGGGTGGCGGCCCACCGCGCCGCTGCTCGCGCAGGCGCACGAGCGCGGCATCCCCGTGTGGGGAGAGGTCGAGCTCGCCTGGCGGCTCCGCGACGCCGGTCCGGCCGGGCGCCCCGCGCCGTGGCTCGCGGTCGCCGGCACCCACGGGACCTCCACGACCGTCGCCATGCTCCTGGCCATCCTCCAGGCCGCGGGCCTGCGCAGCATCGCGGCCGGGAGCCCGGGCATCCCGCTCGTCGAGGCGGTGATGGACCCCGCGCCGTACGACGTGCTGGCGGTGGGGCTCTCGAGCCTCCAGCTGCACTACGTGGAGTCGATGAGCGCGGAGTCGGCCGTGGTGCTGAACCTCGCCGACGACCACCCGGCGTCGTACTCCGGCCCGACCGCGCACAGTGACTATGCGACCGACACCGGCCGCATCTACGACGGCGTCCGGAAGGCCTGTGTCTACAACGTCGCAGACCCCGAGACCGAGCGCCTGGTGCGCGACGCGGACGTCGCGGAGGGAGCCCGCGCCATCGGGTTCACCCTCGGCATGCCCGCCGTCGGGATGGTCGGCGTCGTCGAGGGGATCCTGGTCGACCGTGCCTTCATCGCCGAGCGGCAGTCCAGCGCGGCCGAGCTGTGCACCGTCGAGGACCTCGCCAGTGACGAGCCGCACGTCGTCGCCGACGCCCTGGCCGCAGCCGCCCTGGCGCGCGCACACGGCGTGCCGCAGGCCGCGGTCCGCGACGGACTGCGCGCCTTTCGTCAACCAGAGTGACGTCGCGCTCGCGTGCGGTCCGAGGGACGAGGGCGACACGCGCCGGATGTCCCGGTCCTGGCCGCCGGCAGCGACAAGACTGGCAGCGGCCACGACGCGCAGCCTGCGCGGTCACGGCCGTGTTGCCCGACCTGACCGCCCGACCGGAGGGGACCTCGAGGACCGATGGCCGTCGTGAGCCCGCTGCGCCGTTCCCTACGGCGTGCCCCGGCCGCGCAGGCGGGTGGTCGTGCCCGGGCGACGTCGTGGCTCGGCGCGCTGACCGAGGCGTTGGCGCGTCCGCTCGCGTCGTACTACCTGCTCCTGGGCGCCTCGGCGCTGCTGCTGACGATCGGCCTGATCATGGTCTTCAGCGCCTCGAGCGTGTACTCCTTCCAGAACTACGACCAGAACTCCTACGCCGTGGTGGTCAAGCAGCTGACCTGGGTCGCGATCGGGCTGCCGTGCGCCTGGGTGGCGGGGCACCTCCCGCAGCGCTGGGTGCGCCGGCTGGCCTGGCCGGGCTACTTCGTCTCGCTCGGCCTGCTGCTGCTCACCTCCCTGTTCGGCGTCACCCGCAACGGCAACACGAACTGGCTGGCGCTGGGGCCGATCCAGATCCAGCCCTCCGAGATCGCCAAGCTGGCGCTGGTGCTGTGGGCCGCCCACGTCTACGCCAACAAGAACCGTCGCCTCGACAACCTGCACGAGGTGATGATGCCGGTGGTGCCGGGCCTGCTGGCCGCGACCGGCCTGGTCATCTTCGGTCACGACCTGGGCACCGCCCTGGTGCTGTTCGCGATCCTGCTCGGGATGCTCTGGGTCGTCGGGGCGCCGGCCCGGATGTTCACCTTGTCCTTCCTGGTGATCTCGGTGTTCGCCGGTGCGCTCGCGGCCGCCGACCCCGAGCGCCTGGCTCGCATCACCCACTTCACCAACCCCATGCGCGACTACAACACCGCGGGCTGGCAGCCGGCGCACGGCCTGTTCGCGCTCTCGACCGGCGGCCTGTTCGGCCAGGGGATCGGTGCCAGCCAGCAGAAGTGGGGGAACCTGCCCGAGGCCCACACCGACTTCATCTTCGCGGTGCTCGGCGAGGAGCTCGGGCTGGTCGGCACGCTGCTGGTGATCGGGCTCTTCCTGACGATCGCCTACGCCGCGATCCGCGTGGCCCGGCGAACCAAGGACCCCTTCGTCCGGTACATGACCTTCGGCATCGTGGTGTGGATCATCGGGCAGATGATGATCAACGTGGGCATGGTCCTGGCGGTGCTGCCGGTCATCGGGATCCCGCTGCCGCTGGTCTCCTACGGTGGCTCGGCGCTGGTCCCCTCGCTGGTGGCCCTCGGCATGCTCGTCGGCTTCGCCCGGCGCGAGCCCCAGGCGGCCCGCGCGCTGGCCCAGCGCAAGAAGGCTCGCGACTCGGGGGTGACCGCCGGCCGCGCGGACCGCCGGGGGATCTAGTGATGTCCCGGTTCGCGCGATGAGACGGGTCCTGCTCGCCGGCGGCGGCTCGGCCGGCCACACCTCTCCGCTGCTGGCGACCGCCGACGCGCTCCAGCGGCTGTCTCCCGGCATCGAGATCACCTGCCTGGGCACCCGCGAGCGGATCGAGGCGCAGATCATCCCGGCTGCCGGGTATCCCTTGGAGTTCGTGCCCAGCGTCCCGCTGCCGCGGCGACCCGGCGCCGACCTGGCCCGGCTCCCGGGCCGGGTGCGAGCGGCCCGGGGCGCGGCCCTCGAGGTCGTCGACCGGATCCGGCCGGACGTGGTCTGCGGCTTCGGAGGCTTCGTCTCGGTACCCGCCTACCTCGCCGCGCGCAAGCGCGACCTGCCCCTCGTGGTCCACGAGGGCAACACCGTGCCGGGGGTCGCCAACAAGCTGGGTGCGCGACTGACCGAGCACGTCGCGACCAGCTTCCCCGACACCCCGCTCCCGCACGCGACGTACATCGGGCTGCCGATCCGGCGGATGATCGCCACCCTCGACCGGGCCGCCGTGCGCGAGGAGGCCCGCACGTCGTTCGGGCTCAGGGACGACCTGCCCGTGCTCCTGGTCACCGGGGGATCGCAAGGTGCAGCCTCGCTCAACCGGGCCGTCCTGGGCGCGGCCCCGGAGCTCGCCGAGGCGGGAGTGCAGGTGCTGCACGTGACCGGACGCGGCCACGAGGCCACCCCGCCGGAGTCCGGCGTCCCCTACGTCGTGCGCGGCTTCGTCGACCGGATGGACCTCGCCTACGCCGCGGCCGACGCCGTGCTGTGCCGGTCGGGCTCCAACACCGTCACCGAGGTGTCCGGGGTCGGCCTGCCGGCGGTGTTCGTGCCGCTGCCGATCGGGAACGGCGAGCAGGGGCGCAACGCCGCCGTCGTCGTCGGGGCCGGCGGTGCCCTGCTCGTCGACGACGCCGAGCTGACCCCGACGTGGCTCACGACGCACGTCGTGCCGCTGCTCCAGGACCCCGAGCGGCTGGCCGTCATGGGTGCGGCCGCCGCCCACCTCATCCCGCTCGACGCGGACGAGAGGCTCGCCCGCATGATCCTCGACGCGGCGGCATGAGGATCCCGGTCCCGGACGTCATCCCGGCGGCCGGTGAGCTCGGCCGGGTGCACGTGGTCGGGATCGGAGGCGCCGGTCTCTCCGCGATCGCCCGGATCATGCGCCAGCAGGGCGTGCCGGTCACCGGCAGCGACGACCACGACACGCCGTTCCTGCCGGCCGTGCGCGAGCTCGGCATCCGCGTGCACGCGTCGTACGCCGCGGCCCACGTCGGCGATGCCGACACCCTGGTCGTCACCACGGCGGCCCACGACGACAACCCCGAGGTGCTCGAGGGCCGAGCCCGGGGGCTGCGCATCCTGCCCCGCTCGGCCGGGCTGAAGGCGACGATGGCCGGGCACGAGGTGGTGGCCGTCGCCGGCACCCACGGCAAGACCACCGCCACCTCGATGCTCACGATGGCCCTGCGTGCGGCGGGCGCCGACCCGACGTACGCCATCGGCGGACTGCTGGCGGCCACGGGTCGCAACGCCGACGCCGGTACCGGGTCGCTCTTCGTGGCGGAGGCTGACGAGAGCGACGGCGCCTTCCTCGTCTACGGACCCCGCGCCGCGTTGGTGACCAACGTCGACGCCGACCACCTCGACGTCTGGGGCACCGAGGCGGCCTACCACGCAGCCTTCGCCGGCTTCGTCGGCACGATCGACACCGGCGGTGTCCTGGTGGTGTGCGCGGACGACCCGGGAGCCGCAGCGCTGGCCGACGTCGCGCGCGCGCAGGGGCTGGACGTCGTGACCGTCGGGACCGGAGCCGATGCGCATTGGAGGATCACCGACCTCCGGGCCGCGGGCACCGCCTCGAGCTTCGTGCTGCGCGGTGACCTCGGCGCCGTACCGGTGCGACTCGGCGTACCCGGGCGCCACTACGTGCTCGACGCGGCCGGCGCGCTGGCCCTGGCGATGCGGCTCGTCGACGAGCCGGGCCTGCTCGCGCAGGGCCTGGGCGAGTTCACCGGCACCGGACGCCGGATGGAGCGCAAGGGCGAGGCCGGGGGAGTGCGGGTCTACGACTCCTACGCCCATCACCCGGTCGAGATCGCCGGCGACCTGGAGGCCGCTCGCGCGGTCGCCGGCCAGGGTCGGGTGGTCGTGGCCTTCCAGCCGCACCTGGTCTCGCGAACGCGGCTGCTCGGCACCGCGATGGGGCGGGCGCTGGGCGCGGCGGACGAGGTCGTGGTGCTCGACGTCTACGCCGCTCGCGAGGACCCGGATCCCGAGGTCACCGGCCGGCTGGTGGCCGACGCCGTCCCGCTGCCGGCCGAGCGGGTGCACTACGTCCCGCACCTGGCCGAGGTCGCCGCCGAACTCGTACGCCTCGCCCGGCCCGGCGACCTGGTTCTGACCCTCGGCGCCGGTAGCGTCACCAGCGTCGGGCCCGACGTGGTGGCCCAGCTGAGCGAGACCGGAGGATCAGGTCGGTGATCACGCTGCCGCGCACCCCGCTGACCGGGAGCGACCGGCCCGACCCCGACACCAGGTCGCGGAGCCGATCGCGGCGGCGATTCGCCCGGCGGCAGTGGCTGCGGCGGTGGCTGGTCTGGCGCTACGTCATCGGGTCGGTGCTGCTCGTCGGGCTGACCGTCGCCGGCGTGTGGCTGGTGTTCCTCAGCTCCGCGCTGACCGTCAAGCACGTCGACGTCCAGGGCGAGTCGATGCTGTCGCAGCAGCAGGTCCTGACCGCCGCGAACGTCCCCAGCGGCGCCCATCTGGCCCAGCTCGACCTCGGGGCCATCCGCGCCAGGGTCGCCGGCCTCGCGGCCGTCAAGCGCGTGGACGTCTCACGCGAGTGGCCAGACGGCGTGCTGATCAAGGTCACCGAGCGCCGTCCGGTCGCGGTCGTCGAGCTCAACGGTCGCTACCAGGCGCTCGACGAGGACGGCGTCCTCTTCCGCAGCTACGTCCATCCGCCGGCCTCGCTGCCCCGCGTCGTCTCGACCGCTGCGGTCGGCACCGAGGCACTGGCCGAGGCGGCCCGGGTCGTCGCCGCCCTGCCCTCCGGGCTGGCCGCGCGGGTCGACCACGTGGGCGTCCGCGGCGTCGACCAGGTCACCTTGACGATGCGCAGCGGCTCGACGGTGCTGTGGGGCAGCGACGCGCAGTCGGCCCTCAAGGCACAGGTCCTCGTGAGGCTGTTGGCACAGCCCGCCCGCGCCTACGACGTCAGCGTCCCCGGCCAGCCCGTCACCACGCCTCGCTAGCGCCGGGATGAGGGAGCTCTCCGCCCCGGCTGGGCGTTCTCCGCTCGCGCTCGGCCGGTGGCCCCAGCCAAGCTCGGTGCCTCCCCGGCGGGCTGGGCGCGCTCGGTGCGCTCTGACCTGCATGCCGCACGAGGACCCCGCCGCTCCGCACAGGACTCGCCGGGTCCACCGGTCGAGCACGAGCAGGGGACTCCCACCTCGGCGTCTGCGGCGTGTCTGCGCGGCTGGGGCGCTCCGACTCCCTAGCGTGTTCGACAGCACGAGGTTGACATAACTATAACCCTCCACTTGAGGGTGACAGTTATCCCAGGACCGCGTGTCTTCCCCGAGCTGAGCAGTCCAGAACCCGTCAGTCGTCCGGCCGGTCGGCCGGTTCCCCAGTACCGGAGGCGCAACCGTGGCAGCAGCGCAGAACTACCTGGCCATCATCAAGGTGGCCGGCGTCGGTGGCGGTGGCGTGAACGCCGTCAACCGGATGATCGAGGTAGGCCTCAAGGGCGTCGAGTTCATCGCCATCAACACCGACGCCCAGGCGCTCCTCATGAGCGATGCCGACGTCAAGCTCGACATCGGCCGCGAGCTGACGCGCGGACTCGGCGCCGGCGCCAACCCCGAGGTCGGCGAGCGGGCCGCGGAGGACCACGCGGACGAGATCGAGGAGGTGCTCAAGGGCGCCGACATGGTCTTCGTGACCGCCGGCGAGGGCGGCGGCACCGGCACCGGTGGCGCGCCCGTCGCAGCCCGGATCGCCCGCAGCCTGGGTGCTCTCACGATCGGCGTGGTCACCCGCCCGTTCGCCTTCGAGGGCCGCCGACGCGCCAACTCTGCCGAGGAGGGCATCGCC
The DNA here is from genome assembly GCF_036267815.1 of Nocardioides sp. Classification (GTDB taxonomy): domain Bacteria; phylum Actinomycetota; class Actinomycetes; order Propionibacteriales; family Nocardioidaceae; genus Nocardioides. Next base: position 65,203 of record NZ_DATAVI010000039.1, on the reverse strand, counting down.
AGGCTCCGCGAGGAGGTCGACACCCTCATCGTCATCCCGAACGACCGGCTGCTGTCGATCAGTGACCGCAGTGTCAGCGTGCTCGACGCCTTCAAGCAGGCCGACCAGGTGCTGCTCCAGGGCGTCAGCGGCATCACCGACCTGATCACGACGCCGGGCCTGATCAACCTCGACTTCGCCGACGTCAAGTCGGTGATGGCCAACGCCGGCTCGGCGCTGATGGGCATCGGCTCGGCTCGCGGCGAGGACCGGTCGGTCGCCGCCGCCGAGCAGGCCGTGTCGAGCCCGCTGCTGGAGGCGAGCATCGACGGTGCTCACGGCGTACTGCTCTCGATCGCGGGCGGATCCGACCTGGGGCTCTTCGAGATCAACGAGGCGGCCGCACTGGTCTCCCAGGCGGCGCACCCCGACGCCAACATCATCTTCGGCGCGACCATCGACGACGCCCTCGGCGACGAGGTCCGGGTCACGGTGATCGCGGCCGGCTTCGACGGCGGCATGCCCAAGCGTCGCGAGAACGAGTCGGCGCTCCGCCGCACCCCGAAGCAGGCCCCGCAGAGCCAGGAGCAGACCCGGCAGGCTGCCCAGGCCCTGGCCGCCACGAGGACCGAGACGTCGCCGAGCGTGCTCGAGTCGGACCAGGAGCGCGAGTCGGTCAATGCCTCCGTCCGGGCCCCTGCGCCCCGCCCGCCCATGGAGTTCGACGACGACGAGCTCGACGTCCCCGACTTCTTGAAGTAGGCCGAGGCCGCCGTGACGCGGCGCGACGAGCTCGCGGCCGGACTCGACGCCGTACGACGCCGGATCGCCGACGCAGCGACGTCCGCCGGACGCGACCCCGGCGAGGTGACGCTGGTGGTGGTCACCAAGCTCTTCCCCGCCTCGGACGTGCGCCTGCTCGCCGAGCTTGGGGTGACCGACGTCGGCGAGAACCGGCATCCCGAGGCCGGGGAGAAGGCTGCGGCCTGCGCCGACCTCGCCCTGCGATGGCACTACATCGGCGGGCTCCAGAGCAACAAGGCGTCGGTGGTCGCGTCGTACGCCGACGTCGTGGAGTCCGTCGACCGGGTCAAGCTCGTCGCTGGCCTCGACCGCGGAGCCCGTGAGCGCGACGGTGACGTCGACGTGCTGCTCCAGGTGAGCCTCGACCCACCCGGTCGTCCCGGGCGCTCCGGCGCCGACGCCGACGACCTCGCGGCACTGGCCGCCGCGGTGCGGGCAGCCGACGCGCTCCGCTTGCGCGGACTCATGGCAGTCGCGCCGCTCGACGAGGACGCCCGGGCGGCGTTCGACCGGCTCGCGGAGGTCCGGGCCGCCTTCCTCGGCGACCAGCCCGGCGCGACCTGGCTGTCCGCGGGCATGAGCCAGGACTTCGAGGCCGCCATCGAGGCCGGGGCGACACATGTGCGTGTCGGCTCGGCAATCCTCGGTGCGCGTCCCACTTTCAAGTAGCGTCACAACCACAACAGGGGCCACGCCAGTACGCACAGCCGAGCGAGGTCACCGCCGAACCTGGAGGATGGACCGATGAGCGGCGCGATGCGCAAGATCGGCGAGTACCTCGGCCTGCTCGAGGACACCGGTGCCTACGACGACGAGTACGACGAGCAGGGCTACGGCGACCCCGAGCCCCAGCAGGTCTCGCGCCGTTCTGCCGCGCCGGCCCAGCCCAAGCCCGCGCCGGTCTCCGACATCTCGCAGCGGCGGCGTGCCCAGGGCCCGGCCCCTGTCGTCGGCACGGAGCTGTCGCGGATCACGACGCTCCACCCGCGTACCTACAACGAGGCGCGCACCGTCGGGGAGAACTACCGTGAGGGGGTCCCGGTGATCATGAACCTCTCGGAGATGGACGACGCCGACGCCAAGCGGCTGGTCGACTTCGCCGCCGGCCTCGTCTTCGCCACGCGCGGCACGATCGAGCGCGTGACGGCCAAGGTGTTCCTGCTCTCGCCGCCGAACGTGTCGGTGGCGGCCGAGGAGAAGCAGCGTCTGGTCGAGGGCGGCTTCTTCAACCAGAGCTGACCGACGCAGACCCCTCTGCGACCTGCGACGACGCTCCGCGCCCGCCTCGGTCCGTCCCACGGACCCCACGGGCCGGGAGTGCCCGACCTGGGACGTGAGGGGCTATTGTTCGACCGAGGACTTGTCACTACCGCGAACTAGGAATTGGGTGAGGTCATGCCGCTGACGCCTGAGGACGTGAGCAACAAGCGCTTTACGCCCGTCCGGCTGCGCGAGGGCTACGACATGGGTGAGGTCGACCAGTTCCTCGACGAGGTGGAGTCCGAGCTCGCTCGCCTCACCCGTGAGAACGAGGACCTGCGCACCAAGCTCTCGGCGGCGCAGAGCGGTGCCGTTGCGGCGCCCGCTCCCGAGGCGCCGGCCCCCGTCGTTGCTCCCGAGCCCGTGGCGGCCACGCCCGAGCCCGAGCCCGAGCCGGCGCCCACCCCCGAGCCCGAGCCCGAGCCGACCATGCAGGCCCCGGCACTCGCGGCAACCGCCGGCGCCGCAGGCGCGGTGGCGGCCGGCGTCCAGACGATCCGTGTCGAGACCGTCGGCGACGCCTCGAACGCCGCGGCCCGCCTGCTCGAGCTGGCCAGCCGCAACGCCGACCAGCTCGTGGAGGACGCCAAGAGCGAGGCCGACAAGATCGTCGGTGAGGCGCGCACCAAGGCCGAGCGCCTCGAGGGCGAGTCGAAGACCAACGCCGACAAGCTCGAGGCCGATGCCCGCGGACGCGCCCAGTCGCTGGACTCCGAGACCGCCGAGCGGCGTACCCAGCTGTTCGGAGACCTCGAGCGCGAGCGCGACTCGCTCTCCCACGAGGTCGACAACCTGCGAGCCTTCGAGCGGGAGTACCGCTCGCGCCTGAAGACCTACTTCAGCCAGCAGCTCGAGGCGCTCGAGACGTCCACCTCGGCCGACCCGACCGCCGGTCAGGACGCCGGAGCCGCGGGCGGTTTCGCCCAGCCCAAGCGCCTGCGCTCGGTGCTCGGAGACGACGAGGGCTGACCCACCACCCCGCTCGGGGGGCCACGCCGACGCGCACCCGAACGGGTGAGCGGCGTCGGCGTGCTGGCGCGCGCGGGCGCGCCTGCTTTGAGTGAGCCGCGTCTGGGCTATACCCTCCCACCGCACGGACTGCCGAGCATGACCTCGGCAACCCGTCTTACCGGCTCCTCTCCTGCTCCACGCCCCCCGGAGGTTCGCATGGCTCGCAGCACCGCTCGGTCGCTTGCCGGCAAGGCCGCCTCCGTCGCGCGCAAGGCGGTCTCACGGCCGACCGGTGGCTCGGCAGGGACGAAGGCAGCGCCCGCGAAGAAGGCTGCCGGCAAGAAGGCCGCGCCGGCCAGGACGGCGGTGGTCAAGAAGGCTGCGCCCGCGAAGAGGTCAGTGGCCAAGCAGGTCGCTCCGACGAAGAAGGCTACGGCGAAGAAGGCTACGGCGAAGAAGGCTCCGGCGAAGAGGGCTCCGGCGAAGCAGGCCGCGCCTGTGAAGAAGGCATCGGCCGTCACGAAGGCCGCCCCCGTCAAGAAGGCTGCTGCCAAGAAGGCGGTCCCCGTCAAGAAGGCTGCTGCCAAGAAGGCGGTCCCCGTCAAGAAGGCTGCTGCCAAGAAGGCGGTCCCCGTGAGGAAGGCGTCCGCGAGCAGGGCCGCCCCGGCCAAGAAGACAGCGCCGGCCAAGAAGGCAGCGCCCGCAAAGGCGGCCGTGCCCCCGAAGAAGACCCCGTCGCCTGTCACGACCACCAAGCGCGGGGGGCGAGGACGCAAGGGCGTGGTCAACCCCGCCAACCTGCCGGTGCTGCCGGGGGAGAAGCCGTGGACCAAGGCCGAGATCGACGAGGTCGTCGCCGACCTCAACGACGACCGGGCCCGGGTCATCCGCACGCTCACCGAGCAGGAGGCCGAGCTGGCCGGGCTCATGCGTGACGCCGGCGACGGTGCGGGTCAGGACCAGGCGGACATGGGTGCCACCAGCTTCGAGCGTGACCAGGAGCTGATCCTGGTCAACAACGAGCGCGAGAAGCTGGCGCAGATCGACCGTGCGCTGGTCCGGATCGCCGACGGCACCTACGGCGTCTGCGAGTCCTGCGGCAACCCCATCGGCAAGGGCCGCTCCATGGCTTTCCCCCGTGCCACACTGTGCCTGACATGCAAGCAACGCGAGGAACGTCGCTGACCTCCGACGACTCCGCCGAGATCCCGTGGCGCCCCTCGGCGCGGCACCGTCTCCTCTTCGCGGTCGTCGCGCTCGCGGCGTACTGCGTGGACCTTGCGACGAAGGTGCTCGCCGTGGCTCACCTGCGCCCGGGCGAGCCTCGAGACGTGGTGGGCGGGCTCCTGCGTCTCGACCTGGTGCGCAACCCCGGCGCGGCGTTCAGCACCGGCACGTCGTACACCCTGGTTCTGTCGGTGATCGCGCTGGTCGCGGCCGGCGTCGTGGTGCGCTTCGGGCGCCGCCTGGGCGATCGTACGTGGGCGGTGGCGCTGGGCCTGCTCCTGGCCGGCGTCTGCGGCAACCTGACCGACCGGGTCTTCCGCGAGCCCGGCGTCCTGCGGGGCCACGTCGTGGACTTCCTCGAGCTCCCGCACTGGCCGGTGTTCAACGTGGCGGACATGCTGATCGACTCGGCGGTGGTCCTGATCGTCATCCAGACCTGGCGCGGGATCGGGATCACCGGCACCCGGCACGCGAAGTCGTGAGCGAGGTCCGCGGCGAGCAGCGGGTGGTCTCGGTCCCGGAGGGTCTGTCCGGGGAGCGTGTGGACTCCGCGATGGCGCGGATGTTCGGGCTGTCGCGCACCCGTGCGGCCGCGCTGATCGCCGACGGTCAGGTGCACCTCGACGGCGAGCTGGCGGGGAAGAGTGACCGGGTCCAGGCGGGCTCCATGCTGGAGGCCACCCTGCCCGGTGTGGCCGACCCGCTGACGGTGGAGCCCGAGCTGGTCGCGGGCATCCGGATCATCTACGACGACGACTCCATCGTGGTGCTCGACAAGCCGGTGGGGATCGCGGTCCACGCCTCGCCCGGGTGGTCGGGACCGACCGTGGTGGGCCACCTGGCGGCGGCGGGGTTCCGGATCGCGACCAGCGGCGCGCCCGAGCGACAGGGCATCGTGCAGCGCCTGGACGTCGGGACCTCGGGGGTGATGGTCATCTGCAAGGGCGAGCGCGCCTACTCGGTGCTGAAGAACGCCTTCCGGCAGCGCACGGTCGACAAGGTCTACCACGCGATGGTGCAGGGCCACCCGGACCCGCTGTCCGGGACGATCGACGCGCCGATCGGCCGCCATCCCAAGGCCGACTACAAGTTCGCGGTGATGGCCGACGGCCGGCACAGCGTGACGCACTACGAGACGCTCGAGGCGCACCGGTTCGCGTCGTTGCTCGAGGTGCATCTCGAGACCGGGCGCACCCATCAGATCCGGGTGCACATGAGTGCGCTCAAGCATCCTTGCGTCGCCGACCTGACCTACGGAGCCGACCCGACCCTGGCCCGGCGGGTCGGCCTCGAGCGCCAGTGGCTGCACGCCGTCCGGCTCGGCTTCGAGCACCCGGACTCCGGCGAGCACGTGGAGTTCGAGTCGCCGTACCCGGCCGACCTGGCTCATGCGCTGGAGGTCATCCGAGATGCCCACTGACCCGAGCGAGGTCGTCGTCCGCGAGGCCCTGCCCGGGGAGTGGATGGCGATCGCCGATCTGTACTCCGAGGCACGCCGTGCCGCCGTACCCCAGATGCCGCCGGCGATCCACACCGACGAGGAGCACCGCGGCTACTACCGCCGCCATGTCCTCGAGGGCGACGGGCACACCGTCTGGGTGGCCGAGAGTCACGGCGAGATCGTGGGGTTCGCGGTCTGCACCCCGGCGTTCCTCGACGGGCTGTACGTCCGGCCGGAGGTGAAGGGCCACGGGATCGGGTCGCTGCTGCTCGACGTGGTCGACGCCACCCACGTCGACGGCTACGAGCTGTGGGTCTTCACCAGCAACGAGGGGGCTCGGCGTCTCTACGAGCGCCGCGGTCTCGTGGAGGTCGAGCGCACCGACGGCGCCGGGAACGAGGAGAGGTCCCCGGACATCCGGATGGCGTGGCGGCCGCCGGGTCGCGGGTGAAGCAACGCCCGAACGCCTCACCCCAGCGGGTGGTGGTCCCTATCCTCGCCGGCTGAGGCGCATCGGACGACGACCCCTCGTGGCGCTGGCCTCGGCCGCCCCTCCTGATCGTCACGCTCGGGCTGAGCACGCTGGGGCTGACCGGCTCCGCGTCGGCCCACCGCGCCGTTGCCCGCCACGCCGGGTCCTACTCCGGCAAGGTCGTCGACCAGGCCACCGGCCGGCCGGTGAAGGGCGTGACCGTCAAGGTCTTCCGGATCAACACCGACGACCTGCTCGGCCAGGACAGGACCGGCTCGGCCGGCAAGTTCCGGATCGGTGGGATCCCGGCGTCCGAGGAGGAGCTCGACGTGCGGGTCAACGGGTCGGCGGTGCGCTACGAGACCGGCTGGGTCGGGTGTAGCCACCAGGTGCGGTCGTGGGGCGCCGCCTGCTCCTTCGGAGAGGGCCACCAGCCGGCGTTCTACCTCGAGCACCTGTGAGTCCTCAGCCGACGGCTCTGGTCACCAGCGCCTTGATCTTCTTCTCGTCGGCCGGCGACAGGTCGGCGATCGCATACTCCGTGGGCCACACGCTGCCGTCGTCGAGGGCGGCCACGTCGCTGAAGCCCATCGTGGCGTAGCGGGCCTTGAACTTCTCGGCCGGCTTGAACCAGCAGAGCACCTTCCCGTCGAGGGCGTAGGCCGGCATGCCGTACCACGTGCGGACGGTGAGGTCGGGCGCGGCGGAGGTGACGATCGCGTGCACCCGCTCGGCGAGCCGCCGGTCGTGGTCCGGCATCTCCGCGATCTTGTCCAGGCAGGCCTGCGCGTCCTCGGCGGCCTTGGCCGCCCCCCTCCCGCCGCCGCGCTTGATCTCGGTGGCGTGCTCCTTGATGGCCGCCCGCTCCTCGTCGGTCCAGCCGCCGACGCCGCCGCTCTGGGTGGCCTTCGTCCCGGTCGCCATGCCGTTCTCCTTCGTCTAGGTCAGCTTCGAGGTCGTGGGACCGAGCCTAGGCAGCCCGCCGCCGTCCCGCTTCTTCGTTCCTGACCGCTGGTCGCCCGCTGTCAAATCCCCCGCTTACGTGGGGGAGTTGACACTTATTGGGGGTTGCAGCGGCCAGGAAGTGCCAATTCCCCCGCTGAAGCGGGGGAATTGGCAGAGTCGCCAGCGCCGGCCGGGAGGGGGTCGGTGGGGGTGTCGGTGAGCCCTGCCATGATCGCCGACGTGGTCGCGTAGGCTGGCGTCCTTCCCCCAGCTGGTCCGTCCAGGCCGTGGGTTCGGCCTACCTCGACCACCTGTGACCCGCTCGCTCGTGCCGCTGAGGAGGATCTCCCCGTCCATGTCGTCCGGCTCCGTCCACGGTGGGGACTTCGTCCACCTCCACGTCCACACCGAGTACTCCATGCTCGACGGGGCCGCCCGTCTCGACGACCTCTTCGCTCGCACAGCCGAGCTCGGGATGCACAGCATCGCGATGACCGACCACGGCAACGTCTTCGGCGCCTACGACTTCTACAGCAAGGCCACGGCGGCCGGCATCAAGCCGATCATCGGGATGGAGGCCTACCTCACGCCCAACACCAGTCGCTTCGAGAAGAAGCGGGTCCGGTGGAACGACGGCGGCGACGACGACGTCAGCGGCTCGGGGGCCTACACCCACATGACCCTGCTCTCGGAGAGCACCGCGGGGATGCACAACCTGTTCCGTCTCTCCAGCCGAGCCAGCATGGAGGGGTACTACTACCAGCCCCGGGCCGACCGGGAGCTGCTCGCCGAGTACGCCGAGGGGCTGATCGGCACCACCGGCTGCCCGTCGGGCGAGGTGCAGACCTGGCTCCGCATCGGCGACTATGCCAAGGCCCGGGAGAGCGCGGCGGAGTTCCAGGACATCCTCGGCAAGGACAGCTACTTCATCGAGCTGATGGACCACGACCTGATCTTGGAGAAGCGCGTCCGCGACGGGCTTCTCCAGCTCAGCCGTGACCTCGCGATCCCGGTGATCGCCACCAACGACTCCCACTACGTGATGCGCGAGGACGCGCCGGCCCACGAGCACCTCCTGTGCGTCTCCTCCGGATCGGTGATGAGCGACCCGAAGCGGTTCCGCCTCGACGGCGACGGGTACTACATCAAGTCCGCGGCCGAGATGCGCGAGCTCTGGGAGGGCAAGCACGGTCTGAAGGAGGCCTGCGACAACACCCTCCTGATCGCGGAGCGCTGCTCCGTCGACTTCACCGAGGGCAACGGCACCTACATGCCCCGCTTCCCGGTGCCCGACGGTCACACCGAGGAGAGCTGGTTCCGGCAGGAGATCGAGAGCGGGCTGCGTCGTCGGTACGCCGACAGCGTCCCGACAGCGGTGCGCGAGCGTGCCGACTTCGAGGTCGGGGTCATCCTCCAGATGGGGTTCGGGGGGTACTTCCTGGTCGTCGCGGACTTCATCAACTGGGCCAAGGACAACGGCATCCGGGTCGGCCCCGGGCGAGGTTCCGGTGCGGGCTCGATGTGCGCCTACGCGCTGCGCATCACCGACCTCGACCCGCTGGAGCACGGACTGCTGTTCGAGCGCTTCCTGAACCCCGAGCGCGTCTCGATGCCCGACTTCGACATCGACTTCGACGAGCGTCGCCGCAGCGAGGTGATCCGCTACGTCAGCGAGAAGTACGGCGAGGACCGGGTCTCGATGATCGTCACCTACGGCACCATCAAGGCCAAGCAGGCGGTCAAGGACGCCAGCCGCATCCTGGGGTACCCCTTCGCGATGGGCGACCGGATCACCAAGGCGATGCCGGCGGCGGTGATGGGCAAGGACATCCCGCTCAAGGAGATCTTCGACTCCGAGCACAAGAGGTTCGGCGAGGGTTCGGAGTTCCGCTCGCTCTACGAGTCCGACAACGACGTCAAGACCGTCGTCGACACCGCGATCGGGATCGAGGGCCTCAAGCGGCAGTGGGGCGTGCACGCGGCAGGCGTGATCATGTCCAGCGAGCCCCTGCTCGACATCATCCCGCTGATCCGCCGCCCTCAGGACGGCGCGATCATCACCCAGTTCGACTACCCGATGTGCGAGCACCTCGGGCTGATCAAGATGGACTTCCTGGGGCTGCGCAACCTCACGGTCCTCGACGACACGGTCCGCAACATCGAGCGCAACCGGGGGGAGACCGTGGTGCTGGAGGAGCTCGCCCTCGACGACCCCACGACGTACGCCCTGTTGCAGCGCGGTGACACCCTGGGGGTCTTCCAGCTCGACGGCGGCCCGATGCGGGCACTGCTGCGGTCGATGCGTCCGGACCAGTTCGCCGACATCTGCGCCGTCGGCGCCCTGTACCGCCCCGGCCCGATGGGCATGGACTCCCACAACAAGTACGCGCGCCGCAAGACCGGGCGAGAGCCGATCGAGCCGATCCACCCCGAGCTCGCCGAGCCGCTGGCCGAGATCCTCGACGAGACCTACGGCCTCACCGTCTACCAGGAGCACGTCCTGGCCATCGTCCGCAAGGTCGCCGGCTACTCCCTGGGCCAGGCGGACCTGCTCCGCAAGGCGATGGGCAAGAAGAAGCGCGAGATCCTGGACGCCGAGTTCGTGCCCTTCCAGGCGGGGATGGCGGCGAACGGCTACTCCCAGGGCGCCATCAAGTCGCTGTGGGACATCCTGGTCCCGTTCTCCGACTACGCCTTCAACAAGGCCCACGCCGCCGCCTACGGCCTGGTGTCGTACTGGACGGCGTACCTCAAGGCGAACTACCCCGCCGAGTACATGGCGGCCTTGTTGACCTCGGTCAGGGACGACAAGGACAAGATGGCGATCTATCTCAACGAGTGTCGCCGGATGAAGATCCTGGTGCTCCCGCCGGACGTCAACGAGTCGGACGCGACGTTCACGCCGGTCGGCACCGACATCCGCTTCGGCCTGACCGCCATCCGCAACGTCGGCGCCAACGTCGTGGACAAGATCGTCGAGGCACGGGCCGAGCAGGGGCGCTACGAGCACTTCAACGACTTCCTGGACAAGGTCGACGCTCTGGTGTGCAACAAGCGCGTCATCGACTCGCTGGTCAAGGCCGGCGCCTTCGACGACATGAAGCACCACCGGCGGGCGCTGGTCGCGATCCACGAGCAGGCCGTCGACCGCTACTCGTCCATCAAGAAGGACGCCGGCGGCGGGCAGGACTCCCTGTTCGACGACCTGGTGGGCGGTGGCGACGCCGGGCCGGTCTTCGACATGACCGTGTCGGTCCCCGACATCGACGAGTGGGACAAGATGACGTTGCTCGGTCACGAGCGCGAGATGCTCGGCCTCTACGTCTCCGACCACCCGCTGATGGGGCTCGAGCACATCCTGGCCGGCGCCTCCGACTGCACCATCGGCCAGCTGATGCTCGACGAGGAGCGGCCCGACGGCAGCCCCATCCAGGTGACCGCGCTGATCACCTCGGTTCAGCGCAAGATCACCCGCAAGGGCGACACCTGGGCCGTGGTCACGATCGAGGACCTCGACGGTGCGATCGACGTGCTGATGTTCCCCGGCACCTACCAGCTCGCCAGTGGCCTCCTGGCCGAGGACGCGATCGTGACGGTGCGCGGAAAGCTCTCTCGCAGCAAGGACCAGCCCGAGATCCGAGCCGAGGAGGTGACCGTCCCCAACCTCGACGAGGGGCCGGCGGGTCCGGTGGTGGTCAACCTCCCGGCCACGCGCGTCACCCCGCCGGTGGTCGACCAGCTGGTCGAGGTCCTGCGCACCCACCCGGGCGTCAGCGAGGTCAGGCTGCGTCTGCGCGGGCGGGAGGGCACCACCGTGCTCAAGGTGGGCGACAACTTCCGGGTGTCGGCGGGGGCGCCGCTCTTCGCCGACCTCAAGCAGCTGCTCGGTCCCGGGTGCCTGACGCCATGAGCCACCGCAGCGAGCCCTCGCAGACATCGGCGGATCCTCCGGGCCACCGCGACCGGCCAGATCGTCGGCGCGGTCCGGTGCCGGCGATCCTCGCGCCGGGCAGCCCGGTGCGCACGGCGTTCCTGGTGATCGCGGCGTACGCCGTGCTGGGTGCGGCGGCCGGCGTCGTGTGGGAGTGGATCTGGACCCCACCGGGCATGGTGGCCGAGCAGCACCAGCTGTTCTACGACAGCGACGCCTCCCTGCGCGGCGTGTTCACCGGGACCGGGCTCTACGTGCTGGTCTCCGTGGCCGCCAGCGCTCTGCTCTCGCTGGCCATCTGTCTGCTGACCCGCGGCCGCGAGCTGTTGGTGCTGGCCCTCGTCCTCGGGGGCTCCGCGGTCGCCGCCGCCTTGATGTGGCGGGTCGGCACTCTGCTCGGTCCCCAGAACCCGATGGCGGTCGCGGCGCACGCCACCGCCCGGACCCCGTTGCACGACCAGCTCACGGTGGCGGGCAAGAGCCCCTACCTCGCCTGGCCGATGACGTCCTTGTTCATCCTGGCGATCGTGTACTTCTCCTGGCCCGGTGTGACCACCCACCCCGGCGACGCCGAAGCGTCACCGGGCGAACATCTCGAAGCGGGCACGGGGCCGGGCACGCGCGGGTAGTCTCGACGGCTCAGCCCATCCGAGCGGCTCAGCGGGGGAGATCGCCCATGTCCGAGCACCAGCCGCCTCCTGGCACGCCCGAGTATCTCGAGCAGGGCACCGGCACGCCGCTGTCGCACCCGTCCGCGCCGGACGGCGTGGCTCCGCCGACGCGCGGTCGGCGCCGTGGGCTGTGGGTCGCCGGAGGCGTCGTGGTGCTCCTCGGCGCGGGCGCCGGTGCCTGGGCGGCGCTCAGCTTCTTCAGGCAGGGCGCTCAGCCCGCCGAGGCCCTGCCCGCGAACACCGTCGCGTACATCAGCCTCGACCTCGACCCGGCCGGTGGTCAGAAGCTCGACGCCTTCCGCACGCTCGACAAGTTCCCGGCGTTCAAGCACGAGGTCGGGGTGAGCAGCGTCGCCGACCTGCGGCACAAGATCGGCTACCAGCTCGTGACCGACGCCGGCTGCTCCGGCCTGGACTACTCCCGCGACATCGACCCGTGGCTCGGCGACCGGATGGCGGCCGCGGCGGTCCCGCTCGGGGGCGACCGGCCCCACGTCGTGGTCGTCGTCCAGGTCACGGACGAGGACCAGGCCCGCGCAGGCATCGCAAAGCTCGAGAAGTGCTCCGGCGCCGAGCACCACCTCGGTGTCGTGGTCAAGGACGGGTGGGCCACCCTGGCAGAGTCACAGGAGGTCGCCGACGAGGTCTCCACCGACGCGGACAAGGCCGACCTCGCCGACGACGCGACGTACCAGAAGTGGACCAAGGCGGTCGGCGAGGCGGGCGTGGTGAACGCCTACGCCTCACCCGACATCGGCACGGTGCTCGGCAAGGAGCTCGGGAGCGTGCTGGGCGGTGGGATGTTCGGGCCCGGCGGCGAGTCGTTCGCGGAGTCCGAGTCCGGGACCGTTCAGAGCAGCGCCTTCCACGCCACCCCCCAGAGCGCGGGCGACCCCTTCTCCCAGGCCCTGTCGACGTTCCGGGGCGGTGCCGCGACGGTGCGCTTCACCGGTGACGGGCTGGAGCTCGCAGCAGCAGGTGACGCAAGCTCGCCGCAGCTCGCCCAGCTGACCGGCCGCACGGGGGGCCAGCTGGTCGCCGGCCTGCCCGACGACACCGCCGCCGCGCTCAGCACGTCGTTCACCCCCGGCTGGCTCGAGAAGGAGCTGGACTCCGCCACGGGCCGCCTCGGCGAGGGGATGTCGAAGGACGACATCGAGCGTGAGCTGTCGCAGGCGACGGGCCTGACGATCCCCGACGACATCGAGACCCTGCTGGGCAAGGGCGTCGTCGTCTCGGTCGGGAAGGACCTCGACGTCAAGGCTGCCGAAGGCACCGACGACGGCGCGGGCGTACCGGTCGCCGCCACCGTCAAGGGCGACGCGACTGCCATCGAGCAGGTGCTGGGCAAGATCCGGGCCAAGGTCGGCGACACGCCGCTGCTCGGCTCGAGCTCGTCGGGCGACCTGATCTCGGTCGGACCCAGTGAGGCCTATCGCCAGCACGTCCTGGCCGGTGGCGACCTCGGCGGCGACGGCACCTTCTCCGACGTCGTACCCGACGCGGCGAACGCCAACGCCGTGCTCTACGTGAACGTCGACGCGCTCCAGGCGACGATCGACAAGGCGTCGTCGGGCGATGACCCCGAGGGCCTTGCCAACCTCACTCCGCTGCGAGCCCTGGGGATCTCGTCGTGGCTCGACGACGGCGTCGCGAGGTTCTCCCTGAAGGTCTCGACCGACTGACCGCCTCGGCGCTAGTTGGGGGACCAGCGGGTGCGGGCTATCTCGGTCGCCGGAAGCGACGGGAGCACCTGCATGGTCCGCAGCTCAGCGCGCAGGACGTCGGTGACCATGTGCAGGCGGTCGTCGGCGTCCTCGGCCTCGAGCAGCGACTGCCGCTGGCCGATGCTCAGCGGGGCGAGCGCCGCCAGGGCCCAGGAGAGGTACGCCGGATCGGTCGGGAGCGTCTCGTCGGGAGCGGCCCGGTCCATCTCGAGCAGCGCCTGGCGGTACAGCTCGTAGGTCAGGCGGGCGGTCCGGGCCAGCTCGTCGGGCACCCGCACGTCGTGCTCGGCCAGGGGGTTGACCTGCCCCACGGGGTAGGCCCCGCTGACGTCCAGCCGCTCCAGCTCGATCCGGTCGAGCCCGACCGCGACCAGCTCGAACGTGCCGTCGGCGTGGGCGTCCACCTCGGTCATCTTCACCCGGCAGCCGACCCGGAACAGCCACTGGGCGCCGTGCTCGCCGATCTCGTACCCCTCGCGGATCCCCACCGACCCGAACACCCGGTCGGCCGGGTTCTCGACCCGGAGCAGATGGTGGACCAGAGCGCGGTAGCGGTCCTCGAAGACCCGCAGCGGCACGCTCATGCCCGGGAACAGCACCGTGTTCAACGGGAACATCGGGAGCGAGTCGCTCATGGCGCAACGGTAGCCTTCCGCCGGGTGGGCTGGCGGGGTCCGGCGGCGCGCCGCGCCCTAGAATTCGCCTCATGATCCGGCGTATCGACCTGCGCGGCGCGAACCCCGCGGACTACCGCGAGGTCGTCCCGCGCGCCGAGCTCGACGTCGATGCCGCCGTCGAGCTGGTCCGGCCGATCTGCGAGCAGGTCCGGACCGGCGGGATGCCGGCGATCCAGGAGCTCTCCTTGAGGTACGACGGGATCGCTCCCGAGCAGGTCCGGGTGCCACCGCAGGCGCTCACCGAGGCGCTGGACCGGCTGGACCCCACGGTGCGCGCCGGGCTCGAGGAGTCGATCGCGCGGCTACGGCGTACGTGTGCGGCCGAGCTCGAGCACGACGTCACGACCTCGCTCGCGACGGGCGCCACGGTCACCCGCAGGCTCGTGCCGGTACGCCGGGTCGGGCTCTACGCGCCCGGAGGCCTTGCCCCGCTGGTCTCCAGCGTGGTCATGAACGTCGTCCCCGCCCAGATGGCCGGGGTCGAGAGCATCGCCCTGGCCAGCTCGCCGCAGCGCGACAACGACGGACTGCCCGCCGCGACGATCCTGGCGGCGTGCGCACTGCTCGGCGTCGACGAGGTGTACGCCGTGGGCGGGGCCCAGGCGATCGCGATGTTCGCCTACGGCGCGGGGGAGTGCGCCCGGGTCGACATGGTCACCGGCCCCGGCAGCATCTACACCGTCGCGGCCAAGCGCCTGCTCAAGGGCAGGGTCGGCATCGACGCCGAGGCCGGCCCCACGGAGATCGCCATCCTGGCCGACGACACCGCCGACGCTGGGTACGTCGCGGCCGATCTGGTCAGCCAGGCCGAGCACGACCCCCGGGCCGCGAGCGTGCTGGTCACCGACTCCCTGCGCCTGGCCGACGACGTCGAGGCCGAGCTGGGCAAGCAGGTCGCCGCGACGCGCCACGCCGAGCGGGTGCGTGAGGCACTCGGCGGCCAGCAGTCGGGGATCGTGCTCGTCGACGACCTCGACCAGGGCCTCGCGGTCGTCGACGCCTATGCCGCCGAGCATCTCGAGATCCACACCGCCGCGGCCGCCGACGTCGCCTCCCGGGTACGCAATGCCGGCGCAGTCTTCGTCGGACCTTTCGCTCCGGTCTCGCTCGGCGACTACTGCGCCGGCTCCAACCACGTCCTCCCGACGGCGGGCTGCGCGTGCCACTCCTCGGGGCTGTCGGTGCGCGCGTTCCGCAAGGCGGTCCACGTCGTCGACTACACCCGCGACGCGCTGGCGGAGGTCTCCGGGCACGTCGTCACCCTCGCCGAGGCCGAGGACCTCCCGGGCCACGGCGCGGCGATCACGATCCGGTTCGACCGATGAGACCGGCGACCTCCCTTCCGCTGCGGGAGGAGCTGCGCGGGATCGAGCCGTACGGCGCCCCGCAGCTCGACGTCTCGGTGCAGCTCAACGTCAACGAGAATCCCTACCCGCCGTCCCGAGCGGTGGTCGACGACATCGCGCAGGCGGTGGCCGAGGCGGCCGGCCGCCTCAACCGCTACCCCGACCGCGAGTTCGTCGCCCTCCGCGAGGGCCTGGCGGCGTACCTCGGCCACGGCGTGGGGCCGGAGCAGGTCTGGGCCGCGAACGGCTCCAACGAGGTGATGCTGCACCTGCTCCAGGCCTTCGGCGGACCGGGACGCACCGCGCTGAGCTTCGCCCCGACGTACTCGATGTACCCCGAGTACGCCCGCGACACCCACACCGCTTGGGAGGTGGGGCACCGCGACGAGGACTTCGGCCTCGACGTCGACCGGGCCGTCGCCCTGGTCCGCGAGCGCCGTCCCCACGTGGTCCTGCTGCCCTCGCCGAACAACCCCACCGGCACGGCGCTCCCGCCGGCTGCGATCACTGCCCTGTGCGCCGTGCTGGACGGCGGCCTCCTGGTCGTCGACGAGGCGTACGCCGAGTTCCGGCGGGCCGGCACCCCGAGCGCACTCGAGCTCCTCCCGGCCCATCCCAACCTCGTCGTCACCCGCACGATGAGCAAGGCCTTCGCGCTGGCCGGGGCGCGGCTGGGCTACCTCGCGGCCTCGGCGGAGGTGTGCGACGCCCTGCGCGTGGTCCGCCTGCCCTATCACCTCTCGGCGACCACCCAGGCCGTCGCCCAGGCCGCGTTGCGCCACGCCGACGAGCTCCTGGGTGCGGTCGACCTCCTGCGCGAGGAGCGCGACCACACCGTCGACTGGCTGCGGGACCAGGGGCTGCGCGTCGCCGACAGCGACGCGAACTTCGTGCTCTTCGGGACCTTCGGCGACCCCCATGCGGTCTGGCAGGGGCTCCTCGACCACGGGGTGCTGATCCGCGAGATCGGACCCCAAGGCTGGCTGCGGGTCTCGGTCGGCACCCCCGCCGAGATGGCAGCATTCCGTGAGGCACTGACCGCCGTGACGAAAGAGATGAGCAGATGACCCGGAGCGCCAGCCTCGACCGGCAGACCAAGGAGTCCAAGGTCCATGTCGAGGTCGACCTCGACGGGTCGGGCCTCGCCGACGTCTCGACCGGGGTCGGCTTCTACGACCACATGCTCGCGTCGTTGGCACGCCACGCGCTCGTCGACCTCACGGTCCTCACCGAGGGCGACACCCACATCGACGCCCACCACAGCGTCGAGGACACCGCGATCGTGCTGGGTCAGGCGCTGCGGGAGGCGTTGGGGGACAAGCGCGGCATCCGCAGGTTCGGCGACGCCCTGGTGCCGCTCGACGAGGCGCTCGTGCAGTGTGCGGTGGACGTGTCGGGCCGCCCCTACTGCGTCCACGTCGGCGAGCCCGACGGACAGGCCTACGCCTCGATCGGCGGCGACACGGGACCGGCGTACGCCGGGTCCTTGACGCGGCACGTCTTCGAGACCCTCGCCTTCCACGCCCAGATCGCGGTCCACGTGCGGGTGCTCTCGGGCCGAGACCCGCACCACCTCGTCGAGGCCCAGTTCAAGGCCTTCGCCCGCGCCCTGCGAGACGCCGTCGCGCTCGACCCGCGAGAGGGCGGCGTCCCGTCGACCAAGGGTGCGCTCTGAGCGGCAAGAGCGTCGTCGTCCTCGACTACGGCTCCGGCAACCTCCGCTCGGCCGTCCGCGCACTCCAGCGCGCCGGAGCCGCGGTCGAGCTCAGCGCCGACCGCGGCGTCGCCGAGAACGCCGACGGGCTGGTGGTCCCCGGCGTCGGGGCCTTCGCCGCCTGCATGGCCGGGCTGCGGGCCGTCGACGGACCCCGGGCGATCGGACGCCGCCTGGCGGGGGGCAGGCCGGTGCTCGGCATCTGCGTCGGGATGCAGGTGCTCTTCGAGCGCGGGGTGGAGCACGGCGTCCAGACGCAGGGCTGCGAGGAGTGGCCCGGCGTCGTGGAGCGACTTCAGGCGGACGTCGTGCCGCACATGGGCTGGAACACCGTCGAGGTGCCTCCCGGGTCCTCGCTGTTCGCCGGGCTCGAGCAGGAGCGGTTCTACTTCGTCCACTCCTACGCCGCGCGGTCCTGGGCGCTGCACACCGACGGCCGCACGGCCGCGCCGCTGGTCACCTGGTCCGAGCACGGCGGAGACCGCTTCGTGTCCGCGGTCGAGAACGGACCCCTCAGCGCCACCCAGTTCCACCCCGAGAAGTCCGGCGACGCCGGTGCCGCGCTCCTGCGCGCCTGGGTCGAGTCGCTGTGAGCCGGCGGTGAGCAGGGAGCGCGCCCGGCGGCGTGCGGAGCGGGAGCGGGTGGCCGCCGAGGCGGCGGCGGCCCGTCAGCGCGAGGCCGAGCGCCGCGCCCGGGCCCAGGCCCGCAAGAAGGCGCTGACCGGGTGGATCCCGCGGCGACGCCTGACGCCGGGCGTTCTCGCGGCGCGACGACGCGCCGAGCTGGGGGCGACGTTCGGGCTGCTGTTCGTGGTCAACGTGCTGGTCTGGGTGCTCCGGCCCGACTGGGCCGCCCGGCTCGGCGCCCTGGTCGTCAGCCTGGTCGTCTTCCCCGTCGTCCGGCTGATGGTGGCGCGCCGGTGAACCGGCTCGTCGTGGTCACCGGCGTCCCGGCGTCGGGGAAGAGCGGTCTCTCGGCGGCCCTCGCCGAGCGCCTGGGCGTGCCGTGGGTGTCCCTGGACGAGATCAAGGAGGAGCTGTCCGTCGGTGCCGAGGGCACACCCCTGGAGTGGTTGCGACTCGACGCCGAGGCCGAGCTGGGGCGTCGCCTCGAGGCCTTCGCCGGCGAGGCCGTCGTCGACATCTGGGTCGCGCCACGACGCGACACCCAGCGCGTGCGCGACCTGCTGGTCCCGTGGTGGGCAGACCTCGTCGAGGTGCGATGCGAGGTGCCCGCCGCCGTCGCGGTCGAGCGCTACGCCCAGCGCACCAGGTCCTGGCCGCACCTGCCGCCAGACGAGGACACCCTGAGTCGCATCCGGGACGCCGCGGACCACCCGGAGGCCCTGGGCGCGCCCCGCACGCTCGTCGTCGACACGACACGCCCGGTCGAGATCGCGGACGTCGTCGCCGCGGTGCGCGGCGAGACGGGAACGCGTCGCCGGGTGCGCCGAGGCTAGGGTCGGGCGGTGTCCACCCGGCTCGAGCTGCTCCCCGCCGTCGACGTCGCCGACGGTCGGGCCGTCCAGCTGGTCCAAGGTGTGGCGGGCTCGGAGAAGCGCTTCGGCGACCCGCTCGAGGCCGCCCTGCGCTGGCAGGAGGCCGGCGCGGAGTGGATCCACCTGGTCGACCTCGACGCGGCGTTCGGGAGGGGCGACAACCGCGAGCTGCTCGCCTCGATCGTCGGCCGGGTCGACATCCGGGTGGAGCTCAGCGGCGGCATCCGCGACGACGAGTCCCTGGCCGCGGCGATGGCCAGTGGCTGCCGCCGGGTCAACATCGGGACCGCGGCGCTCGAGCAGCCGCCCTGGTGCGCGTCGGCGATCGCCACGTGGGGCGACCGCGTGGCCGTCGGGCTCGACGTCCGCGGTCGCACCCTCGCCGCTCGCGGCTGGACCCGCGCGGGCGGCGACCTCTACGAGGTGCTCGCCCGGCTCGACTCCGAGGGCTGCGCCCGCTACGTCGTCACCGACGTGAACAAGGACGGCATGCTCCAAGGGCCCAACCTCGCCCTGCTGCGCCAGGTGTGCGCCGCCACCGACCGGCCGGTCGTGGCCAGCGGGGGAGTCACCGAGCTGAGCGACCTGGAGGCTCTGGCCGGGCTCGTGCCCGAGGGCGTCGAGGGCGCGATCATCGGGACCGCGCTGTACGAGGGGCGGTTCACCCTCGAGGAGGCCCTGGCCAGGGTCTCGACGGGTGCCGCCCCGTCGAGCGACCCATGAGCGTGGCGGTCCGGGTGATCCCCTGCCTCGACGTCGACGGAGGGCGCGTGGTCAAGGGCGTCAACTTCGCGGACCTGCGCGACGCCGGCGACCCCGTCGAGCTCGCCCGTCGCTACGACGCCGAGGGCGCCGACGAGCTCACCTTCCTCGACATCTCGGCCTCCCACGAGGGCCGCGCCACGACGATGGAGATGGTCTCGCGCACCGCCGAGGAGGTCTTCATCCCGCTGACGGTGGGCGGCGGCGTCTCCAGCGTCGCCGACGTCGACCGGCTGCTGCGGGCGGGTGCCGACAAGGTCGCCATCAACACCGCCGCGATCCGCCGCCCCGAGCTGGTGGGCGAGATCGCCGACCGCTTCGGCTCCCAGGTGCTGGTCCTCTCGGTGGACGCGCGCCGCGCCGAGGACGGGTCGTCCGGCACCACGAGGCCCGACTCGGGGTTCGAGGTCACCACCCACGGCGGACGCTCCTCCGCGGGGCTCGACGCGGTCGCCTGGGCGAGGCGCGGCGCCGAGCTCGGTGCCGGCGAGATCCTGCTGAACGCGATGGACGCCGACGGCACGCGGGCCGGCTTCGACCTCGAGCTGCTGCGCCTGGTGCGCTCGGCGGTGACGGTCCCGGTCATCGCCTCGGGCGGTGCCGGGGCCGCCGCCGACTTCCCCCCCGCCGTCGACGCGGGCGCCGACGCCGTCCTGGCCGCCACGGTCTTCCACTTCGGGACCGTGACGATCGGCGAGGTGAAGTCCGCGCTCGCCGAGGCCGGTCACGCCGTCCGCTGACGCCACGCCGCAACCCGACCCGCAACCCGACCCTTCGTGGGCCGACCCAGGGAGGGCTCATCACGCGGGAGAGCCCGGAAATCCCAGAACGGCGCTCGCATGGAGAGCGCGAGCGCCGTTCGCAGTGACCATGGGCTTGGGGGGTATGGCCACGTGCTGACGAAGGTAGCGAACCAACCTCTTCTCACGGGCCGACTTAGGAGAAACTTGACGTTCAGCGCGGGGCGAGGGGCTCGCGGCCCGGGCGGGCCAGACCTTGCCTGCGTGCCGTCCCCGGCGTGGTCGACCCGCCGCCGACTCGAGGTCCGACCGGCCGAGCATCCCTGACCGCCGCTCGCCCGACGCCCACGGCGGGCCCGCAGCCGCTCCGGGGAGCCATCGGGGCGAACGGCCACGTGTTCAGCATCCAAAACCCGTGTTGCACTGGCGGTTTCGTGCCTCAGGAGCCCCAGGGCCCACGAGATCGTGCACGGGTCCTGAGGTGCCCGCTGAGGAGTCACCGGCTCGCACCGGCTCGCGGCTCACCGTGCCCGTGCCCGCTCCACGCGGTCGCCGCGGGCGGCCGCTCGCGGTCGCCCGCCGAGCCACCGCACCACCGGAGCGTCCCGGCGCACGATCGAGGGAGGCCCCCGAAACTTTTACCTTCCTGAGACGTCGTTGGCGGACGCCGCGCAGGTCCGAACGGGGCAGTGGAAGACTCGGGCCCATGGATCTGGACCCCCGCGTCGCCGCCCGTCTCCGGCGGAACGACGCCGGGCTGGTCCCCGCGATCGCCCAGCAGCACGACACCGGCGAGGTGCTGATGTTGGGCTGGATGGACGACGAGGCCCTCGCCCGCACCCTGGCCACCGGCCGGGCGACGTACTGGAGCCGCAGCCGCCAGGAGTACTGGACCAAGGGGGAGACCTCGGGTCACCGCCAATGGGTGCGTCGGGTCAGCCTGGACTGCGACGGCGACACCGTCCTGCTCCAGGTCGACCAGGAGGGTCCGGCCTGCCACACCGGCACCCGCACCTGCTTCGACGACGGCCAGGTCTGGGAGGTCGGTCCGGGCGATGGCGCCGCAGCCTCCTGAGGGTCGGCGCTGGTTCGCTCCGGTCGTGCTCCTCGGCGTGGCCGGGACCGGACTGAGCGCCCTGGCCGGCGACAAGCCCTGGGCGAGACCCGACTCCCGCGCCGGCTCGGCCCTGGTCGAGCAGTCGGGCGGTCACGTCCCGCTGGCGGGCGCCCTCGGGCTGGTGGGGCTGGCCGCGTGGGGAGTCCTGCTGGTGACCCGCGGCCCCGCGCGGCGGGTTCTGTCTCTGCTGGGGGTGGTCGTCGCCGTCGGGCTCGTGGCGACCGCCGTGGTCGGCCGCGCGTCCGCCCTCACGTCGGCCCGGTCCGCCACGGTGAGCGTCGGCAGCTCGCCCGTCGGGGCGCACACCACCGCCTGGTGGTACGCCGGGGTCCTCGTCGCTGTGATCGCGCTGCTGGCGGCCCTGCTCGCCGTACGCCACGTGCGCAGCTGGCCCGAGATGGGCACCAGGTACGACGCGCCGGGCGGCCCGACGCCGCCACCGGATCCGGCCCAGATGGAGGACATCGACCTGTGGCGCGCCATCGACGAGGGGCGTGATCCGACCGCGGGCGAGGACCATTAGGATGCGAGCACCCCCACCGCTCAGGTGCCTTCGAGGAGCCCTGCATGTCTGACAACCACGGCAACACCCCAGCCGCCTGGGCTGCGGTGACGGTCGCGATGCTCGGCTTCGTCGTGGCCGGGATCGGGCTCATGTTCGACCCGATCAGCCTGCCGGTCTTCTGGGTGGGCGTGGCGATCGGCGTCGCCTCCCTGGTGGTGTTCGTGGTGATGGCCAAGATGGGGCTGAACAGCTCCGGTCACTGATGACCCTGACGGCGGCTCCACCAGGCCTGCGGCCGCGGGCCCGGCGCATCCGTGGCCCGCTGGTCGGCGCGGCGCTGATGGGTGCGGCGACGCTGGCGCTGCACGTGCGGGATCCCCACGTGCGCCACTCGTGGGGCGTGTGCCCGCTCTACGCCCTGACCGGTGTCTACTGCCCGGGCTGCGGCGGCCTGCGCGCCGTCAACGACCTGGGCAACGGTCACCTCGGCGCCGCCGCGTCGAGCAACCTCCTCCTGGTGCTCACGATCCCGGTGGCCGTAGTCCTGTTCGTGCGGTGGAGCCACGCCGCCTGGGCCGGCCGCGAGGTGGCCGTGGTGCCGCCGGTCCCGTCGTGGGTCAGGATCGGGGTGGTCGTGGCGGTGACGGCGTTCATGGTCGCGCGCAACCTGCCCGGTAGCTGGCTGGCTCCCTGAGCCCGCGCCACGATCCGGTTGCGCGCCGGTCGCCAGCCGGGCGGCGTCCTGCCGGGTTGGCGGTGCGTGAGAGGCTTGGCGCCGTTCCGACCTGACCGAGGAGGCACTGGAGGCCCCGCATGTCCGTGCTCGACGACATCGTCACGGGCGTGCGCGAGGACTTCGCGACGCGCCGCGCGGCTACGCCGGAGTCAGAGCTGCGCGCACGCCTGCTCGACGTGCCGCCGCCCCTCGATCCGCTGCCGCGCCTGCGCGGGGTGGGCTCCGCGGTCATCGCCGAGGTGAAGCGTCGCAGCCCGAGCAAGGGCGACCTCGCCGAGATCGGCGACCCGGCCGGTCTCGCCGCCGCCTACCAGCGCGGAGGGGCAGCCGCCATCAGCGTGCTCACCGAGGAGCGCCGCTTCGGAGGCTCGCTGGCCGACCTCGACGCCGTCCGCGCGGCCGTCGACATCCCGGTGCTCCGCAAGGACTTCGTCGTGGACCCCTACCAGCTCCTCGAGGCTCGCGCCCACGGTGCCGACCTGGCGCTGCTGATCGTGGCGGCGCTGCCCGGTGACCTGCTGCGCGCCATGTACGACGCGGCGTGCGAGCTCGGGCTGACCCCCCTGGTCGAGGTGCACGACGAGCCCGAGGCCGAGCGCGCCGCGGAGCTCGGGCCCGTCCTGGTCGGGGTCAACGCCCGCAACCTGAAGACGCTCGAGGTCGACCCGAGCACGTTCGGGAGACTGGCGCCGCAGCTGCCGGGCGCCGTCCGGGTCGCCGAGAGCGGCGTGGGCGGACCCGACGACGTCCGCCGCTTCGTGACCGAGGGGGCCGACGCGGTGCTGGTGGGCGAGGCGCTGGTCTCAGAGGGCGACCCCGAGGCGGGTGTCCGGGCGATGACGGGGATCACCGCGTGACGAGGTGGGACGCCGACGAGCGGGGCTGGTTCGGCGGCGAGACCGGCGGCTGGGGCGGCAGGTTCATGCCCGAGGCCCTGGTCGGGGCGCTCGACGAGCTGACCGTGGCCTGGCAGGAGGCGATGGCCGACCCCGGGTTCACCGACGAGCTGGCGACCGTGTCCCGCGAGTACGCCGGCCTGCCCAGCCCGCTCTACGACGCGCGGCGCCTCTCGGAGCGGGCCGGCTGTCGGATCCTTCTCAAGCGCGAGGACCTCAACCACACCGGCGCCCACAAGATCCGCAACGTCCTCGGCCAGGCGCTGCTGACCCGGCGGATGGGAAAGACCCGGGTCATCGCGGAGACGGGCGCCGGCCAGCA
The DNA here is from genome assembly GCF_036267815.1 of Nocardioides sp. Classification (GTDB taxonomy): domain Bacteria; phylum Actinomycetota; class Actinomycetes; order Propionibacteriales; family Nocardioidaceae; genus Nocardioides. The sequence goes on along the minus strand of NZ_DATAVI010000039.1, from coordinate 41,481 downwards.
CGGCGTCGCCAGCGCGACCGCGGCGGCGTACTTCGGGCTCGACTGCACCGTCTACATGGGCGCCGTCGACGTCGAGAGGCAGGCCCTCAACGTCGCCCGGATGCAGCTGCTCGGCACCCGGGTCGTGCCGGTCGACTCCGGGAGCGCGACGCTCAAGGACGCGATCAACGAGGCGCTGCGCGACTGGGTCGCCAGCGTCGACCGCACGGCGTACCTCTTCGGGACCGCGGCCGGCCCTCATCCCTTCCCCAGCATGGTGCGCGACTTCACCCGCGGCATCGGCGACGAGGCTCGCGCGCAGTGCCTGGAGCAGTACGGCGTGCTGCCGCGCGGCGTGGCGGCCTGCGTGGGCGGCGGCTCGAACGCGATCGGGCTGTTCACCGCGTTCCTCGACGACGATGTCGAGATCCTCGGGTTCGAGGCGGGCGGTGACGGCTTCGAGACGGGTCGGCACGCCGCCACCATCAAGGCCGGCGACCGCGGCGTGCTGCACGGCGCCCGCACCTACGTCCTCCAGGACGAGGAGGGCCAGACCATCGAGTCCCACTCGATCTCCGCGGGGCTCGACTACCCCGGCGTGGGCCCCCAGCACGCCCATCTGGCGGCCTCCGGCCGCGCGACGTACGCGCCGGTGACCGACGCGGAGGCCATGGACGCGATGGCCCTGCTGAGCCGCACCGAGGGCATCATCCCGGCCATCGAGTCCGCCCACGCCGTGGCCGGCGCGCTCCGCGCTGCCCGGGCCTACGACGCCGACGACATCCTGCTCGTGAACCTCTCGGGCCGCGGCGACAAGGACATGGGCACCGCCATCGAGTGGTTCCACCTCGGCCAGACGGAGGGCCAGTGAGCGTCGCGAGTGCCTTCGAGAGGGCGAGCTCCGAGGGACGAGCGGCGCTCGTGGGCTATCTCCCGGCCGGGTTCCCGAGCGTCGAGGGCGGCATCTCGGCCCTGCGGACCATGGTCGATTCCGGCTGCGACGTGATCGAGGTCGGCCTGCCCTACAGCGACCCGGTGATGGACGGGCCGACCATCCAGGCCGCCGCCCAGCGCGCGCTCGAGGGCGGGGTCCGCACCAGCGACGTGCTCCGCACCGTCGAGGCGGTCGCGACCACCGGCGTCCCGGTCCTGGTGATGACCTACTGGAACCCTGTCGACCGCTACGGCGTCGCGAGGTTCGCCGCCGACCTGGCCGGCGCCGGGGGAGCGGGACTGATCACGCCCGACCTGACTCCCGACAGCGGCGCCGAGTGGATCGCGGTGGCCGACGCGCACGACCTCGACAAGGTCTTCCTCGTGGCTCCCTCGTCGACCGACGAGCGGGTGGCCCTGACCACCTCTGCGTGTCGGGGCTTCGTCTACGCCGCCGCCGTGATGGGCGTGACCGGCGCACGCACGACGACCAGCGGACTGGCGGAGCCGCTGGTGGCCCGGTCCAAGGCGGCGATCGCGGCCGCGGGCGCCGCCACCCCGGTGGCGGTCGGGCTCGGCGTCAGCACCCGTGCCCAGGCCGCGGAGGTCGCGTCGTACGCCGACGGGGTCATCGTGGGCTCGGCGTTCGTCCGGTGCCTGCTCGACCACGACGACGCCACGCAGGCCCAGGGTGCGCTCGGGGCGCTGACCGACGAGCTCGCCCGGGGAGCTCGCGGTGAGTAGGAGCGGACCCTCACGACCATGGCGGGGCACCGTGGTCGTGGCGGCCCTGGCCGGCGTGCTGCTGAGCGCCTGCGCGCAGGGCTCGGCCGACGCGTTCGCCGGAGCCGTGCTGCCTCGGCCGTACGACGTACCGACCACGCAGCTGCGCGACACCTCGGGCCGCGCGTTCTCGCTGGCCGACACCACCGACCGTCGCCTCACCCTGGTGTTCTTCGGCTACACCCACTGTCCCGACGAGTGCCCCACGACGATGGCGACCCTGGCCTCGGCGATGCTCCAGCTCGACGAGCGCGACCGCGCCGCCACGCAGGTCGTGTTCGTGACCACCGACCCGGCGCGTGACACCGGCCCGGTGGTGCGTGACTGGCTCGACCACTTCTCGTCGTCGTTCGTGGGGCTCACCGGGCCGCTGGGCACGATCGTGGAGGTGGCCACCGCGGTCGGCGTGCCGGTGGCGAAGGGTCATCGGCTCCCGTCGGGCGGCTACGACGTCGCCCACGGCACGCAGGTGCTCGCCATCGACGGCAAGGACACGGTGCCCGTGGTCTGGACCCTCGGCACGACCGCGCCCGAGCTCGCCCACGACATCCATCAGCTACTTGCGTAGGAGAGCGTCCTCGTGACTGCCGTGACATCGCTGTTCATCCCGAGCCCGTCCCAGGGTGTGTGGTATCTGGGGCCGCTGCCGATCCGCGGGTACGCGCTGTGCATCATCGCCGGCATCATCGCGGCCATCTGGATCGGCGAACGCCGCTGGGTCGCCCGCGGCGGCACCCGCGGCGAGGTGACCGACCTGGCCCTGTGGGCGGTGCCGTTCGGCGTCGTCGGCGGCCGGCTCTACCACGTGATCACCGATCACGACCTCTACTTCGGGGCCGGTCGGACGCCGATCGACGCGCTGTACGTCTGGCGCGGCGGCCTGGGGATCTGGGGGGCGATCCTCCTGGGCGCCATCGGGGTGTGGATCGGGGCGAGGACCAAGGGCATCCGGGTGCCACCCGTCCTCGACGCGATGGTGCCGGGCGTGCTCGTGGCCCAGGCCATGGGCCGCTGGGGCAACTGGTTCAACCAGGAGCTCTTCGGCAAGCCCTCCACGGCGCCGTGGGCCCTCAAGATCGACCCCGCCAACCGGCCTCCTGGCTACGAGCAGTACGCCACGTTCCAGCCGACGTTCCTCTACGAGTGCGTCTGGGACCTCGGGGCCTTCGGCTTCGTGCTGTGGGCCGACCGCAAGTGGAACCTCGGCCACGGCCGCGTCGTGGCGCTCTACGTCATGGCCTACACCGCCGGCCGCGGCTGGATCGAGATGCTGCGCATCGACGACGTCGAGTACCAACACGTCCTGGGTCTGCGCCTCAACGTGTGGACCTCCCTGGTGCTGTTCGTCCTGGCGTCGGTCTACTTCGTCGTGGCCGGCCGGAAGCGGCCCGGGCGCGAGGCCATCGTCTACACCGACGAGCGCCTCGGCGCCGAGCGCGAGGCATCGGGAGAGGCCGAGCCGGGTGACGGCGACGCGGCGGGGGAGACCGACCCCGCCGAGCTCGGCGAGCCCGGTCCGGCCGGAGGGTCCGAGGTCGCCGCCGACGACGACCCGATCGAAGCCGCGGCCTCCTCGCCGGAGAAGACGCGCAGGAGATCCCTCGACACGCCCGACTGACCCGTCGCTCTCCCGCGTCCTCCTGGCCGACCCCTGAGCTATGACCCGCTGTGCCGGGTCAGCGGTGTCCCACGGAGCAAGAAGCCCGCATGATCATGCGGGGCCGTGGTTATCCTGGCAGCGCTTGGGCCAACGCCGTCCCCGGCAGCCTCGCCCGATCGCCCCCTGTCGCTGACACCGGGCGCCGACGACGGGAGCACCGGATGCGCGCGCTCCAGGCGGGTCCCCCCGCGCAAGGCCTCTACGACCCACGCTTCGAGCACGACTCCTGCGGGGTCGCGTTCGTGGCGACCCTCACCGGCGTGGCCAGCCACACGATCGTGGCCCAGGCCCTCACCGCCCTGCGCAACCTCGACCATCGGGGCGCGGCGGGCGCGGAGGCCAGCTCCGGCGACGGCGCCGGCATCTTGATCCAGGTCCCCGACGCGTTCTTGCGCGAGGTCGCGGGCTTCGAGCTCCCCTCGTTCGGGGCGTACGCCGTGGGTACGGCGTTCCTGCCCGGCGGAGCCGCCGATGCCGACGACGTCGCGAAGATCCGTCGGCGGGTCGAGGAGCTCGCCGACGAGGAGGGCCTGCGGCTCCTCGGCTGGCGCGACGTCCCCGTCGACCCGACCGGGCTCGGGGCGAGCGCGAGAGCCGCGATGCCGTTGCTCAGCCAGCTCTTCCTCGAGGCCCGGGGTCAGCGCAGCACCGGTGCGGCGCTGGAGCGGATGGCGTTCTGCCTGCGCAAGCGGGCCGAGCACGAGACCGACGTCTACTTCGGGTCGTTGAGCGGCCGGACCCTGCTCTACAAGGGCATGCTGACGACCGCCCAGCTCGAGACGTTCTACCCCGACCTCGCTGACGAGCGGCTCGCCTCCGCGCTGGCCGTGGTCCACTCGCGCTTCTCGACCAACACGTTCCCGAGCTGGCCGCTGGCCCACCCGTTCCGCTTCATCGCGCACAACGGCGAGATCAACACCGTGATGGGCAACCGCAACTGGATGCGGGCTCGTGAGGCGCTGCTGTCGTCGGACCTGATCCCCGGTGACCTCGAGCGACTGTTCCCGATCTGCACGCCCGGGGCATCGGACTCCGCCAGCTTCGACGAGGTGCTCGAGCTGCTGCACATGGGTGGCCGCAGCCTGCCTCACGCGGTGCTGATGATGATCCCCGAGGCCTGGGAGAACCATCGCGAGATGGACCCGCAGCGTCGTGCCTTCTACGAGTTCCATGCCTCCCTGATGGAGCCGTGGGACGGCCCCGCCTGTGTCGTGTTCACCGACGGCTCCCAGATCGGGGCGGTCCTGGACCGCAACGGCCTGCGTCCCGGCCGCTACTGGGTGACCGACGACGGCCTGGTGGTGCTGGCCTCCGAGGTCGGCGTGCTCGACCTCGACCCGGCGAGCGTGGTGCGCAAGGGCAGGCTCCAGCCGGGCCGGATGTTCCTGGTCGACGTCGACGAGCACCGGATCATCGAGGACGACGAGATCAAGGGGGAGCTGGCTGCCGAGAACCCGCACGACGAATGGCTCCACGCCGGGCTCATCCACCTCGACGACATCCCCGCGCGTGAGCACGTCGTCCACACCCATGCCTCGGTCACCCGCCGTCAGCAGGTCTTCGGCTACACCGAGGAGGAGCTGCGCACGCTGCTGGCCCCGATGGCCGGCACCGCCGCCGAGCCGATCGGCTCGATGGGCACCGACACGCCGATCGCGGCGCTCAGCGACAGGCCACGGCTGCTCTTCGACTACTTCGCGCAGATGTTCGCCCAGGTGACCAACCCACCCCTGGACGCGATCCGCGAGGAGCTGGTGACCTCGTTGGCCGGCTCGATCGGTCCGGAGGCCAACCTCCTCGACCCGACCCCCGCCAGCTGCCGGCAGATCGCGCTGCCGTTCCCGGTCTTCGACAACGACGACCTGGCCAAGATCCGGCACATCAACCGCGACGGCGACATGCCGGGCTTCATCACCCACGTCAGCCGCGGCCTGTACGACGTGGCAGGCGGCGGCGCCGCCCTGGCCCGGCGGCTCGACGAGGTCTGCGCGGAGGTGTCGGCGGCGATCGCCGGCGGCGCCCGGGTCATCGTCCTCTCGGACCGGCACTGCACCGCGGAGCTGGCGCCGATCCCCTCGCTGCTGCTCACCGGCGCGGTCCACCACCACCTCGTACGCGAGAAGACCCGCACCCAGGTCGGGCTGCTGGTCGAGGCGGGCGACGTCCGCGAGGTCCACCACGTCGCGCTCCTGATCGGGTACGGCGCGGCCGCGGTCAACCCCTACCTCGCCATGGAGTCGGTCGAGGACCTCGCCCGAGACGGCTACCACGTGAGTGTCGAGCCCGGGGCCGCGGTGGCGAACCTGATCAAGGCCCTGGGCAAGGGCGTGCTGAAGGTGATGTCCAAGATGGGCGTCTCGACGGTCGCCTCCTACACCGGCGCCCAGATCTTCGAGGCCGTCGGGCTCTCGCAGGCGGTCGTCGACCGGTACTTCACGGGGACGACGTCCAAGCTCGGGGGAATCGGCCTGGACGTGATCGCCGAGGAGGTCGCCCTGCGGCACCACACGGCGTACCCCCGGGGCGGGATCAGTCCGGCGCACCGCGAGCTGACCGTGGGCGGTGAGTACCAGTGGCGCAGGGACGGCGAGCCGCACCTGTTCGACCCCGAGACGGTCTTCCGCCTCCAGCACTCGACCCGGACCCAACGCTACGACGTCTTCCAGCAGTACACCGCGCGGGTGAACGAGCAGTCCGAGCGTCTGATGACGCTGCGCGGGCTGTTCCGGTTCAAGGAGGCCAGCGCGACGGGACGCGCGCCGATCCCCGTCGACGAGGTGGAGCCGGTCTCGGCGATCGTCCGGCGCTTCTCCACCGGCGCCATGTCGTACGGGTCGATCAGCCAGGAGGCCCACGAGACGCTGGCCATCGCGATGAACCGGATCGGCGCCCGGTCGAACACCGGCGAGGGCGGCGAGGACACCGACCGGCTGCACGACCCCGAACGCCGCAGTGCGGTCAAGCAGGTCGCCTCCGGCCGCTTCGGGGTCACCAGCGACTACCTCACCCAGGCCGACGACCTCCAGATCAAGATGGCGCAGGGCGCGAAGCCGGGCGAGGGTGGCCAGCTGCCCGGTCACAAGGTCTACCCGTGGGTCGCGAGGACCCGGCACTCGACACCGGGGGTCGGCCTGATCAGCCCGCCACCGCACCACGACATCTACTCCATCGAGGACCTGGCCCAGCTGATCCACGACCTGAAGAACGCCAACCCCGCCGCCCGGGTGCACGTGAAGCTGGTGGCGGAGGTCGGCGTCGGGACCGTGGCGGCAGGGGTCTCGAAGGCACACGCCGACGTCGTGCTGATCTCGGGGCACGACGGCGGCACCGGCGCATCGCCGCTGACCTCGCTCAAGCACGCCGGTGGTCCGTGGGAGCTCGGGCTCGCCGAGACCCAGCAGACCCTGCTGGTCAACGGCCTGCGCGACCGGATCGTCGTCCAGACCGACGGACAGCTCAAGACCGGTCGGGACGTCGTGGTGGCCGCACTGCTGGGCGCCGAGGAGTTCGGCTTCGCGACCGCCCCGCTGGTGGTCAGCGGGTGCGTGATGATGCGGGTCTGTCATCTCGACACGTGCCCGGTGGGCGTGGCCACCCAGAACCCGGTCCTGCGGGAGAGGTTCTCGGGCAGGCCGGAGTTCGTCGTCACGTTCTTCGAGTACGTCGCGCAGGAGGTGCGCGAGCTACTCGCCGAGCTCGGCTTCCGCACGCTCGACGAGGCGATCGGCCAGGTGGAGACCCTCGACGTCGCTCCCGCCGTCGACCACTGGAAGGCCGCGGGGCTCGACCTGAGGCCGCTCCTCCACGTCGCCGAGGTCGGCGACCAGCTCGCCGGACAGAGCCTGCGCCGGGTCCGGGAGCAGGACCACGGGCTCGACCGCGCCTTGGACAACGACCTGATCGCGCTCGCCGGCCCGGCGCTCGACCGTGGAGAGCCGGTGCGGGCACGCCTCGCCGTTCGCAACGTGAACCGGACGGTGGGCACGATGCTGGGACACCACGTGACGCGGCGCTACGGCGCGGCCGGGCTGGCTGACGACACCGTCGACCTCACGCTGGTCGGCTCCGCCGGCCAGTCCTTCGGGGCCTTCCTCCCGCGCGGCATCACGCTGCGCCTGGAGGGCGATGCCAACGACTACCTGGGCAAGGGCCTCTCGGGCGGCCGGATCGTCGTCCGGCCAGACCGGGCGGCGTCGTTCGCGGCGCACGAGCAGGTCATCGCGGGCAACGTCATCGGCTACGGCGCCACCTCGGGGGAGATCCTGGTGCGCGGGGGTGTCGGCGAGCGCTTCTGCGTCCGCAACTCCGGCGCGACGGCTGTCGTCGAGGCGGTGGGAGACCATGCCTGCGAGTACATGACCGGTGGCCGCGTGGTCGTGCTGGGCCCGACCGGGCGCAACGTCGCCGCCGGCATGAGCGGTGGCACGGCGTACGTCCTGGATCTGGACGAGCAGCGGGTCAACCTCGAGCTGGTCGACCTCGGACCGGTGCCGGACGGCATGGCCGACGAGCTGCGCGCGCTGGTCGCCCACCATGCGGAGCAGACCGGCTCGGAGCTCGCGTCGTCGCTGCTGGCCGACTGGCCGAGCACCCTCGCGAGGCTGACCGAGGTGATGCCGCGCGACTACCGCCGCGTGATCGAGGCGAGGGCGCAGGCCGAGCGCGAGGGCGTCCCCGCCCACGAGGTCGACCAGCGGGTCATGGAGGTGCTCCATGGCTGACCCACGCGGCTTCCTGCGCCACCCCCGCGAGGTGGCGGAACGGCGCCCGGTCGCCGAGCGCGTCGGAGACTGGCAGGAGGTCTACCCCGGTGGACCCGGGCGGGCGCTGCTGCCGATCATCGCCACCCAGGCCTCGCGGTGCATGGACTGTGGCATCCCCTTCTGTCACCAGGGCTGTCCTCTGGGCAACCTCATCCCGGAGTGGAACGACCTGGTCTTCCGCGACGACTGGGACGGCGCCATGGACCGGCTCCACGCGACCAACAACTTCCCCGAGCTCACCGGGAGGCTGTGCCCCGCGCCCTGCGAGACGGCGTGCGTCCTCGGCATCGACCCGGCATCGTCGGGTGGACCGGTCACGATCAAGAACGTCGAGGTCGCGATCGTCGACCGGGCCTGGGAGTCCGGGTACGTCCGGCCACGACCACCCGAGTGGCTCTCCGGACGCACGGTCGCCGTGGTCGGCTCGGGGCCCGCCGGGCTGGCAGCCGCACAGCAGCTGACCAGGGCCGGTCACACCGTCGCGGTCTACGAGCGTGCGGACAGGATCGGGGGCCTGCTGCGCTACGGCATCCCCGAGTTCAAGATGGAGAAGGCGGTGCTCGACCGGCGGCTCGACCAGATGCGGCGCGAGGGGACCGTCTTCCGCGCCGGCGTCGAGGTCGGCTCCGCAGGCCCCGACGGCACCGGCCTCACCGGTGAGACCCTCCGGGCCCGCTACGACGCGGTGGTGCTCGCCGTCGGCTCCACGGTCGCCCGCGACCTCCCGGTGCCAGGCCGAGCCCTCGCCGGCGTCCACCAGGCCATGGAGTACCTCCCCCAGTCCAACCGCGCCTCGCTCGGCCTCGACGCGGCGCCGGGGCAGGGCGACCAGATCACCGCCGACGGGAAGGACGTCGTGATCATCGGCGGTGGCGACACCGGCGCCGACTGCCTCGGCACGGCGACCCGTCAGGGCGCGCGCTCGGTGACGCAGCTGGAGATCCTCGCCGAGCCGCCTCAGGAGCGACCGGCGGGTCAGCCGTGGCCGACGTACCCGATGGTCTTCCGGATCTCCTCGGCCCACGAGGAGGCCGGCGACCGGGTCTTCGCCGTCTCGACCCAGGAGCTGCTCGGCGACGTCGCCGGTGCCGTCCGCGGTCTGCGACTGGTCGAGGTCGACGCGTCGTTCCAGCCGGTGGCGGGCACCGAGCGGGAGATCCCGGCCCAGCTGGTCCTGCTCGCGATGGGGTTCACCGGCCCGCGTCGCGAGGGGCTCCTCGAGCAGCTGGAGGTCGACCTCGACGAGCGTGGCAACGTCGCGCGAGACGCGTCGTACGCCACCAGCGTGGACGGCGTCTTCGTGGCCGGCGACGCGGGGCGCGGGCAGTCGCTGGTGGTCTGGGCGATCGCGGAGGGCAGGTCCGCGGCGGCGGCCGTCGACCGCTACCTCACCGGCGAGACCAGCCTGCCGAGCCCGATCGCCCCGACGGCGCGCCCCCTCGTGGTCTGACTGCGCCTGCCGGGGCCCGTTCGGCAAGGTTCGGGACGAAATGTTGGAACGATCCAACACGCGCTAGGTTGAGGGACGTGCGAAGAGCCAAGATCGTGTGCACGCTGGGTCCGGCCGTCGACACTCCCGAGTCCATCCGGCGCCTCGTCGATGCCGGCATGGACGTCGCCCGGCTCAACATGAGCCACGGCAACCACGAGGACCACCGGCGTCGCTACGACCTGGTCCGCCAGGCCTCGGACGCCACCGGGCACGGCGTGGGCATCGTGGCCGACCTCCAGGGCCCGAAGATCCGGCTTGCCACCTTCGCCTCCGGCAAGGCGAAGCTCGCCGCCGGCGACGAGTTCGTGATCACGACCCGCGACGTCGAGGGCGACGCCCGGCTGTGTGGGACGACGTACGACGGGCTGCCCGGCGATGTCGCTCCGGGAGACCCGATCCTGGTCGACGACGGCAAGCTGCGGCTGCGTGTCGTCAAGGTCCAGGGCGACGACGTCACCACCCGGGTCGAGGTCGGCGGCAAGGTCAGCGACCACAAGGGCCTCAACCTGCCCGGGGTGGCCGTCAGCGTGCCGGCCCTGTCCGACAAGGACGTCGAGGACCTGCGTTGGGCGCTGCGGACCTCCGTCGACTACATCGCGCTGTCGTTCGTCCGGTCGGCGGCCGACGTCGAGGACGTGCGCCTGATCATGCGCGAGGAGGGCGTGCTGCTGCCGGTGATCGCCAAGATCGAGAAGCCGCAGGCGATCGACAACCTCGACGAGGTCGTGGAGGCCTTCGACGCGTTCATGGTGGCCCGCGGCGACCTCGGCGTGGAGTGCCCGCTCGAGGACGTGCCGTTCCTCCAGAAGCGCGTCATCGACAAGGCCCGGCGCAACGCCAAGCCGGTGATCGTGGCGACCCAGATGCTCGAGTCGATGATCAGCAGCCCGGCACCCACCCGGGCCGAGGCCTCCGACGTCGCCAACGCCGTCCTGGACGGCGCCGACGCGGTGATGCTCTCGGGCGAGACCAGCGTGGGGGAGTACCCCGTCGAGACGGTCGAGACGATGGCCCGCATCATCTCCTCCACCGAGGGCCACGAGCTGACCAGCATGGCCGCGATCGACTGGCAGCCCCTGACGCGGGGCGGCGTCATCGCCAAGGCCGCGGCCGAGGTGGCCGACCGCGTCGACGCGAAGTACCTCGTGGCGTTCACCCAGTCCGGCGACTCCGCCCGGCGCGCCTCGCGCTACCGCGGCCGGGTCCCGATCCTCGCCTTCACCACCGAGGCCAGGGTGCGCTCCCAGCTGGCCCTGTCGTGGGGGGTCGAGACCTTCTTGACCAAGCCGGTCGAGCACACCGACGAGATGGTCCGCCAGGTCGACGAGGCGCTGCTGGAGATCGGCCGGGTCGCGGAGGGCGACCTCGTGGTCATCATCGCCGGCTCGCCGCCCGGCATCCCGGGCTCGACCAACGCCCTACGGATCCACCGGATGGGCGACGCGATCAACGAGGTCGCACCGGCCTATCGCCGCCTCTGAGGCTTCGGTCCCGCGGGAGTCCGGGCCGAGTCCGGTGGGTGCCGGGTGTGGGACTCGAACCCACACGTCCTTTCGGACAACGCCTTTTGAGGGCGCCGCGTCTGCCGTTCCGCCAACCCGGCCGGCGACCGCCAAACCTACCGGACGCCGACCGTGCCGGCGGGCCGGCCCGGATAGCCTGGACGGGTGACCACCTCGGAGCCACGGCGCGTCGTCATCGCCGAGGACGAAGCCCTCATCCGGATGGACCTCGCCGAGATGCTCGCCGACGAGGGGTACGCCGTGGTGGGCCAGGCGGGCGACGGCGCGACCGCCGTCGAGCTCGCCGAGCGGGAGCGTCCCGACCTGGTCATCCTCGACGTGAAGATGCCGGTGCTCGACGGCATCGCGGCCGCCGGGCGGATCGCCCAGGCCCGGATCGCCCCGGTCGTCATCCTGACGGCGTTCTCCCAGCGCGACCTGGTCGACCGGGCCCGCGACGCGGGAGCGATGGCCTACCTGGTCAAGCCGTTCACCCGCGGCGACCTCCTGCCGGCCATCGAGATCGCCGTGAGCCGCTTCACCGAGCTGTCCGCCCTCGAGCAGGAGGTCGCCGACCTGGGCGAGCAGCTGGCCGCGCGCAAGGCCGTCGACCGGGCGAAGGGGATCCTCCAGCGGGACCTCGGGCTGAGCGAGCCGGAGGCGTTCCGGTGGATCCAGAAGACGGCCATGGATCTGCGGCGCTCGATGCGCGAGGTCGCCGACGGCGTCGTCGAGCACGGCGTGGGATAGGTGCCTCCGAGGGGTCGTAGGCCTCTGCCGCAAGCCGTCTTTGGTCCCGCCACACAGTGTCCAGCGTGTTGCGATCTGCGCAAAACCCATGTCGGGGGTCGGACTGGCCCTCCGAAGGTGCTAGGTTCCCCCGCATCTCGACTAACGCCGCACGGCTCCGTGCGGCCGTGCTTTGACGGAGGAGAAGTGGCTATCAAGCCCCAACTGCGCACCCTTGCCGTGATCGCGGCGGCGGGTCTGGCGCTCACAGCCTGCGGGAGCAGCAACAGCTCGACCGCTGGCAGCGGTGGCAGCGGCGGCAGCGCCCCCTGTGGCAACTACGAAATCGGCTTCCTGGGTGCCACCACCGGTCCCTATGGCGCGCTCGGCCAGAACATGGTCGGCGGCATCAAGCTGGCGCTGGACACCTACAACAAGGCCAACCCCACCTGCAAGGTGAACGTCAAGGTGTTCGACTCGCAGGGCGACCCGACCAAGGCCACCCCGCTGGCGACCCAGATCGTCCAGGACACCAACATCGTCGCCCTGGTCGGCCCCGGGTTCTCCGGTGAGTCCCTGGCGACCGGCAAGACGTTCTACGCCGCCGGCCTGCCCTCGATCTCGCCCTCGGCCACCAACGTGACCATCACCCAGCAGGGCTGGGCCACCTGGCACCGCGTCATCGGCAACGACTCCGCACAGGGGGCCGCCGACGCGCAGTACATCCAGAACACCGCCAAGGCCACCAAGGCGTTCGTCATCGACGACGGCTCCGACTACGGCAAGGGCCTGGCCAGCTACGTCCAGAAGGGCCTCGGCTCGATGGTCACCGGCACCGACACCGTCCAGACCGGTCAGACCGACTTCAGCACGACCGTGGCCAAGGTGACCGGCTCCGGTGCCGACGCGGTCTTCTACGGCGGGTACTACGCCGAGGCCGGCCTCCTGGTCAAGCAGCTCCGCCAGGCGGGCTACAAGGGCCTGTTCATGTCGGGCGACGGCTCGGAGGACCCGGCGTTCGTCAAGGCCGCGGGTGCCGCGGCTGCCGACGGCTCCATCCTGTCGGCCCCGGCCGGTCCCGCTCCGGCTGACTTCAACACCAAGTACAAGGCCGTCAACGGTGCCGACTCGGGTCTGTACTCCACGCAGTCCTACGACGCGGCGAACATCGTCTTGGACGCCATCAAGGCGGGCAAGACGAGCCACCAGGACATGAACGACTTCATCAACGCCTACTCCGGTACCGGCGTCAGCGGTCCCATCAAGTTCGACAGCCACGGCGACATCACCAGCTCGACGATCTTCGCCTACAAGGTCGCGAACGGGAAGCTCGACACCGCGAACCCGTCGCCCATCCAGTAGCTCGGGCCAGCCAACCGCTGTCGCATCGGCTGCGGCCGGGAGCATCCCGGCCGCAGCCGATGCACGGTGCATGCGACGAGAGGAACCATCGTGGACTTCGGGTTCCTGTTCCACCACTTCGCCCAGATCACCATCACCGGGCTGGCTCTGGGGTCGATCTACGCGCTGGTCGCTCTCGGCTACACGATGGTCTACGGCGTGCTCCAGCTGATCAACTTCGCGCACTCCGAGGTGTTCATGTACGGCACCTTCGCGATGGCGTGGACGGTCACCTACTTCCACGGCACCAGCTCCAGCGACGAGGGCCTGGGCAGCGCCCTGGGCCTGCTCGCCCTGTGTCTGATAGCGGCGATGGTCACCTCGGCGCTCGTCGCGCTGCTCGTCGAACGCCTGGCCTACCGGCCGCTGATCAGGCGCGGGTCGCCGAAGCTGGTCATCCTCATCTCCGCGATCGGGGCGTCGTTCTCGCTCGCTGAGCTGATGGGACTGCGCGACAAGATCGCGGGCTGGTTCCACCTGGACGACAAGCTCGCCAACTACGTCGCACAGGCGCGCAACACCTACTCCTCACCCATCACGATCGATCCGCACAAGGTCTTCGAGTTCTTCGGGTACGCAGTGACGGACATCGACCTGCTGGTGATCTTCTCGGCGCTGCTGATGATGTTCCTGCTCGACCTCTTCGTCCGCCGTACGCGGCTGGGTCGCGGCATCAGGGCCGTGGCCCAGGACCCCGAGGCTGCCGCATTGATGGGCGTGAACTCCACCCGGGTCATCCGCACGACCTTCCTGATCGGCGGGATCATGGCCGGCGTCGCGGCCACCCTCTACATGATCCGGATCGGGACCACCCGCAACGACGCCGGCTTCCTGATCGGCATCAAGGCGTTCACCGCGGCGGTCATGGGCGGCATCGGCAACCTGCGCGGAGCCCTGGTCGGCGGGCTCGTGCTCGGGGTCATGCAGAACTGGGGCGGCGCGGTGTTCGGCAGCTCGTGGCAGGACGTCTTCGCCTTCGCCCTCCTCGTGCTGCTGCTCCTGGTCCGGCCCACCGGCATCCTCGGTGAGTCCCTCGGGAAGGCCCGGGCATGAACGCCCCAGGACGTTCTTCGTCTCCTCGGCTGCGCGCCTCCGCCGGACATGGGGGCCCCGAATGAGCAGCACCGTCCCGGCCACGGAGCGCTCCTCGAGGCGGTTCGGCAAGGGGCTGGGCAGGGGATTGGGCAAGCCCCTCCAGATCGAGCTGCCGTTCCTGCGCAAGGGCTGGGTGCGGTGGGCGATGATCGTGGTCGGCATCGTGCTGGCCTACGCGCTGCCGATCATCCGGCCGCCGCTGCTGACCACCACCGACTCCGACTTCGGCGGGGTCATGGTCGACGCCGCGTCGTACGCGCTGGTCGCGGTCGGGCTGAACATCGTGATCGGCTATGCCGGGCTGCTCGACCTCGGATACGTCGGCTTCTACGCCACCGGGGCCTACACCACGGGCGTCTTGACCTCGCAGCACGCGCACTGGCCCTTCTTCCTGACCCTGCCCGTCGCGATCGCCGTGACCATGATCAGTGGCCTGATCCTCGGCGGCCCGGCGATCCGCGTGCGCGGGGACTACCTCGCGATCGTGACCCTGGGCTTCGGCGAGATCATCACCATCTGCGCGCGCAACTCCAACTGGCTCGGAGGAGCCAGCGGCATCAAGGACATCCCGCCACCACCGAGCATCGGGCCCGACCCGCTCGGCACCGACCAGGACGGTCTCTTCCAGATCCCGCACCTGTCCTGGAACGGCCTGGTCCCGTCGGTCGACAACCTGCACAAGACGCCGTTCCTCACCTTCAGCGTGCTCGACGGCATCCCGTACTACTGGCTGATCCTGACCGTGATCATCCTGGTGATGATCGGCGACGTCCTGATCAAGAACAGCCGGGTCGGGCGCGCCTGGGAGGCCACCCGCGAGGACGAGGACGCCGCGGAGCTGATGGGCGTTCCGACGTTCCGCTACAAGCTGCTCGCCTTCGCCATGGGCGCGGCGATCGGCGGGCTCGCGGGCTCGATGCTGGCCGCGGGCCAGGGCGGCTACATCAGCCCGGACGCCTTCCCGCTCCAGCTGTCGATGCTGTTCGTCGCAGCCGTGCTCATCGGCGGTGCCGGCAACCGTTGGGGCGCCCTGGTCGGCGGGTTGCTGGTCGCCTACCTCCCGGAGCGCTTCCGTGGCCTGAGCGACTGGCGGCTGCTGATCTTCGGGCTGAGCCTGATGCTGATCGTGACCTTCCGGCCGCAGGGCATCCTGCCGCCCCGTCGTACCAAACGGGCGCTGCGCGCCCAAGCGGAGATCGAGGAGCTGGAAGGCGATGTCGTCGATGTCTGAGACCGACACCCGCAAGGCCCTGCTCGAGGTCGACGACGTCACCATCCGGTTCGGCGGCGTCACCGCCCTCGACTCGGTCTCCTTCGACATCAAGGAGGGCGAGATCCTTGGCCTGATCGGGCCGAACGGCGCGGGCAAGACCACCTGCTTCAACGTGATGACCGGCGTCTACCAGGCCACCGAGGGCGAGATCCGGTTCGACGGACGGCCGCTGGCGAACCTCAAGCGGCACCGGATCACCAAGCTGGGGATCGCCCGGACGTTCCAGAACATCCGGCTGTTCAAGTCGATGACGGCGTTGGAGAACGTCCTGGTCGGCGCGGATGCCAACAGCAGGGTCGGACTGCTCAACGCGCTGTTCCGCACGCCCCTGCACCGACGCACCGAGTCGGTCGCGATCGAGGAGGCCTATCGGCTGTTGGAGTTCGTCGGGGTGGGGGGCCACGCGGAGGAGCTGGCGGAGAACCTCTCCTACGGCGACCAGCGACGCCTGGAGATCGCCCGGGCGATGGCGACCAAGCCCAAGCTGCTGTGCCTGGACGAGCCGGCCGCCGGCTTCAACCCGGCCGAGAAGCAGCGACTGATGGACCTGATCCGCAAGGTCCGCGACGAGGGGTTCACCGTGCTGCTGATCGAGCACGACATGCGCCTGGTGATGGGCGTGACGGACCGGATCGTGGTGCTGGAGTTCGGCCGGAAGATCGCCGAGGGGGCTCCGGCGGAGATCCGCGACAACCCGGCCGTGATCGCGGCCTACCTGGGAGTGGACGAAGAAGATGCTTCTTGAGGTCGAGGGCCTGTGCGTCAACTACGGCCACATCGAGGCCATCCGTGACATCTCGTTCGGCTGTGCCGACGGCGAGGTCACCACGCTGATCGGAGCCAACGGCGCCGGCAAGACGACCACGTTGAAGACCATCTCGGGGCTCCGCAAGGTGCGTGAGGGCAAGATCGTCTTCGATGGCGAGGACATCACCCGGCTGCCCCCCTACGAGCGGGTCAAGCTCGGGATCAGCCAGTCCCCGGAGGGCCGCGGCTGCTTCCCCGGGATGACGGTGCGGGAGAACCTCGACATGGGCGCCTACGTGCGCACCGACCGCAAGACCCCGGCGTACCAGGAGGACCTGGACCGGGTCTTCCAGCTCTTCCCGCGTCTGGAGGAGCGTGCCAACCAGACCGCGGGCACCATGTCCGGCGGTGAGCAGCAGATGCTGGCGATCGGGCGGGCGCTGATGGCGCGGCCCCGGCTGGTTCTGCTCGACGAGCCGTCGATGGGTCTGGCCCCGCGCCTGATCCAGCAGATCTTCTCGATCATCACCGAGATCAACGAGCAGGGCACGACCGTGCTGCTCGTCGAGCAGAACGCCAGTCAGGCCCTGCGCAGGGCCCACCAGGCCCATGTGCTCGAGACCGGCGAGATCGTGCGCTCGGGGACCGGCCAGGAGCTCTCGGGTGACTCCTCGGTGCGCGCGGCGTACCTCGGCGGCGACATCTAGCGCCGCGCGCACGAAGTCATTGACCCGTTGCGTGGGAGTGACGCCCAGGGAAGTGCCGATCAATGGCGCGCAGCAGGCGGGACTGATCAGCGCTTCCCTAGCGGAAGGCCGCGACGACTCCGACCAGCAACGGGGCGACCAGCAGACCGGGCAGCAGGTCGGCGACGGCGATCTCGCGGATGCGCAGCAGGCGGAAGGCCACACCGACGAGCATGAGTCCCCCGGCCGCGGTGATGGCGGCCAGCTGGGCGTCGGGGAGCACGTTGCCCAGTGCCGCGCCGAGGGCGGTGATCCCTCCCTGCACCACCAGGACCGTCAGCGCGCTGGCGGCGACCCCCCAGCCGAACGACGAGGCGAAGGCGATCGCCGCGAAGCCGTCGAGGGTGGCCTTGAGGTAGAGCTGGTCGGCGCCATGGCCGAGTCCGTCGGACAGCGAGCCCAGGATCGTCAGCGGACCGGTGCAGAAGACCAGGGACGCCGTCACGAAGCCCTCGATGAAGCGCGCCCGCTCGGTCGTGTCCGCCGCACCGGACAGCCGACCCTGAAGCCAGCCGCCGAGGCCTTCGACGCGGTGCTCGAGGCGGAGCAGCGAACCCACGATCCCGCCGATCACCAGCGACCCGAGCACGATCAGCAGGGGAGCGTGGGGGCCGACCTTCGCGGCCAGCGCCGGGTCGTCGACCGCCATCGCCGACATCCCGGCGATGAGCAGGGTCACCAGGCCGAGGACGTCGGTCACCAGGTCGCGGGTGCGGGCGGGTAGACGATTGCCCGCGAGCACGCCGACCGAGGAGCCGGCCAGCACGGTGAGCACGTTGACGGCAGTGCCGGAACCGGCGATCACATGACTCCTCGAAGGACACCTAGGGACAAAGCGGCGGACTGAGCGTAGTCTGCCCGTGCGGCATCGACGGGGGGACCGGAAGGTGCCGTTCCTTCGTCGACCCGGAGGTCTACGGATGACAACGCCCCCGCACCCTTCCCCGCACGCCGGAATCCGTAGGAGGACCGCATGAGCCGGTCCCCGGTCGCCTTGCGCGACGCGATGCTCGCCGACGCCGAGCAGCTGGCCGAGCTGTGGCAGCCCTTCCTTCGTCGTGGCGCCGAGGAGCAGCTGCACGACCTGGCGTCCACGATCGAGCAGCTCGGGGAGCGTCCGGGCGAGCGGCTCCTGGTCGCCGACTACGACGGCGTGTTCGCCGGTGCGGCGTTCCTCAAGGCCGGGACCTACTCGCCGGTCAACCCCGAGCCGGTGCTCGAGGTGCACAACGCCGCCGTCGTCGCGGCCTTCCGGCGGCGCGGCATCGGCAAGGTGCTGGTCGAGGCCGCCGTCACCTGGGCCGAGGAGCTCGGCATCGGCCACGTGGCGACCGCCGCCGCCTCGGGCTCCCGCGAGGCCAACCGGTTCATGGCGCGACTGGCGCTGGGCCCGCAGGCGGTGCTCAGGGTCGCGCCCACGCCGGCGGTGCGGGCCAGGCTGACCTCCCGCAGCCCGGGTACCCGCCAGGTGACCCAGGTGCTCGCCGTACGCCGAAGCCTGCGCCACGCGCGCTCGGTCTCGGGCACGATCTCCGGCAGCTGAGGGGCCGAGGCTCGCTCATCGCTCGCACACCGACCGCGCTCTCACTCCACGCCGGAGTGCGGTCGGACGGCGACCCTGCGGATCAGCCGGTCAGGACGGCGCCTCAGCGGTCGCGGGGGAGCAGGGCGCAGGTGATACGGCAGGTGCACACGCGGCGGTCCTCCTCGTCGGTGATCACGACCTCGTACGACGCCATGCTGCGCCCGAGGTGCAGCGGCGTCGCCACGCCGGTGACAATGCCGCTGGTCGCCGAGCGATGATGGGTGGCGTTGATGTCGACCCCGACCGAGATCCGGTCCGGATGGGCATGGATCGCGGACCCCAGGGAGCCCAGGCTCTCGGCGAGGGCGACCGACGCCCCGCCGTGCAGGAGCCCGTAGGGCTGGGTGTTGCCCTCCACCGGCATCGTGGCCACGACGCGCTCGGCGGAGGCCTCGAGGATCTTCACGCCGAGCTTGCGGTTGAGGGCGCCCATGCCGGCCTCGTCGCCGGCGATGAAGGCCGCGAGCAGGGACTCCGGGGCGCTGGGGGTGCTCATGTCGTCATCCTGCCCGATCGGGCCGGCTCGGCTGTCGGCGGCGCTGGATAGAGTCGGCGAGTGCCCGCCCCCGACGCCGTGACAGTGACCTCCAGCCGGCCGCGGCTGCTCCTCCTCGACGGCCACTCCCTGGCCTACCGAGCGTTCTTCGCCCTTCCGGTGGAGAACTTCTCGACCACCACCGGTCAGCACACCAACGCGGTCTTCGGGTTCACCTCGATGCTGATCAACGTCCTGCGTGACGAGCAGCCGACCCACATCGCGGTCGCGTTCGACAAGTCGCGGCAGACCTTCCGCCTCCAGGAGTACGCGGAGTACAAGGCGAAGCGCAACAAGACACCCGACGAGTTCTCCAGCCAGCTCCCGCTCATCGACGAGGTGCTCGACGCGCTGAAGATCAAGCACCTCGTCAAGGAGGGCTACGAGGCCGACGACATCATCGCCACGCTGGTGACCGAGGCGCTCGCCGAGGGCTTCGAGGTGCTGATCCTGTCCGGCGACCGCGACGCCTTCCAGCTGGTCACCGACGACTCGACGGTGCTCTACCCCATGCGCGGGGTGTCCGAGCTCGCCCGGATGACCCCCGACGCCGTGGAGGAGCGGTACGGCGTTCGCCCCGATCGCTACCCCGAGCTGGCAGCGATCGTGGGGGAGACCTCCGACAACCTGCCCGGCGTGCCGGGCGTCGGTCCCGGCTTCGCCGCTCGCTGGCTCAAGGAGTACGACGGGCTCGACGGCGTTATCGCCCACGCCGACAAGATCACCGGCAAGAAGGGGGAGGCGCTGCGCGAGCATCTCGGCGACGTCATCCGCAACCGCCACCTCAACGCGCTGGTGCGCGATCTCGACCTCGAGCTGGCGCCGGCCGATCTCGCGGCCCAGTCGTGGGACCGCCAGCTGGTGCACACGTTGTTCGACTCCCTGGAGTTCCGGGTGCTGCGCGAGCGGCTCCTGGAGTCGTGGGACGTCCAGCACGACGACATCGACGACTCGGGCTTCGCCCTCTCGGGGAGCATCCTGGGCGGCGGCGACGTCGCGGCCTGGCTCGGCGAGCACGCCGAGGAGGGCACGCGGACCGGCCTGACCGTGCACGGGGCGTGGGGCGCGGGCACCGGTGAGGTCCGCGGCCTGGCTCTGGCCGCGGCCGACGGGCAGGCCGCCTGGGTCGACGCGGCGGAGGTCACTCCCGACGACGACGCCGCGCTGATGTCCTGGCTGGGGGAGCCCGACCGCGACAAGGTGCTCCACGACGCGAAGGGCCCGATGCTCGCCCTGGCGGCTCGCGGGTGGCCGCTGCGCGGGCTGGTCAGCGACACCGCGCTCGCGGCGTACCTCGTGCGGCCCGACCAGCGCTCCTACGACCTGGCCGACCTCACCTTGCGCTACCTCAAGCGCGAGCTGAAGCAGGGCTCGGGGGACGAGGGGCAGGAGGAGCTGCTGTTCGACGACGAGACCACCGGGGGCGGGGTCGCGGAGACCGCGATGCTCCGTGCACGGGCGGTGCTCGACCTGGCCGACACCCTCGACGACGAGATCGAGGAGACGGGCGGCACGCGGCTCCTGGCCGACGTCGAGCTGCCGCTGGTCGACCTGCTGGCCACGATGGAGCAGACCGGCATCGCGGTCGACATCGAGCACCTGGAGGGGCTCGAGAGCCACTTCGCCGACGAGGTCCGAGACGCCGCCGCCGAGGCGTACCGCGTGATCGGCAAGGAGATCAACCTCGGCTCTCCCAAGCAGCTCCAGGTCGTGCTCTTCGAGGAGCGCGGCATGCCGAAGACCAAGCGCTCCAAGACCGGGTACACCACCGACGCCGACGCGCTCCAGGGCTTGTTCGAGAAGACCGAGGACCCGTTCCTGCTGCACCTGCTGCGCCATCGCGACGTGATCCGGCTGCGGCAGACCATCGAGGGTCTGCTCAAGACCGTGCAGTCCGACGGCCGCATCCACACGACGTTCAACCAGACGATCGCCGCGACCGGCCGGCTCTCCTCCACCGAGCCCAACCTCCAGAACATCCCGATCCGTACCGAGGAGGGCCGCCGCATCCGGGAGGGCTTCGTCGTCGGTGGCGGGTTCGACTGCCTGATGACCGCCGACTACAGCCAGGTCGAGATGCGGATCATGGCCCACCTCTCGGAGGACGCCGGGCTGATCGAGGCGTTCAGGTCGGGGCAGGACTTCCACTCGATCACCGCCTCACGCGTCTTCGGGGTGCCCGCCGGCGAGGTCACGCCGGGCCAGCGGGCCAAGATCAAGGCGATGAACTACGGCCTGGCCTACGGCCTGTCGGCGTTCGGCCTCGGGGCGCAGCTCCGCATCGACCCGAGCGAGGCCCGGGGGCTGATGGACGAGTACTTCCAGACGTTCGGCGGCGTGCGCGACTACCTCGCCGGCGTCGTCGACGAGGCCCGGCGCACCGGCTTCACCGAGACCCTCTGGGGTCGTCGCCGCTACCTGCCCGACCTCAGCAGCGACATCCGGCAGCGCCGCGAGATGGCCGAGCGGATGGCCCTCAACGCGCCGATCCAGGGATCGGCCGCCGACCTGATCAAGGTCGCGATGCTCCACGTCGACGAGGCCATCCGCGCCGCCGGACTCGCCTCGCGGATGTTGCTCCAGGTACACGACGAGCTGGTCTTCGAGGTAGCCCGCGGAGAGCGGGAGGCGCTGGAGGAGGTCGTGCGCCGAGAGATGGGCGGGGCGGCGGACCTCGCCGTCCCGCTCGACGTGTCGGTGGGCACCGGTCGCTCCTGGCACGACGCCGCCCACTGACGGGCTCGAGGTCACCCCGCGGCGAAGGGCTCCGCGATCCCCGTCACCGGCAGGCCACGTCCGCGCTCGTGGGCGACCAGCAGGACGACGACGAGCACGGCATCCACGGCGATGACGACGCTGAGCATGGCCGTGACCGTGTGGACGGTCAGCCCGAGTCCGACGATCGTGGCCAGACCCAGCCAGGTCAGGTAGACGCTGCGCTGGCCGCCTCGCGCGATCAGGGCGTAGACCACCATCATCATCACCGCGAGCAGTGTCCCGAGGACCGCGAAGACCCAGAGCCGCGAGCGCACGTCGGCGTACTCCGACCCGCCGACGAAGACCAGCGCCAGGCCGGGGAGCACGGCCGTCGCGGCGGTCGCAAGGGCTCCCAGAGCGACCACCGAGCCGACCGCCAGGACGAACGTGCGGGTGCTCTCGCCCGAAGCCATCGAGGGGAAGGCGACGATCGAGACGAACTGCGGCAGGAACAGCACGGCCTTGGCCAGGATCAGGCCGGCGGCGTAGAGCCCCGCCTGGTGGGAGCCGAGGACGTGCCGGGCGACGATGAGGTCGACGTTGCTCACCGCGAACAGCGCGAGCAACGCCTGGGAGTTGTGGACCATCTCGGTCACCAGTGAGCGCAGACCCTCGCCGAGCCCGTCGCGGCCGGCGGAGACCCGGCCTCGGCGGTGCCGGAGGGCCCGCAGGCCCACCAGCACCGGGACCACCATGGTGACCGTGACGGCGACCGCGCCCCAGCGCGGCTCCGGGCGCCACAGCATCAGGGCCACCCCGACGAGCAGGCGCGGCGCGCCCAGGCAGACCTGCACCGCGGAGAACGCACCCCATCGGCGCTCACCCTGCAAGATGCCGCTGAGGCCGCCGACGAGAGTGAGCGGCACCGCCGAGACGCCCAGCAGGGCCGCCATGAGCAGGTCGTCGAGCTGGAGGGTCACGTCGATCAGCGGCGTCAGCACCAGCAGCACCAGACCGATGCCGAGGGAGCTGACCAGGGTGAGCCGGACGAGGTGCGGCTCGACGTCGTCGAGGCTGTGCTCGCCCGACGACAGCCGGCGCGCGGCGGTGGCCTGGAGGCCGAGGGAGCCGACGTTGACGACCATGAGGAGGTTCATCCAGGCCGCGAGGGCGCCGTACCCGGTCGGCCCGAGGAGGTGTGCGGAGGCGATCGTGAAGCCGTACGTCGCGCCGTTGAACACCAAGACGGCCGCGGCGACCCCGCCTCCACCGCGGAGCGTGGCGCCGGACGTCGACGACTCCACCGCCCGCGCCATGTCTCCGGAGCCTAGGGCACCCGACCCGCCGACTCGTCGAGGCGGTGGGCAGCCCCGGGCCGAAGGTCCTGCAAAGTTACTCGGGGGTTAACCACGAGCCCGATTGCGTTATATCCTCCGGGCCAGTCCCGTGCCCGGTCGGGCGCGGTGGATGCGCCGTGCCGCCTCAGGCCGGGCGCCAGGGAGGGAGCAGCGTGCGAAGCACCTTGCTGTCAGGAGCCGTACTCACCGTCGCCTCGATCCTGGTGATCGTGCTCAGCTCGGGCCTCGGGCTCGACGTGGAGTCGGTGGCACTCATGGGGGCCGGCAGCGGGGCGGTCGTCGCGCTCGTCCCCGGCCGCAGTCCGGGGCTGCGTCTGGTCGGCTTCCTCGTCGGCTTCGCGCTGTCCTGGGTGGGGTACCTGGTCCGGGCCGGGTTCCTGCCCGACACGACGACCGGACACGCGATCGCCGTCGGCGTGGTCGTGGCCCTGTGCACGGCCGCTGCCGCTCTGAGCCGCGAGCGCCTCTCGTTGTGGACGCTGCTCCTGGGTGCCGCCGTGCTGGCCGGGAGCTACGAGACGACCTATATCGAGGCCCCGAGCCAGGTGCTGCGCACCTCGGCCTCCTCCTCGACCAGTGTTCTGCTGGCGTTCGCCTTCGGGTTCTTCGCCGCCGCCCTGGTCGCTCCCGGTGGTACGCCGTCCGACGAGGCCGTCGCCCCGGCGACGCCTGATGCTCCCCCCGCGACGACCAGCAAACCGGAGTCAGGCGCCGACGACACGAGACTCGGGCCGATGCTGAAGGACAAGGAGGACGCTCGATGAGGGCGCTGGTCACCGGTCGGCCCGCACGGCTCGCCGCCGTGCTGACCGTCACCGCCCTGGTGGGGCTCGGTCCGGGATCGGCCTTCGCCACCGGGAGCGGCTCCAGCGGGGTGTCCACGGTCAACACCGAGACCGTCCAGACCTACCTGAACGCCGACGGCAAGGTCGACAGCTCGCGGCTCTACGAGCAGCTGACGCTGACCGGTCACGGCTCGGTCTCCGTGCAGAACCCGGTCGACCCCGACGGCCTGCGCAACCTCAACGGCTTCGGCGGGCTGAACCCGAAGAACGGCGTCCTCGACCAGCACTACGACGTCAACGGCGTCTCACAGGGTCGCAGCGTGAGCACGTTCGACACCGCGAAGCTGCCGATCTCGGTCGCGGTCGGCTACGAGCTGGACGGCAAGACGGTCTCGGCGAACGACCTGGTCGGCGCCACCGGCGACGTGAAGGTCACCTACACCGTCAAGAACCTCACGACCAAGAGCGTGCCCCTGACCTTCACCGACGGCGCCGGTGGCACCAAGACCGCGTCGGGCGACGTCCCGATCCCGATCGTCGGCACCGTCGTGTTCGACCTGCCCAAGAACTTCACCGACGTGCAGTCCGTGGCGGCCAGCATGGGTGGCGACGGTCACGGCGGCACCCAGATGGAGTACCTCCTCACGCTGTTCCCGCCGATCGGCTCCGACACGGTCTCGTTCGGGTACACCGCCCACCTGACCGACGGTCTCCTGCCGCCGGTCTCGTTCACGGCCGTGCCGGTCGACCCCACGACCAACCCGACCTTCGCCACGGCCGTCACCAGCTACCAGTCGGGCGCGAAGACCGGCGACAAGCTGGCCGCGGGCGCGACCAAGATCAACACCAACCTGCTGCGACTGCGCGATGGCGCCGGGCAGCTCCTCGCCGGCCTGATCAAGCTCGACAACGGTGCTCACCAGCTCCAGGCCGGACTCTCGGGCCAAGCCGCTCCCGGCTCAGCCCAGCTGGCGGGAGGCGCCCACCAGGCGAGCGTGGGCGGGGACAAGCTCGCGGCCGGCCTGACCAAGCTGCACGACGCGCTGGCCGGCCTGCCCCAGCAGCTGCGGCACAACCATAAGTACCAGCTGCTCCTGGGCGCCCTCACGAAGATCGCCACGGGCGTCGGCAACCTCAACGACAAGCCCACCGTCAAGAGCCTGCTGGGTGGCCTGAACGCCATCCAGCAAGGACTCGAGGTGGGGCCGTCGAACGACTGCCTGGTCTCAGCCACCGGGGGGACCCCGAAGAGCTGCGGGGCGATCGACGCCGTGAAGACCCTGGCCCTGTCGGTCTCCTTCAGCCGCAGCCAGGGCCCCGGGGTGAACATCGGCGGTCTCCAGGTGATCAGCCTGGGAGACCTCCAGACCCAGCTGACCGGAATCGCCAACACGACCGGCTGCGCGGGAGTCACCGCCTGCCAGAACGCCGTCCAGGCGATGGTCAACCGGCTCAAGACGGGGGGCGACTACGACCAGCAGCTCGCCCTTCTCCAGACGAGCCTCAACACCATCGCCACCCAGGCCGACCAGCAGCTGCTGGACAAGGGCGCAGGCCTCGACCAGCTGCGCGCGGGGCTCTCGCACGGCAACTACAAGGACTGCATCCACACCCAGTGCGGCATCAAGGAGGCGGCGCTGGCGGTGCAGGCCGGTGTCCCGCTGCTCGTCGACTCCCTGCGATCGCAGATCCTCGCCGGGCTGGGGACGCCCACCCCCGGCTGCAACCCGAACAAGACGCTGCGTTGCGGCGCGACGGCTCTGGCCAACGGCCTGGGTCAGCTCGACTCGGGAGCCCAGCAGCTCTCCGGAGGGCTCAGCACCGCGGCGTCCGGCTCGGACCAGCTCGCCAACGGCATGCAGCAGGCGCGAGACGGTGCGCCGCAGCTGAAGAACGGCGCCAACGAGCTCTCCAAGCGCGGGGTGGTCAAGATCGTGCACGCCGGGCAGAAGACGGCCCAGCAGTACGGCAAGCTCTACGCCACGCTCGTTGCCGGGGCGAAGCGAGCCCACACCGACGGGATGATCTACGGCGCTCCGGCCGGGTCGATGGGCCTGATGGCCTACGACTTCGAGATCAACGGCAACGACGGTCAGGGGTCGCGCAACGTCGAGCGGCTCATCCTCGCGATCGTCCTGGGTGGGCTCGGTCTCGGTGCCTTCGCCCTGCGTCGGCGCGCCGTACCCTTCCTGCCGAAGGCCTGAGCCAGGACGGCCGAGCAGACGCAGTCCGTCTCAGCAGAGGTCGGCGGCGAAGATGGCGGTGCCGGGGGTGAGCCGGCCGCGCACGCGTGACCAGCCGCCCCAGACCCGGTCGTGGTCCTCGGGCCACTCGGGCTCCAGCAGGGCCACGATCCGGAAGCCCCCCGCCGCCAGGATCTCGACCCAGTCGCCGAGCGTGCGGTGGTGCTCGACGTAGGAGACGTTCCCGGTCTCGTCGTCCAGCTCGACGTAGGGTCGCCGGTCCCAGTAGGACGAGGTCGCGGTGAGACCCGCATCGGACGGGTCGTCGGGGAAGCTCCATCGGGTCGGGTGGGTGATCGAGAAGCCGAACCTGCCCCCGGGGCGCAGTACCCGCGCGACCTCGGTCACCGCCACCGCGAGGTCCGCGACGAACTGCATCGCCCCGAACGAGCAGAAGACCACGTCGAAGGACCGGTCGGCGAACGGCAGCGCCGTGGCGGTCCCCAGCACCGACGGGACGGCGATACCGCTCTCCTCGTCGATCCGCCGCGAGTGCTGGAGCTGACGCGCCGAGAGATCCACGCCGTACGACGCACCGCCGTGCGCGCGCACCCACCGCGAGCACTGGCCGCCGCCCGATCCCACCTCGAGGACGTCGTGCCCGGCGACGTCGCCGAGGACGCCGGCCTCGTCCTCGGTCAGTCCCTCGGGACCCCATACGAAGCCGGTGTCGCCGAGGAACCCACCGTGGGTGGCTTGGTACTCGTCGGCGTAGCGGTCCCAGTCGGGGCCGTTGGCACGCCGTGACTCGGCCTCGCTGACCGCACGCCGTTCGACACGCACGCGCTGCGGCAGGTGGTCCTCCACGGTGGCGACCCTACTGGGCGCCTGACAGGCTGGCCGACATGGACTTCGCCGACCTGACCCCCCTCGCCGGCGGCTGGTCCGGGCAGACCTACCTGGCGCAGACGGCGGGGGAGCGCACCGTCGTCCGGGTCTACCCGCCGCGGCTGCGTGACGATGCGGCACCCGAGATCGATGCCGCGGTGCTCCGGCTGGTCCGTGGTCTGGTGCCGGTGCCCGATGTCTTGGAGGTGCGTCGCGGAGCCGCTGAGGGGAGCAGGCCGGGCCTCCTGGTCACGTCGTTCGTCACCGGCGTGCGGGGTGACCTCCTCCTGACCACGCTGGACGAGGCCGGCCTCGCGGTCCTCGGCGGGCATCTGGGCAGCCTCGTCGCGACCGTCGCTGGGATGCCGACGCTTCGGCCGGGCCCGTTCGTCGATCCCGAGCTCACGATCGGCGACTTCGGGATGGCTGACGGGCTGCCCGGCTTCGTGGCGGAGTACGCCGACTCCCTCGGCTGGCCGGCTGCCGACCTGAGCTCGCTGATGGCCGTCGCCGAGCACGCGCAGAGCCTGCTCGACAGCGTCGGCCGCAGCTGCCTCGTGCACTCCGACGCCAACCCGAAGAACGTGCTCGTCGACCCGGAGTCCCTGGTCGTCACCGCCGTGTTCGACTGGGAGTTCGCCCACTCGGGCTGTCCAGTTTCAGATCTCGGCAACCTCCTCCGCTTCGACCGCGTGCCCGCGTATGCCGATGCGGTCCTGGCGGCGTGGTGTGAGAGGCGCGGGACCTGTCCAGCCGAGACCTTGGAGCTCGCCCGCGCCGCCGACCTCTGGGCCCTCGTCGACCTCGCGGCACGACGAGGCCAGAACCCGGTCGCTGACCGAGCCCACGAGCACCTCCTGGCCATCGCGCGGACTGGCGACCTGCACGCTCTGCCGTCGTAGCGCACCACCCGATGAGCGGATGTCCCGCGAAGGCGGTTGAAGGTTCAGTCGAGCGCAGCGAGCGCGAGACGATCACCTACTTCACCTTCGAGGCGGTGGAGTTGCGGGCCGCCACCATCGGCAACGTCCTTCCTGGCGTTGAACAGGCGGACCCACAGGCCGGCGGCCCAGGCGTCCTGGACCTCGGACTGCGCCCAAGGCCGCCCAGTGGCCACTTGGTAGGAGGCAATGAACTCCCCGGTCTGCGCGACGGAAGCCGCTCCCCCCGGTTCCCCAGTCGCGGCCCACACGGCGGCTGCAAGGCCGACGATGGATGTCTCCGGTTGGGCGATCACGCTGTCCCAGTCGTGCACGGCCAGCGGGGCCTCGGAGGCCCAGGCGATGTTCTGGGACTCCCAGTCGCCGTGACCGATGCGCACGGAGGCACGGCCCGAGGTGAGCCGATCTCGCACACGCCGAGCAGCCTGGTCGATCCAGGTGGGCGCACTCAGGGCGTTGAGGTCCCGGCCCTCATCGTCAGCGTCCGGCCACAGCCGTGCCCCTGGGTGGTCCCACCCCGTCCATGGCGGTGACGGCGCGAGGGTCGGTGTTCTCGATGGGTCGGGCGCTGAGTCGATGAGGCGGGCGAGGAGAGACGCAAAGGGTGCCGCACCACTCTGCGGTGACGACTGACCGCCGCCTGGCATCGCGGTTTCGGCGGTCACCGCCAGCCCGCCAAGCCTTGTCACGCCAGTCAATGGCGGAGGGCACGGGAATCCCGACCGAGCAAGGTGATCCTGGACGGCCAGACAGCCCATCAGGCGGGGGTCGTACGGACGCGCCTTGATCACAACCTGGCGCCCACTGGTGAGCTGCACACCGACGACTTCGGAGAGGTGCCCCGAGCGGAACAGCACGGACTCAAGTCCGTCCTCCAAGTGCTGGTGGCACCACTCACTGAGCGCCTTGTCGTCCACCACGTTGGCAGTATCCCGCCAACTAGCAACGCACTCTGTGCCGCTGTCCAGTGTTCGTGCCTCCTGGTAGGTGGGTGGTGCCGCTTCGGCGACCGCCACCCTGGTGCGCCAGGAGTAGGAGTCCTCAACGACCGATGCTTGGGGGTCCGGCAAGCCGATCACTGGTCCGAGTGCGGCGCTGGCGTTGGCGATGACCGGTCGGGCCGTCGCTCTGGACGATCTGGCAGGCGAGGGTGTCACCTAGTGAGGCAACGGATCCGGGAGGCCAGCTCGCCTGAGCCTCGGTGTGGGACAGCCCGACGGTGGTTGTCAGCTTCCGCGGTGGCAGCCGACGACCAGGAATCGGATGACTGGCAGCGCGGGCGCCGTGTGCTGCCCCGTCCGCGTGACCGGCTCGACGAGCTCGTCGAGGACGAAGCCTGCCCGCAGCGTGGCGTTGAGGTAGGTCGACAGCATCCGGTGGTGAGCGCCCACCCGGCCACGCACCCCGTCTCCACCGGTGGTCCACCAGCCCTCTGCGGCATACCCGCGGTCCGGAGGCCAGCTGCTCAGCTGTTCCGATGTCGCGTCGTGGAGACCCGGGAAGCAGGAGTGGAGGAGTGAGAAGCTGAACCAGCCCCCGGGCTTGAGGACCCGGGAGCCAGACAACCTGGACCGGCCCTCGAAGACGTAGCCTGCGGAGCATGTCCGGACCAGTGCGCGGCCTACCAGCCGGGCCCGAGCGGCCCTGCCTCCTGCTCACCCATGCCACCGTCTGGCCCTCTCCCGACGCGGGCCTCCTGAGCGCAAGGACTGGACGACCGGGCCGGAGTCTCGAGTGAGGGGTCACATGGCCGAGCACGGAGCGTGGCGTCGCATGGCTTCCGACTACGAGCTGGCGCGCGGTCGGCCGGACTCGCTCGACACGCTCGTCGAGTGGCCGGCCGAGCTGGACGCCATCGGCGACCCAGCCGGCCTGGCGGTGCTCGACGTGGGATGCGGGAACGGCGGCAAGTCGCTGGAGCTGTCAGCGCGCGGGGCATCGCGGGTCGTGGGCCTCGACGTCACCGAAGGGTTCCTGCCGGTGCCGGAAGGCGCGGACGTCCGGTTTCGGCAGCACGACCTGTCGAGGTTGGCTGACCTCGCCGTCGACGAGCCGTCCCGCTTCGACCGGGTGCTCTTCCTGTCGTCCCTCGGCTACGCCGACGACGAGGTTGCGACCCTCGTCGCCGCGCGGCAGCTGCTGCGACCGGGAGGCGCCGTCGTCGTGGCGAGGACGAGTCCGATCCGCTACGCCGTCGAACGATCCGAGCGTGACGGTGGCGGTCTGGGCGTCGCCTATCACGATTCCGAGCCGTGGACCTACCGGCCGAGCTGGGATCCGTCGATCGAGCTCTCGCGACGCACGCGGAAGTTCTCGGACATACTCAACTCGTTCTCCGCGGCAGGCCTGCGCGTCGCGGGATGCACCGAACCTCGGCTGAGCAGCGAGCAGGCGGAGCTCTACCCGCACAAGCAGCAGTGGATGGACCGCTATGTCGGGATCGTCATCTTCCGACTCGAGGTCACCTAGCCGCAGCGGCCCTATCCCGGGCGAGACGAAGGAGCGCCGGCATGAGTGTGACCACGCGGGTGGCCGACACCTCCGACCTGGCCTTTCTCGCGGGTGCCGACACGCACCTGACCCCGGAGCGGCTGGCCGACCTCGTGGCCGTGGGCCGTGTGCTGGTCGGTGTGGTCGACGGTGATGTCGTGGGGTTCTTGCGCTGGGGCCTGTTCTGGGATCTGGTCCCCTTCATGAACCTGCTCTGGGTCCTCCCCGAGCGGCGTGGCACCGGCGTCGGCACCGCCTTGGTCGATGCCTGGGAGGGGGCCCAGCACGCCGCTGGTCACGACCTCGTCCTCACCTCGACGATGTCCCACGAGAGGTCGCAGCATCTCTACCGGCGGCTCGGCTACGTCGACAGCGGTGCCCTGCTCCTGCCCGGCGAGCCGGCAGAGCTCATCCTCCGCAAGTCACTGGCCTAGTGGCCTGTCCGCCTCCGGCTCGGGCGAGGTGAGCGCTCACATGCCTGGGGGAGCGGGCGCGGTGTGCACGCTGCACGCGTTCTGCCACGGCTTCTCGAGGGTGGTCTCCGAGGCCGTGCAGGAGTAGTCGTAGCGCGTGCCGCTGACATTGACGAAGGTGTCCAGCGTCGAACCCGACACGATGTCGTAGCCCGGGACTCTCCAGGTCAGCTCTGCGTAGGGACCGGCGATGACCGCCGGCGACATCGGCATCAGCCCCTCTGCGACGCCGGCGGTGTGGTCCTTGTAGGCCTCCATCTCGCTGTCGGCGAGGTTCGCGGTCCGGCCCAGGCTGACGTAGGTCACCCAGGTGGGCAGGCTCGCCCGCGGTGTCACGACTGCCTGGCAGAACTGGATGCCGTTCGGGGTGGTGGTGCACCCGGACAGGCCGGAGGTGTCGGCGGCGTAGTCCGCCTCGCTGATCGTCGTGACCGACATCTGCGGGTCGTCGGCGACGGTGGCCCGGGCCTTCCCCGACAGGTCGGCGGTCCGGGCGTGCACCGTCAACGCTTGGGCGGCACCCTGGGAGAGGTCCGTGCGGTCGTGGACGACGACATAGCCGGCGAGCGAGGCTGCGATCACGGTGGTCGCGACGGCGGCGGAGGCGACGAGTCTGCGTGTGGTCACGCCAGGAGTCTCTCGGTCCCGCTCCGGTACGGTCTGTCACCTATCTGACACAGGCAGGGGTGGGCTCGCGAGTTGGACGCGCTGTACGGCCCCCGCGTAGACTCGACGGGCGCTTGGAGTCCGCCGGCGTCTCGGACGTAGCGGACACCGGCTCGCTATCTCCCCCCGCGGTCGGCTCAGGTCCACCACGGAACCCGATGGTAGTGACCAGGGCTTCACGCGTGCCCGCCCTTCAACTCCATCCATCCGAGGAAACACCTTCCATATGACGAGCAGCGCCTTCGCTTACGCCGACACCGAAGCTCCCCAGGTAGCGATCAACGACATCGGGTCCGAAGAGGACGTCCTGGCCGCGATCGACGGCACCATCAAGTACTTCAACGACGGCGACATCGTTGACGGGACGATCGTCAAGGTCGACCGCGACGAGGTCCTGCTCGACATCGGCTACAAGACCGAGGGCGTCATCCCCTCGCGAGAGCTGTCGATCAAGCACGACGTCGACCCCAACGAGGTCGTCACCGTCGGCGACAAGGTCGAGGCCCTGGTCCTCCAGAAGGAGGACAAGGAAGGCCGGCTGATCCTGTCCAAGAAGCGCGCGCAGTACGAGCGCGCCTGGGGCACGATCGAGCAGGTCAAGGAGGAGGACGGCGTCGTCGAGGGCACCGTCATCGAGGTCGTCAAGGGCGGCCTGATCCTCGACATCGGCCTGCGCGGCTTCCTGCCGGCCTCCCTGGTCGAGATGCGTCGCGTGCGCGACCTCCAGCCCTATGTCGGTCAGACGCTCGAGGCGAAGATCATCGAGCTCGACAAGAACCGCAACAACGTGGTCCTGTCGCGTCGTGCCTGGCTGGAGCAGACCCAGTCCGAGGTGCGCCACGGCTTCTTGACCCAGCTCCAGAAGGGCCAGATCCGCAAGGGCGTCGTCTCCTCGATCGTGAACTTCGGTGCGTTCGTCGACCTCGGCGGCGTCGACGGCCTGGTCCACGTCTCGGAGCTCTCGTGGAAGCACATCGACCACCCCAGCGAGGTCGTGGCCGTCGGCGACGAGGTCACTGTCGAGGTGCTCGACGTCGACATGGACCGCGAGCGGGTCTCCCTGTCGCTCAAGGCGACCCAGGAAGACCCCTGGCAGCACTTCGCCCGCACCCACCAGATCGGTCAGATCGTGCCGGGCAAGGTCACCAAGCTGGTGCCTTTCGGCTCGTTCGTGCGGGTCGAGGAGGGCATCGAGGGCCTGGTCCACATCTCCGAGCTGGCCGAGCGCCACGTCGAGATCCCGGAGCAGGTCGTCCAGGTCAACGACGACGTGATGGTCAAGATCATCGACATCGACCTCGAGCGGCGCCGGATCTCGCTGTCGCTGAAGCAGGCCAACGAGACCGCGACCGCCGCGGACGTCGAGGAGTTCGACCCGACCCTCTACGGCATGGCCGCGACCTACGACGACCAGGGCAACTACATCTACCCCGAGGGCTTCGACCCCGAGACGGGGGAGTGGCTCGACGGCTACGACGAGCAGCGCAAGGTCTGGGAGGACCAGTACGCGCAGGCACATGCTCGCTGGGAGGCCCACGTGCGCCAGCAGGCCGAGGCCAAGCAGGCCGAGGCCGAGGCGGGCGAGGCGACGTCGTACTCCTCGGGCGGCGACGAGGTCGACGAGGCCGACACCGGCTCGCTGGCCTCCGACGAGGCGCTTCAGGCGCTGCGCGAGAAGCTCACCGGCGGGGGCGCCTGACCCCGCGAGCAGCTCCACGACCACCCAGAAGGGCCCGGCGTACGCCGGGCCCTTCTGTCGTCCCCAACGGCTCGACCGACCCCCAGGATCTCTTGGGCTCGGTGTCCCGCGGCTCTTGTGGCTCCTGGTCACACCACCTATACATGGGCATGCGTCATCACTCGGGTGACGACCGCACATCTCGGGGGTAGCTCATCCATGTCCGTGACCTCACCTCGTCGCCGACGTCTCGCCGCTGTCTCAGCCTGCGTCCTCATCGCCTCCGCAGGCGGCGAGGTCGCATCGCCGGCCGGCGCGGCGACGATCCCACCGCCCCTCACCGGCCGCGTGCTGCTGCCGGACGGCTCGCCGCTGGCCGGTGCTCGCGTGACTCTCCAGGCAGAGGTCGCCCAGCAGATCGCCGGCGGTGACGGCACCGACGGGTTCCTGGTCGGCACGGCCGTGACCGATGACGCGGGCGCGTGGTCGGTCGTGCCGCGCTGGCCGGGCCCGCTCGACGATGCCGTCCGCAACCCCGACGGGTCGATCACGATCCAGGCCGAGGCGTCCTCCGCCGACGGCACCTGGGACCAGGTGTTCGACGTGGACGTGGATGAGCCGACCGCTCCGGCGGAGTCCGCCGTCGTGCCGGATCTGGGTGACTCCGGCATTCTCTCGGGTGACCCAGGGGGCCCGGTCACCGGCGTGGCGCTGAGCCTCGTGGGCGCGACCCCGTCGACCCCCACCACGCCCAACCCTCTGGCCCCCGTCGAGACCGACTACCCCGACGGCACGGCGTACGACATCGCCGACGCGGACGACGGCGACGAGACCGGTCTCCATGCGGGCAAGCCCCCGAAGAAGACCTGCGACCTGGCGCACCACGTCTGCTACCTCACCGGCGATCCGGGAGCCTGTCGGACGAGCGAGAAGGTCTCGGCCTGGCGGAGCATGAAGGGCGACGACCACACGCAGCAGCGCTGGGTCCCCGTGCAGGCGATCTGGACGACCGCTCACGGCCACGAGCACTACGCGGTGAAGAACGGTCGGACGACCCAGATGTCGATCGCGTACGGCGGGGCTTTGGGCAACTACAAGGGCGGCCTCGCCTTCAGCACCAGGGACTCCTCGGACATCGGCAACAGCGCCAGCGTCGGCACCTGGTTCAGGGGCTACTTCCGCGAGCAGTGGATCTTCCGCAAGCAGCGCCAGTGGTGTGTCGGAGCCGATCCGGGTCACGTCGACTACAACCTCATGCGCGACAGCGGCGAACGCCGGTTCGTCCCCGAGCAGTGGTTGGGAGGGCTCGACGAGTACTCCGACACCATCCCGCTGTTTGCCTGTCACGATGCGTACGCGATCACGGTCCACAAGGGCGACCAACCCTGGGTCGCCCGGACCAGCAGGACGAAGCTGTCCGGATACTTCTCACTCTTCGGAGTCGCCCTGGACGCGGCGACGCAGAACGACGCCCGGCACAAGCTGACGCTCACCGCGAACGACACGACACGGTTCTGTCCTGACTCGTCGACGTCGATCGCGCACGCCGACCGGGTGCAAGAGGAGTGAGACGTCGAGACGGCGTCACGGGGAGGGCGGCCGCACCGCCGGGGCTGCTGGTCGTGACCGCCCTCGTCGTCGCGGGAGCCTGCTTGCTGGCCACCCGGGGAGCCAACCCAGCAGAGGTGCCACCGATCGGGCGCAGCTTGGCCACCGTTCCGCTGCACGGCAACGACTGGACGCTTCCCGGCGGGGGAGTGGTCACCGACGGGTTCGAGGTCCTCGAGCTCGCCCCGGGCCAGTCGCCGGTCACGATCACCTCGGTGCGGCTCATCGGGGCGCGCGACGTGAGGCTGGTCGGGGCCCGAGTCGCCGGGCCGCACCGGGAGGTCTACCAGTTCGCGGGAGATCGGGGCTTCCCCTCCGTCGACGGCAAGCGCAGTCGACCTGCGGTCGGGACGACCATCGCCGAGGCGAAGCGGGGTTGGGGACTCCTTGTCGGACTGCGCGTCGGATCTTCCGGCTACCCGATGATCGTGGGCGTGGAGGTCCGCTACTCGGTCGACCGCGGGGTCAATCATCAGGTGTATCGCCAGGTGTTCCGAGGGGGAGTGATCTTCTGCGCCGACCGGCCCCCCAGCAATCGCGGCCGCTGCCGGCCCCCGAACGACCTGGAGAAGCTGGTCGGCAACGGCGGAGAGCAGTAGCCATCAGCCCACTCACCACCTCAAGTCCGCCCGCCTTCGCACCGCCCCGCCTACGCCAGGCTGACCAACACTGCACAGACACGCGCGCAGACAACCAACAAGCACGAAGGCCCGGACCACAGGGTCCGGGCCTTCGCGTGTGCCGGTCGATCAGGGTGACGGTGACCCGGCCACCACCAGCTCGGTGAGCGACGAGTAGGTGCACCCGCCGTACCCACCGTTCGGGCAGTTGCTCGAGTACGGCGCCGGGACCTGGTTGGCCTCGATCGTCGCTCGCACGTAGAGCACGTTCGACGTACCCGGCCCGGTCACGGTGACCGTGTTGAGGTGACCGACGCTCGCGCTGGTGTACGTCGGCTGCGCGACCTGCGTCCACGAGGTGCCGTTCGGTGAGGTCTCGATCTTGAGCTCACCGGTGGCCGTGCTGGTGCCCGTGCCGCAGGTCTCACTGGGATCGACCTGGAAGGAGGCGACGTCGACCGCCTGCGGCAGCCTCACCACGATCGCCTTCGGATCGAAGGTGCCGGTCGCGCCCTTGCTCACGCCGGCGTCGGTCACCCAGCTCGTGCCCTCACTCTGGTCGAAGGCCTGCGCGGGTCCGCAACCGGCTGCCGTGTAGTCGGTCCCTTCGGCCGACTGCACAGACGCGCCGCCATCCAGACTGGCCCAGTCACGGGTGATCTGGAAGTTGGTCGCCTTGGCGTTGGTGAACGACCCGATGGAGACCGCCTTGCCCCGCTTGGCCGAGGGCAGGTAGCCCCCGAAGGTCGCCACCACCTTGGCGTAGGTGCCCGTGACCAACCCGACTCCCGCGGGGAAGATCTGGTAGTCCCCGTCGGCGTCGGTGATCGCCGTGTTCTGGTACCCCTGACCGGTCACCTGGACGAGCGCCCCGGCCACCGGCAGATGGGTCTGCGAGTCGGTCACCGTCCCGGCCATGACACCGTCGTGCGCGTGACGCGCCCGAGGCGGCGTGTGGAAGTCGCTGGCCGGGGTGGTGTCGTCGGAGTCGATCGACCCGGCGTAGAAGCCCATCCCGCGGTTCGCGAACACCTTCCAGATGGCCTTCTCGTACTTGCCGTTGTAGGCCACCAGGTCGGCCCGGACGATGGCGTTGCGCATGTCGAGGAAGTCAGGGTCCTCGGCCGACATCGTCATCGCACGGGTGACGAGGTTGTCGGTCACCTTGCGGCCCAGCCTCTCACGCAGCTGCCACAGGGTCTGGCCCCAGATCTCGCCACTGCCGTGCACCTCGGCGCCACCCACGATGTTGGGGAAGTCGCCGTAGACGTAGCCGCCCTTGACCTTCGAGTCGAAGCCCGACGTGCAGCCCTTGGTCTTGGCGTTCCTCGGGCAGTCCATGGCCATGGTGCGGATCAGGTGCTGTCCAGCGGCGACGTACTTGCCCTCGAGCAGCTCCCCGGGCTTCTTGGTGTCCTTGAGGAAGTGGTGCGCGACGAGGTAGTCCATCGCGTAGTAGTCGCTCCACGCCTCACCCATCGACCCGGCCTGGATGCTGTTCAGCGTCGAGTTGCCGTTGGCGTCGATGACGAGCCGGTTGGACAGGCCGTGGGTGTACTCGTGGTACTCCACCGAGGCGTCCAGGGAGCCGGTCGTCGGGACGAACGGGTCCTCGGCGTCGCTGGCCCCGGCCAGGTGGAACAGGTACATCTGCATGATCGGCGAGATGCCGTCGGGAGGCGTGGCCATGTTGGCGTTGTCGATGTGGTTGCCGTCCGGCATCCCGCCGGCGGTGTTGGCGCCGTCCAGGGTGTTCAGCATGACCGGGTCGCCGCCCTTGCGGGTGAAGTTGCCGGCCGCCGGGGTGAACGAGATGGGCTTCTTCTGGAGCCAGTCGTGGAAGTTGCTGGCGAAGTAGAAGCCGTTGGCGGTGACCGCGTTCATGTTCTTGCGCCACGAGTTGGTCTTGTGCGGGCTCCAGGTGCAGACCCACTTCTTGCAGAACGACGAGGCGTTGATCCCGAACCTCTTCAGCTTGAACTGTGCGCCGTGCTTGGTGCCCGGCACCGTGGTCTTCTCACCGGGGTTGATCTTGTCGTCGTCGTTGAGGTCGGCGAACGCCGTCACGGACGTGCCCTTGAGGAATGTCGCCTTCTTGTTCAGCCATCCGCGCTTGAAGAAGTTGACGACCCTCGCCTTGCCACCCTTGTGGGCGCCGGGGTAGTTGTCGTAGACCTCGGCGTCGCCGTTGGCGTCGTCGGTGTTGGAGTGCCGGTACAGCGTCGAGCCGGTCGCGGCGTCGATGACGTGCTGGTAGGCGCCCTGCGGAGTCTGGACGTACGTCGACCAGCCGGGCCGCAGGCCCGATCGGGTCACGAACCAGACGGCTTGGGACTGGTCGCCGTTGGACCAGCGGGTCTCCGCGTCGGCGCCGCCGCGCGAAGCCGCCACCGAGGCCCGGGCGAGCGTGCCCTTGACGTCGCGGGCGGAGGCGGTGCGTGCACCGGAGGCCGTGACCTTCGTCGACGTGGGTGCCGTCGCGGCGAGCTTCGCCAGGCCGGTCACCGGGCTGCCCTGCACAGCGAGCACGCGTCCGTTGTGGGTGACGCGCACGATCAGGCCGTTGCCGAAGACGGTGCGGCCGCCGACACTCTGGGTCCAGGAGAGGTTGTGGTCGCCGAGCGGGTCGACGTAGTCCTGCCGCAGGTGCAGCGTCTTCAGGTCACCCTTGCGCAGTCCCAGGGCGGACAGGTGCGAGCGGACGTAGCGCAGCGCCACCTGTCGAGCCGGCGCCGACGAGCGGCCCGTGAGGTAGCCGTTGAGCTTGCCGATGTCGCGCACCGTGTGGGTGAGCGGGTCCATCGAGACCACGGCTTGCACGCCGAGGCTGCGGTAGTAGCGCTCGACGCCCCTGCTCCGGGAGGCGACCTCCTGCCCCATCGAGCGCGAGAGCGCCGATCCGGAGAGCTGTCGCGCGTCGTAGTAGCCCGCACTCAAGGTCTGCGAGGAGCCCAGATGCGAGGTTGGACGGGCCTTGGCAGCCTGGCCATGGGTGGCGGCCTGGCTGGGCAGACCCAGCATGCTGACCGCGAGGACGGTGCCGCCGATGGCGGTCACCGTCGTCGCTTTGTTCCTGATCAGAGACACGGATGGTTCCCTTCTCAATGCGCCGGATGGTGAGGGGTGGGTAACACCCCAGCATTTGGAACCCCCAAATGGAAGCCTGTTGCGTAAGGTTCATACGTGCGTGTGGGACTGACGGGCGGGGTCGCCTCCGGCAAGAGCACCGTGTCCGCTTTGCTGGGCCGGCTCGGCGCGGTGGTGATCGACGCGGACGTGTTGGCGCGAGAGGTCGTCGCTCCGGGCACCCCGGGTCTGGAGCGGATCGTGGCCGTCTTCGGGCCGCAGATGCTCGACGCCGACGGCGCCTTGGACCGCGCCCGACTGGGTGCCCTGGTGTTCGCCGACCCGGCCCGGCGAGCAGAGCTCGAAGCCGTCATCCATCCGCGGGTCCGTGCGCGCGCCGCGGACCTCGAGCGCGACGCACCGCCCGGCGCGCTGGTGGTGCACGACATCCCGCTGCTGGTCGAGACCGGGCAGGCGGCCGACTTCGACGCCGTCCTGGTGGTCGACCTCCCGGTCGAGGAGCAGGTCGCCCGGGCGATGCGCGACCGCGGGTGGAGTGAGGACGAGGCGCGCGCACGTGTCTCGGCGCAGGCCTCCCGGGGGGAGCGGCTGGACGCAGCCACCCACGTGATCGACAACTCCGGGACGCTCGAAGACCTCCGCCAACGGGTGGCGGAGGTCTTCGAGGAGCTGGTCTCGGCTAGCTCGGCGTGACTGTCGTCCTGCTCACTGCTCCACGGTGATGCTTGCGTTCAGGTCGAAGGTGACGTTGGCCGTCTTGCGGTAGTTCAGGTGGGTCTCGGCCGAGATCACGTTCGTCCCGTCGACCAGCAGGCTCGTCGGCACGTCGAACGTCGGGTGCGTTGCATTGGCCGTGGGCACCGAGGTACTCGCGTAGGTGTTCGGGCCGATCGTCCCGCTCGGCATGTTCGCGCGCCCCACCTCCGTGCCGTTGACGTACACGACGATGCCGTCGTCGGCGACCGTGTTCAGCGTCAGCTGCACGACTCGTGACGCGTCGGCGATCTGGACCTGCTTGGTGAAGTAGGCCGCGAGCGGACGCTGCGTCGGGTCGGCGAACGTGTCGATCTTGGTCACCACCGAGCTCGGGCCGAAGCCGAGCACGGCAGGCCCCGAGCTCCACCCCGACGCGTCGAACGTCGGGGAGTTCCAGTTGCTCGGGAGAGCGTTGTTGTCGAACTTCCACGACCATGACGACCCGTTGGCCACGAGGGTGCTCGTCGTGGTGGTGGTCGGCGCGGTCGCCGTGACCGTCTGCGTGGAGGAGGTCATGGCTCCGTCGTTGTCGGTGACGGTGAGCGTCACGTCGTAGGGGCCCGCGCTGCCGTAGGTGTGGTTCACGGTCTCGCCCGACCCGTGTGCCGACCCGTCACCGAAGTCCCAGTCGTAGGACGCGATCGATCCGTCGGGGTCGCTGGAGTCCGAGGCGTCGAAGGAGCCGCTCAGCAGGTTCATGGTCGGCGTGAACGACGAGACCGGCGGCTGGTTCACAGGTCCGGTCCCCGTCTCGCCGCCCACGCCCGAGGCGAACATGGACTGGATCTGGTCCGAGGTGAGCGCGACGTCGTACTCGCTGGCCTCATCGACGGTGCCCTGCCAGAACGACGATGCCGGCCAGGTGCGGTTGTAGAAGTTGATGCCGAACACGCCGAGCTGCTGGAGCTTGGACATGTCGGCGTAGCCGACGCGGAGGTAGCTGCTGGCCAGCCCGGTCGCCGCGCGGGTCGTGACCGTGGTCCCGATCAGCTGCCCGTCGACATAGAGGCTCAAGGTGGTGCCGCCGTCGTACACGCCGACGACCTGGTGCCACTGGCCGTCGTTCCAGATGGTGTCCTGGTTGCGGAAGTTGATGCCACGGCCAGCGAGCGCGAAGGACAGGTCGCCGTTGTTGTCCATCACGATCGCGCGGTCGGTGGTGCCGCCGGCGCCGGTCGGGATGCTGCTCTGGGCCATCAGCACCCCACCGGAGGTGGTGGTGGTCCTGAACCATGCCGACTCCGAGAACGCTCCGGGAGCCGAGAACGGCTGGGCGGAGGAGATGTAGCCGTCGGAGCCGTTGAGCGTCACCGCGTTGTTCCCGTCGATGGCGCCGGGCACCCCCGTGGTGACCCCACCGTTGAAGCTGCCCGTGTTGGTGCCCGTCGAGCTGGAGTCGGCCGCGGTGTTCCCGGTGTCGTCCAGCCGCCACCACACCTGCGGGCTGAGCCCCGCGATGGCGGTCGAGTACGACGCCGGAGCGGTGCTGGAGACGGTGCCGGAGACCGCCGTCGACTTGGCGCTGGTGAAGGTGCCGTCGCTCGCGGTGACCCGGTAGGAGTGCGTCGACCCTGGCGCAAGCCCCTTGTCGTCGTATCTGAGCGTCGGCCGGCTCCAGGTGTAGGACTCCGCCGTCATCGTCGCGATCGGGGTGGTGGCGTTGTCGCGGTAGATGCTGTAGGTCAGGGTCCCGGAGTCGGGGTCGTCGGCGGCCGGGACCAGCAGGGTCAGCGTGTTCGCCGCAGTCGGCTGCACGGTGATCGCGAGGTTTGCCGTGAGCACGCCCGGCTGACCGCCGAAGGGGTCGGAGTTGTAGCTCCGACCGGGAGCGGCGGGCGTGGCGTGGTTGCCGTTGGCGACGAACCGTGTCAGGTAGGTCTGCGAGGTGTTGTTCACCGTGGTGAAGTCACCGCCGACGATGATCTGGGTGCCGTCGTTGGTGATGCAGTGCGGACCCGTCGCCGCGCTGCCGGAGCCGTTGGTGTTCGGCGACCAGTGCACGAAGGTGCCGTCGGCGATGTTCTGACC
>NZ_DATAVI010000038.1:0-114551 GCF_036267815.1 Nocardioides sp. | reverse complement strand
GCACCGCTGGCTCGCGGCCGGCGGCTCGGAGGGTGGCCTGATGGCCGTGGCGGGCTGGACGCGGCCGGACATGCTCATGCGGTACACCAAGGCCCAGGCGTCCGCGAGAGCGGCCGAGGAAGCGCGCAAGCTGAACCTGGGAGAACTCTGAATCCCCCCGTGACCTCCTGGGCCGCGTCGAGCAGCTCGAAACCGAGGTCGAGTCACTGAGGGGCTCGAAGGCATGAGGTCAAGAACGCTGGGGCGCCATGAGCTTCATCTGACGTGAACGCGCGCGCCTGCCCTTCGGTCTGCCAGAGGCCATCCTCAGGCTCGACACGGACGTCGCGCGGCTGGTCGACCAGGCACAGCGCGCACTCGACCAGCTTGTGTGGCAGGAGCAGACGTCGTGAACGACGACGGGCGGCGCGGGGTGACTTACGAGTCGAGCTCGCCACAGGCGTTACCGGCACAACCCATTGACTGCCGTGTCATGATCGGCACGTGTCTGAGGGAGACCCGGTGACGGCCCAGCAGGAGATCACCGTTTCGTGGAACGGTATCGAGTCCGTGCCCGTACACATGGCCAATCAGTTCCTCATGCAGATTGACGCAGCGGGCCTCAACCCAGACCAGGTGGTGCTGGCCGTCGGTCAGGCGACCCCTCCTGTCGTGCTGGGGACGCCTGAACACAAGGCAGAACAACTACGGGGAGTCGCCACGGTTCAGGTCATCCCGCTGGCTCGGTACAGCCTCACACCGACACGGCTGAAGGAACTCGTTGAGATGCTCACGAAAGTGGTCGACGCTTTCGAGCAACTCAAGGAGACCGGGAAGGTACCCGAGCTATGACAAGTTCCTACGCCCTTGAAACCGGGTACCTGACCATTGCTGCGGGTGGCTCTGTAACAGGAACGGCGAGCGATGCGTCGAAGGGTCCGGTCGACTTTGGAGCCGAGACATCTGAACCGCGGCATCTGCACGTGGTGGTGGCGGATCAAGACGCCGAGCGCGCGCGATTCACGCGGATGGCAGAGCGCGCTCGGCGACGCGCCGCGGAAACGCCGACGGAGCCGGATAGCGATGAACATGCCCGCCGGCAGTTGGAGATCACGACCGCTCTGACGGCTGGTCAGCAGCAAGCGCTCGGCCTCGAGTAGCCGTGCCGCTCGAGCGAGGTGCCGTCTACCTCGCACCCTTTGAGGGCATGGGGCCGGGCGGAGTAGGGACGCAGGTCATCGACAAGTATCACGTCATCCTTCAGGACGCTGCCTCGATGGACGTGAACGCTTCACAGTTCGCCTTCGCGGTTGGGTCTAGCCCCACTGAGGGACAACCCGTAAGGGCGTTCGAAGTTCTTCTGACCGTCGCCGAACCTGGCTTTCCACACGACACCCTGGTGGATGGCCGCTGGGTCTACACCCTGCGCAGGGACGGGCTAGACGAGGCGAACTACAAGTTCACGCTCGAAGAGAAGGCGATGGACGACATCTCAGTGGCCATCTTCATCGGTCTGCAACTCAACGCTCCGAGCGAATGAGACCGCCCGCCGGCAGAACCGGCGGACGTCGTTCTGTGTTCGCCACTCCCCGTGGATGACGAGTCACTCGGGAGGTTCGGCGCACGCCAACGATCGGATTGAAGTTGAGCTTGGGCACGCACCGGTCCAGCCTGGAGGGTCGCCCTTCCGGTTCGGGGCACGGCAGGGCGAGCTTCGCACACCACAACGCCCGCCGCTGCGAGAGCGACGGGCGTTGCTGCTGGTTGGCTGTGAACGTCCCCAGCCGGGTCAGGCTATAGGCTGCGCACCTTCCCGCCATCCTCCGCGCCCACGTGCCGGCCCAGCTCGAACGCGGCCTTCTCGCGCGTCACGACCGCGCCTCCTGGTCCGCCAACTGCTCGAGCCCTAGAAGCGTGTCGCGTGCCGCGGTCAGCGCCGCGATGGCCTGGGTCAGCAGATCTGACGTGAGGCCGTGGTGGCC
Organism: Nocardioides sp.; assembly: GCF_036267815.1. Classification (GTDB taxonomy): domain Bacteria; phylum Actinomycetota; class Actinomycetes; order Propionibacteriales; family Nocardioidaceae; genus Nocardioides. Next base: position 112,590 of record NZ_DATAVI010000038.1, on the reverse strand, counting down.
GATCCCAGGCGAGTAGTGCACCTCGTCATGGTCGCCACGGTCGACCCCGATGGAGACGGCCACGAGCCCGGCGTCCTCGACGTTCGTGGGCACACGATGGCCCGACTCCACGTCCTCCTGTCCGCGATCCAGGATGACGCCCAGGTCGTCGTTGCGGACCATGCTCACAGGGCGCGACGAGCCCGCCATGTGAATGCTCATCTCATAGGGCTCCATGTAGTCGACCTCGTAGCGGCGTGGGCCCCAGGTGCTCGGGTCCGGGATGACGGGAGCCGCGCTCATGCCTGCGCCTCCAGCCACTCGGCCGCCGCCACGAGGGCGGCCTGAAGCTTGCCGGCCAGGTCTCGACACTCAGCCGCGGTCAGGTCGTCGATGTAGATCTCACCCGCTCCAGGGGTCTCGACCCTGATGTTCGCAAGCACGATGGCGAGGGACTCTGAGTGCGGATCGCCGTCCTGGAGGACACTGCCCCACGCCTGGACGATGGCTCGAACTGATGGGCTCTCGAAAAGCGTCCGCGTGTGGGGACGCTCGTCCCTGCCGTCGACCTCACCCTCGTAGGGATGACCCGGCGGCATCGCGCACCAAGGCGGGCACGCTGCCCTCGCGCGAGGGAGTTCGTCGATGAGTCGTGTGGTGGTCATGGCTTCCTCTCAATCGGAGATATTGCAGCCCACACCGCTCCTGACCTGCACGTTTGGAACGCTCAGGACTACAGCGCTCATGCGTCCCTAGTGCGCGACTACCTCGACTGAGGTCGTCGAGCCCTGCGGGGCTCCTTGTCGTATGACCGACGGCTGCCGGGTGCCGTTGCTCCGGCCGTTCGAGGACCTGAATCCCGACGGCAAGGTCTCGGTCCCGAGCCGTTCGACCGATCTCCCAGAGGTACGGAGTCCGAACCCCACGAGAACACCGGTTCACGCTCGTGAGAGGTACGCCTGTACCCAACCGCAGTAGCAGGCGACCACCTGGTGTGCGAGTGCCACGGCCTCCACGACTGCATCACCGTGACCGACCACCGAGAGACCGGATGAGCGCGCGGGTCATCTCTCTAGACGACCACCCTCGCAGACCGGCCGCCGGCCGCCGGCCCGCGGCTGTGCAAGACACCTGCTCGGCTCACTCGCCGCTCGGCCTGTGACCAGGCTCGGGGGTGCAGAGGGCGGACTGCGGGTCGCCGATTCGAGCCTGACGCTCTCGTCGAGGACGTCACAACCACGGTCACAGCCGCTTTCCAGGCAAGCGGGGTGGCCCGATAGCCGCCCGCTCGTTCCGCTGCGCTCTCCTCAGGCGGGGGCCTCTTCTGCGTCGGGGTTGGCAGGTGGCGTTGCACCCCGCGGGGGTGCGTCGGGCCCGAACTCGTCCTCGATGTCGTCGACGCGCTCTTGAGCCGCGGCAACAACCTCCTCCTCGTTCGCGCCTTCCGCGGGCATGTCCTGGCTCACAGGGTGTCGCTGCCGATCCAAGGCTTGTCCGGTCTCACCTGGGGTTCTGGCTCGTCGAGCTGTTCGGCGTGGTCGTCGGGGTCTCTCCGCTCGGGCGCTGGCAGGGTGCTGACTTCCTGCTCGTCGACCATGTCCACGCGGTCGAGGGCCTCCTGGAGGGTGCGACCCTCTCCGTCACCGGAGCCGTCGCCGTGCTCAGGGGTCTCCTCGTCCGGGGCTGGGTCGACGCCTGGGTCGTGGCCGGGGTCGACGGGTTCGGGCTCGGTGGCTGGTTCGGTCATGGGTGGCTCGTACCCCGTTCGGCGCGGTTGCGACGGGGATCGGTCTCGTGATCCTGACGCCTCGCGAACCCGGCTCTTCTTCGTCGTCCCGGAGAGGTGGCCATGCGCGCGCCAGGCTGGTGCCGCCGGCCCAGCCAAGCCCTGCGGCCGCGGGCTCAGGCCGTCGCGCGGGGCGTGCCCAGCCCGTACCATCCCCGACGTGCGCTCACATCGACTCGGCAGCATCGCAGGTGCCCTTCTGGCTCTCTGCATCTGCGCCACGGAGCTCCCCTCCGCATCGGCCGGAACGCAGCACAGGTCCGGAGGGGCGTCGAGCCTGTGGCCACGGTCCACCCGAGTCATCGAGTCGATCGGCCACTATCTGCTGTCGGTCGACCCGGCCACGGGCAAGCACGTGGTTCTTTACCACAGCCCGTCCAAGATCACGGACATCTCCACGTCCGCGGACGGCCGACACGTGACGTTCACCTCGGCTGGTCACGTGTGGGCTCGCCGCAGCAAGAACCACGCGAAGGTCCATCGGATCTACGGCGGGCACGGCTCCTTCGGCAAACCGGTCTTCCAGGAGATCAGAGGCGACCACCTCTACGTCATCACGAACAACACCAACTCCATCGTCAGGATGGACCTTGACGGAGCCCATCAGGAAGTCATCGGAAGGCTTCCCCGCGGTTGGCACACTTTCGACATCTCGCCGTCAGGGAAGAAGCTCATCTACGACGCCTACGGCAAGAACGTCAATCTCAAGGCGCCCCGGATCGAGTCACTGCGCACGGGTCGCAAGGGCAAGCCGCTCAGTCTGAGCAACGTCGATGGTTTCGACTGGAACCCCAACGGGAAGAAGATCGAATACTTCCTCCAAGGGCCGGCGCGCTACGGCGTCGGACTGATGAACGGTAACGGCACGCACGCCCACCTCGTCGTCCGTGGCGCCCAACTCGGGACATCGCCGACGCTCCCGCAGGTCGTCGGGCTCGAGTGGGCACTGGGCGGCCGACGTCTGTTGGCCGCCGTGGAGGACGAACAACACGACGGCTTGTATCTGGGCTGGATCAACCCCTTCGCGGCCCACCCCCACGTGACGTCGGTACCCGGCCAAGTACTGCACTTCCGGGGCGCGCCCCTCTACGACATGGACTGGGCGCGGGTCGGCCACTAACCCCCTGGCCACGCGGCTGGGGGCTCTGCGGCCGCCGGGGGTTGCGGCCCTTGAGCCGACTCCTCAGGGTTTGAGAAGAAGTCGCTCACATGAGCACAGATCTGCCGGACCAACGGCAAAGTCTCGGCGGTCGGGTCAGGGTCCTGGTCGGGAGAACCCGAACCCGCCCAGCAGTCGAACAACGACGACGACGACGAGAGTGATGACCAGCGTGTCGGCAGCAGCGCAGGTGGACCGAACGGAACTCCACCCGAACGGCTGAGACTCACCAGTCATGCCCGTGACCGAACATGACGATGCCCACCGCCATGGGAGTGCGGCGAGCATCGCTGCCGAACGGCGCGCGAGCCTGCGCAGCAGGTCGTCGACACTACGACGACGCAGCGCCCTCGACGTCACCAATAGGGTGGAGGTTCGTTGACGTCAGGTCAGCCAATCTCAGTGGATCGCGGGCTCCAGCACGTGGAACTGGAGCAGTTCGGGTGGGGTCAGCTGGGGTCGTTCGGGTTGGCCTCCGGGTCTCCGCCGGGGGGCAGGTCCGGGTCACCGTCTCCGCCGTCGGGCAGGTCAGGGCCGTCGCCAGGCTCTTGTGGTGTGGTGGTCATGTTCTGCTCCCTCCCAGACGTGGCCCGGGGATGACGCCCCGCCCCGAGCGTCCTCCAGGGCGAGGCGCCACCGTTTTCCGAGGCCCCTCGGACGTCTGCGCGCGGTGTAGAACGAGCACCCGGCAGACCCTCCCAGGGTGCGCCCAGGACGAACCCGCCACATCACCCAGGAAGGTGGACCATCCTTTACCTAGACCGAGGGTGCCGATCAGGTGGTCCGGCGTCGTCACCACAAGACGACGCTGGCGGTCAGGGCCAGCAAGAGGAACGTCAGGAGAGACGCCGGGCCATCCATGCTCTCGCGCCAGCTGACGTCTTCGTCGGTGCACCCTCGCGCGATCCGGTGTGCGCGGGACGGCATGGGGCGGTCCTCGTGCGGGCTATCGTGAAAGTCATGGTCTCGCTCCCCGGCGGAGACATCGCCCCCAACACCGGTTCGCACCGACACGTCTCGAACGCCCAGGACCACGGCGCTCCGGCGTTCCCGGCGTGCGTCCACCACACCTGAGTGCGCAGTCTCGACGGCGAGAGGTGGATGTGGACGAGCGCTACGAGCGGCTTCGAGCCAAGATGCTCGAGCAGGTCGCCGAACACGAGCGCGGAGACCTCGACGACGCCGGTCTGCGGCTCGCCGTGGAAGGCTTCCTGAGCTCCCTCGACCACACGCACGACGACGTGCGGCAGGTGCTCTTCGAGGCCGACATCGCGCTGGAGTACGCGCAGTACGGCCATCCGCTGGATGGCAGCGACCCGCGAGCGCCGCTGCGCAGGATGCGCCGAAACCTGCGGGAGGCCCTGCGGTGACCTGTGTCCGCGCCTCGGGACCGCCGAGGACATAAGGACGCCCGCCTCCGGCGGTCTCGTGGGGTGCACCGGGAGCAGCGCACGCACTGCACTGCTGACGCCGTTCCTCAAGTCAAGTATTCAGCTCGGAGTTCTCCCACGAGGATCAGCGGCACTCCTCCTTGACCAGCGGCAGCACCTTCGGCACAGGTCTGGGGTGGCCAGGAGACGACGACGCCCGCCGACCGAGGCCGGCGGGCGTCTGTGCCGATTCCCCGCGACACATGGGGAATGCCACGGAGTGTCGGACCTCCGGCACGGGGGTTGCCGGAGCACTCCAGACGCTAGGCCGTGCACACTCCTGGCCGGTTCGCCCATTCTGGGGAGGACCGTAAAATCCTGCGCGCCATGATCGCCAGGGCCGAGCGGCAGACGTGTTCGGACATAGAGAAACCCGCCGGCGTCTCGGGTCACCGGCGGGTTTCGTCCGCAAGAATAGGCAGATCGATCAACCGCAGAGAAGCCCCGTGGGCCGAGTCGGGTCGTTCGGTCTCGGCTGGGGGACCTTGGTCCCGCACGAGGGTCAGACGGAAGAGACCCCGCCCTCGCGCGCCGCGAGGTGTTCGGCACGCGAGGGGGTCCGAGCCCCTCCGCACGTTCGCGCGGCCCGGAGTGGCCTAGTCGGCGGCTCTGTCGTGCGGGCGCCCCATGCGCGGCCGCAGGACAGAGCCGCCGTCAGTCCGAGGCCTCCTCGTACGTGGCCAGAAGGGTGAGGGCGAGCGCCTCGGCGCCAGCCAGGGTCAGGCCACCACTCGTGGTGACGTAGACCTGCGGCTCGACGTCGACCGTCTGGCCCTCCGCGTCCGTCGCCGACGTGTGCCGGATCTCCCAGCCCTCGCCGGTGCGGGCGTCGCTCCAGTGGAGGGCACGCCCTTCCCAGCGCAGCTCGCGCAGGTGCGTGCTCTGGCTGACGCTGCACCATGCGGGGCAGACAACGGCCGACAGCGGGGTCGCGCCGAGCGCGGTCATGCCGCGCTCCTCGGGCAGTGCACTCCGAGCGCTGCACCATGACGGGGGGATGTACTCATGGTTCGGGCCTCCTCTGTGCAGATGAGACGAGGCCGACCGCAGAGCGTGACGCGGAACTGGCGCAGGAAAATCGAGAAACTTTTGCCGCCTGTCTCCCGACGGTGAACGGGGCCCTCAGCCGAGGGCGACCAGGACCACGGCGGCTCCGCACAGTGCCAGCCCCCAGGCCTGGACCCGGTGGATCCGTTCGTGGAGCACCAGGGCCGCCAGCAGGACCGTGAACGCCGGGTAGAGCGAGGCCAGGACGGCCGAGACGCTGAGCAGGCCGTGGTGGGTGGCCGCCACGAACGCTCCCGTCGCGGCGCCGCCGAGCAGACCGGCCAGGACACCGCCCCAGGCCCTCCCGCGCGGCACCCACACAGCCCCGAGCGCGGTGGCGCAGACCGCGATGACCACCAGACCGACCAGCTGGTTGAGGACCAGGGGCCAGAACCCCGCATGCGCCGGCACCTGGCCCAGGCAGGCAAACAGCGCGCCGAAGCCGAGCCCCGCGAGAACGCCGTCCCGAGCCCCCGAGCCCGCCGGGGGATCCGCGTCGTCCCCGGCCCGCCGACCGGGATCGGGCGCGCGGGCCACCAGCCAGATCGCGGGCACGGCCGCGGCGATGCCGAGCCAGACCAGCACCCCGGGTCGCTCGCCGGTCGCCACGCCGACCGCGACGGGCAAGGCGACCGCGAGCACGCCGCTCACCGGCGCGACCACTCCCATCCGGCCCGAGGACAGACCGCGGTACAAGAACGCCGTCCCGGTCCCGTTGCCGACGCCCGCTGCCGCGCCCCAGGCCAGGCCCGAGCCGACCGGGTCGCCGGCGGCGAGGAGCGCGAGCACCGTGGCGCTGACCGCGCCGCCCACCGCGCCCGCGGCAGCGACCGCCCAAGGGCTCGCGCGTTGACCGGTGACGCCGCCGACGAAGTCCGAGACGCCGTACGCCGCGGCGCCGAGCAGGGCCAGGAGCACCGCGATCACCGGGCCGGCACCCCGAGCGCGAGCGGGCACGAGGCGACGGTCCCGGACATGGGTGGAACCCTGGCACACCCGCTGTGGTCTACCGGCCCGGCCGGGTCGGGGACGACGAAGGCCCCCGACCTGGCGGTCAGGGGCCTCGGTGGGCTCTGCGTGATGGGAGCCCGACGTCTGTCGCGCTCAGCGCTCGTCGTTGGGAGCGGTGGGCTGCGTGTCGTGAAGCTTGGCGGTCTCGTCGGTCACGTGCGCGGCGACCTCGCGGAGCTTGTCGCCGTGCTCGCGGGCGTGGTGGGCGCAGAACAACAGCTCGCCGCCTGACTGGAGCCCCACCCGCAGGTAGGCCTGGGCTCCGCAACGGTCGCAGCGGTCTGCCGCGCTCAGTGCGGCGCTCGGGGCAACTGCGGTATTCACAATCGGCCTCATCTCTGGTTCGTCTGTGCCGGTTCCAACGTAGCCGGGAAGGCGAAGATTCCCCCGACCCCCCTGTCACGACGTGTCATCCGACACGCGGATCCCATCACGTCCGGCGCCCCCGGCTCGGTGGTTTCCCACTCTGCGGGAACCTCGGCGGCGAGCGTCGGATCCGTGCTGACGAGTGTGACGCGTCGTGCTCTGGTGCGGTGCACTTTGCCAGAATCGTTAACGGTTTTCTGTCCTGTTGATGACGCTGCCACGCTAGAGCAGGCCGACGGTCCACCCGGGCAGCGTGCCTGCGCCTGGCTCCGGCGTGTCGCGGGTAGGGTCGAGGTCTTGACGAGCCCCGCACCGGACGGGCTCGAGCTCGTCGGCCCGGCCGGACCGACGAGAGACCCGCAGGAGCCCGACCATCGCCGACAACACCTACACCGCAGCTCATCTCCTGGTCCTCGAGGGCCTGGAGGCGGTGCGCAAGCGCCCGGGTATGTACATCGGTTCCACCGACACCCGCGGGCTCATGCACTGCCTGTGGGAGATCATCGACAACGGCGTGGACGAGGCCCTGGCCGGGGCATGCGACCTGATCGAGGTCACGCTCCATCGCGACGGGTCGGCCGAGGTCCACGACCACGGGCGGGGCATCCCCGTCGACAAGGAGCCCAAGACCGGCCTGCCCGGCGTCGAGGTCGTCTTCACCAAGCTGCACGCGGGCGGCAAGTTCGGCGGCTCGTCGTACGTCGCGACCGGGGGCCTGCACGGCGTCGGCGCCTCGGTGGTCAACGCCCTGTCCGCCCGGCTCGACGTCGACATCGACCGCCCTCCCTCGCAGCAGGGCATGAGCTTTCGGCGGGGAGTGCCCGGCGTCTTCGACGGGGACGGGGTCGCCGCCGAGTTCACGGCCCGCTCGGGGCTGTCCCGCAAGGGGGCCCGAGTGGCCAAGGCCAAGACCGGCACCCACATCCGGTTCTGGCCCGACCGCCAGATCTTCACCAGGGATGCGCAGTTCGAGTGGGACGGCCTGATCGGGCGGGCTCGCCACACGTCGTTCATCGTGCCCGGCCTCGAGCTGGTCATCCGTGACCTGCGCGGTGGCCAGCCGGTCGAGGAGAAGTTCCGCCACGACGGCGGCATCGCGGAGTTCGCGGAGTTCCTGGCCCACGACGAGAAGGTGACCGACATCCTGCGCCTTCGGGGCACCGACACGTTCACCGAGACCGTGCCCCTGCTCGACGAGAAGGGCCACATGACGCCGCAGGAGGTCGAGCGCGAGCTCGGCGTCGACGTTGCAGTGCGCTGGGGAACGGGCTACGACACCGAGATCCGCTCCTATGTCAACGTCATCGCCACGCCCAAGGGCGGCACCCACCTCGCGGGCTTCGAGTCCGCGGTGACGAAGACCTTCAACGAGGTGATGCGGTCCACCAAGGCGCTGCGGGTCAACGACGACAACGTCGTCAAGGACGACGTCCTGGAGGGCATGACCGCGGTGGTCACCGTGCGCCTGGCGGAGCCACAGTTCGAAGGCCAGACCAAGGAGATCCTGGGCACACCCGCGGCTCGGGGGGTGGTCACCAAGGTCGTCTCGGCGGAGCTCAAGCGCTTCCTGACCTCGACCAAGCGCGACCAGAAGGCCCAGGCGCGGCTGGTGATGGAGAAGGTCGTCGCCGCGTCGAAGACGCGGCTCGCGGCCCGCCAGCAGCGTGACACCCAGCGCCGCAAGAACGCCTTGGAGTCGTCGGCGCTGCCTGCCAAGCTCGCCGACTGCCGGGCCACCGACAACGACCGCACCGAGCTGTTCATCGTCGAGGGCGACTCGGCCCTCGGGACCGCCAAGATGGCACGCAACTCCGAGTTCCAGGCCCTGCTGCCCATCCGCGGCAAGATCCTCAACGTCCAGAAGGCCTCGGTCGGCGACATGCTGAAGAACGCCGAGTGCGCCTCGATCATCCAGGTGGTCGGGGCCGGCTCCGGCCGCACCTTCGACCTCGAGGCACGACGCTACGGCCGGATCATCTTCATGGCCGACGCCGACTCAGACGGCGCCCACATCCGGTGTCTGCTGGCGACGCTCTTCTTCAAGTACATGCCCGACCTGATCCGCGAGGGCCGCGTGTACTCCGCCGTGCCGCCCTTGCACCGCATCGAGCTGACCAACCCCAAGAAGGGCACCGAGCGCTACGTCTACACCTACTCAGACGCCGAGCTGCAACGCAAGCTCGCCGAGCTGGCCCGCAAGAACCTGCGCTGGAAGGACCCCGTCCAGCGCTACAAGGGCCTGGGGGAGATGGACGCCAAGCAGCTCGCCGAGACGACCATGGACCGCCGGCACCGGACGCTGCGCCGGATCACCATCGACGACGCCGAGGCGGCCACCGAGGTCTTCGAGCTGCTGATGGGGTCGGAGGTCGCACCCCGCAAGGAGTTCCTGGTCAGCAACGGAGGTCACCTGACCCAGGAGGACCTGGACGTGTGAGCAGGGCGTGAGCACGTCGTACGACCTGGTCACCTCGGTGACCCAGGACGACGGTCGCGAGGTCTTCGCGGTCTACGACGAGGTGTTCGGCGACCAGCCCGACCAGACCGCCTGGCGCCGGGACGTGTGGGACCGGCACGCTCGGCGCGAGGGGTTCCGGGTCGCCCGGGCCCACGCCCGGGGTCGGCTGCTGGGGTTCGCCTACGGGTACACCGGGGCCGCGGGTCACTGGTGGACTGACCAGGCGTCGAGGGTGCTGGGGCCCGTGGTGGCGGGCGCCTGGCTCGGCGGCCACTTCGAGCTGGTCAGCATCGGGGTCAGGGCCGACGCGCGCCGGCGGGGCACCGGGCAGTCGCTGATGGAGCTGCTCTGTGACGGGCTGCCGCAGCAGCGGTGGGTGCTGATGACCACGGCGGACGCCGACGACCCGGCCCGGCGCCTCTACGCGCGGCTGCGCTGGGAGGTGCTCGGGCCGGGTCTTCGTGACGGTCAGGTGATCATGGGCAGGCGGCGCTGACCACGCAGGGCCCCTCTCAGATGCCCTGGGGGCAGTGAACCCTGGGGTTCCACATCGTGAAGCGACCCATCGGGTTGGGGTGCCACACCCAGGCGTGGAGCGAGAAGAACGCCGGGAGCCCGAACCTGTTGCCCTTGGGCGTCAGGTTGAACCGATGCCCGAACAGCGCCGGTCGCCCGGTGGGGTGGTCGACGCGCCAGGCCTGACGGGTCACGAGGTACTCCAAGGCGGCCAGTCGCAGGTGGCCGTTGGTCGTGAAGCGGTAGACCAGCGCCTCGGGGTGACGCAGCTGGATCTTCCCGTCCACCAGCGCCCCGTCGACGTAGTGCACCCCCATCGCCCCCATGCCTCTCATCGAGATGCAGGCGATGCCTTGAACGTCCTTGAACAGCGCGTAGCCGCCGGCTCGCGCGGCCGGCGTGTGCTGGAAGCCCCGTGTGGCGGACCTGGCGACGGCGACGTCGTGCCGGGTCGCCCGCGACTCGTGGTGGCCCATCCCGCCGCCCATGTGATGACCTGCTCCGGCGTCCGCCGGTGCGGTGAACGGCGCGAGCAGGGCCGCGACGCCGAGCGCGGCAGCCCCGAGGGTGGCCGCCCCGCGCATCACGACCCCTCCTTGACCTCGTGGACCTCGTCGGCGACCAGTCCGTGCGCCTCGCGGTGCACGGTCGTGGCGGCGTCCGCCGAGGGCGCCTCGACCAGGCAGAAGATGGTGTTGCTCGACTCGTCGACCCAGTAGCGCTGGTAGCTCACGTCGTACTTGTCCTGCACCTGGAGATCGGCCATGTGGGCCTTGGCGACGTCGTCGGCGCTGACCGGACCGTCGAGGCGGTGTACGTCCATGTAGAGCGGCATGAGGTGTCTCCTTGCTCGTGTGGTGTGAAGTCGCGGTGACTCACGAGCACGGTAGGGAGACTCGGCCCCTCGGCTCATCGGGTGAACTGCCCAGGTTCGGCCCGGACGACTACCCAGGTTCGGCAGGCTCAGGCCTGGGCGGGCACCAAGCCGAGGCGTCGAGCCTGCGCGGCGGCAGCCCCGCGTGAGCCGACGCCGAGCTTGCCGAGCACCGCCGAGACGTGGTGGTCGACGGTGCGCGGCGACAGGACGAGCCGCTCGGCGATCTCGTCGTTGGTCAGACCGTCGCAGACCAGTCCGAGCACCTCGCTCTCGCGGCGGGTCAGGCCGAGGGGGTGCTGCCGGGTGCTCGCGCGGGCACCCGACGGCACGGCGCGATGTCCGAGCTCCCGCATCTTCTGCCGGGTGCGTCGGGCCGCGGCCTGGGCGCCGATCGCCTCGAAGCCGGCGATCGCCCGTCGCAGGCTCTCGTCGTCCCCGGTGTCGTAGAGCGACATCGCGGCGTCGTAGGGGCAGCCCAGCCGGTCCCAGTGCACGGCTGCGGCGATGTGCTCCCCGGCCAGCGACGTCGCCCAGGGGCCCGGCGCAGGCGAGCTCGGGCTGGCCTGACCGAGCAGCCGCTGCTCCCAGACACTCAGGCGCGCGTCCTCGTGGTAGTCGAAGGCCGAGACCCGCGAGCGGACGACGGCGAGGTCGGCGACGGCGGCGTCCTCGTCGCCGGCGAGCCAGTGGGCCTCGGCGCGAGCGAGCCTGGTCGCCGCGACCCACTCGGTCTCGTCGAGGTCGTCGGCCGCGGACACCCCCGCGTCGAGCACGTCGAAGGCGCCCTCGGCGGCCCGACGCGCCAGGACCAGCCCCAGGGTGATCTGGGAGGTCAGCAGGTTGACCGGGCTCGCCTCCGTCGCCAGGACGCCTTCGGCGATGGCGACGGCGTCGTCCCATCGGCCCATGTCCATCAGGGCGACCGCCCGGTGTCCGCGCAGGCAGGTCCCGAACGTCGGAATGTCGCGCTCGTCGCAGTAGGCGATGCCGTCGCGGTAGAAGCGCTCACCCTCGGCGAAGCGGTACTGCATGCCGTAGAACGTGTAGGCGTTGGCGTAGGCCCGACCGGCCTGGGCCTCGGCGCCGGCCTCCAGCGCGAGCCGCAGTGCCTCGTGCATGGTGCGCGTCCAGTCGCGACGCAGCATGAGCTCGCCGGCGGCGACGTTGTTCAGCACGTCGCTCAGGACGACGGGGTCGCCGACGCGCCCGGCCATCGCCTGGGCCTTCTGGAGCATCGCTGCGGCCGCGTCGGGATCGCTCGGCCAGAGGTCGTAGGCCTCGATGGAGTAGGCGAGGGCGAGCTCCGGGTCGTCGCCGAGCGGCTCGAGCAGCTCGATCGCGGTGCGGATCGCCGCGACGGACTCCGGTCCTCGGCACAGCCTCCAGTAGACCGACGTCAGCTTGCGGTGGTCGTAGCCCTCGCGGCGGGCGTCTCCCAGGTCGTGCCAGATCGCGACGGCGCGCTCCCGCGCGGCCACTGCCTGGGGCCAGCTGTCGACGTAGGCGAGGACGTCGGCATAGGCGTCGTACAGGTCGGCCAGCGCTCGCTCGTCCACCGGTGCGTGGCGGAGGGCTCGCTCGTACTGGGCGACGGCCTCCCGGTAGGCGCCGAGCTCCGCGGCACCACGCGCCGCGACCGGGGCGAAGCGGCGTACGAGGTCGGCCTCGCCCGAGGCCTCGGCGTGGTAGGCCAGGCGGGCGTCGTCGTCACACCCCTCGTCGATCAGGGCTCGGAGCAGGTCCTGGTGTCCCGCCACGCGTCGGTGCGGCGGCACCTCCGACTCGATCGCCCGCCGGGCGAGCTCGTGCCGGAAGCGCAACGTGGAGACGTCGGCGGTGAGCAGTCCCGCTGTGATCAGCTCGTCGAAGGTCTCCAGCTCGACCCTGCCGGCGCGGGCCACCAGGCCAGGATCGACGCGCCAACTGTCGAGCGAGGCGAGGTCGAGCGCCGCCCTGGCGGCCCCCGACAGGCGCGCGGCCCTCGCGAGGACGGCATCGCGGGCCGAGGGCGGCACCTCGGTGCCCGGGTCGCTGACCACCTCGACGACGAAGAACGGGTTGCCGCCGGTCAGCTCGTAGAGCCGGTCGGGGGAGTACGCCGTGCCCTCGGCGAGGCGGCGGACGGCGGCCTTGGTGAGGGGAGGGACGTCGATCCGGCGGGTGTACCGCTGGCCGGCGAGCTCGCCGAGGGCGAGCCGGAGCGGGTCGTTCGGGGCGAGCGCGTCGTCGCGGAACGTCGCCAGCAGCAGGACCGGGAGCTTGGCGACCCGGCGGCCCAGGAACCGCAGGAGGTCCAGAGTCGCCTCGTCGGCCCACTGGACGTCCTCGATCACCAGGACCGTCAGGCCCTCGATCGCGGAGGCGCACTGGAGGACCGCGTCGAAGATCTCGTCGCGGGTGGCGACGCCGCGGACCGTGTCCAGCAGGCTGCCCCCGATCTCGCGGGCGATGTCGTGGAGGGGAGCCAGCGGTCGCGGGGTGAAGAGCCCGTCGCAGGCGCCCCAGGCCCACGTGGCGTCCGGCAGGCGCCGTTGGAGCTCCTCGACCAGGGACGACTTGCCGACTCCGGCCTCGCCGGAGACCAGCACGAGGCGCCCCGTGCTGGCACGGGCCTCGTCGGCGTACTGGAGCAACGTCCCGAGCTGCGGCTCTCTCTCGAGCAGTGGCACGACTGGATTCTCCCCCTGGCGGCTCGGAACGTCTATGGACATCCTCGGTGGCAAGGAGCCGCGGCATGCTCGGGTGGATACGAGGGAGGCGGGCTCGGGGTTCGCCCCCGGCTCGGTCAGGCGTGGACGGCGTGGCTCAGGCGTGCCGGGTCAGGAGCCCGGTGTCGACGTCGTACAGGAAGCCCCCGACCTTGGCCCGGTCGCCGATCAGCGGGTGAGCGCGGACCCGACGGACGTCCTCGGTCAGCGCCTCGAGCTGGTCGGCCACGACGTGGAACCGCTGCCACGACGCGTCGACGCCGGCGGAGGCCGAGACCCGCTCGTGGAGCTCCTCCTCGGTGCTCGACGCCATCGCGCAGCGGGTGTGCGGGACCACGAGGATCCGCTCGACGCCCAGCAGGTGCACGCCGAGCGCCAGCGCCTCGAGGGCCTCCGGCGTGACCCGGCCACCGGGGTTGCGGAAGATCTTCGCGTCGCCGTGCCCCAGCCCGAGCATCTCCAGCGGCAGGATCCGGGAGTCCATGCAGGTCACGATGGCCACACCCGCATGCGCGACGCCGTCGAAGCCGGAATGGTCGAAGTCTGTGGCGTACGCCGCGTTCGCCTCGAGCAGGTCGGCGAACTCGTCGGCACTGCCCGTTGTCAGGGATCCACCCACGGTCGCGAGGGTAGCGCCCTGACCTCGACTCCCCGGAACAGCACCAGCGCGAGCGCTCCCGCGATGAGCGCCAGCACCGCGGCGCCGGCGAAGACCGTGTGCTCCTGGGCGATCCCGGCCTCCTGGAGCAGGTGGTCGAAGGCATCGCATCGCGTCGTGCCGCCACCGCACACCTGGAGCGGCGGCGGGAGGTCGGAGGTCTGTTGGTAGTAGTGGCGCAGGCCGAGCGTCGTCAGGGCCGAGACCCCGACCAGCATCCCCATCATCCGAGACACCACCACCCCGGCGCCGGCCAGCCCGTGCACACCCGGCTCGGTCGCGGCCAGCACAGTGGCGTTGACCGGGGCGAGGGCGAGCCCGAAGCCGAGGCCGCCCAGGAGGAGGGGGAGGTTGGCCGGCCACGCCGACAGCGAGTCGAGGTCCCACCGGGTCATCAGCGCGAAGGACAGGCTCGCCAGCAGCATGCCCACCGCGGTGACGATCCCCGGCCGGAGGACGCGGGTGAGGTAGCCACCGAGCACGGCACCGGCCGGGAGAGCGACGAGGAAGCGGACCAGCACCAGCGCAGCGAGGACCTGGGAGTCGCTGTACACGGTGGTGCGCGCGAAGATCGGGATGTCGATCAGGGCCGCGACCAGCGCCGCCCCGACGAAGAAGCTCACCGCGAGCGCCCCCCAGGCGGGCGTGCGTCGCAGGGCGCCGGTCGGGACGAGGGGGTCGGGGTCGGTGCGCAGGTGGCGCACGAAGACCACGGTCGCGACGACGGCGACCAGGAGGTACCACCACCCCTGCCGGGCGAACACCTGCGTGCGGGGGTCGGCGGTCGAGAAGGCCAGGATGACCCCGCCGAGGGCGGCTGCGAGGTAGAGCGCACCGGGGAGGTCGGCCGATCGCGCGGCGACCCACCACCCGCGGGCGTCGACCAGGGGACGCCGGGCCGTGCCACACCGGAGCGCGAACACGAGCGCCGCGGCGATCGCGACGAGCCCCAGCGGCGTCAGCCAGCGCCCGCTGCCCCAGACCGGGATGAAGAGCCGGCCCCAGGTGACGTCCATGACCAGCGACGTGGGCGCGACCACGACCAGCCCCGCCGCCCCCAGCAGCACCAGGCCGGAGACGATTCCCAGCCAGTCCAGCTCCCGCAACCGGGAGTAGCGGTTGCGGGAGCCGGTCTCAGGCGACAGCGTGCGCAGCGCCGCGGCCAGGGCGAGGGCCACCAGCAGGTTGACCACGAAGATGACCCGCCAGTCGGAGACGGCCAGGATCAGCGCGCCGTACAACGGGCCGATGACGCTGCCCAGCTCCTGGACGGCGGAGACGACGCCGAGGGGGACCCCGCGCCGGTCGACGGGATAGAGGTCGGCCACCAGGGCCAGGGTCGCGGGCACCAGGCCACCGCCCCCGACTCCTTGGAGGAAGCGGCCGGCCACCAGGCTCGGAAGGTCGTATGCCGCGGTCGTGACCAGGGAGCCGGCAGCGAACAGGCCCAGCGACGCGACCAGCACCGGCAGCCGGCCGCGCAGGTCGGTGAGGCGGCCGATCAGGGGCAGCATCGCGACGTAGCCGAGCAGGAAGCCGGACACGATCGGAGCCCCGCGCTGGAGCTCGTCGAGGGGGATGCCGACGGCGTCCATCATGTCCGGCAGCGCGAGCACCACGACGTAGGTGTCGGCCGCCGCGAACGCGACCGCGACGGCGGCGAGGCCCAGCAGCAGGCGCGGCCGGCCCGTCACGAGACGCTCACGCGGGCTGTCACCAGGACTCTCACCAGGCCGTCACGGGGCGGTGACGTGCTTGGTGGCGCCGTAGTCGGTGAGCACGAGGGAATAGGTGTTCGCCGCGTGCCCGGAGTAGAAGACACCCTTGAGCTCGACCTGGCGCAGCTCGCCGTCGGAGGTCAGGGCATAGGTCGCGGTGAAGTCTCCGGTCGCTCCCGGGATGATCGCCGACACCGCGGACGCGGGGACGCTGCCGTGGACGGTGGAGAGCACCTCCTTGTTGTCGGTGCCGCCCCGGATCTGGCCGCCGCCGGTGGCGCCGGTGGTCGCCGCGAGGATCGAGGGCACCCCGTGGGCTGCGCTGATGAGCTGCGAGGGGTCGGGTGCGCCGTAGTCGGCGGGGTTGACCTCCGACCAGCCGGGGGTGAGCGGGATCTGGGCGTAGACCTTGCCGCCGACCGCCCGGACCGGGACCGAGAACGAGCCGATGCTGGTCACGACGCCCAGCGTGCCGTCGTACGCCGGGGCGTCGGTGACGGTGCCGGAGGCAGACCGGAGACCCTCGACCCCGCTCGGCAGGTCGTCGGTGCGCAGAGAGAGGGTCAGTCCGCTGGTCTGCTCGAGCTTGTGCTGGGCAGTCTTCAGCGCGGCGGCAGGATCCTTGGTCGAGCCGGACCCGCCGCCGCAGGCGCCCGCCAGAGCCGCGACCAGAGCCAGTGTGACCACCAGCCCGAAGCCTCGCCAGGAGGCACCTCTGAGCGGCATGGGGTCACCCTGTCACAGCTGCGCGGCCACCGGCCCGGCACACGCGGCGATCGGCTGTGGGGCGGGAACGCCGCTGCCGTCTCGGCGACCGACGGGCTCGGGGAGCTCCACCGGGGCGCCGCTCGAGGCGGCGGCGCGGGCCGGGGCGGTGCCCGCCCAGGCGAAGATCACGGTGTCCTCGCCCTTGAGGAAGCGGTGGCAGCGCACCCCGCCGGTGGCCCGCCCCTTGCCGGGGTACTCGGCGAACGGCGTGACCTTGACCGAGCCGGCCTCCGTGCCGGGGAGCGCTGTGGACGAGCCGCTCGCCGTCACCACGACCGACGACCCGGCGTCGAGGGCGCCGAACCACATCACCGACCCGCCGGCGACCAGCTTGATGCCGGCCATGCCGCCCCCACTGCGGCCCTGAGGTCGCACCCCGGCCGCGCCGAAGTGGAGCAGCTGCGCATCGGAGCTGATGAAGCACAGCTCCTCCTGGCCCGTGTGGAGCTCGACCGCCCCGACGACCTCGTCGCCGTCCTTGAGGCCGATGACCTCCCACTCGTCCTTGCCGAGCACCTCCGGGTTGACCCGCTTCACCACGCCCTGGCGGGTGCCCACGGCCAGGGCCGGCCCGTCGGCGCGCAGCGTGCACAACGCGAGCACGCGCTCTCCGGGCCGCAGCGAGCGCACCAGGTCGAACGGCAGCCCGCCCTGAAGGTGGGGGTGGGTCGAGGAGGCCGGAACCGCGGGGAGGTCGAGCACCTGGAGACGCACGACCCGTCCGCCGGAGGTGAGGGCGCCGATCTCACCGCGCGCGGAGGTGCGCACGGCGGAGACCACGACGTCGTGGTTGGTGCGGGCGCCCTCGCTGCTGGGTGGCTCGTCGGATGTCGAGCGGGCGAGCAGCCCCGAGGACGAGAGGTAGGCGAAGCACGGGTCGTCGGCGACCTCGAGCGTCGTCGCCGCGGCCGAGACGCTGACCCCGCCGGACTCGAGCAGGACCGTGCGCCGCGGTGTGCCGTAGGTCGTGGCCACCTCGGCCAGCTCGTCCGAGACGACCTTGCGCAGCAGCTTGTCGTCTCCCAGGATCGCGTCGAGCGCCTCGATGGTGCGCTCGAGCTCGGCCTTCTCCTTGTCAAGCTCGATCCGGGAGAACCTCGTCAACCGGCGTAGCGGCATGTCCAGGATGTACTCGGCCTGGATCTCGGAGAGCTCGAAGACGCTGATCAGTCGCACCTTGGCCGCCGCGGCGTTGTCCGAGGACCGGATCAGCTGGATGACCTCGTCGATGTCGAGGATCGCGACCAGCAGTCCCTCGACCAGGTGGAGCCGGTCGGCCGCCTTCTTGCGACGGAACGACGAGCGCCGGCGTACGACGTCGAAGCGGTGCTGGAGGAAGACCTGGAGCAGCTCCATGAGGCCCAGGGTGCGGGGCTGGCCGTCGACGAGGGCGACGTTGTTGATGCCGAAGGTCTCCTCCAACGGGGTCAGCCGGTAGAGCTGCTCGAGCAGGGCCTCGGGGACGAAGCCGTTCTTGATCTCGATCACCAGGCGCAGCCCGTGCTCGCGGTCGGTGAGGTCCTTGATGTCGGCGATGCCCTGGAGCTTCTTGGCCTGCACGAGGGCCTTGATCCGCTCCGAGACCTTCTCGGTGCCCACGCCGTACGGCAGCTCGGTGACGACGATGCCCTTGCGCCGGCCCACCGGCTCGACGCGCGCGGTGGCGCGCATCCGGAAGGTGCCGCGGCCCGTGGCGTAGGCGTCTCGCACGCCATCGAGGCCCACGATCATGCCGCCCGTCGGCAGGTCCGGACCCGGGATGAACCGCATCAGGTCGTCGAGGCCGGCGCCGGGATGCGTGATCAGGTGTCGCAGCGCCTGCACCACCTCGACCAGGTTGTGGGGCGCCATGTTGGTCGCCATGCCGACCGCGATGCCGCTGGCGCCGTTGACCACGAGGTGCGGGATCGCCGCGGGGAGGACGACCGGCTCGAGCTCGCGGCTGTCGTAGTTGGCCTTGAAGTCGACGGTGTCCTCGTCGATCGAGGCCGTCATGGCGACCGCGGGTGGCGCCATCCGGCACTCGGTGTAGCGCATCGCGGCCGGGGGGTCGTCGGGGGAACCGAAGTTGCCGTGACCGTCGACGGTCGGCAGGCGCATGGACCACGGCTGCGCCATCCGCACCAGCGCGTCGTAGATCGCGCCGTCGCCGTGCGGGTGGAGCCGGCCCATGACCTCGCCGACGACGCGGGCGCTCTTGACGTGGCCGCGGTCGGGACGCACGCCCATGTCGTTCATCGTGAAGAGGATCCGGCGCTGGACTGGCTTGAGGCCGTCACGGGCGTCGGGGAGGGCTCGGGAGTAGATGACGGAGTAGGCGTACTCCAGGTAGGACGCCTGCATCTCCTGCCGGATGTCGGTGTCGAGGATGTGCTCCTCGAAGTCGTCGGGGACGTCGTGTCGGGTGCTGCCGCGAGCCATGCGCGCATTCTCCCCGGTGCCCCCGACCCAGCCCCGCTGCCCACGCCGACCTGTGGATGGCCGGGTGTCGGAAACCCCGCTTCAGCGGGGGAGTTGACACTTATTGGCCGTTGCAACCCCCAATAAGTGTCAACTCCCCCGCTGAAGCGGGCTTTCCGACACCAGTCGTGTGCAACCGGAGGGTTGACCAGGGGGTGGGGTGGGGTGGGGTCGGGTGGGTCAGGTATTCAACCAATGAGATGAATACCTGGCGGATTCGTGGGACGAAGACCAGGAGACGCTCGTGGCCACCGTGATCGTGCAGGCCGTCGCCTCGCTCGACGGGTTCATCGCCCGTCCCGACGACCTGCCGGGCCGATCTTCGACTGGTACGACGCCGGCGGGGTCGAGCTGCGGTTCAACCTCCAGCACGTCTTCCACGTCTCGGAGCAGTCCGCGGCGTATCTCCAGCACGCCGACGTCCGGTGCCAGCCGATCGGACGGCGCCTCTTCGACCTCACCGACGGCTGGTCCGGCCTCCCGATCGTGGGCGACCGCGTCTTCGTCGTCACCCATCGAGACGACGTCGCGGAGTGGCGCTCTCGCTATCCCGAGGCGCCGTACACGTTCTGCATTGACGGTGTCCACGACGCCTGCCGACGTGCGGCCGAGCACGCACGGCGCCGTCATCGTCAGCGTGGGCGAGGTCGCTGGCCAGGTCGTGTCGGCCGGGTGGCCGACGAGCTCGCGATCGACATCGCCACGGTGCTGCTCGGCCGGGGCCGGCGCTTGCTCGGCTCGTCGACCGACGAGCTGGTCCTGGACGACCCGCACGTGGTGATCGCGGGGGAGCGGGTGCTGCACCTGCGCTACCGGCTCCGCTGAGCCCGACCACCTGGGGACCGATCGACGGGTCGGCCACCCGCGCGGCCCTAGTATCTCGGGGGTGAGCGCCAACGCCGACGAGCACGTCGCTCCGCGCCACTGGGAGTCCGATGTCCTGCTGCGAGACGGCAGCACCGCTCACATCCGCCCGATCCGCTCGGGCGACGCCGAGCTCCTGGTCGAGTTCTACGGCCGGGTCTCCGACCAGTCGAAGTACGACCGGTTCTTCTCCCCGATGCCCCATCTGTCCGAGCGGGACGTCGCCCGCTTCACCCACGTCGACCACGTCCACCGGGTGGCGTTCGTGGTGATGCTGTCGGGCCGGATGATCGCCCTGGGCAGCTACGAAGGGCAACCCGGCGACGCGGCCGGCCCGGAGTCGGCCCCGGCAGCGCAGGCGGAGGTGGCCTTCCTGGTCGAGGACGCGCAGCAGGGTCGCGGCATCGGCCAGATCCTCCTCGAGCACCTCGCCCAGGCGGGTCGGGAGCGCGGCGTGGAGCGCTTCGTGGCCGAGGTGCTGCCCGACAACCACCGGATGATCCAGACGTTCCGCGACGCCGGGTACCGCCTCGTCAGCGGCTTCGAGGACGGCGTGATCACCCTGGAGTTCCCGATCGAGCCCACCGACACCGCGATCGGGGTCATGGCCGGCCGCGAGCACCGCGCTGAGGCGGCGTCGATCGAGCGCTTCTTCAACCCGCGGTCGGTGGCGGTGATCGGGGCCTCCCGACGCCAGGACACCGTCGGCCGGGCGCTGGTGCGCAACCTGGTCCTGGGCGACTACACCGGCCGGGTCTACGTCGTGAACCCGACGGCCAACTCGGTGTCGGGCCTCCCGGCGTACTCCACGGTGGGGGACATCCCCGGCGACGTGGACGTCGCGATCGTCGCCGTGCCGGCGGAGTCGGTCCAAGACGTCGTGCTCGACTGCGCGGCCAAGGGCGTGCACGGCCTGGTGATCATCTCGTCGGGCTTCGCCGAGACCGGCCAGGAGGGGCGACACCGCCAGCGGCGGCTGGTCGGCCTCTCGCGCTCCTACGGGCTGCGGGTGATCGGGCCCAACGCGCTCGGGATCATCAACACCGACCCCGCCGTCAGCCTGAACGCGTCGCTCTCCTCGCAGAAGCCGGCGCGCGGACGCGCGGCCTTCTTCTGCCAGTCCGGGGCCCTCGGCACGGCGATCTTGGAGAAGGTCAACAACCGAGGGCTGGGACTCTCCACGTTCGTCAGCGCCGGCAACCGCGCCGACGTCTCGGGCAACGACCTCCTCCAGTACTGGGAGGAGGATGCCTCGACCGAGGTCGTCCTGCTCTACCTGGAGTCGATCGGCAACCCCCGGAAGTTCAGCCGGATCGCCCGCCGGGTATCGCTGCGCAAGCCGATCATCGCGATGCGCTCGGGCCGCACCACCCAGGGCGTGCCCCGGGGCCGGGCCGTGCACAAGGTCGGGGTCCCCCCACAGGCGGTCGACGCGATGTTTCGGCAGGCCGGCGTCATCCAGGTCGACACCCTCGACGAGATGTTCGACGTCGCCCAGCTCGTCGCCCACCAGCCCCTGCCGCGCGGACGCAAGGTCGCGATCGTCGGCAACTCCGACGCCCTGGGGCTCCTCGCCGCCGATGCCGCGGTCTCGGTCGGGCTGGTCGTGAGTCGCTCGGTGAACCTCGGAGCGGACGCGTCAGGACCGGACTTCGAGGATGCCATCGACGCGGCCATCGACGACCCCGAGGTCGATGCCGTGGTCGCGGTCTACATCCCGCCCATCGACGTCTCCGGCGTCGAGGTGGCCGACGTCCTGGCCGCGGTGGGGGAGCAGTCCGACAAGCCGCTCGTCTCGTCGTTCCTCGGCGCGGAGGGTGTGCCGGAGCTGCTCCGGGTGCCCGACGTCGCCGGCGCCACGGCCGGCCGCGGCTCGGTGCCCTCCTATCCCGCGGTCGAGGGTGCTGTCCGTGCCCTCGCCAGGGTCGTGGAGTACGCCGTGTGGCTGCGCACCCCGAACGGCCCGACGCTCGTTCCGCCGCGCGTCGACCAGGTGGCCGCCAAGGCCCTGGTGCATCGCCTCCTGGTGGAGCACCCGGACGGCACCGAGCTGGCGGCGGCGGACCTCACCGCCCTGCTGGCGGCGTACGGCGTGCCGCTGTGGGAGGCGCGGCCCGTCGTCACGCTCCAGGAGGCGACCAAGGCGGGCCGTGACCTGGGGTGGGGGGTCGTGCTCAAGGCGACCACCCACCGGCTCCGCGAGCGTCCGGACCTCGCCCACGTCTGGCGCAACATCGACCGGCCCGCGGAGATGAAGGACGCGTGGGAGAGCCTCGGCCACCTCATCGACGACGCCGACACGGCAGGCTTCGTGGTACAGAGGAACGCCCCGCCCGGCGTGCCCATCAGCATCCGCAGCACCGAGGACGCGCTGTTCGGCCCGGTGGTGTCCTTCGGCATCTCCGGCCCGCTGACCGAGCTGCTCGAGGACCGGTCGTACCGGATCCCGCCGCTGGGGGAGCGTGACCCCGCCGCGATGACGCGCGAGATCAAGGCGGCGCCGATGCTGTTCGGCTACCGCGGCTCGGAGGTCGTCGACGTCGAGCCGGTCGAAGACCTGATCTCCCGGGTCGCCCAGCTCCAGAACGACCTCCCCCAGGTGGCCGAGCTGGAGCTCTCGCTGGTGCTGGCCGGCGCCGACCACTGCACCGTCCTCACGGCCGCGGCACGCGTCGACCCGGTGGCCGACCCCCGCTCCGACTGGTTCGTACGGCGCCTCCCGGCCGCCGTCGAGGACACCATCCCCAACTGAGCCGGCGGCCGGCTCGTCGTGACAGACTCGGCACATGCAGGGTCTGAAGGAAGCGATCGACCGCACCGGGTACTACCCCGACGTCGTCGCCGACGGCGTCATGCGGGCGCTCTCCGGCGAGGACGTGGTGTCGTTCTTCGTCCACCACGAGCCCACCTTCGACCGCGACGAGGTACGCCGCCACCTCACGGTCGTCGTCCTCACGCCGAGCCGGCTGATCCTGGCCCACACCGACGAGCACGAGGGCGACGACATGCTGCCCGCGCCGTACACGTCGACCTCGACCGAGGCGATCGCGCTGGCGACGGTCAAGTCGGTCGTGGTCACCCGGATGGTGACCAACCCCAGCGACGGTCCGAAGCCCCCCGCGGAGGCCGTGCTGACGATCGGGTGGGGCGGCCTCGCCCGGGTCGATCTCGAGCCCGCCACGTGCGGCGACCCGGAGTGCGACGCCGACCACGGCTACACCGGCACCCTGTCGGCCGACGACTTCTCGATCCGGGTCTCGGCCGCCGCCGACGGGCCGGACGCGGTGCCCTCCCTGCTGGCGTTCGCGGAGTCGCTGTCGGCGCGGACGCGTGGCTGAGCACCGGCGCCGGTGACGGCATGACCGGGTTCCTCGAGCCGGCCTACGGCGACCGCTCGCTGGCCGATGTCCTCCCCTCGGTGGCCGCGGCGCTCGGCGTCGCCGTGCCCGGCTGGACCGAGGCCGCGCCGCTGGCGCTGCCGCCCGCACCCGCGTACGTCGTGTTCCTCGTCGACGGCCTGGGTGCCGACCTGCTTGCCGCCAACCCGCACGCCGCGCCGTACCTCAGCTCGCTACTGCTGCCCGACACGGTCGGGACGGCCGGTGTCCCGTCGACCACCGCGACCAGCCTGACCTGCTTGGGCACGGGCCTGACGCCCGGTCAGCACGGCGTCGTGGGGTTCACCTCACGGGTCCCCGGCTCGGACCGGCTGCTGAACGCGCTGTTCTGGGACAAGGACGTCGACCCGGTGCAATGGCAGCCGCATCGCACCGGCTTCCAGTCGCTCGCGGCCGCGGGTGTGCAGGTGACGACGGTCAACAAGCGGGAGTTCCGCGGCTCCGGCCTCACGCTGGCGGCCAGCCGCGGTGGTGACTGGGTCGACGCCGACCGGGTCGGCGAGCGGGTGGCCGGCGCGGTGGCGGCCGCGGCCGCCAGCCCCTCGCTGACCTACCTGTACGACGGAGACCTCGACTGGACCGGACATCGCTACGGCGTCGCCTCGGCGCAGTGGCTCCAGCAGCTGGCGATCATCGACGCCGAGGCCGAACAGCTCCGAGAGGCCCTGCCGACGCACGCCCGGCTCCTCGTGGTCGCCGACCACGGCATGGTGGACGCCGGCCCCGGCCACCGCGTCGACATCGACCAGGACGCCGCGTTCCGCGAGGGGGTGGTGCTGCTCGGAGGTGAGGCACGGTTCCGCCACGTCTACTGCGCCGCGGGTGCCGTCGAGGACGTCCGCCACTGCTGGCAGGAGCTGCTGTCGCAGGCCGCGCTGGTGCTGACCCGCGACGAGGCGATCGGGTGCGGGTGGTTCGGCGAGGTCTCGGCGCCGGTGCTGCCCCGGCTGGGCGACGTCGTGGCCGCCGCCCGCGGCGACTGGGGCCTGTTCTCCTCGGTCGACTTCGCCTACGAGACCCGGTTGATCGGGCTGCACGGGTCGCTGACCCCGGTGGAGATGCGCATTCCGCTGCTCGTCGACTGAGCGGCCGGACCGGCAGGTGAGACGCCTGACTTGCCACCCGACCGCCTCGGCGTGAACGCTCCGGCTGTGACCGATCGGGAGGCCTGCGTCGTCGGCATCGACTTCGGCACCATGTCGGGCCGGGTCGTCGTGGCCCGCGTAGCTGACGGCGCCGAGCTCGGCTGGGCCGTCCACGACTACCCCCACGGCGTGATGGAGGACCGGTTCGACCCGACGGGGCAGCGGCTCCCGCCCGCGTGGGCGCTTC
Source organism: Nocardioides sp. (assembly GCF_036267815.1). Lineage (GTDB taxonomy): Bacteria > Actinomycetota > Actinomycetes > Propionibacteriales > Nocardioidaceae > Nocardioides. The sequence continues at coordinate 88,055 of NZ_DATAVI010000038.1, read as the reverse complement.
AGGTCCCCGAGGACTACCGCGAGGTTCTGCGCACGGCCGTGCCTGCCGCGCTGGCCGCGGCCGGCGTCGAGGTCGACGCCGTCGTCGGCATCGGGATCGACTTCACCGCCTGCACGATGATCCCCGTGCTCGACGACGGCACGCCGCTGTGCGAGGTCGACCGCTTCGCCGACCGGCCGCACGCCTACGTGAAGCTCTGGAAGCACCACGCCGCACAGCCGCAGGCCGACCGCATCAACCGGCTGGCGTCGTCCCGGGCCGAGCCGTGGCTGCCGCGCTACGGCGGGCTGGTCTCCTCCGAGGGAGAGTTCGCCAAGGGCCTGGAGCTCTTCGAGGGCGACCGCGAGGTCTACGACGCCACGGCGCTGTGGGTCGAGGCCTCCGACTGGCTGGTGTGGCAGCTCTGCGGCCGCCTCGTCCACAACGCGTGCGCCGCCGGCTTCAAGGGCATCTACCAGGACGGGCGCTTCCCGAGCCCGGACTTCCTCGACGCACTGGCGCCGGGCTTCTCGTCGTTCGTCCCGGACAAGCTGCGGCCGACCGTCGTGCCGTTCGCCCCGCTCGGAGCGGTTGCCGGGCGGCTCACGGCCGAGGCGGCCGCCTGGACCGGGCTTCTCGCAGGCATCGCGGTCGCGGTGGGCAACGTCGACGCCCACGTGACGGCGCCCGCGGCGCAGGCTGTCGAGCCCGGCCAGCTCACGCTGATCATGGGCACGTCCACCTGCCACATCATCAGCTCCGAGGAGCGGCACGAGGTGCCGGGCATCTGCGGGGTCGTCGACGGCGGGGTCGTCACCGGCCGGTGGGGCTACGAGGCGGGGCAGTCGGGGAGCGGAGACATCCTCGGGTGGTTCACGCGCACCGGCGTCCCCGCGTCGTACCACCAGGAGGCGTGGGCCCGGGGCGAGTCCGTGCACGAGCTGCTCACCCGGCTCGCCGGCGACCAGGCGGTGGGTGAGCACGGCCTGGTGGCGCTGGACTGGCACGGCGGCAACCGCTCGGTGCTCGCCGACCACGAGCTGTCCGGTGCCGTGGTGGGGATGACGGTGACCACGAAGCCGGAGGAGGTCTATCGGGCCCTCATGGAGGCGACCGCCTTCGGGACGCGCGTGATCGTCGAGACCTACCGCGCCCACGGCGTGCCGGTGGGTGAGTGCGTGGTCGCCGGTGGACTGGCCAAGAACTCGCTGCTGATGCAGATCTACGCCGACGTGACCCGGCTTGCTCTCTCCGTGCTCGACTCCGAGCAGGGCCCGGCGCTCGGAGCGGCAATCCACGCCGCCGTCGCCGCCGATGCCTACCCCGACGTCCCGACTGCTGCGCGGGCGATGGGGCGGGTACGTCGCGACGTGTACCGCCCCGACGAGGCTCGCGCCCTGGCCTACGACGGGCTGTTCGCGCTGTACCTCGAGCTGCACGACCACTTCGGCCGCCACCCGCGCCTGATGCGCAGCCTCGCGGCGATCCGCCGCGACGCGAGGTCAGGCGCCGGTGGCGACCGGGCGTGACGGGTCGGTGATCCAGCCACTCCAGCTGTCGGGATACAGCGCCGCGTCGGCGAACCCCGCCAGCCGCAGGGCGAGCAGCGTCTGGGTCGCGGTCACCCCCGAGCCGCAGTAGGCAGCCACCTCGACGCCCTCGGCCACCCCGAGCCCCGAGAAGCGCTGCCGCAGGTCGGCGTCGGGCAGGAACCGCCCGGACGCGTCGGTGTTGCCGGTCAGCGGAGCGTTGACCGCGCCCGGCACATGTCCGGCGACCGGGTCGATCGGCTCGTGATCGCCGCGGAACCGCTCGGCCGCGCGGACGTCGATCAGCACGCCGTACCGGGCCAGCCCCGGTACCTCGTCGGAGCCGACGACCGCGAGGTGACCCGGCGTGCCCGTCCAGTCACCGGGCGTCGGGAGGAAGGGCTCGGTCGAGAGCGGCCGTCCCGACTCCGTCCAGGCCGCCAGCCCGCCGTCGAGCACCAGCACGTCGTCGTGGCCGTAGTCGCGCAGCAGCCACCACAGGCGTGCGGCCGCGGTGCCGGGCCCGTCGTCGTACACCACGACGCGCGAGCCGCGCCTGACCCCGGCCCGGCGGACCGCTGCGACGAGGTCCGCGGGCGCCGGCTGCGGATGCCGGCCACCGGTGCCCGGCGGGGCGGCCAGGTCGTGGTCGATGTCGAGGTACGCCGCCCCGGGGAGGTGGCCCGCGTCGTACTTGTCCCGTCCGCTGGTCCCGGTCAGTGCGAGGCGGGTGTCGACGAGGACGACATCTGTGCGGTCCACGTCGTCTGTGAGGTCGGTGAGGTCGGTGAGGTCGGTGAGGTCGTCGAGGTCGTCGACGGCGAGCAGCAGGCCCGGACGGATCACGGCCAGGACTCTAGTGGCGTGCGCGCCGCCCCAGGGTCGGCTGATGGCAGGATCGCTCCCGTGGCCGAACTGACGTTCTGGACCGGCACGATGGATGCCGGGAAGTCGACTCTCGCTCTCCAGACCAACCACAACCATGCCGCCCGGGGGCGGGTGGGGCGGCTGTTCACCTCCAACGACCGAGCCGGGGAGTCGGTGCTGTCCTCCCGGCTGGGGCTGACCCACGACGCCATCGAGGTCGGCCCGGAACTCGACTTCTGGCGCTTCGTGGTCGACTCGCTCACCGCCGGCGCCCGGATCGACTACCTCGTGTGCGACGAGGCGCAGTTCTACACCCCGACCCAGGTCGACCAGCTGGCGAAGGTCGTCGACGAGCTCCAGATCGACGTGTTCTGCTTCGGGATCCTCACCGACTTCCGGACGCGTCTCTTCGCGGGCTCGGCCCGGCTCGTGGAGCTCGCCGACCGCACCGAGGTGCTCCAGGTCGAGGCGCTGTGCTGGTGTGGCAAGCGGGCGACCCACAACGCGCGCACCGAGGACGGCGCGATGGTCATCGAGGGCGAGGTGATCGTCGTCGGTGACGTGGACGACGTGCTCGGCCCGCCCGCGGAGATCGCCTACGAGGTGCTGTGCCGCCAGCACCACCGCCGGCACCTCACCGCTGCGCGAGCGCGGGCCGTGTCGCTGAGTGCCGAGCCGCTCCCGTTCGGGTCCTAGCCGGACCGACGTGGCTATGGCGTGGTTCCGAGGGGCTCGGCCTCCCCGTGTCGGTCGAGCCCCTCGGCGTTCGCGCGTGTCTCTGAGCACCCCTCTGCCCAGAGCCAGATCTCGAAGGTAAACGCCTCTGGGGGCCTCGCATGGCGCTTCGCAGGTAAAGCGACCGTTCGGTCGACCGGTACTAGTCGACCCGGGTCAGACGGGCTCGGCGAGCGGCTACCGCCCGCTCCGACTCGATCGCTGGCCCGGCCAGACGGCACGCCGTCCCTGACTTCCTGGCCCGTTTTGGCACTTCTTGGCCGCTGCATCCCCCAAGAAGTGCCAAATCCCCCGCTTCAGCGGGGGATTTGACAGAGCCCGAAGCACCAGATGGGGGGTCACTCGTTGGGGCCACCGAACATGATCTCGTCCCAGCTCGGCACGGAGGCGCGGCCGCGGGTCTTCTTGACCGGCTTGCGGCTCGGCGGCTCGGAGCGGCGGGGGTCGTCGGGGTCCCGCTGGTTGGTGGCACCGGCGTCGTCGTCGTCGGCCACGCCCTCGAGCATGGCCTGCTCGGCCTCCGGCGAGTCGTCCGGCGAGTCGTCCGGCGAGGCATCTGGCGAGCTGTCCGCTGAGACCTCGTCCTTGGTGCCTGCCGGCGCGTCGAGGTAGGCCTCGACAGGGGCCTCGGAGCCGAGCGCCGCGGACGACTCCAGGTGGGTGCGGGCGGCCTCGTGCTCGTGGTCCTCGCTGACCAGCTCGATCGCGTCGTCGCCGAGCGGCAGCTCCTCGGCGGGTACGGCGGACAGCCGGCGCCGGCGGGCGTCGCTGAGGTCATCACGCGTGGCGTCGACGTCCTCGCGCGCCGAAGGAACGTCGTCGTCGGGGACCTCGCCGAGGAGCCAGTGCGCGTCCTCGTCGTCGGCGACGACGTAGTTGCCCGGCGCGTCGAAGGAGAAGTGGGCCGCGCCGACCCTGCTGGCGGACGTGAAGGAGCCGGTGAGGGTCCAGCGACCGTCCTCGCGCCGCCAGGCGTCCCACGCCACCGTCTCCGGGTCGACGTTGCGCGAGCGCAGGTGGCTGCCCACGGCCTCGTCGAGGGTGCGGGCCGACGGACCCGCGGCCCCCTCTGCGGGGCGGCGCCGGACCGAGGCGCGCTGGGCACGCTGGGCGACGTGGGCCCGCTCGGCCAGGACCGGCGCGGCGTACGGCATCACCTTGTCGACCGAGGTGCCGGCCACCTGCGCCACCGCCTCGGCGGTCTCCCCGGCGCGGATCCGAGCCTGGATGTCGCGTGGGCGGAGGGTGAATTCCATCGTTCTCTCCAACTTGCCGGTCGCTGGCTGCTCAGCTTCGGGTGCGGGCCACTCGCCCGCCACCGCGGCCCGGAGCCGGTCGTCGACGTCGACGGTGAACTCCACCCTGGCGTCGCTCACGAGCACGAGCCTCCGGCCGTCCCCGCTCACCCCGGTGAGCCTGAGGTGAACCATGGCCGTGTTCGCTCCCGCTTCGCTCCAGGCGTCCTGCTCCGGATGCGCCGAGCCTACGCCAGCGGGCGCTGCTCGCCCGGGTGCCCGCACGGCGCGCCCACGGCCTGTCTGACCTGCGAGATCAGGGCCCGGTCAGTCGCCCAGGACCCGCCGGAGGTAGTCGTTGGCGAACAGCCGGTCCGGGTCGAGCCGCTCTCGGAGGGCGACGAACTCCACGAAGCGGGGGTACGACGGGGCCAGGTCGGCCGCTGTCCGGGTGTGCAGCTTGCCCCAGTGCGGCCGGCCGTCGTGGTCGCGCATGACCGACTCCATCGCCGCGAGGTACGCCGCATGGGTGCGCCAGTCCGACCTGTGATGGGTGTGGAAGGCGAGGTAGAGCGCGTCGCGCTGGTAGGCGGTCGACAGGGCGACGTCGTCGGCAGGAGCGACGCGGATCTCGACCGGGAAGCTGATCCGCCAGTCGGACGCCTCGACGAGGCGGCGAGCCTCACGCAGCGCATCCAGGCCGGCCGCGCGCGGCACGGCGTACTCCATCTCGCGGAACACCACGCGGCGCGGGGAGGTGAAGACCCGGTGGGCGACGTCGCTGTACGAGCGCGCCGACAGCGCCCGGGCCGAGACCTGGTTCATGCGGGGGATCACGCCAGGAACCCGGTTGGCCGCCGCGGTGAGAGCGCCGAAGACGGTGTTGGACAGCAGCTCGTCGTCCACCCAGCCGCGCAGGCGAGACACGGGTTCGGCGTCGGAGACCTCGGCCGCGAGCCGGGTGTTGCGCTTGGTCAGCATCCGGTCGGTGTGCGGGAACCAGTACATGTCGCAGTGGTCGCTCTCCCCGACCATCTGGTCGAAGGACCCGAGGGCTGCGTCCCAGGACATCGGCTCCTCGTGTGCTCGCAGCAAGAACAGCGGCTCGACCGTGAAGCTGACCGTGGTCAGGATGCCCAGTGCACCGAGCCCGACGCGGCCGAGCTCGAAGAGCTCCGAGCCGTCGGCCCGCGAGGCCGACAGCACCTCCCCGGTGCCGGTCACCAGCTCGAAGCCCGCGAGCTGGGCGGCGAGCCCGGCAGCGTGACCCCCGGTGCCGTGCGTCCCGGTCGACACGGCGCCGGCGAGCGTCTGCTCGGCGATGTCGCCCATGTTGTGTAGCGAGAGCCCGAGCCGCTCCAGCTCGGCGTTGAGCACCTTCAGCTGGGTGCCGGCGTACGCCGTGACGGTCATCGCCTCACGGTCGACCGACACGACCCCGCTGAGCCGGTCGGGTCGGAGCATCACGTCGCCGGGGGACGCGATGCCGGTGAAGGAGTGCCCGGTGCCGACCATCTTGACCGTCGAACCGGACTCCCGAGCCGCGCGGACCGCGGCCACCACCGCGTCGGGCGAGGCCGGCGCGGCGACCTCCCGTGGCTCGGCCGACTCCAGGCCCGACCAGTTCTGCCACCTCACGGCGCTGAGCCTAGTGTCGCGTTCCCTAGGGGACGGGCTGCCGGAGACTAGGGCCGGGTTGGCTCGTCGCGGGCGGCGAGGGCGGCCACGGCCGCGACCAACCCCGCCGCCAGCGAGATGAGGTACGCCGTGGAGGGTCCGTGGCTGTCGATGACCCGGCCGGCGATCGCGGCGCCGGGCGCGATCCCGGCGACGAAGGAGGTCTCGAGGATGGTCATGCCCTCGGTGAGCCGCGACTGCGGCGCCGTCTTCTCCACCAGCGAGATCGCCGCGATGATCGTCGGGGCGATCGCGAAGCCGGCGACGAACAGCCAGCCGCCCATCACCCACATCGAGCCGATCAGGCTCAGCGGCACCATCGCCACGAACATCGCCACCGCGCCGAGGCGGAGCCGCCTCGCCGGGCCGACCCGCCAGCCCACCAGGCCGGTGACCACGCCCGCGATCAGGCTGCCCGCCGCCCACAGCGCGAGCAGCAGGCCGGCGTACCCCCGCAGGCCGCGGTCGGAGGCGAAGGCGACGGTGCTGACCTCCGCGGCACCGAACAGCGTCCCCAGGGCCAGGCCGACCAGGCAGACCGGCCCCATCACCGAGGCCTGAAGCCGCTCGCGGCGCTCGCCGCGCACTCGTGGGGTGGGCGCGGGGGCGGTGGCCCGCTGTGCGGCGAAGGCGAGGGTGCCGACCGTGCCCGCGATGATCGCCGCGCCCAGCCCGGCCACCGGCGACCAGGTCGTGGCCAGGACGGTGACCAGGATCGGGCCGGCGATGAAGACGACCTCGTCAGCCGCCGACTCCAGCGCGTAGGCGGTGTCGAGCTCGGCGCGGTCGTCGAGCACGTGCGACCACCGGGTGCGCACGCTCGACCCGAGCTGGGGGAAGGCGCCACCCGCGATCGCGACGCAGCCGAAGGCCGACCAGTCGGCACCTCCGGATCGCACGACGACGACGAAGGCCGACAGGGCGACGGCGAAGACCAGGCCGGCCACGGTCAGCACCCAGCCCTGACCGACGCGGTCGATCAGCCGCGCCTGGGGGATGGCCAGGGCAGCGGCGGCGACCAGGTAGGCGCCGGACATGGCGCCGCCGACGCCGTAGGAGCGACCCGACGCGGTCACCAGCAGGACGATGCCGATCGTGTCCATGGAGTTCGGCAGCCGCCCGAGGAGCGCGGTCGCACTGAACCGCAGGGTGCCGGGCAGGCCGAGGACGTGGCGGTAGCGAGCGAGCACTCAGACCACCGGCACGTCGTGGGCGGTCCCGTGCGCGGACGCCGCCGCCGTGAACGACGAGGGGAGGGCCAGCGATGCCAGGGCCGCCACCACCCCGCCTCCGAGCGCCACGAGGTACGACGGGGAGGCGCCGTGCGCGTCGATGACCCAGCCGGCCAGGCCCGCTCCGGGGGCCAGCCCCGCCGCGAGCCCGGTGTGCGACAGCGCGATGCCCTCGGTCAGCCGGGCCGCGGGCACTCCCTGCTCGATCGCCGAGAAGATCGCGATCAGCGTCGGGGCGATGGCGAAGCCCGCGACGAAGAGCGTCACTCCCATCACCGCCATCGAGCCGACGAACGACATCGGCACCATCACCAGGGCCAGCAGGAACGAGCCCACCCGCACGCGCGTGGTCGCCGAGCGACGCCAGCTCAGCGTGCCCGTCGCCAGCCCGGCCACCATGCTCCCGGCCGACCAGCACGCGAGCAGCACTCCGGCCAGGCTCTTGGCGTGCTGCTCGGCCGAGAACGCCACGGTGGCGACCTCGGCGGCGGCGAACATCGACCCGAGCGCGAACGAGACCCCCGCCAGCACCAGGACCGGGAGCCAGGGCATGGCCGGGCGAGGACCGCTCTGCTGCCGACCCTGGAGCGGCACCGGCTGCGAGTCGCGCAGGGCCGCCAGGACCAGGAGGCCCGGGACTCCGGTGACCAGGGCCAGCCCGAGGCCGGCCCACGGGTGCCACTGGGTCGCCAGCACGGTGGCGACGGTCGGGCCGATCACGAAGATCAGCTCGTCGACCACGGACTCCAGCGCATAGGCGGTCTGCACGTCGCTCGGTCGGCCGGTGAGGACGTGCGACCACCGAGCGCGCACCACCGAGCCGATCGGCGGGTAGGCGACCCCGGCGACGAACGCCGCGCCGAAGGCGAGGACGGCGGGGGAGTGGGACTGGGTGGCCGTGACCAGTCCCACGAGCCCGATCGCGTACACCCCGGTGACGACGGGCAGGACGACGGACTGGCCGAGCCGGTCCAGGAGCCGGCCCTGGACCACCGAGGAGAGGCCGTTGGCGATCGTGTACGAGGCGGAGAGCGCGCCCGCGAGCCCGTAGGACCTGCCCAGCCCGGTCACGAGCAGGACGATGCCCAGCGTCGAGATCGAGATCGGGAGGCGTGCGACGAACGCGGCGAGGCTGAACCGCCACGCCCCGCGGAACGTCAGCACGGAGCGGTAGCGGGTGAACATGCTGCTCGGAGCGTAGGGCACGATGGCGACATGCCGTCGTCCGCATCGAGCACTGTCGCGCCGTACGACGGCCTGCTCCTGGTCTCCTTCGGCGGGCCCGAGCGGCCCGAGGACGTCGTGCCGTTCCTGGAGATCGTCACCCGCGGACGCGGCATCCCCCGCGAGCGGCTCGAGGAGGTCGGCGGGCACTATCTCGGGTTCGGGGGCAGGAGCCCGATCAACGACATCAACCGCACGCTGCTCGACGCCATCCGCGCGGACCTGGCCGCACACGACGTCGCGGTGCCCGTCTACTGGGGCAACCGCAACTGGGACCCGTACCTCACCGACGCGGTCGAGCAGATGCGACGGGACGGGGTGACCCGGGCCGCGGGCTTCGTCACGAGCGCCTACTCGTCGTACTCCTCGTGCCGGCAGTACCGCGAGGACCTCGCCCAGGCGACCGGCTTCGGGCGCGGCCCCGAGGATGGGGCCGGCGGCCCGCAGCTGGACCGACTGCGGTCCTACTACAACCACCCCGGCTTCCTCGGTCCCGTCGTCGACGCCGTGGTCGCGGCCGTCTCGGGGCGCCCGGACGCGCGGCTGCTGTTCGTGACCCACTCCATCCCCGTGTCGATGAACGACGGCAGCGGGCCGCAGGGTGGGGCGTACCTCGCGCAGCACCGCAACGCCGCGGCGTATGTCGCAGGCCGCGTCTCGGCACTGACGGGTCGCGAGCACGCCCACGACGTCGTGTTCTGCTCGCGCTCGGGGCCGCCCCAGGTGCCGTGGCTGGAGCCGGACGTCAACGACCACCTCGAGAAGCTCGCCGGAGATCTCCCGGACGGCGCTTCCGGGTCGGTGGTCATCGTCCCGATCGGCTTCGTCTCCGACCACATGGAGGTGGTCTACGACCTCGACACCGAGGCCCTGGTGACCGCCCGACGGCTGGGGCTGGACGCGGTGCGCGTCTCGACGTCCGGCACCGACCCGCGGTTCGTGGCGATGGTCCGCGAGCTGCTGCTGGAGCGGGCGGCGACCGAGCGTGGCGAGCACGTCGACCGGGTCAGCGTCGGCGGCGACCCGCCCTGCTGGGACCTCTGCGTGCCCGGCTGCTGCCCCAACCCGCGCGGTGACCGCCCGGCCCTCGGCGGAGCGGCGTGAGCGCACCGCCCTCGGCCGCTGACCTGGGCGACCTCGCGCTGGGGACCGCTCGCGACGCCGGCGAGCTCGTGCTGCGCCTGCGCGACCGGGGGGTCGAGGTGGCGGGCACCAAGACCAGCGCGACCGACATCGTGACCCTGGCCGACCAGGCCGCGGAGGCGCTGGTGAAGGAGCGACTACTGGGCGCCCGGCCGGACGACGGGATGATCGGCGAGGAGGGCGATGACCTGCCCGGCACCTCGGGGGTGGTGTGGATCGTCGACCCGATCGACGGCACGGTGAACTACCTCTACGGCCACCCGCACTTCGCGGTCAGCATCGCGGCCGAGGTGGACGGCGAGGTCGTGGCGGGGGTCGTCGTCGCGCCCCGGCTCGGCCTGGAGTACGTCGCCACCCTGGGCGGCGGGGCGACCTGCAACGGCCGGGCCGTCCGGCCACGGCTGGGAGTCGTGCTGGCCGAGCGCCTGCTCGCCACCGGCTTCAGCTACGAGCAGCCCGCTCGAGCCCGGGCGGCGTCGTACATCGCGCGGCTGCTGCCGCGCGTGCGCGACCTGCGACGCCAGGGCTCGTGCGCCCTCGACCTGTGCGGGGTGGCCTCCGGGCTCCTCGACGCCTACGTCGAGGAGGGTCCCCACATCTGGGATCACGCCGCTGCCGGCCTGGTCGTCTTGGAGGCGGGTGGCATCCTCGAGGTCGCCCGGTCGCCGGTCGGCAAGCGCGTGCTGATCTGCGCTCCTCGGGATGGTTTCGCGGAGTTCCGGGAGGCCGTCGTCGAGGCCGGCTTCCTGGCCGGAGAGGGCCCGGAAGCAGGCGGGACGAGCGGATCGACCCGCGGGGAATAGGCAACCCTCACCCTCTGTTCATGAGACACCGCAGGGGCCGAGATGCGCACCGCGCGGTCTTGAGGCACAATGCGGCGCGCCGACGAGCGGCGGCGACACGGGCGCAGGATGGGGAGAGAGAACACACGAGCATGGCCACCGACTACGACGCACCTCGCAAGAACGAGGAAGACCAGTCCGAAGAGAGCATCGAAGAGCTCAAGGCGCGTCGGCACGACAAGAACTCCGGGAAGGTCGACGAGGACGAGGCCGAAGCGGCCGAGTCCTTCGAGCTGCCCGGCGCCGACCTGTCGCACGAGGAGCTGGCGGTCGAGGTGATGCCGCGCCAGGAGGACGAGTTCACGTGCATGAGCTGCTTCCTGGTGCACCACCGAAGCCAGCTGGCCGACGAGAAGCGCCTCATCTGCCGCGACTGCGCTGCCTGACCAACGCCGACCCGGTTCTGCCGGGTCGGCTCAGTCCTTCTGGAGCTGGGGTGGGAGGTGGCCGGCCGAGCGGCGGTAGTAGTCGGCGGCGCGCCGCTGGGCGAGCATCCGGGCGAGCGCCACGAAGGTGCCGCTGACGGCGGCCCAGGCCACGGCCTCGGCCATCCTGACGTCGGGGTCGGCGGGGTTCACCGGCGGCTGCTTGCCCGTGGCGGCCTTCCACCCCGTGTCGAGGGCCTTCTTCGCCAGGGTCGCGGCACCGAGCGCCGAGATCAGCGAGAACACTGTCCAGAGCTTGCTGCCACCAGAGTCAGCCATGCCCTCAGGCTATCGCGGCTCTCGCGGGCCGGTGATCACCCCGATGGCTGCCGCCAGGGCGGCGGGGTCGCGGGTGCTGAGCAGCCAGTACGGCGCCGGGTCGCGGTGGTCGCGCACGGTCACCCGGACGCTGCGCTTGAGGTAGGGCCGGATCAGCAGGTAGGCGCGGACGTCGGCGTCACGCCCGGCCACCCGCCGCGTCTCCGCGGCGTCCAGGGGCTCGGCCCGACCGAGGTACGCCGCGGGGATCCGGGCCCGGCCCGCACGCAGCCAGCCGTCGGCGACCTCGATCCGGGCCGAGCCGTAGCCCCAGAAGACCGCGATCATCACGAGCATCAGCACCGCGGTCGCCGGCCAGGCGACGACGGCGGGTGTCGAGACCACGAAGGCCAGCCAGAAGGTCGCCACCAGCATGGTTCCCTGGACCCACCAGCGCAGGGGCACGCTGAGCCGCTCGCGGTAACCGGTCGAGACGGTCCCGCCCGGTGTCTGCGGAGAACTGGGTCCAGGCACGGACCCAAGCCAACCATCCCGGTGTCCCGGCTGCGGCGGATAGGGTCCGCACATGGCAGATCCCGAGGCCGTACCCGGCCTGCCGGTGGCGGTCGTCAGGCTCGATCCCGGCCTTCCACTGCCGTCGTACGCCCATCCCGGCGACGCCGGCGCCGACCTGATGACCAGCGTCGACGTGACCCTGGCGCCGGGGGAGCGAGCCCTGGTGCCGACCGGGATCGCCCTCGCCCTGCCACCGGGGTTCGTCGCGCTGGTCCATCCCCGCTCCGGACTGGCGTTGCGGCACGGCCTCTCGATCGTCAACGCCCCGGGCACGGTCGACGCCGGGTACCGCGGTGAGATCAAGGTCCTGCTGGTCAACCACGACGCGACCTCGGCGGTCGAGCTGCGGCGCGGCGACCGGGTCGCCCAGCTGGTGGTCCAGCGGGTCGAGCAGGCGGTCTTCACCGAGGTCGAGACCCTGCCGGACTCGATCCGGGGCGCCGGGGGATACGGTTCGACCGGAGGCTCCGCCGGCCTCGCCCAGGCTCGGCGAGAGCCCGCACCCGACCACTCGTGACCCACAGCTGGGAGCAGCACTGATGTTCCGCCGAAAGGCTCGCTCGGAGCCTGACAAGGCCTCCGCCGACGAGGCGACGAACGACGACCTGGAGCACACCTCGGCGCGGGCCGGCACCGGTCCGTGGGACTCCGGCGAGACGCCCGACGACGGGCTCGACCGGGTCGACCTCGGCTCGCTGCGCGTGCCCGGCCGCGAGGGGGCCGAGCTTCGCCTCCAGGTCGACGAGACCACCGGGGAGGTGCAGTCGGTGATGCTGGCCGCGGAGGAAGGGGCCCTGGAGCTGCGGGCCTTCGCCGCTCCGCGGGGCGGCGACCTGTGGTCCGAGATCCGTCCCCAGATCGCGGCCGACGTCGCCAGGCACGGCGGCACGGCCACCGAGCGCGAGGGCCGGTTCGGTCCCGAGCTGGTCTGTCAGATGCAGGTCGTGATGCCCGACGGGACCCAGGCGCTCCAGCCCTCCCTGATCGTCGGGGTGAACGGCGCCCGCTGGCTGCTGCGCGCGACGTTCCTCGGTCAGCCGGCGGTCGAGCCCGAGCTCTCGCCGGAGTGGGAGGAGGCGCTCGCCTCCGTGGTGGTCCACCGGGGGACGCACGCGATGCCCTCCGGAGACGCCCTGCCGCTGAGCCTGCCCGACGATGCCCAGCGGCTCGCCTGACCTGGCCGGTATCCTGAGAGCATGGGCGAGAAGAGCAAGTTGCGACGCTCGATCAGCAGCTGGGCGAACGCCGAGGACCAGCACGCCCGCGAGCTCCGGGCGACCACCCGGGCCGGACGGTGCGACCTGATCGTCGACTGCGCGGAGCGCACGCCGGTGCGCCTGCGCGGCACCCTGAAGAACGTGACCCTGCGGCCGCGCGGCGGCGTCCCGGCACTCGAGGCCGAGCTGTTCGACGGGTCGGACTCCCTGATGCTGGTCTGGCTGGGCCGGCGCGAGATCGCCGCCATCACGCCCGGCCGCTCGATCGAGGTGCAGGGCCGGATCGGCCGGCAGGGCACGGACCGCGTGATCTACAACCCGCGCTACACGCTGCTGGCCTGACCGCCTGACCGCCAGCCGCCGTCCCGCGGGGACCCGGCCACCCGACGTACGGACACCCGATGACCTCTTCGCCGCCACCGACCGACACCGTCGAGGCCTTGGTGCGGCATCAGCTCGGCGTGGCCCTGGGCGGGGTGCGAGGCGTCGTCGAGACCGCGGTGCCGACCCTGACCTTCACCACCGTGTGGCTGCTGAGTCGCCAGCTCGGTGTCGCTCTCGGCGCCAGCGTCGCCGTCGGGGTCGTGGAGCTGGCGGCGCGCCTGGTGCAGCGGCAGACGGTGAAGTTCTGCGTCAACTCCCTGGTCGGCATCGCCGTGGGCTCGCTGTTCGTCTACCTCGCCGCACGCCGCGGCGGCAGTGCCGACGACCAGGCCCTGGCCTACTTCGTCCCGGGCCTGCTCTACAACATCGGCTACGCCATCGCGATCGCCCTGACCTGCCTCACCGGCTGGCCGCTGGTCGGCTTCGTGATCGGCAGCGTCACCGGCGACCCGACGGCCTGGCACGACGACCGGCAGGTCGTGCGGCTGTGCAGCCGGCTCACCTGGCTGCTCGTGCTGCCGTGCGCCGTGCGGGCCCTGGTCCAGGGGCCCATCTGGCTGGCCGGACACTCCGGCAGCATCTCGGCCGACAGCGCGGTCACCGCCCTCGGCGTGCTCAAGGTCGTGATGGGCTGGCCCCTCCAGCTGGCCGCGCTCGGGGCCATGTCGTGGCTGCTCAGCCGCAACCACACGCCACTGGACGCCGGGGAGCCGGTCAGTCCTGCGAGTGGTCGGGGTTGAGCAGCAGCTGGAGCTCGTCCTCGACGTCGGCCGAGACCACGAAGAGGAGCTCGTCGCCGGCCTCGAGCGGCTGGTCGCCGTCGGGCGCGTAGACCTGCCCGTCGCGCAGGATCGTCACCAGCGCGGCGTTGTCCGGGAACGGGATCAGGCCCGACGGCCGGCCGACGTACGGCGAGTCGTGCGGCAAGGTGAGCTCGACCAGGTTGGCGTTGCTCTGCCGGAACGTGAACAGCCGGACCAGGTCGCCGACCGTGACGGCCTCCTCGACCAGCGCCGACATGATCCGCGGGGTAGAGACGTTCACGTCGACCCCCCAGGCCTCGTTGAAGAGCCACTCGTTGTTGGGGTGGTTGACCCGTCCGACCGTCCGGGGCACGGCGAACTCGGTCTTGGCCAGCAGGGCCGTGACGAGGTTGGCCTTGTCGTCGCCGGTCGCGGCGATCACGACGTCGCACTGGTCGAGGTGGGCCTCCTCGAGGGAGGACAGCTCGCAGGAGTCGGCGAGGAGCCACTCGGCGTCCGGGACGCGCTCGGGCCTGATGGCCCGGGGGTCCTTGTCGACCAGGAGGACCTGGTGCCCGTTGGTGATCAGCTCCCGGGCGATGGAGCGGCCGACGGCTCCGGCCCCGGCGATGGCGACGCGCATGCGCTCAGTCCTCTTAGTCCTCGGGGCCTTCGTTGATGACGTGGTAGGCGCCGGCGGCGTTCTCCTCGCGCATCACCAGGTGGAGCAGGTCGCCCTCCTGGATGACGCTGTCGATCGTGGGCAGCATGCCCTCCCCGAGCCGGTCGATCCAGGCGATCCGTGACTTGGAGGCCGCCTGGAAGTCGATGGTGCGGTGGCCGACCCAGCTCGTCGGCGCGGGCACCTGGTCGACCCGGATCGTGCCGGACGGGTCGCGGAAGTCGGGCTCGGCCCCCACCGGCAGGAGCCGTCTGAGCACTTGGTCAGCGGTCCACTTCACCGTCGCGACGGTGGTGATCCCGAGCCGCTGGTACACCTCGGCCCGGCCGGGGTCGTAGATGCGGGCGACGACATGGTCGATGCCGAACGTCTCGCGGGCCACCCGGGCGGCGATGATGTTGGAGTTGTCACCGCTCGAGACGGCGGCAAACGCGTCTGCACGGCGGATTCCCGCCTTCTCCAGGACCTCCTGGTCGAACCCGTAGCCGGTGATCTTGTCGCCGTTGAAACCGGGCCCCAGCCGCCGGAAGGCGTCGGGCTCGCTGTCGATGACAGCCACGGTGTGGTTGCGCTCCTCGAGGCTGCGCGCCAGGGTCGAGCCCACCCGGCCACATCCCATGATCACGACGTGCACGGGGGAACCGTATCCTGTCCACTCGTGGGTGTCGGCGATGTATCGAAGCGGATCCTGTTGGGCAGGAAACTCCGCAGCTCTCAGCTCGGTGAGACGCTCCTGCCCAAGCGGATCGCGCTCCCGGTGTTCGCCAGCGACGCGCTCTCGTCGGTGGCCTACGCGCCGGACGAGGTGTTCATCATGCTCTCCCTGGCGGGGGCCTCGACGTACGTCTGGTCGTGGAAGATCGGCATCGCGGTCGCGGTCGTGATGCTGACCGTGGTGGCGTCGTACCGGCAGAACGTCCACGCCTACCCCAGCGGTGGCGGCGACTACGAGGTGGCCACGGTCAACCTCGGCCAGACCGCCGGCGTCACCGTCGCCTCCGCGCTCCTCGTCGACTACGTGATGACCGTGGCCGTGTCGGTCTCCTCCGGCGTGCAGAACGCCGGCTCGGCGATCCCCTGGGTGGCCGGGCACGAGGTCGTGACAGCCGTCGTGCTGGTGGTCGTGCTGGCCTCGCTCAACCTGCGCGGCGTCCGCGAGTCGGGCGCCTACTTCGCGGTGCCGACGTACAGCTTCATGGTCGGCGTCATCGGCATGGCGCTGTTCGGAGCCATCCGCAGCGCCCACGGCACGCTGCCACAGGTCCAGAGCGCGCATTACCAGATCATCCCGGCCCCCGGGCACAGCGGGAACCTGACCGGGCTCGCCCTGATCTTCCTGCTGGCGCGGGCGTTCTCCTCGGGCTGCGCGGCACTGACCGGTGTCGAGGCGATCTCCAACGGCGTGCCGGCGTTCCGCAAGCCCAAGAGCAAGAACGCCGCCTCGACCCTGCTGCTCCTCGGCACGATCGCGGTCACGATGCTGCTGAGCATCATCGTGCTCGCCCGGCACATGGGGCTGCGGTACGTCGACCCCACCGACCTGTCTCGCCTGCGCGACGCGCACGGCCACCCGATGCCGAGCGGCTTCGACGAGCCGACCGTGATGGCGCAGCTGTCCAGGGCCGTCTTCAACGACTTCACGCCCGGCTTCTACTTCGTCCTGGCCACCACCGGGGTCATCTTGATCCTGGCGGCCAACACGGCGTTCAACGGGTTCCCCGTGCTCGGCTCGATCCTCGCGCGCGACGGGTTCCTGCCGCGGGCTCTCGGGTCGCGCGGTGACCGGCTCGCCTACAGCAACGGCATCATCCTGCTCGCCGGCTTCGCCATCGTCTTGATCATCGCCTTCGACGCGCAGACGACCCGGCTGATCCAGCTCTACATCGTCGGGGTGTTCGTCTCCTTCAACCTCAGCCAGCTCGGGATGATCCGGCACTGGACCCGACATCTGAAGACCGAGACCGACCCGCAGACACGCCGCCGGATGATGCGCTCGCGGCTCATCAACACCTTCGGGCTCGCGATGACCGCCGTGGTGTTCGTGGTCATCCTGCTTACCAAGTTCCTCGCGGGCGCCTGGATCGCCATCCTCGCGATGTGCGTCTTCTTCGCCCTCATGAAGGCCATCCGCCGCCACTACGACAACGTCTCCCGCGAGCTCGCCGCCGACGACGAGGACAAGATCCTGCCGACCCGCGTGCACGCCGTCGTGCTGGTCTCCAAGCTGCACAAGCCGACGCTGCGCGCGCTTGCCTACGCCAAGGCGAGCCGGCCCAACGTGCTCGAGGCGGTCTACGTCTCCTCCGACGACGCGACGACGAAGGCGCTGGTGCAGGATTGGGACGACCGCAACCTCGGGGTGCCCCTGAAGGTGCTCTACTCGCCGTACCGCGAGATCGTCCGGCCCATCGTCGAGTACGCCATCCAGATCAGGAAGGCCCAGCCGCGCGGCGTCGTGGCGGTCTACATCCCGGAGTACGTCGTGGGCCGGTGGTGGGAGCAGGTGCTGCACAACCAGACCGCCCTGCGCCTGAAGGGCAAGCTGCTGTTCACACCGGGCGTCATGGTGACCTCGGTGCCCTACCAGCTCCAGTCGTCCCAGATCGCGCGCGACCGTGCTCGTCGCGACCTCGACCGGGTCAAGGCCGGCGACCTGCGGCGCGGGACCGTGCGCACCGGCGGCCAGGTGCCGCCGCCCCGCACCCGCGTCCCCCGGTGAGCCGGTCCGGTCGGTGAGCCGGGCATCGCGTCCCCGCCGGTCGCGGGGGATCTCCCACGCCGGGGAGACCTTCGAGGTGGAGGTCGGCCCCGTCGCCCACGGTGGGTTCTGCGTGGCTCGCCACGGTGGCCGCGTCGTCTTCGTCCGGCACGCGCTGCCAGGGGAGCGGGCCGTCGTCCGGGTCACCGAGGGCCACGAGGGCGACTCGTTCTGGCGAGCCGACGCCATCTCCGTCGTGGTCGCGTCGCCGGACCGCGTCTCGCCGCCGTGCCCCTACGCGGGTCCGGGGCTGTGCGGCGGCTGCGACTTCCAGCACGCGTCGGCTACGGCGCGGCGTGCCCTGAAGGCGGCGGTGGTGCGCGAGCAGCTCCAGCGCCTGGCCGGGCTGGAGGTCGACGTCGCTGTCGAGGAGGTGCCTCCCGACCTGAGGTGGCGCACCCGGATGCGGTACGTCGCACTGCCCGGCGGTGCCCGGGGGCTGCACGTGCACAGGTCGGACGAGGTCGTCGAGCTCGACGACTGCCTGATCGACGCGCGCCACGCCGAGGTGGCGCGCGAGACCGTCTCCACGTCGTACGGCGAGCACGGCTTCGAGGTCGAGCCGGACGGCTTCTGGCAGTCGCACGTCGAGGCGCCACGGCTGCTGGTCGAGACCGTGCTGGGCATGCTCCACCCGGAGCCGGGGGAGTCGGCCCTGGACCTCTACGCCGGAGTCGGGCTGTTCGCCGCCTATCTCGCCGACGCCGTGGGCCCCGAGGGCCGGGTGGTGGCCGTCGAGGGCTCGCATGCCGCCTGCCGCAACGCCCGGGCCAACCTTCCGCTCTGGGCCCGGGTCGAGCACGGACCCGTCGACCGGGTCCTGGCCTCGGCGCACGACGCGCCGGTCGACGTCGTGGTCCTGGACCCTCCGCGCGAGGGGGCCAAGCAGCGGGTGGTGCGCCAGATCGTCGACCGCGCGCCTCGAGCGGTCGCCTACGTCGCCTGCGACCCCGCAGCGCTGGCGCGGGACCTGGCCACGTTCGCCGAGCTCGGCTACGCCCTGGACGCCCTCCGGGTCTTCGACCTGTTCCCGATGACTTCCCATGTGGAGGTCGTTGCGCATCTTGTCAAAGGCGACTCTGGCCTGCGGTGATGTGATCGGGGCTCGTGAGTTCGGGCCCCGAGGACGGGCCATCAGGGCTCGCTTTGGCTCGCTTTGCAATCCCGGGCGGTCTTCCACAATCCTTGAAACTCTTCTAGGATTGTGGGCATGGGAGCAGTCAGCGTCGCGCAGGCCGCGGAGCGGCTGGGCGTCAGCGTGCCCCGGATCCACCAGCGCATCGCGGACGGTTCGTTGTCTGCTGAGCGGATCGGCTCCCAGTGGGTGGTCGATGAGCGCTCTCTCCTGCGTATCCAGGAGCGCAGCAAGGCAGGCCGTCCGTATTCGGCCCGTTCTGCGTGGGCGGTCATCGCGGCGTCCGAGGACGCCCGCGACCGGGTGGGCGTCAGCGGGCTTGCGGTGTCGGCGCGGGCGCGGGCGCAGTTGAGGCGTTTGCTCGAGCCGGCCGTGGAGCCCGTCGCCGATGAGGAAGTCGTCAGGCAACTTGTGGTGTCGCTCCGGTCGGTCTTCCGCAACCGGGCCCACCGGCGACTTCTTCGTGCGGCGCCGGCAGATCTTGCCGATCTCAGGGCCGATGGTCGCTGGGCGATGGTCGTAGACCTTGGGGCCAGCGGTATCGCCTCTGCAGATGTCGAGGGATACCTGGCCGAATCGGATGTGGACGGATTCGTGAGGGACTATCTCTTGGTGGAAGCCGACAACGATGCGAACGTCGTGCTCCACGTCATCTCCGACTCGCAGGACCCCTATCCGAATTCACGACTCCGACTCGCGGCCGATCTCGCGGAGCATCGTGGGCCGCGCGAGGAGGCCAGAGCAGTTGAGCTGCTCCATGAGTTGGCGGTCGCGTGGAAGGAGGTAGACCGATGATCGTCCTGCCTGCGATGCCGGCGGAGCAGACCGCCTCCTGGCTGGGCTTGCTGGACTTGCACGAGCAGCTCGCCGCGGGCTGGACCCTGATTGGCGGCCAGCTCGTCCACCTGCATTGCGCCGAGCGTGGCCAGTTCCCGGTGCGACCGACGAACGACGCAGACACGGTGATCGACGTACGAGCCGACCCGACGATGCTCGCCACCTTCACCGAGACACTGGCTGACCTCGGGTTTGAGTCGGCTGGCATCTCGGCAGAAGGCCTCCAGCATCGCTGGGTCCGGGGCGACGCTTCGATCGACGTTCTCTTGCCGGACGGGATCGGTGAACGAGCCAGCCTTCGTCAGGGAGTTACGGGAAGTCCGACCCTCCCGACGGCCGGCGGGACCCAAGCGCTGCAGCGCAGTGAGACGATCGCGGTGATGGTCGCCGGCCGCGAAGGCGCCGTACGGCGGCCGAATCTCGTCGGCGCTCTCATCGGCAAGGCAGCAGCGCTCAGCAACGCGGGCGACCCCGGCCTCGGTCGGCACCGGCGCGACTTCGTCATTCTCGCCGGTTTGCTGACGGCCCGCGATTTCCGGGGCGTGGAGCTCACGAAGAAGGACCGCCAGCGACTGCGTGCGATGGTGGCCGCGGCCAGAAGGGACCGCGCGATGCTGCTCGAGATGCACGACGCCGAGACGGCACTCGATCGGCTCGTCACGGCAGGGGAGTTGTAGCCGTGCCGGACGATTTCGTCATCGCTCGCAACACCGAACCCGGATCAACGCTGCCCTACCTCCTCCGGATCCCGCTCGGGGACGGGATCATCCTCAAAGCCAAGGACACCTGGCCGCGCACCGGCAAGGTCTACTGCCACCGCGTCGAGGAGTGGCCGGCCGACGCGGAGGTCGTCGAGCGGGTGCCGGTGCGGTCCTGCGTGCGCCGTGGCGCCGCGATCGACCTCGTGCTCGACCGCGGCCGGGAGAACCGCTCCCAGGTCGTTGTCACCAACGGGCGGGGCCGGCAGCTGATCTTCTGGCAGACCGCCCGCACCTCAAAACAAGCTCGACCGGCGGTGCACCTTCCCGGTGCCCGTGCCAGTGGAGTCGCAGACCTGGAGATCGTGGTCGATGTCCGCGAGCGTTACCCGTTCACGTTCGCCGACCGGCAAGCTACGACTCGACGCGAGCCGCTCAGCGCCGGCGACTACGGACTCATTGTCGATGGGCTGCTGCGGGCGTCGGTCGAGCGGAAGTCACTGGCAGACCTCGTCTCGTCGCTGACGACGGGCAGGCTGAAGTTCCAGCTCACCGAACTGGCTGCGATCCCGCGCGCCGCGGTGGTCGTGGAGGAGCGCTACTCGCAGGTCTTCAAGCTCGACCGCGTCCGGCCCAGCGTCGTGGCCGACGGGATCGCCGAGTGCCAGATCCGGTTCCCGACCGTCCCGATCGTCTTCTGCGAGACCCGCAAGCTCGCCCAGGAGTGGACCTACCGCTTCCTCGCTGCCGCCCGGGTCGGGCTGTCGGAGGAGTTGGTCGGCGACCTCGCCGTGCGCGGCCTCGAAGCGGCCCCGCCGCTCTCGCCCGCGCCCCCTACACCGGCCGACGTACGTCGCTGGGCGACGGCGAACGACATCGTCGTCTCCGACCGCGGCCGAATCCCGGCGGCGGTGATGGACCGATGCCTCGAGGCCCGCGCTCGCGGCGAGATCTGAACCTGCTGTCGTTTGCGACCGTCGGCGCCCGATGACCGGAGGGCTCGGACTGGGCTCGGTTTGATTCGCAACCTCCCGCAAAGGCGTGCTGACGATGTCAAGGCGTCACAGCGGCATCGCCGCAGGTCAGGGGTTGGTTTCGCCTCCTGAGCGCAGCCGCTTGCAAAGGATCGCGTTTAGGCTCAGGACCGTCGGTGTCTTCCCGATGACCCACCACGTCGAATGTGTCGCTCTGCTGATGAAAACCGGCTCTGACCTGCGGTGATGCGGTTCGCGATCGCGCCGACGACCGCCCTCGACCCCCCCGATGGCTCACTGTGGGCACACTTTGCGCGGACGAGCCCAGGAGCTGTGCCAATGAGGACCGTTTGCAGGCCACAGCGAGGCGTGACGCCCGCACCCGGGCCCGGAGCACGCCAGTGGACTCTGGGGGTCCTTTGGGGGCGGCAGAAGGGGCCTCGGAGCCCAGCGCCGTCGCTCGCCCCGGAACCGGGAGCAAGGCGCTCGGTCGCCGCCGTCCGTCGAAAGGGCGGGGCCCGACATCGTCGAGATGCTCCTCGCTACCGGCCTTCGCATCGGTGACGTACTCGTCGAGGTTGCGGAGTCGGACGTGGGAATCGCCGGGGCGCGGCGCGAGCAACGCAGGGCCAAGGACCAGGAGCGACTGCGGCAGACGTGGGGCAGGCTCGGCGGGATTGCGATGGCGCTCTCCGACGAGAAGCAGAGCACGAAGACCTGGGCGACGGGTGCGGTCGGCGAGGAAGGCGCTTGGGTTGGGCAGAGGCCGGAAAGCCCCGGATCGGATGTCGAAGTTCTGACTTTGCACGTGGCCTGACCTGCACGGACACTCAAAGTTCGGTGCCTCGGGTTTCGCTAGGGCCGCCAGGGACCGAGAGGCAATACACCTTGTCGCCCGCCTGGGAGGCGATCGACCCACTGCGACGCGGTCGAGATCACAAGGGGTCGCTCACGGTGGGCTGATCCTGTGACCACTGTTCGATCGAGTGCGAGGCGATCAACGCGTCGATCTCGGGCTCGCCGTACCCGGCTCCGGCGAGGATCTCTCGGCTGTGTTGACCTAGGACGGGAGCGACCGCGATGTCGGGAAGCTCCCCGAAGGAGAACAGCAGCGGAGACCTCACCCGCCGGATGGTGTTGCCCAGGACGTCTTGTCGAGTCTCGAAGAGCCCGACGCCCTCGGAGTGCTCGTCGGTCACCACGTCAGTCAGGCTCTTGACCGGGCCGTGTGGGATGCCGGCAGTCTCGAGTGCCGAGGTCCACTCTGCCGACGTCCTCCGAGCCAGCTCGGCCTCGAGCAAACCGTAGAGATCGTCGAGGTGAAGGTTCCGCGCCGTGCCGGTCGCGAAGCGGGGATCGCCACTCAGCTCGGGTCGTCCGATGAGCTCGAAGAACGCCACCCAATGTCGGTCCGTGTTGGGGAGGACGCTCAGATAGCCGTCGCTGGTCCGGTAGGGGCGGCGGTACTCGGAGATCATCCGGGGATAGCGCTCCGCACCGTAGGGCGGCACGAAGGCCGAGCTCCCCATCTGCTCGGCCATCAGGTAGTCGACGAGCGTCTCGTACATCGGCACCTCGAGAATGGCGACCCGTCCGGTCCGCTGCCGTTCGAACAGCGCGGCTAGGATCGCATACGCCGCAACCGTGGCCGCGGTCTTGTCCGCGATCGCGGACTTAACATACTGCGGCTCGCCGGTGACGATCCCTTGGAGATGCGCCAGTCCGCTGATCGCCTGCATGGTGTCGTCGTAGGCCAACCGACCACCGTAGGGACCGTCCTTGCCGAAGCCGGTGATCTCGCAGTAGATGGTCTCGGGCGAGGCTGCGCGTACGTCGTCGGCGCTCAGCCCAAGGCCGGTGATCGCCCGGGGGCTCATGTTGTGGACGAAGATGTCCGCCGTCGGCAGGAGCCGGAGCACCACGTCGCGCGCCTCGGGTCGCTTCAGGTCGGCAACCAGACTCCGCTTTCCGTGGTTCAGGGCCAGGAACACGCTCGACAGCCCGGGAGTCGGGCTGGGCGCGGCGACTCGCATCAGGTCGCCCGCGGGAGGCTCGACCTTGATGACGTCCGCGCCCAGCTGGGCCAGCATCCGTGTCGTCAGGGGGCCGAGGACGAATGCCGTCAGGTCGAGGATCCGGATGCCGCTCAGTGGCCCTGCGTAGGGAGTGGAGACGTCTGCGGGCATGTGACCTCCAGCGGGTTGCGTACTTGCCGTTTCATTCTTAGTACCGTATACAGCATCCCAGAAGTCGAAGAGACCGTCGACCGTCCGGAGGAGTAGCTGATGGCAACACCCGCCGGCCCGATCCCCGACGTCCGGCCGGACCTCGCGGGCCAGGTCGCCGTCATCACCGGGTCGACGCGAGGAATCGGTCTCGCCTCGGCTCACCGCCTGGTCGCGGCAGGCGCGCAGGTGGTGCTCAACAGCCGGACGGGTGCCGATGAGTCCGACTCGCTCGGATCGTTTCCGCCGGATGCGCCGGTGGCCTTCTGTGCCAGCGACGTGTCGACCGTCGCCGGCGCGGAGCACTTGGCGCACTTCGCACAGGAACGCTTCGGTCGGATCGACCTCTTGGTGAACAACGCCTCGCCAGGGGTCAAGGTCGACTTCTTCGATCGTCTGACGCCCGAGGACTGGCGCTGGACGATCGACGGGAAGATGTTCACCACCATCAACTGCATCCACGCCGTCCTGCCGATGATGAAGGTGCAGGAGCGCGGCTGCATCATCAACATCGTCTCCGATGCCGCGCGCGTCGGGACGGCGGGCGAGTCGATGGTCTCGGCGGCGTACGGCGGGGTCATCGCGCTGACGAAGTCGCTCGCGCGCGAGTTCGCGCGGCACCAGATCCGGATGAACTGCGTCTCGATCACGTTGACGACCGACACGCCCGCCTACGAGCGCATCATCGCTGACGAGGTGCGCTCGAAGATCTTCACGAAGATCGCGAGCAAGATGCCGTTCGGCGTTCTCGACCCGGATGACACCGCCCAGGCCGTCGAGTACTTCGCTCTCGCCAGGCGCGTCACAGGTCAGACGCTCAGCGTCAACTCGGGGCTGAGCTTTCCCGGTTAGTCCCCTGCAGAAGGTGTGGTGAACTCATGACAGACTTCTCCCAGGCGCTGAAGGGCGTCACCGTCCTCTCGCTCGCCGAGCAGTTTCCAGGACCTCTGTGCACGCGACTGCTCGGTGACCTGGGTGCCGAGGTCATCCAGCTCGAGCGCCCCACCGGCGGAGATCCGCAACGAGACGCCAATCCGTGGTTGTTCCGCTTCGCAGGTATCGGCAAGCGCAGCGTGACGCTGGATCTGAAGGATCCCGCCGCGCTGTCGGCAGCCAGACTCCTGGTCGAGAAGTGCGACGTCCTCGTCGAGGGCTTCCGGCCAGGTGTGATGGAGCGGCTCGGGCTGTCCTACGAGGCAGTCCGCGAGCTCAACCCCACCATCGTCTACTGCTCCATCTCGGGATACGGGCAGGACGGGCCCTATCGCGGGCTGTCGGGGCACAACATCAACTACGAGGCGGTCAGCGGCTACCTCGAGCCCTACCTGTCGGGGGAGTACGAGTACTTCTCCGGCGGACCGCCCTGGGGTGATGTCCTCAGCGGCTCGCTGGCCACGTCCGCGATCATGGCTGGACTGCGACAGGCAGCGACGGGGGAGAGCTCCTACATCGACATCTCGATCACCGACAGCCTGGTCTTCGGCCTCGGCGGCGTGCTGACGCGCTACGAGAACGGCGGCCCCGCGTGGCAGCTCCGGGAGGGTGGCTACGGGCTCTTCGCCTGCCAGGACGGCCACCTGGCGCTGGGCATCTCGCACGAGGACACCTTCTGGAGGTCGATGTGCTCGCTGCTCGGTCTCGACGAGTACGCCGAGCTCGACCATCTGCAGCGCATCGAACAACGCCATGAGCTGCGCTCGAAGATCGCGGAACGGCTCGCCGTCGAGACCGTCGATCACTGGCTCGCCGCGATGGGCGAGGGGATCCCGTGCTCGCGAGTCAACCGGATCGCGGAGGTCTCCAGCGACCCTCAGCTCCGAGACCGCGGACTCTTCACCCAGGCACGCGCTCAGGACGGCGAGCCCTTCACCACCATTCGCTCGCTGTTCGGCACCGCGGACCTCAGGTCGACGACCGTGCCGGCCCTGGGAACCGCGACGATCAGCGTCCTGGAGGAGCTGGGTCTGTCGGAGCAAGACATCAGCGCCCTGCTGGCCCAGGACCGGCCGGGGGCGTGACGAGTGTCGTTGACGCGTTCTGGTGAATGCTGTAGACCACTGACATGCGAGGGCAGGCAACGACGCACTCGGCCTTCGTCCTCAGCTGTGGGAGTTCTGACGACTGTGAGCCACGACGTACGTCGGCACGAGTTGAGGCAAGCACCGTCCGATGCGCTCGCCCCGGGGCCAGCGCGGTCAGCGAACGGGCATTATTAGCGCATGGCAGCGAATAGCTCGGAGGTCATCACCCGCCACCACCTGAACGACCAGGTGGCTGCGCGCATCCGCGAGGAGATCCTCTCGGGCGCACTGCGTCCGGGTACGCGCATGGTCCAGAGCGACTGGGCGGCCCGACTGGGCACCAGCCGGATGCCGGTCCGTGACGCGCTGCTCCGACTGCAGTCCGAAGGCCTGATCACCGCGTTCGAGAACGGCATCGCCCACGTCGCCGATCTCTCCGAGGAAGACATCGTCGACGCCTACACCTTGAGCAGCATGGCCGCAGGCATCGCGGCCCAGCGCGCCGCGGAGCGGATGGCACCGGAACGCGTCGACCACCTCGCGGCACTCCACCAGGAGTTCGCGGCCGCCGTGGAGCGAGATGACGTCGATGCCGCGACCCTGGCCAACAACGCGTTCCACCGGCTCCTGACGGTCGAGAGTCGCTCGCCGCGGCTGATCGGCATGATGCGCGTGCTGTCCGCAGGCACCCCGCATGTCGGCACCCGGGAGTTGCCGAGCTGGCGTCGGCGGTCGGTCATCAGCCATGAGCTCATCCTGGCCGCGGTCGTGGCCCACGACGGGGACCTGGTCGCCAAGCTGATGAGCGAGCACGTGCTCGAGGCGGCCGAGGTAGTGAGCGGGTACCTGCGTTCGCGCGGGTTCTGGTCCGTCGACGGGGCGCCGTAGCGCGGCACCGGGCGTCGTCGAGGGGCGTGGCCCGACCGAGCCTGCCCGGGCGGCGTAGGCCCGTCGTGGCGCGGGCGGAGCGGCCCGGCACCTTCGAGCTCGTGGGCGGTCCGGCGACAGCGTGATGCCTAGCTCTCTTGACAAGATCGGTATGTTGGATACCGTATCCGAAGAGAATGCAACCGATGGCGAGCAGCCTTGTCCCGCCCGCGCATCCTGGGTCAGCGCCCGTCGTGAAAGGCACCATTGATGCTCACCGAGCCGATCGTGAACGAGCCGCGTGCCGCTGACATCAGCCCGGAGATGCTGGACCGTGCCGAAGCGCTCATCGGTGTATGGCTCCGCAGGGACGTGCACTGGCCAGCGATGGCCGAGGACCTTGCGCCGATCGACGTGCGGCGTTGGGCCCACTACAGCGTCGGTGACGACAACCCGCTCTGGTCCGACGAGGAGTACGCGCGCCGGACGAGGTGGGGTGGCATGATCGCGCCGCCGACCTTCCTGTACAGCGTCGACAGCACGATCGTGGCTCCCGGTCTCCCGGGGATCCAATGGATCTACGGCGGAACGCGGTGGGAGAACTTCCGTCCGGTCAGGGTCGGCGACCGGATCACCGCGCGTGCCCGACTGATCGGGATGAGGAGCAAGTCGGGCCGGCATGCCCGCAACCTGGTGATCCAGACCGGCGAGATCCTCTACTACAACCAACGTGACGAGCTGGTCTCGCGCGCCGAGTCCGACGTGCTCCGGGTTCCCCGTCGACGGAGCAGCAGTGGCCTCGTCGGCTTCGAGGAGCGGCGTACCGAGGGGCGGCACCAGTACTCCGCGGAGGAGATCGAGACCGTCCGTCAGGCCTACCTCAACGAGGAGCGGCGCGGAGCCGAGCCCCGCTACTGGGAAGACGTCGAGGTGGGTGACCAGCTGCCAACGATCCCCAAGGGGCCGCTCACGCTGGTCGACATCCTCGCCTTCTACGTCGGACGCAGGAACACCTACCCGCCGCTGAAGCTCGCGTTCGCCGAGCGCGAGCGTCATCCCGCGAACGTCTACGTCAGCCCTTCCACCGGCATCCCCGTGCACCCTGCCGCGGGTCACATCGACGACGAGATCGCCCATGAGGTCGGCATGCCGGGGCCCTACGACCAAGGCTGGATGCGTGCGAACTGGATGGGTCACCTGGTGACCAACTGGGCCGGCGACGACGCGTTCGTCCGTAGGCTCTCCGTCCGGCTGGCGACACCCAACCTGGTCGGTGACCTGACGTGGTGCAACGGAACCGTGACCGCCAAGCGGGTGGTCGATGGCGAGCATCTCGTCGATCTGGACTGCTGGGGCGAGACTCAGCGGGGCGAGCGCAACACTATCGCCAGGGCGACGGTGCGGCTGCCGTCCCGCTCACTCGACGTCGATGCCCACGAAGGCGGGTTCTGATGGCAGCGCTCGACGGCATCCGGGTCCTCGACCTGACTCACGGCGTGGCCGGTCCCTACGCGACCATGCTGCTGGCAGACCTCGGCTGCGACGTCCTCAAGGTCGAGATGCCAGGACGCGGCGACGCCAGCCGCTACATGAACGTGAGTACGCGCTTCGAGTCGCAGATCCCGCGGGTGGGCGGCGACTACTTCATGTCGATCAACCGGAACAAGCGGTCCGTCACCCTCGACCTGAAGAGCGAGCGCGGAGCTGATCTGGCGCGTCACCTGGCCGGCAAGGTCGACCTGGTGGTCCAGAACTTCCGGCCCGGCGTCGTCGAACGTCTGGGTCTGGGAGTGGAGGACCTGATGGCGCAGAACCCGGCCCTGATCTATGCCTCGCTCAGTGCCTACGGCAAGGTCGGCCCCCTCGCCGGACAGCCGGGGATGGACGTCGCCATCCAGGCTCGCTCCGGGGTCATGTCGATCACCGGCGACGCCTCCTCGAGCGACCCGATCAAGCCTGGGGTCTCCCTGGCGGACTTCTCCGGCGGTGCGCATCTGGTGATCGCGACCTTGGCCGCACTCGTCCAGCGTGGCGTGACCGGCAAGGGGACTCACGTCGAGATCTCGCTCCTGGACGCCACGATGTCGATGCTCAGCAACTACTGCGTCGCCGTTCGCGACGGTCATGCCGAGATCACCCCGATGGGGTCGGGTCACCCGCAGCTCGCCCCGTTCGAGGCCGTGCGGACCAGTGACGGCTACCTCGTCATCGCACCCGGGACCAACAGCCTCTTCCGCGAGCTGTGCCGCGTCCTGGAACGCACCGAGCTGACCGAGGACGAGCGCTTCAGCAGCAACCCGAAGCGAGTGCGGAACCGGCGCCAGCTCATCGACGAGCTGGAGATCGAGTTCACCAAGCGCACGATGGCGGAGTGGCTGGTGACCCTCGAGCGCGAGCGCATTCCGTGCGCGCCCGTCAACACCCTCCGCGAGGCCTATGACGAGCCGCAGCTGGTGGCCGACGGACTGCTTCGCGAGGTCGTGCACCCGGAGCTGGGTGCGATCAGCCAGCTCGGAGCGCCGTACCTGATGGGTGGCGAGCTGCTCCCGATCCGGATGCCGCCGCCCATGCTGGGTGAGCACACCGCACAGGTGCTGACCGAGCTGCTCGACCTGACCGGCGACCAGCTCCAGGAGCTGGCCGAGGCCGACGTGATCAGTGTTCTGGAGGACTTGCCGCACCACGCGTGACCGAGGAACCCGAACCCATGCACCACTGCCGGCACCTGTCGGCGACTCAGTGGAATTCAAGTGGGATACAGTAGCCAAGACCGGAAGGCGATTGTCCGTGGACTTCACGATCGACCAGGAGACGCAGGAGAAGGCGCGTCTGACCCGCCAGTTCTGCGAGAAGAACATCGACCCGTTCGCGGCTGGCTGGGACCAGGGCGAGACGATCTCGACGTCTGTGTTCGAGCAGATGGCAGAGCTCGGCCTGATGAGCCTGAGGATCCCGTCGGAGAACGGCGGTGACTCGGCCTCGTTCGTCGAGTGCGGGTCGCTGGTCTACGAGGTCGGACGCTCCGACGTCGGCCTCGCGCTGATGGTCGTCAACGGGGTCTTCTTCGGCGAGATCATGCCCCTGATGACCGAGGCCGTACGCGATCGCTGGGCACCCCGCGTCGCCGCCGGCGCTCCGTTCGCGATCACGCTGACCGAGCCCGAGGCGGGCTCGGATGCGGCCAACATCAAGACCACTGCCAGGCGCGACGGCGACGAGTACGTGATCAACGGGGAGAAGGGCTCGGTCAGCTACGCCGGCCTTGCCGAGTTCGGCCTGATCTTCGCTCGAACCGGTGGGCCCGGTGCCCGCGGGGTCTCCATGATCGCGACGCCGTGGGATGCCCCCGGCATCGAGAAGCGTCCCTACGCCTCCGTCGGAGAGCGCGTCACGAAGCGCGGCCAGGTGGTCTACACCGACCTCCACGTCCCCGCCGACGGTCTGGTCGGCGCCGAGAACGAGGGCTTCCGGCAGGCCATGCAGTTCTTCGACTACAACCGGGCCTTCCTGACCCTGGCGTGCATCGGCGCCGCGGAGCGCTCTCTGGAGGAGGTCAGCGAGCACGTCCGGACGCGGCAGGCCTTCGGTGGCCCGCTCGCGAGGTTCCAGGGCGTGAGCTTCCCGATCGCAGAGCACCTGACGAAGCTCGAGGCGGCCAAGCTGCTCGCCTACAAGGTGTTGTCGCTCAAGGACGCGGGGCTGCCGCACTCGAAGGAAGCGGCCATGGTCAAGTGGTTCGGGATCCGCGAGGCGTACGAGGCCATCCACGACTGCCTGCTGTTGGCAGGGTGGCCGGCCTACAGCGCCGAGCTCGAGCACGACCGCAGGATGCGCGACGTGATGGGTCTGGAGCTCGGCGACGGCACGTCCCAGATCATGAAGATGGTGGTCGCCCGAGAGGTCCTGGGTCGGGAGTCGCTTCCGTACAGCCGGCCGACCTCCGCCTGACCGACCATGACGCACACGGACCTCCTTACCCTCTTCCGGCAGCGCGTGGAGAAGGACCCTGGTCAGGTTGCCGTCCTCGACCACGACATCTACGCCTCTCGCGCGTCGGGCAGCCTCGCCGTCCGGAGCTCGACGACCGCCCGCGAGATGTGGGACGACGTCCTGGGACTCGCCGTGGCCTTGAAGGAGCTGGGCATCGAGCGCGGCGACGTCGTCGCTCTGCAGCTGCCGAATTGGCACGAGTGGCTGACGACCCACCTGGCGCTCTACGCGATCGGCGCGGTCACCATGCCCATCTCGCCGGTGTTCCGGACGCGCGACGTGTCCCGGCAGCTGGCTGTCGCCGACGTGCGTGCGCTCGTCCTGCCCGCGAGCTTCGGCAGCTTCGACTTCCTTGCCATGGGTGCTGAGCTCCAGCGGACCAATCCGGGCATCGCGCACGTGATCGCCATCGGCGACGTGGGGGACCGCCCGGTGCAGTCGTGGTCGGAGCTGGTTCGCGTAGGCTCCAGCAGTGATCACGACGCGCTGCGCGACGAGATCGCCGAGGGTAGGCACGCGAACGCGGTCGACGACTTCATGCTGCTGAACTTCACCAGTGGCACGACCGGCGAGCCGAAGGGCGTCATGCACACGACGACCACGATCAGCTCGGTCGTCGGCGCCGCTGCCGAACGGCTCGAGCTGTCCTCCGAGGATCTCGTCTTCGTGGCGGTGACCCTGGGGCACGCGGGAGGCTTCCTGAACGGGATCTACCTGCCCCTGCTTCTCGGATCCCCGATCGTCTACCTGGATCTGTGGGATGCCGGCTTCGCCCTCGAGGTGATCCAACGCGAGCGGATCACCTACGGGCCCGCCATGCCGCCGTTCCTGCTCGACATGATCAATCACCCGGACTTCGCCACGACCGACATCAGCAGCTGGCGGACGGCGAGGGTGAGTGGGGGGGTCATGCCCCGGCACGTGATCGCGGCGCTGCACCGGCAGATCCCCACGATCCGACTCTGCCCGGGATGGGGAATGAGCGAGCTGTCGTACGTCACCTGCGGGAGCCCGGACGACCCGATCGAGAAGATGAACTACACCGACGGTCGCCCGCTCGGGCCCTGCGAGATCCAGATTCGCGACGAGACGTGCACGCAGGAGCTGCCCGTCGGCGAGCCGGGCGAGATCGTCGTGCGATCATCCGGACTCACCTTGGGGTACATCGGTCGCGACGAGCTGACGAAGGCCTCGATCACCGCCGACGGGTGGTTCAAGTCGGGGGACATCGGCAAGATCGACGCCGAGGGCTACCTGACGGTCGTGGGACGCAGCAAGGACATCATCCTGCGGGGTGCAGAGAACGTCCCCGTCATCGAGGTCGAGCTCGCCATCACCGAGCATCCGCAGGTCAACGCCGTCGCCCTGATCGGCGTCCCGGACGAGCGGTTGGGCGAACGGGTGTGTGCCGTGATCGAGTTCGTCGACCGCGAGCAGCCGCTGACCGTGGAGGAGCTGCGCGACTTCCTGGTGAGCCAGGAGATGACCAGGCAGTTCATTCCCGAGTACGTCGTGCCGATCGGCGCGCTGCCTCGGACGCCGAGCGGGAAGATCCGCAAGATGATCGTGCGCGACCAGATCGCGCCGCAGTTCGCCGAGGGCACCACGACGGGCGGCATCTCGAGTGCCGGCACCGCGGGTCAGCCCCCTACGTCTCGCCCCAGCGATGGTCAGAACGGAACACCATGAGCACCGAGCAGACACCTCGTAGCACCGTCGAGTACGCGACGCGCGACTCGATCGCCTACATCACGCTCGACCGGCCCGAGGCCATGAACGCGTTCAACCATGCCCTGATCGCCGATCTCAGCAGTGCCCTCGACAGGGTGCGTGAGGACGAAGGCGTCAAGGCGGTGGTGATTACCGGCTCGGGCGAGCGGGCGTTCTCCGCCGGAGCGGACCTGAAGCAGCTGCACGGCGAGAACATGATGGAGGACGCGGGTCGGCATCTCCGCTTCACCGCCACGCTGCGCGACCTGTTCGTGAAGGTCGAGCAGACGCCGGTGCCGGTCATCGCGGTCATCCGCGGCTACGCCCTCGCAGGCGGACTGGAGCTCGCCCTGAGCTGCGACCTGATCCTGTGCAGTGATACGGCTCAGATCGGCGACCAGCATGCGAATCGCCTTCTGATCGCGGGCGCTGGCGGGACGCAACGGCTGCCGCGCCGAATCGGACAGCAGCGCGCTCTGGAGCTGCTGTACACCGGACGACGGCTGAGCGGGCCGGAGGCGGTTGCCTACGGTCTCGCGCTGCGGTCGTACCCCCCGGACGAGCTCGACGCGGGCGTGGAAGAGCTCGCCGGCCTGCTGCGCGACAAGAGCCGCACCGGCCTCGGGCTGACCAAGCAGGTCGTTCAGCGTGGCGCCGAGCTACCGCTTCGCGAGGCGCTGGATCTCGAGCGGCTGACGGTGCAGGAGTACTTCAGCTGCTACCCCGATGCCACGCAAGGCGTCACCGCGTTCAACGAGTCTCGGCCGGGTCATTGATGCCCGCCGACTCCCCATCCCACGCCCAAAGGATGCGACACGCATGGACCTAGGACTGACCGGCAAGACCGCCATCGTGACCGGGGGCGCGTCGAACATCGGGCGCGAGATCGCCTTGGGGCTGGCGCGCGAGGGCGCCCACGTCGTGGTGGCGGACATCGACCGGGCGCAGGCCGAGAAGGTCGCTGCCTCGCTCGGTGCCGACGTCTCGGGATCCATGGGCGTCGTCGAGTGCGATGTGACCGATCGAGCGCAGTGTGAGCGGGCCGTCGCCGAGGCGACGTCGATGTTCGGACCCGTCGAGATCCTGGTCAACAACGTCGGCTGGGCTGAGCATCAGCTGTTCGTCGACAAGGACTGGGCCGTCGCCGAGCGCGAGATCTCGATCAACCTCTGGGGCTCGCTCTACCTCACCAAGGCCGCGCTGCCCGCGATGATCGAGGGTGGTTCCGGCCGCGTGGTCTGTGTCGCCTCCGACGCGGGCAAGGTGGGCCAGTTCCGGGAGTCCATCTACTCGGCTGCGAAGGCTGGCGTGATGGGCTTCGTCCGGACCCTCGCCATGGAGGTGGGCAAGTACGGCGTGACCGTCAACGGCGTCTGTCCCAGCATGACGCTGCCTGCGACGTCGGACGACATCGGCGAGCACAGCATGCACCACGATCGCGACCATTCTGACGAGTTTCTCGCCAAGGTCGTCAAGAGCTACCCGCTTCGTCGTGTCGGACGCCCCGACGAGGTCGCACGACTCGTGGTGTTCCTGGCGTCCGAGGGCGGCTCGTTCATCACGGGCCAGAACATCAGTGTCAACGGCGGCTACGCGATGTGAGTCGCGATCGTCGTCGACAGCCGAGCAGCATGAGAAGGGAAATGTCTCCATGGGTTGGCAGGAATGGAAGGCCGTTGAAGGCTTCGAGTTCAGCGATCTGCTGTACGAGAAGAAGGATCGAGACGAAGGCGGTCGACTGGCTCGGGTGACGATCAACCGGCCCGAGAGTCTCAACTCGTTCACCGACCACACCGTCTCCGAGATGGTGGAGGCCTTCGACGACGCGAGCCACGATGGCCTGGTCGGCGTCGTCGTCCTCACGGGTGCCGGCGACCGGGCGTTCTCCGCAGGCGGTGACATCAAGTGGGAGGGCGTTCGCTCGCGTGCGCAGTTCTTCATGGACGAGCCTCTCAACCGCATCATCCGGTTCTGCCGGAAGCCGGTCATCGCGGCGGTGAAGGGTTACGCCATCGGTGGTGGCAACCACCTGGCGTACTGCTGCGACTTCACGATCGCCGGCGAGAACGCGATCTTCGGCCAGAACGGGCCCGTCGTCGCGAGCCCGGCGGACAGCTACATCGTGCGCTATCTCGCGAGTGTCGTCGGCACCAAGAAGGCGCGCGAGATCTGGATGCTCTGCCGCAAGTACAACGCGCAGGAGGCCCTCGACATGGGGCTGGTCAACGTCGTCGTCCCGGTCGACCAGGTGAGCGCCGAGGTGGATCAGTGGGCCGACGAGATCCTGGGCAAGAACCCGACATGCATCGAGGTCCTCAAGGCGACCTTCGACGCGGAGATCGACGAGATGTCCGGCTCCATGCGCCGCTACGTCCAGCTGATGGCGCCCGACTTCCCGCTCGGCCAAGAGGTCAAGGAGGCGCAGACCGCCTTCTGGGAGAAGCGCGCGCCCAACTTCTGGCAGTTCCGTGGTGAGGCTGCGAGCCAGACGCCATGACCGAGGCTCGCGCGTCGTCTCGCGGTGCCGACTCCAGCGGGCGCCAAGAGACGACGCTGCGATCCACGATCGACACCGAGAGCCTTGCCGAGGCGCGACGACTCATCGGCTACGACTACCGGGCCGCGCGCTCGACGATCGAGGTGTCTGCGGACAACACGCGTGACTACGCCAACTACATCGGGAGCAACAACCGGATGTATCTCGACCCGGCGTACGCGCGGTCGAGCAGGTGGGGAAGGCCGTTGGCGCCTCCGACCATCGTCGGGACGTCCATCATCGCGCCGGGCCTGCGAGGGGTCCAATGGATCTACGGAGGCGCACGGTGGCGGTTTCATCGCCTGTTCGGACCAGGCGACGTCCTGGCGCAGACGGGCCGACTCGTGGATGCCGAGGCCAAGAGTGGTCGCGCTGCTTCGTCGATGATCATGCAGAAGGGCGTGACCTCATGCGTGAACGCCGACGGCGAGACGGTGGTTGAGACCGAGGTCTACACGATGCGGATCCCGCGAAAGCGCGCGTCGTCGGGCGGTCTCAACTACGCCAAGCGTGAGACCACCTGGACGGTCGGTGAGCTCGACGGCTTCGCCGAGCGGCTCCTCGCGCAACGCCGGCTCGGGCGTGGACCCGAGATCCGCTACTGGGACGACGTCGATGTCGGCGAGTCCGTCGACGAGGTGCTGTGCGGGCCCCTGCGCCTCTCGGACATCGCTCTGACCCGAGGGACCGTCGTCTACGGGATCATCGGCGGTGGCCGCGACGAGAACGGCGGCTACTCCTACATGCTCGACCACTACCGGCGCCATCCGGCCCACAGCTATGAGAACCCGGAGACCGGCGTCACCGAGCACCCGCATCGCGGGCACTGGGAGCAGTACATGGCCGACGAGGTCGGGATGCCCGGCATCTACGACATCGGCTACCAGCGGCTGGGCTGGCTGTGCCGGGTCATCACGGACTGGATGGGTGACGACGGGAGGCTTCGCGCCTTGGAGGGCTGGCTGCGCCGCCCCAACGTGGTCGGCGACGTCACCTATGTCTCGGGGGTCGTCACCGAGAAGCGACTTGCCGACGGGGTCGGCACGGTGGTCTGCGCACTGTCCGGGAAGAACCAGCACGGCGAGGAGACGGTGCGGGGGTCGGCGGAGGTCGAGCTGCTCGCTCGTGGCACTGACACCGAGCAATTGCCATGACAGGCGTCGGCTTCATCCAGCTCACGGTCCACAACACGCGCGCGGACTTGGCGAGCATCCGATTCTGGGCGCGCACCATCGGTGAGCGGAACCCGCGCTACGTCGATGCGTCGTATGCTCCCGGACCCGGGGGGCGGCCGTTCGAGGCACACCCGTGCTGGCTCTACAGCGTCCACGACACCTGCGTCATCCACGGCCATCCTGGCCTGGTGCCGGTCCTGGCCGGGACGTCATGGAGCTTCCAGCGAGCGCTTGCTCCGGGTGAGACCGTCACGGTCGCTGCGAGACTCCTCGACGAGCGGATCGTGAATGGTCGCTTCGGTGGCGAGACACCCGTGCAGTCGATCGAGGTGGCCTACCTCGACGAGTCCGGTGGGACCGTTGCGATCGCGATGTCGACCGTCTTCGGCATCGACCCGAGCCGGTCGCGCACCGGCGAGAAGTTCGCCGGCTGGAAGCGACGCCGCTACACCCCCGAGGAGCTCAGGGAGATCGAGCGGGTCTCCGATCTCGAAGGCACCGACGACGGGGTCACGTCGGCCGTCCGATATCTCGAGGACGTGCAGCCAGGCGAGACCGTCGCGCCGATCGTGCGAGGCCCCCTGACCTCGGAGGAGATCACGCTGTACCTCGGAGCGACTCGCCCGGAGCGGAGTGTCGAGGAGTTCACCGCCGACCGACTGGCCGGGCGCGTTCCCGCGTTCATCCACCCCCGAACCGGTGTCTACGAGACCTACGGTGCCGGGCTCATCGATGACGACAGCGCCCAGCAGCTCGGGTTCCCAGCAGCACACGACCCGGGGACGGACCGGATCAGCTACCTGGCCAGTCTCGTCACCACCTGGATGGGGCCGGCGGGGGAGCTGCGCGAGCTCGACGTTCGGCTGACGGAGCCGCACATGCTCGGTGACACGAGCTGGTGCCGTGCCGTGGTGACGTCCATCGATCCGGCGTCGGATCGGATCGGGAGAGTGACCCTCACCCTCGAGGTCCGCAATCAGCGCGATCAGGTGACCGCGGTCGGCGAGGCCGAGGTCGACCTGCCACTGCGGGTCCTCGGACGGGCCAGATGACCGGCCCGCCGGGGGCGCTGAGCGACGTTCGAGTCGTGGAGTACGCCGATGACCTGGCCGGCGCGTTCGCGGGCAAGCTGCTCGCCGATCTGGGTGCCGAGGTGATCAAGGTCGAGATGCCAGGGTCCGGCGATCCCCTGCGTCGCAGCGCCCCGACGGCTCCTGGTCTCGCCGAGCCCACGGGCCGCGGCCTGTTCCCCTACCTCAACGGCAACAAGCTCAGTCTCACGCTGGACCCGGTCCAGCCGGACGGACGGGCGAGGTTCGAGGAGCTGCTGTCCGGCGCCGACGTCCTGATCGTGTCCGGCGTGCCGCGCGACATCAGCGCTCGCAGGGTCGGCTATCACGATCTCGAAGGCGACTTCCCGCAGCTGGTGGTGGCGACCCTGACGTCATTCGGCTGGATCGGGCCGTGGGCCGACGCGGCCGCAGACGACCTGACCATCTGCTCCCTCGGCGCCATCGCCAACGCGGTCGGAGAGGCGGGCCGACCGCCACTGAGCCCTCCGTTGTCGCTCTCCAGCTACCAAGCCGGCGTCGCAGCCGTCTCCGGCTCGTTGCTGGCGCTCCTCGCTCGAGAGCGGACCGGGCGTGGGCAACACGTCGACATCTCGCCGCTGGACGTCTGGGGAACGGTCCACCAGGGCAGCATCCTGGCGAACCAGGTGAACTTCGGGCATGCCACGACACGTGCCGGTCGCCGACGACGGGAGGCGTACCCCTTCCAGCTGATGGCGGCAGCCGACGGCTTGATGTGCATGATCGCGCGCGACGGCAAGCAGTGGGGTCGGTTCGTCTCCGAGGTTGTCTGCGACCCCAGACTGGTGGGCGACGAGCGCTATCGCGACCGCGTCGCGATGGGCCTGCGATACCCGGATGAGGTCGATGCGCTGCTCGAGCCGTGGTTCTCGAAGCACTCCCGGCAGGAGATCTTCGAGCTCTGCCGCGAGCATCGGGTCCCGTTCGCTCCGGTACGCCGTATCGACGAGGTCGCCGCCTGTGAGCAGCTCGCCTCGCGCCGCTTCTTCGTCGAGGCGCCCGCGCCCAGCTCCGAGGTCGTCACGACGGTCCCCGGTTCGCCCTATCTCATGAGCGCGACGCCTCCGGTGCACGGTCGAGCCCCCGCCCTGGGCGAGCACGACGCCATCTTCGCGGACCTCGCCTCCCGGAAGTCGCGGGTCACCACGCAGGGGAGCAGCACGGCGGAGTCTGTGCTGCCACTCGCCGGCGTCAGGGTGCTCGATCTCTCCTGGGTCCTCGCGGGTCCGGCGGTCGGGCGGATGCTCGCCGATGCGGGCGCGGACGTCATCAAGGTCGAGTCCAGCGGTCATCTCGACAACACCCGCCGAGCACGCGCCCTGCCGCCCGTCGACGGACAGGACAGTGCCCTGGCGGACGCCGTCAACCGGGTGCCGATGTTCCACAGCCTCAACGCCGGCAAGCGGAGCGTCGCGATCAACCTCCGTTCCGAGGAGGGGGTCGCGGTCCTCAAGGAGCTCGTCGCGACGTGCGATGTCGTGATCGAGAACTACGCACCGGGAGTCCTCCGGCGGCTCGGGCTGGACTACGCCGTGCTCCGCGAGGTCCGGCCCGACGTCGTGATGCTGTCCATGTCCGGGACCGGCCAGGAGGGCCCACTCAGTGACGTCGCCGCCTACGCACCGACCGTCACGGCACTCGCCGGGCTCGACTCCGTCGTCGGCTACCCCGGGGAGGACCCGCTGGGTGTCCTCGGCCTCAACTTCGCCGACTCCGTAGGCGCCCTCTATGGCACCTACGCCGTGCTGGCAGCCCTCTGGTTGCGCCGGCAGCGCGGGATCGGCCAGCACATCGACTACTCGGAGATGGAGGGGGTCATCACGATGATGGCGCAACCCCTCGTGGAGTTCGCGAGGTCCGGGGAGGTGATGGCTCCGACGGGGAGTGCTGCGCCGGGAGCCGCGCCGTACGGAGTTTTCCCGGTCGCCGGCGCGGACGACTGGATATCGCTCGCGATCAGGTCCGACGAGGAGTGGCGACAGTTCAGCGCAACTACGGCTGACCAGCCGTGGGCAAGCGACCCGGCGTACGACTCGGCCAGCGGCCGACTGGACGCTCAGGAGAAGCTGTACGAAGCCATCGCCGCGTATACCCGTGAGCACGACGCGGCTGAGCTCGTGGCGCGGTGGAGGGCTGCCGGTCTGGCCGTCGCGCCCGTCTACAGCGTGGCGGATCAGGTCGACGACGAGCACTTCTGGGAGCGAGGGATCTTCTCCCGGGTCGCGGTCGACGGGTTGGGAGACCTGCTCGTCACCGGATCGCCGTACCGGCTGACGCAGCCGATCCTCGTGCCGCGCGGGGAGGCACCCCGGCTCGGTGAGCACACCGACGCTGTGTTGCACGAGATCGGCCTGACGAGCGAGCGCATCGGTGAGCTTCGGGCCGCCGGTGCCCTGACATGAACAGGACCCTCTCATGTCCAAGCTGACCGATCTCGGATCGGCCGTGCGCGATGCCGTCGAGCCGGGTATCAGCCTGCATCTGACGACCGCGGGCCGCGCTGGCACGCGCGCCGTGCTGCGCGAGTTCCACGGAGAGGATCTCGGCCTGACCCTGATCATGTGCCGGGTCGGGGGCGGCCACGCCGGCGACCTGGTGGCCTCGGGATTGGTCAGGCGGGTCATCGCAGGCAGCTACGGCGCCCTCGGCAGTGGCTACGTCGGTCCGATGCCTCAGATCCAGGGCGCCTTCCAGAGTGGCGACGTCAGCTTCCAGCACTGGAGCTTCCTGTCGCTGACCCAACGACTCCAGGCTGCAGCCCAAGGACTTCCCTTCGCAACGACGCACTCGTTGGTCGGTGCCTCGATGGTGGAGGCAAACGCGGGCGACATCGTCAGCGCGCTCGATCCCTTCGGTCTCGCCACCGACACCGTGGCGATGAGACCGCTGACCCCCGACGTCTCGATCCTTCACGCGCTGGCAGCCGACGAGGACGGCAACACGATCGTCATCCCCCCGCAGGAGGACGGCGCCTGGGGCGCGCTGGCAAGCAGTCGAGGAGCGATCGTCACCGTGGAGCACATCGTGAGCCGCGACTTCATACGTCGGCACTCCCATCTCGTGCGCCTGCCCGGTCGGTACGTACGCGCGGTGTGTCATGTCCCCTTCGGCGCACATCCGGGTCGATTCGGGTCCCGCGTTCTCAGAGACCTCCGCCAGTACGAGGCGGATGAAGAGTTCGACAGCGAGTACGTCGCAGCCTCCCAGTCATCCGACGAGCTGACGGCTTGGCTGAGGCGCTGGGTCCTCGACATCGACCAGACCGGCTATCTCGCCCGGCTCGGGGCGTCGAGGCTCTCCGAGCTCCAGAGGCCGCGCCTGCTCGCAGCTCCGCCACGCGTCGTGGAGACGCAGGACCCACCGAGCGCGAACGAGACGCTGATGGCTCTGGCGATGCGCGAGGTGGCCGACCTCGTGCGCGCAGACGGACATGACGTGCTGCTGGTCGGAGTGGGGCTCTCCGAGGTGCCCGCTGTCGCCGCCCGCCGCGTACTCGCCGACGAGGGCATCGAGACGACGCTGGCGATGGGACATGGCTTCTTCGGCTTCGAGCCCAGCCCGGGCCAGTCCGAGCCGGACGTCGAGTCGGCGACAATGTCCGCCGATGCGGCCGAGATCTACGGGGTGATACTCGGGGGGGCCCGCAGATCAGGTCTGGCGATTCTGGGTGCGGCCCAGGTCGACCGCTGGGGCAACACGAACTCGACGGTGGTCGACGGCAAGCTGATCACAGGGTCGGGAGGGTCGAACGACGCCGCGTCCGTGTGTGATGTCATCGTGGTCACGCGGATGTCGACACGCAAGCTCGTCGACGAGGTCGCCTACATCACCTGCCCGGGACACCACGTCCGCGCCGTGGTGACTGACCGGGGTGTCTTTCGCAAGGCGGTGGGCTCCAACGAGCTGGAGCTGTGCGCGTACGTCGCAGGGCCCGAGGTCTCTGACGAGCGTGCGCTCGACGACATCGCCGAACGCTGCGGGTGGTCCCTGCGATGTGCTGAGGACGTCTGTCGGGTGCCCGACGCGTCGGCCGACGAACTGACCCTGATCCGGTGGTTGATGCCGGCGCGCTATCGCACGTGACACGGACCCGTGGGAGAGGTCGCGGCATCGGCCCGCGAGCTCGGGGTCTCGACTCGATCACTCATGCCCAAGGGGTTGCCGCCGCGTAACCGGGACGTTTCGACAACTCGCAGCGGCCCTTGACGGGCGTCGACAGGATGCCGTATACAGACAGCACTCGGGCACTATTGGAGCCCGCTGGGCGGTCCGGTCAAAAGGAGCAACAGGTGCATCGAACCTCAAGTAGCAGAAGATCGGCCAAGTTCGCCGCCACCTTCGTCGGTGTTGCCGCCCTCGTGGCCGCACTCGCGGCGTGCGGGAGTTCGGACAGTTCAAGTCCCAGCAGTGGTGGTAGTGGCAGCGGCTCGTCGAGTTCGACCGCGGCGGCAGAAGCTGCCAAGGCCACAGCCATCACGCAGAAGTGGATCAACGAGAAGCAGACGATCTCGGGAAAGACGCCCTTGAAGTCGCCGGCGCCCAGCGGCAAGACCTTCGTCTGGCTGAACTGTGAGATTCCTGCCTGCACCGAGATCGGCAAGGGCCTCAAGGAGGCCACCGACGCGATCGGGTGGAAGTTGCAGGTCATCCAGTACGACCAGGCGGACATCTCCGCCCTCGTGCCGGCGATGCAGCGCGCTCTGTCGTACAACCCGGTAGGGGTCGGTCTTAGCGGTCTTCCTCAGGCCGTGTGGCAGTCAGAGATCCCCGCATACCAGAAGGCCGGAGTACCGCTGATCGTAGGCTTCGTCGGGCCGACCACGAACGGCTCGACGCTGATCGGGAACATCGGTGACGGCCCGAACCTTCCGGAGTACGGGTCCATGATCGCCAACTGGTTCATCAGCGATTCCAAGGCCACGGGGAGTGCGCTCAACGTTCGTGTCGACTCGTTGCAGATCCTCAAGGGCATCTCCGACGGTGTCGCGAGCACGGTGAAGTCAGGTTGCACCGGGTGCTCGGTCACGGACCTGAACACCACGCTTCAGGACGTGGAGAGCGGCGCCATCAAGGGCCAGATCGTCGCTGCGCTTCAGAGGAACTCGTCGATCAAGTATGTGCTGTCTCCGCAGGGTGGCTTCATCTCGGGTCTGCCCGCAGCGCTGCATGCGGCTGGACTGAACGACATCAAGATCGCGGCGGTCGGTTCCTCGAGTGAGAACCTGACGGATCTGAAGGCCGGAACAGAGCATGCCATGGTGGGTGGCGCCTTCCAGGTTGGCGGCTTCGAGATGATCGATGTCGCTCTTCGACACCTCGAGGGGATGACCGTCGATCCTTACGACGGGGGGCTGCCGAAGC
Organism: Nocardioides sp.; assembly: GCF_036267815.1. GTDB lineage: Bacteria > Actinomycetota > Actinomycetes > Propionibacteriales > Nocardioidaceae > Nocardioides. The sequence goes on along the minus strand of NZ_DATAVI010000038.1, from coordinate 45,929 downwards.
AGCTGCTGGTCCAATCGAGCGACTTCACCCCCGTTGACGACTACCCGCCGATCGAGCCGTTCATTCCTCAGTTCAAGGCGCTGTGGAAGGTCAGTTGAGCCCAGCTCACGCTGCGGGATCGGCGGGGTCCAAGACCCGGCCGGTCCTGCAGATCGTGGGCTTGGCCAAGTCCTTCGCGGCAGTCCGCGCGCTCGTGGACTTCGACCTGGGGATCGCGGCGGGCGAGGTCCACGCGGTGCTGGGTGAGAACGGTTCGGGCAAGTCGACGCTCATCAAGCTGCTGTCCGGGTTCCACCAACCTGACGCTGGTCGCGTGGAGCTTGACGGGGCACGGCTGGATCTGGGGTCGACGACGGGTGCCTACGACATGGGCTGTCGGTTCGTCCACCAGGACCTCGGCCTGATCGGCTCGCTCTCCATCGTGGACAACCTCGGCCTGAGCACAGGGTTCCCCACCCGGCTGGCGACCGTTCGCGACCGGGACGCTCGTCGTCAGGCTGGCGAGGACTTGCGGAAGGTCGGCCTCGACCTGGATCCCCGCATGCTGGTGGACCGCCTGTCTCCGGCGCAGAGGACCGGCGTGGCGGTCGCACGTGCGATGAGGGAGGATCCCGCCGCACCGGAGAAGGTCCTCGTCCTCGACGAGCCGACGGCGACGCTGCCCGCACATGAGGTAGACCATCTGCTCCGGATGGTGAAGCGGGCGGCGAACAACGGCGTGGCGGTCCTGTACGTCAGTCATCGCCTGGATGAGGTCTTCAGGATCGCTGACAACGTGACGGTGCTCCGCGACGGAGTCAAATTGACGACGACTCCGGTCGAGGGGCTGGATCGGCGCGAGCTGGTCAACCTGATGATCGGCGCGGAGTCTGAGCTTCCGGAGGCTCGCGTCGGGCCCTCGGCCGCTGCTGCCGGTCCACCCGTCCTCAAGGTGACCGGCTTGAGTAGCGGTCCGCTCGAAGACGTCGCCTTCGCCGCCGCGTCGGGGGAGATCGTCGGGATCGCGGGGATCACCGGCTCGGGCCGCGACCTGCTGCTCGGTGCCGTCTTCGGAAAGCGGGCACGCGACTCAGGCACGGTCGAGATCGGTGGTGTCGACATTCCGAGCAGACGTCCGGACCGGGCGATCGCCAACGGCGTCGCGTACCTGCCCGCAGACCGCCTTCAAGACAGCGGCGTCATGACGATGACCGCCCGCGAGAACATCACGCTGGCAGACTTGAAGCCGTTCCAGCGCGCTGGGTCGCTGTCCCGGCGTCGTGAGCGCAAGGAGGCGGGTCGACTCTTCCGAGAGCTCTCGGTGCGCCCACGTGACGCCGTCGAGCAGACGCTGGAGACGTTCAGCGGCGGCAACCAGCAGAAGGTGCTGTTCGGGAAGTGGCTGCGGCTGCGTCCGTCGGTGTTCCTGCTGGATGAGCCGACCCAGGGGGTGGACGTCGGAGCCCGCGCCTCGCTCCACCAGCTTCTGGTGTCTGCAGCTGCCGAGGGGATGGCCGTGGTGATCAGCTCCTCGGACGTCGACGAGCTCGCCTTCGTGTGCCATCGCGTCCTCATCATGCAAGAGGGACGGATCGCGCACGAGCTGGCCGGCGATGGAGTTTCCGTCGCCGGTATCTCCAGAGGCACCTTAGGGACTTCGGAAGGTGGATCGTCGAATGACGCTTGACGGCGGCAGGTTGAACTTCGGGTTCGACCGCTTCAGTGGGCTCTATCTGTGGGCGCTGTTCATCATCGTCTTCGGGATCTTGAAGCCCTCCACGTTCCTCACCCTGGACACCGCCCACTCCGTCGCCTCTCAGCAGGCGATCTCGGCGATGCTCGGTCTTGCGCTGATCGTCCCCCTGGCAGCCGGTGTGTACGACCTCAGCATCGGCGCGACGGCCAACCTGGCCGCCGTCACCGCCGCCTGGTTGCAGACCAACCACGGCATGCCCATCCTGCCGGCGATCGCGATCTCGATCCTTGCCGGCGTGGCGATCGGCATCGTCAACGGCTTCGTCACCGTCGTGCTCGGAGTCAACCCGTTCATCGCGACGCTCGGAATGGCCACCATCGTCTCGGCGGTCCAGAACATCGTCAGCGGCCAGGAACAACCCCTGCCCCCGACCGCGCCGTTCTGGTCGAAGCTCACCCAGCACCAGGTGTTCGGCTTCCAGATCGTCGTGCTGTACCTGGTGGTACTTGCCGTCATCTTGTGGTGGGTCCTGGACCACACACCGGCCGGCCGCTATCTCTACGCGGTGGGGGGCAACTCCGATGCTGCTCGGCTGTCGGGAGTCAGGACCCAGCGATGGGTCTGGCTCTCTCTCATCGCCTCGGGCGGCGTCTCGGCCCTTGCCGGCGTCCTGTTCTGCTCGCTGTCCGGACCGTCGTTGACGTTCGGCCCGGCGTTGCTCCTGCCAGCCTTCGCTGCTGCCTTCCTCGGATCGACCCAGCTGAAGCCGGGACGCTTCAACGTATGGGGGACCCTACTCGCCGTCTACATCCTCGCGACGGGAGTGCGCGGCATGGAGCTGCTCACGAGCGTCTCCTGGCTCAACGACATGTTCAACGGCGTCGCCCTCATCGCTGCAGTGGCATTCGCGGTCTGGCGTCAGGACCGGGTGAGGCATCCGCGGTTCGGTGACGCTGCGCCTGACGATACGGCACCCGGCCACGGCGACCCCGGGTCGGGCGAGCCCAGCCTGGCCGCCTCGCCGCGGACAGATCCCGGTGCTTCGAGCTGATGCCGCAACAGAGTCGAGGGACAACCCACGTCGTGGACTCGTTCTGTCGGGTCTGCAACAACCACTGTGCGATCAAGGTGGAGCTCGACGACAGCGGGTCACCGCTTCGAGTTCGCGGTAACAGCGAGAATCCGGTGTTCGGTGGCTACACCTGCGTCAAGGGCCGCTCGCAGATCGAGTTCTTGCGAGGGCCCGAGCGTCTGAGGCATTCGCTGAAGCGTGGACCCGACGGCGAGTACAGACCAATACCCGTCGAGGTGGCGCTGGACGAGATCGCGCAGCGACTCTCGGCGCTGCTCGCCGAGCATGACCCTCGGTCCATCGCGAGCTACGCCGGCATCATGGCCGCTGGAACCTTCCCGACAGCCATTCCCCTGCATGCGGCGTTCTTCGACGCGGTGGGCACGCGGATGCGGTTCGACCCCAACACGATCGACAAGGGCGGGAAGCAGACCGCGGCATCCTTCCTGGGGTCGTGGAGCGCGCCGTCCCAGGGCTTCCACCATCCGGAGGCGATTCTGCTCATCGGGATCAACCCGCTGATGACCTACACCGGCTTTCCGACCGGGTCACCCCACACCTGGCTGAAGCAGACCTTGGCATCCGGCTGCAAGCTCATCGTGATCGACCCGCGCCGTACCGACGTGGCCAAGCGTGCGACGCTGCATCTCCAGGCCGCGCCCGGGCACGACTGCCAGCTCGTCGCGTCTCTCATCCACGTGATCCTCCGCGAGCGCCTCTACGATCGCGAGTTCGTCGGCGCACACGTCTCCAACGTCGACGTCCTGGAGCGTGCCGTCGAGAGCTTCGACCCCTATCGGGTGGCGAAGATGGCGGGAGTGGAGCCCGAGTCCCTCGTCGAGGCTGCTCGGATGTACGCGGGGGCGAAGCGCGGCTATGCCATGGCGGGCACCGGGCCGAACATGGCCGGGAGTGGCACTCTGCTCGAGTATCTGGTCCTCGGCTTGGAGACGCTCTGCGGTCGTTGGATGCGGGAGGGCGAGGTCCTCACGACGGCACCGGCGCTACTCCCTGGACGGCGCCGTGCATCGGCGGGCGCGAAGGACCCCACCGACTGGCGAAGGCCGGAAGCCGTTCGTGCGCGGGGTCTGCACGAGAGTACGGCGGGCATGCCGAGTGCGGCGCTGCCCGACGAGATCCTGGCCGACGGGCCGGGGCGCGTCCGCGCACTTGTCAGCTGGGCCGGCAACCCCGCAGTCGCCTTCCCCGACCAGCGCCGGACGATCTCGGCGCTGGAGAGTCTCGACCTGCTCGTGCAGGTCGATCCGTGGATGAGTGAGACGGCGAGGCATGCGCATTACGTCATCGCACCGACGCTCCCGCTGGAGGTCCCGTCGATCACCACGAAGCTCGATGCCTTGGCCGGACGCGCGACGGGGTACGGCCTCGGCCAGGCCTACGCGCAGTACTCGCCGGCTGTCGTCGACAGACCCGCCGACTCCGACTTGATCGAGGACTGGGAGTTCTTCTACGGGTTGATGGTCCGGATGGGGTTCCCTGTCAGGTTCCGGCCGGCGGGGGCCCAGGTTGCGGAGCTGACCCTCACTTCCAAGCCCACGACCGACGAGCTGCTCGAGCTCGCCACGAACGGCTCGCGGGTGCCATTGAGTGTCGTGAAGACGCACCCTGGTGGTGACCTCTACCTCGACGACCTGCCGACGGTCGGCCCGCCCACCCCCGATGACAACGGCAGGCTGGATGTCGGGAATGCCGAGATGCTCGCCGCTCTCGCTGCCCAGGAGACGAAGATCCTGATGGCTCCCTCCGACCGCCACTTTCCGCTGCGGCTCCTGTGCCGCCGCAACGACCACGTCTACAACTCCTCGTGCCACTTTCCTGCAACGGATCGAGGAGTGCCCTACAACCCTGCCTACCTTCACCCCGAGGACCTCGCCGAGCTGAGTGTGCAGCCGGGCACCGTCGTGACGATCCGATCCGCCCTGGGAGAGATCAGTGCGGTGGCCGAGCCCGATGCCGACCTGCGACGTGGCGTCGTCTCGATGGCCTTCGGATATGGGCCGCAGGGCGACGACGGCGACGTGCGCAGGACCGGCAGCAGCACCAATCGACTGGTCTCCGCGAGCGACGTCTTCGACCCGTACACGGGGCAGCCGCGGATGAGCAACGTGCCCGTCTCCGTGACGCCCCGGAGCCCGAGGGGACGGACCGTCGAAGAGACGGGAGACCCTTCATGAAGGGTCTCGCGGGGCTCCGCGTGGTCGAGGTCGGAACGGCGGCCTCGATCCCGCTCGCCGGCGTGATGCTCTCCAATCTGGGTGCCCAGGTGATCAAGGTGGAGTCAGCGGCCCGTCCCGATCTCAACCGGATCCGACCGGGGCGGGCTCCGGACCCCCCGGAGCAGTCGGTCGGCGACGCCTTTCCCATGCTGCATGAGCTCAACGCCGGGAAGCTCAGCGTCACCCTCAACCTGAAGACGACGGGCGGCCAACAGGTCTTTCGCGAGCTGCTGGCGGTCAGCGACGTCTTGATCGAGAACTTCGCGCCCGGGTGGCTGGATCGACTCGGCATGTCGTTGGCTGACCTCGCGGCCGAGTACCCCCGTCTCGTCATCGTGGCGGCCAGCGCCTACGGAGAGTCGGGCCCTCGATCTCAACAACGGGCCTATGCCCCGATCATGACCTCCCTTGCCGGTCTGGAGGGTCTCATCGGGTACACGGAAGACGATGTCATCGGCATGGTGTCGACGGCGTTCAGCGACTCGAACTCGGCCTACTTCGCGCTGCTCGCCGTCCTCGCCGCCCTCAAGCATCGCGAGCAGTCAGGGTACGGCGGGCTGGTCGACCTGTCCCAGACCGAGTGCGCGGTGGCGGTGGTGGGCATCGCACTCGCGGAGTACCAGCTGACCGGTGTGGCCCCTTCGCCGCACGGCAACGACCATCCCTTCTACGAGCCGCGCGACACCTTCGCCTGCCGGGACGGTCAGTGGATCTCGATTGCCGTGGAGTCCAACGAGGAGTGGCTCGCTCTGTGCGGTGTGATGGCGGAGGTGGCGGAGCTGGCGGATCCGCGGTTCTCGACACACGGGGCGCGCCGAGAGGCACGAGACGAGCTCGCGGCGCTCATCAGCCGCTGGACAGCCACCCGTGACGCGTCCGACGCCGCGGCGAGCCTCCAGCGACGGGGGATCGCCGCTGCGCCGGTGCTCGAGCCCGAGTCCGTCGCAGAGGTCGATCCGCTCCAGGCGCGCGGGATCGTGGACTCACTCGTCCACGACGAGTTCGGAGCGTTTCGTACGACGGTCAAGCCGCCGTGGCGGATCGGCGGCTGGATGCCGCACGCGGCGTCGCCGGCTCCGGTGATGGGTGGGCAGACGCGTCACGTCCTGACGCAGATCCTGGGACGCAGCGCCGACGACGTCGACCGCCTCGAGGATGAGGGTGCACTCGCGTGAGCGTTCCGCCCGTGCTCGAGGGGATCACCGTGGTGCAGCTCGGGGCCTCGACCGCGGCACGGTACACGGCCAAGCTGCTCCTCCAGCTCGGTGCGGAGGTTCTCGTCGCGAGCCGCGGTGCCGAGACCGCGCCCGCGGAATCGCCCGATGCGCGCACCCGTCGCACCGCCATGGCCTTGTTCCTCGACGGCGGCAAGGTCGATCGGGCGATGACGCTCGACGAGGTCGCCGCGTGTGCGGACGTGGTGATCCGCGACGACACGTGGGACCTGTTCGCGACCTCGCCCGCCGAGGAGCTGGCGGCGCTGCACGCGGTGAATGCCGCGGCTGTGTACGCCGTCCTCTCGCCGTTCGGCGCGTCTGGTCCGTGGGCCGGCCGCTCGGGTGATGACCTCGCGATCCAAGCCGCAGGCGCCCTGAGCTCGCAGATCGGCAGACCCGGTGAGAAGCCACTCTCGGTGCCGTACGAGGTCGGTGCGATCACCCAGGGACTCCATGCGGCCGGAGCGGTGATGTACGCCCTGCTGCTCGATCCGGCATACCGACCCGACGCACCGATCGACGTCGCCGGGAGCGACGCCCTGGCGTCGTACACCAGGATGTACACGCACATCTACACCTTCTACGGAGCACCCGCCGTCAGAGCGGGCCGCCGAGCGCCGGGGTCTGGTGGCCAGTATCCGATGACGATCCTCCCGTGCGCCGACGGCCATGTCGTGATGATGAGCCGATCGCGCGACGAGTGGCGCCGCTACCTCGACATGATGGGGTCGCCCGCGTGGAGCTCGGATCCGGAGCTGCAGGATCCGGCGCTGATCGCCCGGCACCATGCCGACCGCATGGACGAGCTCATGTCCGAGTGGCTGAGTACGCGTACCCGCGCCGACCTCGCGACGCTGGCGCAGGAGTACGGCGTCGCCCTGGCGCCGCTTCGCGACCTGTCGCAGGTGCTCGCCGACGATCAGCTGGCCTACCGGGAGTTCTTCCAGGAGTCACCGACGGCTTCGCTGCGGCTGCCGACGTTTCCCGCCCGATTCACCTCGTCCAGACCCGAAGAGGCGACATGACCCACGCTGACCTAGATGCCGAGGTGACCGAGCTCCGGACGGTCAGGCTCGAGGTCTCCGACGGAGTGGCCGAGGTGACCTTGAATCGTCCCGAGCGACTGAACGCCATGGATCTCGCGATGCGCGAGGACCTCGTGCAGGTCTTCGTGGAGCTAGCCGGGATGCCGCTCTCGGCCGTGATCGTCACGGGCGCGGGTCGCGCGTTCTGTGCCGGTGGTGACCTCGGGGAGTTTGCGAGCCGTTCACCCCAGCAGGCTCACGAGGCGATGAGCCGGCTCAGCCATCGGTGGTTCCGCACCATGTGGCAGCTGTCCTGCCCCGTCATCGCCGCGGTCAACGGCGCGGCGGCCGGGGGAGGCCTCTCGCTGGCGCTGGCCGCGGACATCGTCTACGCAGCGGACGACGCCGAGCTCTCGTGCACCTTCGGGGCGATCGGGCTCACCGCCGACCTCGGCGCCCTCTACCTGCTTCCCCGGCTCGTCGGGCTCCGGCGGGCCCAGAGCATCGCTCTTCGCGGGGCGAGGCTCCTGGCGCCCGAGGCCCTCGAGCTCGGCCTGGTGACAGCAGTCCTCCCGCCCGGGGAGCTGCTGGCTCGGGCACGGGAAACCGCCGACCGGTTCCGGTCTGCGTCGCCGCACGCGCTGGCCGCAACCAAGCGGCTGCTCCAACGAAGCTACGAGTCCTCGATGGAGGAGATGCTCGGAGCGGAGCTGTACGCGCAGGCCTACCTGTTCGGAACCGACGAGCACCGCGCCGCCGTCGTGGAGCTGGTCGGGCATCAGGATCCTCGGTCACACGACTCCGTGACCGAGGCGCGGTCGCGCGGCTAGGAGTCGGAGGGCGAGACGCCGTCACTCACGCCCTGGTGGACCTCGCTGGTCGGCAACGTCGTCGCGAGCTCGCGCAAGCGGGTCTTGAGCACCTTGCCGGACACGTTCTTGGGAAGGTCCTCCACGAAGTGGATCCGTTTGGGGAGCTTGAAGCCCGCCAGGTGGTGACGAGCGCTGGAGATGATCTCCTCCTCGGTGGTCTCCTGTCCGGGCGCAACGACCACGAACGCCGTCACGGCCTCACCCCACTCGTCGCTCGGGGTGCCGACGACGGAGACCTCGGCCAGCGCCGGGTTCGCATTCATCAGACCGACCTCCACCTCCAACGAGTAGACGTTGAGACCCCCGGTCTTCACCATGTCCTTGACTCGGTCGGCGAAGAAGAGGAACTCGTTCTCGCTGTACACCAGGTCACCGGTGTGCAGCCAGCCGTTCCGCAGCATCTCGGCGTTGGCCTCGGGGCGCTTGTAGTAGCCCTTGAAGACGTTGGGCCCGCGCACCACCAGCTCGCCGACCTGACCGGGCTCCACGTCCTGGTCGTCGGGACCGACGACGCGGACGTCGTCGTACCAGACAGGTCGTCCCAGAGTGTTCTCGTGCGTGAGCATCTGCCCGGTGAACTCGGTCACCGCGACCAGTGCCGAAGCCTCGGTCAAGCCGTAGGCGAAGAGCATCGTGTCCAGCTCGAGCTCCTCCATGGCATGGGCCGCGAAGCTCGTCGTGTACTTCGCGGCTGCCGTCAGGACGAAGCGGAGTGACGAGAGGTCGTACTCCTTCCGCCCGTCGTACTGCATCAGCATCTGGAGCGGCGTGATCAAGATGGTGGCGTGACTGATCCGGTGCTTCGCAATCAGCCGACAGGCCTCCTGCGGCGAGAACGATCGGCTGATCACGATGGGCAACGCCCTGATCAGGAAGGCGGTCGCCTGGATGTGGAGGCCGGCGATGTGGTTCATCGGCATCGCGAGCAGGAAGCTGTCAGGGAGCTTCGGGCGGACGTACGTCAGGTAGCTGACGGCGTCCCAGCAGATACCACCGTGCGTGAGGACGGCACCCTTGGGCAGGCCCGTCGTCCCCGAGGTGTACATGATGACTGCTTCGTCCTCGCTGCCGACCTCCACATCGGGCTCGTCCTCCGACGCAGCGGCGAGCAGCTGCTCGTAGTCGTAGGCGTTCTCGAGGGTGACCGGTCCGCCGTACACGACGATGGTGATGTCGCCTAGGTCCTCACGGAACTCCGCGACCTTGTCCTGGAACGCCGCCTCGAGCAGCAGGATCCTCGCGTCGACGTCGGTGATGATGAACGAGATCTCTGCCGGCGCGAGCCGCCAGTTGACCGTGCAGAAGACCGCCCCCAGCTTCGCGCAGGCGTGGTCGACCTCGAAGTACTCGACCGAGTTCTCACCCAGGATCGCGACGTGCTCGGCGAAGCCGAGACCGATGCCAGCCAGGCTGTGGGCGGCTCGGTTGACCCTTCGGTTGTAGGCGTCGCACGTGTAGGAGCGGTCTTCGAAGATGATCGCCGTGCGTCGGGGGAACTGCTGGGCGTTCCGGCGAAGAATGTGGCCGATCGTCAGGTTGTCGATCATCGACGGCTTCCTGTCCTCCCAGACCTCCGAAGAGATCAGCAATGGCTCGTGCGCCGGTGGCTTCGAGCCGAGAGACCTCGCTGACAGGCGTGGAGGTCCCGTGACTTCACGTCCTCGAACGAAGTGTCAGTTATTTGACGTTGCTGACGCTTTGAACATTAACATCGCTATCGGGCCTGTCAAGGCCTGCGGCGACGCCCCCTCCGACCGGCGGTGATGACGCTTTGCGCGGATGGCTGGCGAGGCATCGTGGCCTCAGGTCTTCGATCCCTTGGCCGAGGGGGTCGAGACCAGGCGGCGCAGGAACTCCAGATCCTCGGTCATCCGCTGGATGACCACGGGGGCGGTCCCGTCGTGCCGCCGCTCGTCCGGGACGCGGATGCCGTCGAGCAGCAGGGACGTGATCGCCCGCACGGTCTCGTCCGGGCTCGCTCCGGTGGGCCGGTACCAGTCGGGAACGCCGGTGATGGCACCGAAGATGATCGACGTCGTGAGCTCGGGATCGATCGACCGCACCTCGCCGGCCTCGATCGCAGCTTCGAGCGTCCGGGTCAACGCGGCCCTGACGCGACGCCGTTGTGCGGAGAACTCGTGGCGGACGCTCTCGGGAACCTGGGCGAAGTTGCGGTTGATGATCCGCAGCCGGGCCGGCTGATCGACCACCTGCGCCCCGATCCGGAGGACCAGGTTCTCGAGGCGCTTCGACGGTGACTGCGCCGGATCGTCGACGGACTCCAGGACTCCGTCTTCGTTGATCAGGTCACGAAGGAGCGCGACGAGGATGTCTTCCTTGTTCGTGAAGTAGTAGTAGAGGGATGGTCTGGTCACGCCGGTCGCGACGGCGATGTCGCGCATCGGTGTCTCGGTGTAGCCGCGCTCGTCGAAGAGCCGGGTCGCCGCATCGAGGATCGACCGCGCCATGAGCGCGTTGCGCGCATTCTGCTCCGGCACGGCTGCCTCCCGGCTGCTGGACTCGTCCGCCTGCGTGGGGCCTCGTTGCCTCCGGCCCGGTGTCGGTGACCGCTCGAGCGCCGGAGCCTCGCTGCCTGGGGCGCCGCGTGAGGGTCGAGGCTCATGCTAGCCAACCGCAGCCCCATCCAGACCCGGTCGCCCGTGACGTTGATGTCGGACTATTGACACTCGTGATGGTAGCGTGGGACTCAGTTGTGGGCCATGCGGGAAGGATCGGTGGGCATGCGACACCCAGGCAGGGACGGCGGGCCGGCAGTCCGCCTTCGGGTCGAGGCGCCGTGGCCCATCCGTCCTCGAGGTGGAGCATCGTGGCGTCACGGCTGGTAGTGGTGGGCGGAGGGCTGGCTGGTCTGCGGGCCGCTGAGACACTCCGCGCCGCCGGGTGGGCAGGTGAGATCCGGATCGTGGGCGCGGAGGCCCACCTCCCCTACGACCGCCCCCCGCTGTCGAAGACCTTCTCGACGACCGAGCCCTCTTACTCGACGGTCGCGCTCCGAGGTCGCGCCTCGATCGCCGACGTGCGATGGGACCTCGGCGTTCACGTGCGCCGGGCTGATCTGGCGGGCCGGACTCTCGAGACGTCCACCGGATCCCGACTCGGCTTCGACGGTCTGGTCGTGGCGACGGGCCTGACTCCGCGTCGCCTCTCGGTCACCGCGGGCCGCTCGGACTGTCATGTCCTGAGGAGTCTGGACGATGCTGTCCGGATCCACCGGTCCCTGACTCCGCGCTGCCGGGTCGTGATCGTCGGTGCCGGATTCGTCGGCTGCGAGGTCGCCGCGGCTCTCCGGGACGCCGGCCACGTCGTCGATGTCGTCGATGTCGAGAGTGAGCCGATGCGCCGAGCGGTCGGACCGACCGTCGGCCGCGCGATTCGGCGACGACACGAGCAGCGGGGGGTCGCCTTCCATCGGCGCGCCCGCGTCGTCGCCGTCGAGGGCCCGTCCGGGAGACCGCTGGTACGACTCGACAGCGGAGCCGAGCTCAGGGCAGCTGTCGTCATCGAGGCCATCGGGTCCACAGCGAACACCGAGTGGCTGTCCGGAAACGGCCTGGACCTGACCGACGGCGTGCTCGCGACATCGTCGCTGGCGGTGACCGATGGTGTGGTTGCGGCGGGAGACGTGGCACGCTTCCCCAACAGCGTGTTCGACGACGTTCCGCGCCGGTACGAGCACTGGCAGATGGCGGCCATGAGCGCGAAGCATGCTGGCCGGACCCTCGTCGACCAGCTCAGTGGGCGCACGCCTGCCGAGTTCGCTGCCGTCCCGTGGTTCTGGAGCGTCCAGGGCGACGTCCGCCTCCAGGCCTACGGCCTGCCGTCGCTCGGCGCCGCGGCTGACGTCGTGGACGGTCGGCTCGAGGAGGATGTGGCGGTCCGTTTCACTCGCGACGGTCGTGTCGTCGGCATGGTGTTGATCGGGTTCTCCCACCTGGGTCCGACCTGTCGTGACCTCGTGGGGATGGCGGCGTGAGCCTGCAGCATCAAGGAGGAGACCTATGACCGAGCCGGAGACGACCGGGGGCTTCGATGGGCCGAGCCCCTTGCCCGAGACCACGAGGGGCGCAGTGCTACGGGAGCTAGGCCGGGCCCTCGACCTCGTGGATCTCGACCTGGCGCCGCCGGGCGAGGAGGAGGTCACGGTCCGGATGGGTGCCACGGGCGTCTGTCACAGCGACTTGTCTGTCTACCAAGGGCTGCTGCCCAACCCGTTGCCCATGGTGCTGGGCCACGAGGGCGCAGGGACGGTCGTCGCGGTGGGACCGGGAGTGGAGTCGGTGTCGGTCGGTGACCAGGTGGTGTTGAGCTGGCTGGCTCAGTGCAGCCGTTGCTTCTACTGCCGCGCGGGACAGCCGGCGCTGTGCGAGACCGCGACGAGGGCGATGGTGAGAGGAACTCTCCTCGACGGGACGACGCGGTTCTCCTTCCACGGCGAGCCGGTCTTCCACATGGCGGGCCTGGGGACCTTCTCCGAGTTCTGCGTGGTGCCCGAGAAGTGTGCGATCCGCATGGACCAGCCCATCCCCATGGAGTCCGCGGCGCTGCTGGGATGCGGCGTCCTCACGGGATTCGGCGCCGCGGTCAATGCCGGCCGGGTCCGACCGGGGGAGAGCGTCGCCGTGATCGGCTGTGGTGGAGTCGGGCTCAACGCCGTCCAGGGAGCGAGAATCAGTGGCGCCGAGACCATCGTGGCCGTCGACCTCCATCAGGAGCGCCTGGAGCTGGCCAGACGGCTGGGAGCAACCCACACCCTCACCCCTGACGGCGCGCTGTCCAAGACCGTGCGGCAGCTGACGCATGGGCGAGGCGTCGATGTGGCGATCGAGGTCGTCGGACGCAGTGAGGCGATTCGCGATGCCGTCGCCATGACCCGACGAGGAGGGCGCATCGTGCTCGTCGGTGCCGGGCCGGACGACGTCCGGCTGGACCTCCCTGCCTTCGGTGGCCTGGTCAGCACCGAGAAGACCATCGTCGGCTCCTTCTACGGATCGGCTCAGGTCGAGCGCGACCTGTCCGTCCTGGCGCGGCTGTACCGCTCGGGCAAGCTCGAGCTCGACGCGCTGGTCACGAGGACGTTCTCGTTCGGCGACACCAACGAGGCTGTCGCCTACTGCGCCGACGAGCAGGGAGCGCGAGCGGTCATCAGCTTCGCCGACGAGGCCCGCCCTGTCGGACCTGCGAACGCCGGAGATCGCGGCGATGACGACTGAGGAGCACGAGACCCGGCCTGACAGATTCGACCTGGCGGGCAAGATCGTGGTCATCACCGGCTCCACCCAGGGGGTCGGGTTCGCCACGGCGGAACGGATGGCTGTCGCCGGGGCCTCCGTGGTGCTCAACAATCGCAGCGGCGACGGGGCACGGGAGGCTGTGGACCGCCTCCAGGCAGTGACCCCCGGGGCCTCGGTCAGCTACGTGCGCGGCGATGCGATGCGGGCAGACGACATGGCGGCCCTCGTCGAGTCGGTCCTCGACCGCTACGGCACGATCGACGTGTGGGTCAACAACGCCTCTCCGGAGGTGCGTGTCGACTTCTTCGAGCGACTGACGACTGATGACTGGAAGGCCACCATCGACGGCAAGCTCTACTCGGTCCTGACCGCTGTGCAGGCAGCGCTGCCGGCATTGAAGGCCGCGGGTGGTGGCAGCGTCGTCAACGTCGTCTCCGATGCCGGCCGGGTGGGAACCGCGGGCGAGTCCCTGGTCTCCGCGGCGTACGGCGCGGTCATCGCGCTGACGAAGTCCTGGGCGCGCGAGTTCGCGCGCTACAACGTGCGGGTCAACTGCGTCTCGATCACGCTGACGCGAGACACGCTCGGGTACGACCGTCTTCTCGCTCGACCAGAGGCAGCGAAGATCTTCGACAACCTCGCCCGCCAGCTCCGTCTCGGGATACCCGACCCTGACGACGCCGCGCAGGCGATCGTGTCGTTGGCTGCGGCGACCCGCATCACCGGCCAGACGCTGAGCGTGAACTCCGGTCTGTCCTTCCCGTCATGACCTCGACGACCTCTCTCTCCGCATCCCGGCCCGTCCCGCAGCAGCGGACGCGACCGACCACGCCTACAGATCTGAGGCACGAACGATGACCGACCACGCCCTGCCCCTCACCGGCGTCCGCGTTCTCTCCCTGGCAGAGCAGCTCCCTGGGCCGGTCTGCGGTCTCCTCCTGCGTGAGCTGGGTGCCGACGTCACCCTGCTGGAGCGCCCGGGCGTCGGTGACCCGCAGCGCGAGGTGGGGACCTGGCTGTTCCGCTTCGCCTCGCTCGACAAGAAGAGCGTCGCGCTCGACCTGAAGGACCCCTTGTCCAGATCTGCCGCTCAAGGGCTGGCCGCCGAGGCGGACGTGCTCGTGGAGGGGTTTCGTCCCGGCGTCGCCGATCGGCTCGGACTGGGCTACTCCGAGCTGAGCGCCTCGAACCCTGGACTGGTCTACTGCTCGATCTCGGGCTACGGGCAGACCGGACCTTCTCGACTCCTGGGGGGACACAACCTCAACTACGAGGCCGTGAGCGGCCTGCTGACGCCGTTCGCGCTCGACCATCGGCTGAGCTACTTCACCGAGGCCCCTCCGTGGGGTGACGTGTTGTCAGGCGTGCTGTCGGCCCTCGCCGTTGTCGCCGCTCTTCGTCGGGCTGAGTCCACGGGTCACGGCACCTGCATCGACCTGTCGATCACCGATGCGCTCGTCTTCGCCATGGGACCGAGCCTCACCCGGCACTTCAACGGCGGTGAGGCCTTCGACCGGCGCGAGGCCGGCTACGGCGTGTTCCGATGTGCCGACGGCATGCTCGCCCTCGGCGTCCACCATGAGGACCACATGTGGCGAGCGCTGTGTGCTGCGCTGGGCCTGGAGGCGTACGACGCGCTCACGCATCAGCAACGGCTGGAGCGCGCCGACGAGATCCGCGCGGCGATCGTCGAGGCGGTCGCCCACGACACCGTCGACCACTGGCTGGAGGCGTTGGGAGACATTGCGGCGTGCTCGCGCGTCAACACTGTGGACGACGTCGCGACGGACCCGCAGCTGATGACGCGCGGCATGTTCGCGCACGCCACCACCGAGACCGGTGAGGACTTCCTGACCGTCCGCTCGCCGTTGGCCCCGTCCGACTCATCACCGGGCGCGGTGCCCGCCCTCGGGGCGGACACCCGCGTGGTCTTGGAGTCCCTGGGCCTAGAGCCGGCTGTCGTCGACGAGATCGTCGCCCATTCCGCCGAGATCGCACGGCGCGGCGGACCGCGCCACTCGGGGGACGCCGGATGACGACCCAGCTCGAGGACCTGCTGGCGCTGACCCGAACCGGGACCTCCACCTTCCGGGGGCGGGCGACCGACAACCGCGGTATCACCCGGCTCTACGGTGGGCATCTCGTCGCCCAGAGCCTGGCGGCTGCATGCCAGACGGTCGATCCCAGCCGGCATCCCCACTCGATCCAGACGACGTTCCTGCGGCCGGCTGGCACCGAGGACGACGATCTCGACTACCAGGTCGACTCGACTCGGGAGGGTCGGCTCTTCAGCACCAGGTCAGTGCGCGTGGTCCAGGCTGACCGGCTGGTGGCGACGTCCTCGGTCTCGTTCGCTGCGGTGGAACTGGGGGAGGACGTCGCGGGCGGGATGCCGGCGGTGCCGGCTCCGGACCAGCTCGCCAGCCTCCAGGCCAACGTCGCCGCTGACCCCGGAGCGTGGAGCGCGCGCTACCGGACCTGGCGGCACGTCGACGTACGACACGTGCAGACGCCGAGGCAGCGGCTGGAGGCGCCGGACGTCGACAGTCGTGGAGCCCAGCAGGTATGGCTGCGCGTGACCGAGAGGCAGCCGGACGATCCCGGATGGCATCGCGTCCTGCTGGCCTTCGAGACGGACATCACCTTGCTCTCCGCGGCGCTCCCAGCCCTCGGCCTGGGGTCCGGTGAGCCAGAGGTCGCGATGGCGTCCCTCGACCACATCATCTGGTTCCACAGACCGTGTCGGGCCGATGACTGGCTCCTCCACGACCAGGTGCGCGAAGCCTCGTCCGGTGTCCTGCACCTGGTCCGAGGAAGGATCTTCGACGAGAGCGGGCGGCTCGTCGCCTCCGTGGCGCAGCAGGGGCTGATCAGGAGTGGCTCGCGTTGACGGCTGCCGACACCAGTGTCAGAATATAGACATCAGAGAAAACGCCGAATCGACGTCTCACGGTGGAGGCAGCTATGCACGAGGTCGACCTCTCCGCATCGATGGACCCCGGTGACGAGCTCTCCCTGGATCCGATGCACGCCTCTCACCGGGAGTGCCCCTTCCCGCTGTACGAACGGCTCCGAACCGAGGCGCCCGTCGCCTACGTGCCCGAGCACGACTTCTACACGGTGGCGACCCACGACCTCTGCATGCGGGTGCTGCGTGACCCGGCTACGTTCCGACAGTGGGACGGCGACGAGATGTTCGAACCCGGACAAGGACCGCCTCTGGGCCGACCCAGCAACTGGTCACCCGAGGTACGCGCGGCCATGGACGGTGCGCACCGCCCCGTCTCGACGCTGGTCAACGCGAACCCTCCGCGCCACACGCGCTACCGAAAGCTGGCCAACAGCCTCTTCTCCGCGCGCCGTACCGCGGACGCGATGGATGCGCGCATGCACGAGCTCGTCCATGAGCTGATCGACGCGTTGCCGCGAGACGGCGCCGAGTTCGTCTCTGCCTTTGCCGTGCCGTTCCCGATTCGCGTGATCTCGGAGGTGCTCGGGTTCCCGAGCTCCGAGTACGCGACGTTCAAGCGATGGACGGACTCCGCGATGGTGGCCATCGCGGGCGGCGTCCCCACAGAGCGGCTGGTCACCGCGGCGTCGAACCTCGTGGAGTTCCAGGACTACCTCCTCGACATCGTGGAGAAGCGTCGAGAGCAGCCGACCGATGACGTCGTCGGCTATCTGGCGAACGCCACGGTCGAGGACACCGACGGTACCCGTCTCCTCAGACCGGAGGAGACGATCGGTCTGGGACTCCATCTGTTGACGGGAGGCGGTGAGACGACGACGAACCTGCTGGGATCCCTCATGCTCCGGCTCGCCGAGACCACCGGACTCGCTGGCTGGCTCGGAGCCGACCTCACCAGGATCCCCGGGTTCATCGAGGAGACCTTGCGCATGGACTCGCCCTTCCAGTCGCTGTTCCGCAGGACCACGAGGCCCGTGAGTCTCGGCGGGGTCGATCTCCCCGAGGGCGCGAAGGTGCTGGTGATGTTCGCCTCGGCGAACCGAGACGAGCAGTACTTCACCGACGCTGCGGAGTTCGACGCCGGCCGCACCGGCCCCTCCCACATCGCCTTCGGGTTCGGCACCCATTTCTGCCTGGGTGCGCCGTTGGCCAGGCGAGAGTCGCTGATCGCCGTCGAGGCGATCGTGACCCGACTTCCCGAGGTGCGGGTCAGACCGGGCTCGGCGGTCATCCAGAACGACCACGCCTTCCTGCGGGGGCTGCGGCACCTCGAGATCGAGTACGACGGGGTGCGGCCGGCCGCGCCGCTGCCGGTTGGGTAGAGGAAGACACGGTGCTCGACCACTCGGCACTCATCGAGGGACTTCCAGAGCCTCGGATGCTGTTCGGCGACCACTGGCAGGGGACCGGAGCCGAGTCCCCCTTCACCATGGTGGACCCTTCGACGGGGAAGGCAGTGGTCGAGGTTCCGATGGCGGGACCCGCCGAGGTCGACCAGGCCGTCGAGGCCGCGGCCGGTGCCGCTGCGGGCTGGCGGGCCGTGCCGCCGCACCGTCGGCGGGACATGCTGTGGCGACTCGGCGAGCTGGTGCTGCGTGACCGGGAGCGGTTCGGCCAGATCGCCGCGGTCGAGCAGGGTCTGCCGGGTGGCTCGCAGTACGCGAGGTTCTGTGCGGAGTGGGTCAAGTACTACGCGGGCTGGGCCGAGAAGATCCACGGCAGCATCAGCCCGTCGTATCCCGTCGATGCCCTGGCGTACGTGCTCAAGGAGCCGTTCGGAGTCGTCGCGGTCATCACGCCCTTCAACGAGTCGCTGGCCGCTCTCGGCATGAAGGCAGCGCCAGCACTCGCGTCGGGGAACTGCATCGTCATCAAGCCTCCGGAACAGACCCCCGTCCAGACGGTCCTGTTCGCCGAGCTCTGCCTGGAAGCCGGCATTCCGGCGGGGGTCGTCAACGTGGTCACGGGCGGACCGGCTGCGGGTGAGGCGCTCGTCAGCCATCCGAAGGTCGGCAAGGTGACCTTCACCGGTGGTTTGCCGACTGCGCGTGCGATCCTGCGATCTGCAGCCGCGAACCTCACCCCTGTCGTCTCCGAGCTCGGCGGCAAGTCCGCGAACATCGTGTTCGCGGACGGAGACTGGAAGGCGGGTGCCGCTCTATCGGCGCTGAACGCCTGCGTGAACCTCGCGGGGCAAGGATGCATGTTCCCGACCAGGCTTCTCGTGGAGGGCTCGATCCACGACCAGGTGGTGAAGGAGGTCGTCGATCTCGTCACGCGGGCTCGGATCGGAGACCCCGCCGAGCGCGGAATCCAGATGGGACCGGTGATCAGCGCGGAGTCCGCGGAGCGCATCCACGGCATCATCGGCCGGGCTCGGGGCGAGAGTCGCCTGGTCACCGGCGGCGACCGTCTCGGCGGCGACCTGGCCGACGGGTACTTCATCGAGCCCACTGTCTTCGACGACGTCGACCCTGGCTCCGAGCTGGCTCAGAACGAGGTGTTCGGACCGGTGCTGGCGATCTCGACCTTCGAGTCCGAGCACGGGGCGGTCGACGTTGCGAACGGGACATCGGCGGGACTGGCGGCGTACGTCTTCACCGACGACCTACGACGCGCACATCGCATGGCTCGGGAGCTCCAGGCCGGGTCGATCGGGATCAACGGGATGTCGACGGTCCCGCCCACGCTTCCCTTCGGGGGCTACAAGGGCAGCGGCAGCGGCCGCGAGGGCGGCATCGAGGGTCTGCTGGAGTTCCTTCAGACCAAGAGCGTGTTCGTGCCGCTCTCGCCGCCCGCGAGCACCGGACCGTGATGAATGACCGGGTCTCGCTCTCCGAGAGCCCGAATCCAGCTCGTCCGACAACTGAGGAGGCGTCGTGCGCGTCACCGTAGACCGAGCCACCTGTGAGCAGCACGGGCAGTGCACCTTGTCGGCTCCCGACGTCTTCCACTTCGACGATCACGGAGACCTGGAGTACGACGGGGAGCCAGCCGATGACCAGGTCGACGTCGTGGAGGAGGCGGCCGATGTCTGCCCGGTGCAGGCGATCATGGTGCTGCATGACTGACGTCATGACTGACGGTCCGCCACCGAGGACGAGCGCGCATGCATGACCGGCGGGCGTGGCAGCAGCTCGGGATCACCGAGGTCGCAGCCGAGACGTGGCGGGTTCCGCTCACGCTGCCTGACGCCGGGCTGGGTGCGGTCAACGCCTACGTGGTCGTCGATGGCGACGGGATCGTCGTCATCGACCCCGGACAGGCGTTCACCGACGCGACCGAGCAGCTGGGTGCTGCGCTCGACAGCATCGGCTTCAGCCTTCGCAACATCCGTGGCTGCCTGATCACGCACGTACATCTCGATCACTACACCAATGCGATCACGCTGCGCCGCGAGCTGGGTCCGGATGTGTGGCTGGGCGTGCACGAGCGGCCCTCGCTCATGCTGTTGTCCCGGCCGGACGAAGGGCGGCTCGGCACGCTGATGCCGACCCTGCACAGATGCGGCGCGGGCTATCTCGCCGACCAGCTCGGTGCGGTGAATCGTGGTGGTGATCTGCCGATGGACATCTGGGAGGAGCCGGACATCTGGCTGGAGCCCGGTCGACAGATCGCGCTGTCGTCGCGCACGCTGTCCGTCGTCCACACCCCCGGCCATACGCAGGGCCACATCGTTCTCCATGACGCTGAGAACGCCCTCCTGTTCGCCGGTGACCACGTGCTCCCGGACATCACTCCCAGTGTCGGGTTCGAGCCGATCCCCGGGGAGGCGCCGCTGGCGGACTACTTGAGCTCGTTGACCCAGATGCTGGCTCTGGATGACGCCCGGTTGCTGCCGGCGCACGGACCTGTCCGAGACAGCGTGCACCGGCGGGTCGATGAGCTCCTCGACCATCACCGGCTCCGGCTCGACGCGACGGCCGAGCAGGTTGCGGCGGGGCATCGCACGGTGGTCGAGATCGCCCGCGCTCTGCGCTGGACGCGCCGGCTCGTCGCGGTCGACAGCCTCGACACCCTGAGCCAGGCGCTGGCGGTGCTGGAGACGAAGGCCCATCTCGACGTACTCGTCGCACTCGGGCGAGTCGAGGAGGACTCGTCCGACGGCACCCTTCGCTACGTCCCAAAGCGGGAGCGGAGATAGCTGTGTGCGGCTGGCCGTCGCTCACAGCCAGTGCACGGGATCTCGCCAGATCCGCTCGGAGCAACCGCTCACATCGGGGGTCCTCGTGTCCAGCGCCGTTGCTCAGCTCACTCCTGCAGGCGAGGACGAGCCCCGCCCCGTACTCAGCATCCTGCGGTGAGCTGGCCGACACGACGCCCCGAGGGCTCGACCGATGTCCATCTACGGTCCAGAGACTGCGGATCTTGTCAGTACCCCGGACGCCTGGTCGCGTCCCGCGGGGTGGTGCAGCTCGTCGTGTGTGACTTTGCGAGTTGGGTCAATCATGCACCAGCGAGTTCGGGCGCGTCCTCGACGGTGGTCACGGTGGTGATCAGGGCGGTCGGGTTCGGTCGCATGGAGCAGTGCCGTGGAGGCCTCGGAGAGGTAGCGGCGGTTCGACAGCCTCAGCGGCGAGACTGGATCCGCGACCTTCGCGCTGGGCGCTGGGCGTCGTTGCCGAACCTCGGCAATGTGCAGGTGCTGTGTCGCAGTAGTGATGGCGCGTCCACGGCGGTCCGCTCCTTGAACGTCTCGGCGGTGCCGGTGACGGCGATCAGCTGAGGCCAGTTCGGCCCGGGAGCACGCTCGCCAGCTGACTGCGCGAGTGGACGCCGAGCTTGGTGTAGCACCGCGACAGGTGGGTCTGGGCGGTGCGTACCGACATTCCCAGGCGGCTGGCGATCTCGGCATCGGGGAGCCCCTCCATCGCGAGAGCTGCTACTTGCCGTTCCCTGGCGGTGAGGCTCACGCTGGATGCCGCACCTGTGAGCCACGGTGAGCTGGCCTCCTCGCATCGGTCCCTGAGGTCTCGGCCGTGCCAGGCGCTGCGCGTGGCGGCGCGTTCCTGCTGGCCCTGTCGGTGTGCGAGCGAGGCCTCGTCGGCGGCCTCGACGGCATAGCCGAGCGCGCCGACTCCCTCGAATCGTCGCGCGACCGCATCCAGGGCGTCGCCGTCGTTGGCGGCCAGCGCGACGACATGCTCGAGGTAGCAGGCCGGGAGTTCGCCGTCCACGAATGGCACTGACTGGATCGCGGGCAGAACGACGCGTGCGGCGCCGTAGCGTGCTGCGTCGTGGTAGCCCGCGATGGCGACGTTCCACTCGCCCCAGTCTGCGGCGACGCTCGCGGCCCAGGTGGCACGGTCGATCGCCTCGGTGATGTTCAGGCGGGATGCCAGCACGGCGGCCTCGGCGAGGTCCCATTCCGGCTCGTAGGGCTTCATCTGGATGAGGTCGGCTCCGGCGGCCAGAGCCTCCTCGGCGCCGGCATGGTCGCCGAGCGTTGCTGCCGCCCGGGCCACCATCGACCACAGGTGCCGGACGATGAACTGGTCGAAGGGACCAGCCGTGGCGACGGTGCGGCGGAACCGGCGAACGGCCGTCTCGGCTTGTCCGCGGTACAGGGCCAGCCGGCCGAGCAGATATTCGGTCCTGGGCATCGCGAACGGGTCGCTGTCGGCCTCAGCCTGCCGCCGCATGGTGAGGGTACGGCGTTCGGCCCCGAGGTGGTCGCCCTTCTCGATCAGGGCGGTGATCGCGATCAGGTTGAGCGATGCCTCGCCGTACGGAACCTCGGAACGCGCTGCCCTGGCAACCGGAAGAAGCTGGTCGGCGTAGGAGACCGCGCGGTCGAAGTGCCCTTGCCAGTACGTCGCGCCTACCACGCCCACGGCGCCAAGAGTGCGGGCCGGAGCGGCCACGCCCTGGTCCTCGACGAGGTCGCCTCCGCGCGTCAGGGCATCAGCGAACCTCGCGTCGAAGGCGAGCAAGGACGCATGCAGTGCCCGGAGATGGTCGGTGGCAGCACGGTCAGCGGCCAGCACTCCCTCCACCATGGCCACGCCCTGTCCGGGGTCGCCGACCGCTAGCCCCTGTCCCAGCGCCATGCAGTAGAGCACCGCCGCACGGTCCTCCTGCGCAAGCGAGTCCGGGGGCAGTGTCGCCAGCAGCCCCGAGGCCTCTTCGCCGCGCCCACGGTGCGTCAAGATCTCGGCCAGGAGCAGCACAGCGGGCAGCGAGCTGCCATCGGTCGTCGCAGCCCGCGCGAGACGTTCGGCGGCCTCCAGGCTGTAGGCGCGCGCCGCCCGCGCGGCGACGAGCAACCGCTGCGGGTCGGGCCGCTGACCGTCCTCGAGCCGCCACAGCGCCGCGCGCACCACGTCGTGGGCCTGGCCGTCACCGGCGGCCTCGAGCCGGCTCGCCACCGACAGCCGGAAGCGTCGCAGGCGCAGCGCCGGCATCGCGTCCCGCAGGACCTCGCCGTACATCGGGTGCCCGATGGCGAGCTCGGGCGCACCTGACCCTGTGTCAACCCCGACGAGCCCGTCGGTCTCGAGTCGGTCCAGGACCTTCTCGTCCAGCAGCTCCAAGGCCACCGGAAGCGCCAGCGGCTCGGTCGCCGCGAGCAGCTCCATCGCGTCGCGCTCGGGCTCGTCGAGCCCCTCGAGTCGTTCCCGGACCAGGTCGGCGATGCCGCCGCTGATCGGTGGAGGCCGCACCAACACCCACGCCGCGCGTCGCTCCAGGGACCCGTCTTCACGTGCCGCGCCGACGAGCTCGCGCAACATCAAGGGGTTGCCTTGGGAGCGTTGGGCGAACATGCGGACGGTGGCGGCGTCGACCGGCCCGTCCAGGGTCTGCTCGAGCAGCTCGAGGACCTCCTCGAGGTCGAGTCCACGGAGCTCGAGGCGCTCGCAGTGCCCGTCGCGCCACAGTCGGCCCGCGACCGTAGCTCTCGTCGCGTCCTGGGTGGTCGCGACCACCACAGCTCGGCGTCCGGCGGCAAGCTCGAGCACGGCTCGCGCCGACTCCTCGTCGACGAGTTGGACGTCGTCGATCACCAGCAGTGGTGGGACGTCACCCGGGGCTTCCAAGGCGTCGAGCAGCGCTCGGACAGTGTGGCCGGGAGCCAGCGTCGAGGTGTCACCGAACGCACCCGACAACGCCGAGAAGGGGGTGTCGCGCGAGGCGGCCCGTCCCATGACGTAGTGGACCCGCCGACCCGTCTCCTCCGCCCGACGAGCGAGCGCGCGAGCCAGGGCGGTCTTTCCGACGCCTGCGTCCCCGAGAACCAGGACGCCGTCTCCGACCTTGATCCATGACGCGGCGAGGTCGAGCTCCTTCCGCCGTCCAACGAAGGTCCATCCGCTGCCCACGCTCGAAAGATAGCGCCGTAGGCGCACAGGGCGCAGGCGAGCGTCGTCGCGCTCTCGGGCCGTCTACGTAGTGACTACGGATGTTGGTGGCGAGGCGGGCTGCCAGGCTTGCGCCCGTCATTTGGGGAGGGAGCGTCATGCACACACATCGGCGCCTGGTCGTCGTGCTGAGCCCGCTGGTCGCGGCCGGGCTGGTCCTGGCCGTCCCCGCGACGTCGACCGGGAGGTCGCCGGGCGCGAGAAGCGGGTCCGCGCACGGGTGGGTGACGGTCTCGGGAAAGAACGTCGACAGCAGCCTGACCGTGCCTTCCATCGCTCGCTTTGGGCACGCCTACGAGGTGGTGTGGCAGGCCCGCACCGGCGCCGCCACGGAAGCGATCCAGGGACGTCGGCTGACCAGCAGCGGGAAGACGTCGGGTGGCGTCGTCACCGTCGTGGGAGCCTGGCCTTCCCTCCGGGGTGACCCGACGATCCTGGGCTATGCAGGTCAGCACCTGGTCGCGTTCGCCGGGGCACAGAACTCCGGGCCTTACACCACCGGCGCTGAGTTCTACACGACAAGCGCGTCCGGGACCGTCTGGACGCTCAGCACCGGTAGCCTGTCCGCGGCGAATGGCGCCGACCAGGACACGGGAAACGCCGTCACCAACGACGGCGGGACGCTCATTGCCGGCATGGCCGAGGCCAACGGTGTCCGGTACCACGCAGGGATCTCAGCATCGAACCCCGCCCCGGGCACCGATCCTCTCACCTCGACCACCGGCAACTCCTCGTACACGCCCGGTCTCGGCCTCGACAGGTCGACCTCGCGCGTCTGGGCGCTGTGGTTCTCCAACGACGGCGCCGGCGGGCACGACGGTGTGTGGGCACAGCCGGTGCGGCCGGCACTTGGCTCGTTGATCCACGCACCCGGCTCCTCGGCCAAGGGCGGCACCACCGCCCGCGGCGTGGCGCAGGACCTCAGCGCAGCCTCCCGGGTCGGCGGCGGCGTCTACACGGCGTACGTCACGCCGGCGAGCCGATCGGTGGACGTGTGGAAGGTAGGCGCCGCGAAACCGCTGGCCACGCTCAAAGACCTTAAGGGACCCAGCAACGTGACGGTCACGGCAGCCCCGAAGGGCAGGATCTGGGTCTTCTGGCGCGACAACGACGGCTGGCGTGCCACCCGCAGCAACCGCACGGCCACGCGATTCGGGGCCGTCGTCAAGCTGCGCCCACCCAGCGGCATGCAGGTGGGGTTCGGTGTCGCCGGAGACGGGTCAAGAGGGCCGCTCGAGGCGGTCGGCATGGTAGCCACCAGCTCCGGACAGACCCGAGTGGTCGCGCAACGGGTGCGGCCCCACCTCTCCGTGCACCGCTCGCCGAAGTCCGTGAAACCTGGAGGATCGTTCACCGTCACCGTCACCGACGCCGGTGACGCCGTCATCGGCGCTCACGTGCACTTCGCCGGCAAAACCTACAAGACCGGTCGGAAGGGCTCGGTGAAGATCAAGATCGCCCGATCCACGGGCAGGGGCAAGCGGGCGGTCACGGTCACCGCGACCGGGTACGCAAAGGCGACGGTCACGGTCAAGGTGAGCTGAACAGGGGTAGACCAGACCCTGGGAGGGTTCGGCGCTTGCAGCACCGGAACCACCAGGGCGGCCGGCTCGGCGGCCAGCCCGAGGAGCGTGAACAGGGCCGCGGGTACGAGCCACCACGCCCAGCTTGCCCGTGGAGCCGGCAGTGTGGGGGCTATGCGGGCGGCGACGGAGCGGGTCGCGGCTCCGGTCAGTACCGCCATGGGTGTTGAAGGTGGCTGCCGCCAGCCAGCCGGGCCCCAGGAGGCAGTTCCGAAGACGACCTCGCCAGTGATGCCTCGCGGCAGCGCGACGTAGACGAACCCGTAGCGCGAGTCCGGCAGCGACACCGACGGCGGGGCCGACGAAGATCATGAACCCGATCGCGCCGCTCACAGGTGATGCGGCCGACGGCTTCCTGGGCTTCCGCCGGGAGGCCCTGCTCACGGCCATTGCCGGGATCTGGTGTCTTCGCGGGCGGTGCTCTCGAAGGTGCCCTCGATGACGTCTTGGGCAAGTTGCCGGACCTTGACGTTCCGGTCGTTGGAGTTGCGTAGCAGGAACGCGAACGCCTGCTTGCGGTCGATCCGGTAGCGCTCCATGAGGATGCCGACAGCGGTGCCGATGTCGGTGCGGGTGTGAACGGCCTCGGTCAGCTGCTCGACCTGCACGGCGTAGTCGAGCAGCGCCGCGGCCTGGGCCGCGAAGAGCTCGGCCAGCTGGACCGTGGAGGGGTCGAAGGCCTTCGCGCGTCGGGCGTAGAGGTTGAGGCCCGCTCGTTCGCCGTCGTGGGTGAGCTGGAGAGCGGCCTGCGATCGCACGCCGAGCTCAGCCGCGCGCGGACCGTAGCGTGGGAAGTCGCTGGAGCCCGCGACATCGTTGACGAGCACCAGGCGTTCGCGGGTAACGGCTGCGTAGCAAGGACCTTCGTGCAGGCCGTACTGGATCGCGTCCGTCCGCTCGGCGAGCGGGTCGGTGGCGGCGACGGTGCGCAGCGTCCTGTCGGCGCCGTACACAGTGATGCTGGCGAAGTCGACCCCTGGGATGTTTCGAACCGCCGAGGTGGAGAGTTCTCGAAGGGCCGCCTCGCGGGCAGGCTCGTCTTGGGGCGTCCCGTTGTCGGGTGGCACGGCTGGCTCACTTCGGGGGACGCCGAGCCGCCCTCCCGGCTTCGGCTGCCGGGCCTGGCTGACGGGATACGTCTGTGGTGGTGGAGCCGCTGCCTCGTCTCGACAACGGCTCGTCGATCGTACGCTTTGCCCGGACTTCCATCCGGGTGGGCAGGCCCGGCGCCGTTGTCCCGGCGCCGTTGTCTCGACGCCGGAACCTCGGCTCGTGAGCATCCCGCGGCCCGATCAGGGCCGCACCTCTCGTTACCCAGCAGGCGACGTGGTACTCCGGCGGTCATCCCCTCGTCGCGACGTAGGAGGGGCCGCCCGCGCGTCAGGGTGTGCGCGCCTGGTGGCACCCGAGCGGCCCCGGAGGTCGGGACGGTGCGTGACCGGCGCCTGACCTGACCTTGAGTACCCGTCGCGCCTCGCGACTAACGTCTGCGACCGAACGGACCCAGAGGGGCGCATCGGATGGCTCGGCCCACCCATCGGGGGGGTTGAGACGATGCCGCCTCTTGCCTAACCTTGATGACGGGTTTCATGGGTCCCGTTGCGCTGCTTCGTTGAGGGCGTTGCGGAGACCGTGATCGCTTGCCTCAAGACGCGGGGCATGGCAACCGAGCAGTGCACTCGGGAGGCAACGTCGTGTCAACCGTCGCAAGAGAGTCGTGCGGCCACACATCTGAGCAGGTGCTCGAGGCGGGGAGCCTGTCACGAGGCGAGAGGACCCAGCGACTCCTCCAAGCGGTTCATGTCGCCACCTCGGCCAAGGAGCGTGCCCAGCTCGAGCTGTGCGTCGTCGAGACGAACATGGTGGTGGCGGCTCAGATCGCGGCGAGGTATCGGGGTCGTGGCATCGCTCACGATGATCTGGAGCAGGTGGCCTACCTGGCGCTGGTCAAGGCGGTGAGACGCTACGAGTTTGCCGAGGACCGCAACTTCCTGTCCTTCGCCGTCCCGACGATCCGCGGCGAGATCCGCCGGTACTTCCGAGACCAGGGCTGGACCATCCGCCCGCCCCGGAGCGTCCAGGAGGCGCAGACCCGGATCCGGGGGGTCGAGGACGAGCTCCTGCATGAGCTCGGTCGCGCCCCGAGACCGAGCGAGATCGCGGAGCGCAGTGGGCTGGACGCCGGGCTGGTCGTGGAGGCATTGGCTGCGACCGGATGCTTCCGTCCGAGCTCGCTCGAGGGATCGGCGACCGACGAGGGCGGACGAGTCCAGGAGTGGCTCGGTGACGACGACCCCGAGTTCGGAAGCGCCGAAGCTCGGACCGTGCTCGCCCCGTTGCTGGCAGGGCTGACCCGGCGGGAGCGACTGATGCTGGAGATGCGTTTCTTCCGGGGCGCGACGCAGAAGGAGATCGGCGACACGGTCGGCGTCACCCAGATGCAGGTCTCACGTCTGCTGTCGGACCTCATGGGCCGGTTGCGCGCGCAGCTCGTATCTGCCGATGAGCGGGACGAGCACGAGCGTCGCTCGACGACCCTGGCCTGAGCACTCACCGCGGCGATCGCCGTCGCTCGGCTCGGGCCATGCTCTCCGCCGTCGCGGGAAGGATCTGCTCGACGTAGAACTCGATCGTGTCTCGATAGAGCGCGTCGTTCCGCCCGCGCCGACGCTGTCCATGGTGGACTCCAGGGTCACCAGCTCGCTGGCCTGCTCGACGTGCTCGGGATCGGGGAGCACCTGGTACAGCTCACCGGGCGGTCCGGGGCTCGACCAGAGTCGATGCGCGTGCTCCCAACCCTCGTCAGCGGTGGCCGCGAACGCCACCTTCGCCCCGGCTTGGGCGGGCTTGCCTCCCGAGGCGTCCTTGAAGCGACGGACCATGTCGGCGTCTGGCGCGGTGTTGAGCTAGCGGTCGCGGATCTTCGCCGAGCAGCTCACAGCCGGCCATCGGAGGCAGGCCGAGTCACTCGCGGCGTCGGAGAGGTCGATGGCGCGTGGGGCCTCATGGCCGGCCAGTCGATCTGGTGACCTGCGGTGAATCGCCGAAGGCCGAGCGCGTCCCGCACCCAGTCGAGGAGGCTGCGTACGTCGAGGAAGATGGTTCACCCTTTCGTCAGGATACGAGGGCCGGTCGCCAGGGAGATGGCGACCGACCCACCCGAGCCGTCGGCTCGGGAACCGACGTCAGGACGCAGGCCGCAAGAGGACCTTGGTCCAGCCGTCGAGCCGCTGGTCGAACTTCTCGTAGGCATCCACGGCCTCTGCGAGGCCGAGCTCGTGGGAGACCAGTTCGGCGGGCCTGGCCCGCCCTTCCACGATGAGGTCTCGTAGCTGGCGGTTGTACCGCTTGACCGGCGCCTGCCCGGTGCCCATCTGCTGGCCCTTGGTGAAGAACGTGCCGTAGTCCCATGCAGGACGTCCGTCCTTGGCCAGGTCGTTCGGACCGTCGGGATCCTCCGGCACGTAGACGCCGACGACGCCGATCCCACCGTGGGCCTTGACCACCTGCACGAGGTTGTCGAGCACCATCTCCGGGTGCTCCTCGCCCTGCGGGTCATGGGCTTGCCACCCGACTGCCTCGACGCCGCGGTCGACGCCCCGGCCGCCGCTGGCGTCCATGATCAGCTCGACCGGGTCGCCTGTCGACGCGTCCACCGGTGTGCAGTCGAACCGCTCGGCGAGCGAGAGGCGATCAGCGTGCTGATCCACGACGTAGACCTCGCGGGCGCCCTGGAGGCGGGCGCTGTGTGCGGCCAGCAGGCCTACGGGGCCGGCACCGAACACGGCGACGGAGTCTCCAGCCTCGAGACCGGCGAGCCTTGTTCCGTGCCAGCCGGTGGGGAAGATGTCGGAGAGCATCGTGAGGTCGTTCTCGTGCTCTCCGCCCGGCGGCAGGACGAGCAGGTTGAAGTCGGCGAACGGCACCCGCAGGTACTCCGCCTGCCCGCCACGATAGGGACCCATGTTGGCGTAGCCGTAGGCCGCACCCTGCATGCCCTCGATGGGATTGGTGCGCTCGCAGAACGACGTCCAGCCCTCGTTGCAGCTGCGGCAGGTGCCGCAGGCGATGTTGAAGGGCACCGAGACCCGATCGCCCTTCTTCACCCGGCCGACCGCGCTGCCGACGTCCTCGACGATGCCCATGTTCTCGTGGCCGAGGACGGTGCCCTCCTCGACCGCGGTGCGGCCTTCGTACATGTGAAGGTCCGATCCGCAGATGTTGGTGGTGGTGATCCTGATCAGGGCGTCGGTGGGATCCTCGATCGTCGCGTCGGGGACCTCCTCGACCGCCAGCTCACGCGGACCCTTGTACACAACGGCCTTCATCGGTACCTCCTGGTTGCAACGGGCATGTCCACGTCCTGTAACCGATGCCCGCGATTCCTAACCCTTCGAGCCGGGCGTTGGTCATCTGGTCAGCTCGCTGAGACCCTGGGAACTCGTGGCGACGGCGGCTGCGGCTGCTCGGGCTGGCGGACCCGGACCCGGAGCTCGACCCTCAGGTGGCGCGGGAGCATGCCGCGGTCGTGGCGACTCGGTCGCACGCATGGTGATCCAGCTCCATCGTGGGCGAGGACGCGGCAGCGACGGTCAGTGGTTGCGTAGAGCCTCGATCAGCTCCGACTTGGACATCGTCGAACGGCCCTCGATGCCGATCTCGCGGGCTCTCCGGACCAAGTCCTGCTTGGTCCACTCGTCGTAGGCCGGCGACTTTCCGCCCCGCCTGCCGACAGTCTTGCGTGACGACCTGGCGCCGGCATTGGCGATCCGCGCCGACTTCTCCTTGCTCGCCCCTTCACGGCGCAGGGCCTCGTAGGTCTCGTCGTCCTTGACCGACGGGCCAGGCTTCTTCGATCCGGGCATGGGGTCTCCTCCTTCGGATGGCGGTGTCGTACCCGGCCCCCGCTCGTTCCATGTGAGGGCGGGGCGACTCATGTCGAGCGGGCCAACGGGTAAGGACGGACATGGCAGGGTCCGACTCAGCCCGAGGAGAGGGCATCGAACGCCCAGGGGCACAGCAGTGGATCCCCGAGACGCTCACCAAGTCGTCCCTCTCCGCGGGAGTCCAGGCCTGCCGCGGCTGCGAGCTCTACCGTGATGCGACCCACGGCGTGCCCGGTCAGGGCCGCCTCGACGCGTCGGTGATGGTCGTGGGAGAGCAGCCGGGCGACCAGGAGGACCGTCAGGGGAAGCCGTTCGTCGGGCCCGCCGGGAAGCTGCTCGTACGCGCGCTCGAGGACGCGGACATCGACGCCCGTCTGGTGTTCCGGACCAACGCGGTCAAGCACTTCAGATGGGACCCGGGCAGGGCCGGCAAACGCATCCACAAGGGTCCGAGTCGCGTGCACGTCGCTGCCTGTACGCCCTGGTTGTTGGCGGAGCTGGACCTGGTCCGCCCCGAGGGCGTCCTGCTGCTCGGAGCCACCGCTGGCGCCGCGGTCTTCGGGTCGTCGTTCCGCGTCGGTGCCTCGCGAGGTCGTGCTCTGGACTGGCCCGCTGACGGGGTCAGGTCCAGCTGGACGCCCTCCTGGGCGGTCGCCACCGCCCACCCCTCGGCGGTGCTCCGCTCCCGGCAGCGCGAGCAGGACTATGCCGCGTTGGTGGCGGACCTCGAGGTCGTGGCCGGGCTGGTGTCTGCTCGGTGACCGGTCACACCTGCGTCCGGAGCGGCAGGCTCCAAGACGCAGAGGACGTGCAGGGGCACCGCCGCGGCGTCGGCCCTCACAATCACAGGACGATGCAGTGACGACGGTGCCCCTGCGACCTCGTCGAGCCGTCCGGCGTACGTCGGACGGCTCGACGAGGCGGCCTCAGGCCTCGATGGCAGCCGGCTCCTCAGCGCCGCCGACCTGGATCCTGCGGGGCTTGGCCCGCTCGGCGACCGGGATGCTCAGACGCAGGACCCCGGCCTCGTAGCGAGCCTCGATCCGATCCAGGTCAAGGTTGTCCCCCAGGACGAGCTGACGGCTGAACATGCCACGTGGCCGCTCCGACGCCAGCATCTCCCAGTCGCCGTTGCGGGAGACCCGCTCGGCGCGAACGGTCAGTACGTTGCGCTCGACGTCGAGGTCGATCGAGTCGCGGGACACGCCGGGCAGGTCGAACTCGATCTGGAAGACGTCTCCCTCGCGCCAGGCGTCCATCGGCATCACGGCCGGCCGGTTGGTCGTGCCCAGCAGCTGACCCGCGAGGCGGTCGATGTCACGGAACGGGTCGGCGGTGCGAAGCAACATGGTGAT
Source organism: Nocardioides sp. (assembly GCF_036267815.1). GTDB lineage: Bacteria > Actinomycetota > Actinomycetes > Propionibacteriales > Nocardioidaceae > Nocardioides. The sequence goes on along the minus strand of NZ_DATAVI010000038.1, from coordinate 14,429 downwards.
CCTCCTCGTCGTTGACTGGTATGTATCATGCGATACAGGTTTTATTTAGCGCGCGATAGAGGGCGTGTCAACTGGGAGGCGTGTGATGGCCGACACTCGTGGCGTCTTCGCCATCTCGGTGGCTGCCGAGCGCGCGGACATGCAGATCCAGAACCTCCGGGTCTACGAGCGCCGGGGACTGCTCGAGCCCGCTCGCACCCGGGGCGGCACCCGCCTCTACAGCGAGGCGGACATCGAGGTCCTGCTCCGTATCGGCGAGCTGCTGGGACAGGGCCTCAACCTCGCCGGCATCCGTCGGGTTCTTGCCCTCGAGGCCGAGGTCGGCGTTCTGCGATCTCAGCTGGGCGATGCCCGACCTAGCCCTTGAGCTACGGCGTCACGGTTCGCCGACCTCGGCCAGTCGGTCGGCTGCGGCACTGTCCTCGCGGAGTCGTGCAGCCAAGGCTGCGTCGAAGGCGCTCTCCCGGGCTCTCCAGGTCCAGTTGCCCCCGGTCGTCCCGGGCGTGTTCATCCTGGCCTCGCTCCCCAGGGCGAGCACATCCTGACCGGGTACGACGACCAGGCGGGCGCGGGACGCCTGGGCGAGTCGCACCAACGACCATGGCATCCCCTCCCGCGGCTCCAACAGGTGGCCGCGCACGAGGGCACGTGTGTCGTCGGGCAGCGAGCGCCACCAGCCCAGGGTCGTGTCGTTGTCGTGGGTCCCGGTGTAGACGACCGACTGCTCCTCGTGGTGTGCGGGCAGATGCGGGTTCGCGGGGTCGCCGTCGAAGGCGAACTGCAGCACCTTCATCCCCGGCAGCCCGGCCGCACGCCGTAGCTGCTCCACGGCCGGCGTGATGACTCCGAGATCCTCGGCGACGAGCGTGCCCCGGCCGGCGGCGTCCACGACGGCAGTGAGCAGGGCGAGGCCGGGGCCAGGCTCCCACCACCCGTCCTTCGCAGTGGGTGCGTCCACCGGCACGTGCCACGCGGCCTCGAAGCCGCGGAAGTGATCGATCCGGACCAGGTCGAACAGCTCGCGTTGCCGCGCGATCCGCCGCCGCCACCAGGCGTAGCCATCGGCTGCCATCGCATCCCAGTCGTAGTGCGGGTTCTCCCACCGCTGCCCATCCGCGGCGAAGTAGTCGGGCGGGACGCCGGTCACGTCCGTCGGCCGCCCGGACGCGTCGAGTCGGAAGAGGTCGGGATGTGCCCAGACGTCGGCGCTGTCCTGGGCCACGAAGATCGGCAGGTCGCCGTAGAGCAGGACCCCGCGGTCCTCGGTGTACACGCGCAGCTCGCGCCACTGCTGGGCGAACCGCCACTGCTCGCTGCGCGCCCGGTCGGCCAGATCCGGCGCCTCGGCGAGGACCTCGGCCACCCGCCGTGGCTCGCGGTGGCGCAGCGCCGGCTCCCATTCGGTCCAGGGCGTGCCACCGAGCAGGGTGCGGATCGTCAGGTACTCGACGTAGGGCACGAGCCACTCCGCCTGCTGCTCGCACCAGCTCCCGTAGCTCGGATCGTCGTTCTGTGTCGGTGGCCCGCCGGGGTCGAGCAGGCCGGGATGGCCGGCCATGGCCGACAGAGCGCGGTACGGCGACCCGTCCGCGCCGGGCGGCACCAGCGGCAGGACCTGCCACACGCTGCACCCCGCCGCCGCCAGGAAGTCGACGAACGCGTAGGCGCCGGCCCCCAGCGTGCCGCCGGGGAGGGAGGAGACGTGCAGCAGGACCCCGGCACGGCGGCGCTCGAGGGGACCAGCGCTCGGCGCAGTGTCCGGGATCATCCGGAGAAGGCTAGCCACACTCAACCCGACGTACGCGGGGACCGTCGAACCCATCGACCGAACTCTCCCGACTAGGGTCGGAACGGTGGGAGTACGCGAGCTGCTGCTGGTGCGTCACGGTGAGAGCGAGGGCAACCTGGCCGCAGCCGAGGCGAATGCGGCCCGGGCCGAGGAGATCGCCGTGCCTGCTCGTGACCCGGACGTGTGGCTGTCCGACCTGGGCAGGTCGCAGGCGCAGGCCGTCGGGACGGCCCTGGCCCGGTTGCCGGCCCAGGAACGCCCGGAGGTGGTGGCGTGCTCGCCGTACGTCCGTGCCCGGGAGACCGCCACAGCGGCCTGCGACACGGCGGGGTTGCTGCTGCCGGCCCAGGTCGACGAGCGGCTCCGCGACCGCGAGCTGGGCGTCCTGGATCGCCTGACCGAGGTCGGGGTCCTCACGCGATACCCGGGCGAGCATGCGCGCAGGCAGTGGCAGGGCAAGTTCTACCACCGGCCCGCGGGCGGCGAGTCGTGGGCCGATGTCCTGCTACGGCTACGCGCCTGGCTGTCGGAGGCGGACGACGTCCTGTCCGGGAAACGGGTACTGGTGGTCAGCCATGACGTCGTGATCGTGCTGCTGCGCTACGTGTGCGAGGGACTGGACGAGGAAGAGGTGCTCGAGTTGGCGCGCGAGACGCCGTTGCACAATGCCTCACTGAGCCGATATGTCCGCGACTCCGACGAACGCTGGAACATCGTCGGGTACGACGATGTCACCCACCTCGAGGCTGCGGGCTTGTCGGTGACCGAGCACCGTGGAGCGCCACATGCAGGCGCCTGAGGTCATCACCCCGGAGCTGCTGCGCGAATGGCGGCTCCCCGATCCCGCGGGGTCGAAGCGAGCGCGGGGCCAGGTGATCGTGGTCGGAGGCGCCGCCCGGACTCCCGGAGGCGTCGCGCTGGCCGGCCTGGGGAGTCTGCGTGTGGGGGCCGGGCACGTGCAGCTCGCCTTGGCCGGGTCGGTCGCTCCCTCGATGGCGGCGGCCTTTCCGGAGGCAGGTGTGCTGTCCCTTCCCGAGACTGACGGTGGATCCATCCGTGGCACGGCGGCTGCCGAGGTGCTCTCCGAGGCGGTCGCGGACGCGGACGCCGTGCTGATCGGTCCGGGGCTCGATGACGCCGCAGAGGCAGCGGACCTGCTCGTAGCCCTGCTCCCGCAGGTCCGCCGAGATGCAGGGCTCGTGCTCGACGCCTACGCACTCGGGGCACTCTCGCGGTCACAGGAGGCCGCTGACGCGCTGATGCAACGCGACCTGTCGACCGTGCTGACCCCCAACTCCCAGGAGCTGGGTCTGCTGGCCGGGAACGACGAGCCCGGGGAGGACGACGTGCCGGACGTGGCGGAGCGCTACCGCAGCTGCGTGACATCCCTCTCGACGGTCGCCTCGAGCAGCCGGCGTGTCTGGCGGATCCCGCAGGGACACGCCGGGCTCGCGACGGCTGGCAGCGGGGACGTCCTCGCCGGTCTCGTCGTCGGCGTGCTCGGCCGAGGCGCAGACCCAGGACAGGCTGCCTGCTGGGGCACCTACCTACACTCGACGGCCGGTGAGCGGCTGTCGTCCGCAGTGGGTGGCATCGGGTTCCTGGCGCGGGAGCTGGTCGACCAGGTTCCCTCGGTGCTTGCCGAGCTCGGCTGACCCGGACCTCGACCGCGGTTTCCGTCACACCGCTCGGGGTACTTCCTCGATACGTGGCGCGACGAGGAGGCTGCCTGTGGATGTCCCGATCACCCTCAGGGTCGACGGACGCGACTGCGATGTCACCGTCGACACCCGGACCACCCTGCTCGACGCCCTCCGAGAGAGACTCGGCGTCACCTCGCCGAAGAAGGGATGCGATCACGGCCAGTGCGGCTCCTGCACGGTGCTGCTCGACGGGCGCCGCCACCTGACCTGTCTTGCCCTGGCCGTCGCCTACGACGGCGCGGACATCACGACGGCGTCCGGTCTGGCGGAGGCCGACCAGGATGCTCTGCATCCGGTCCAGCAGGCGTTCCTCGACCACGACGGGTACCAGTGCGGCTACTGCACGCCGGGACAGGTGTGCTCCGCGGTGGGGATGCTCGAGGAGGTGAAGGAGGGCCATCCGAGCCAGGCCACCGCGGATCTGGAGGCGGAGCCGGAACTGACCGACGACGAGATCCGCGAGCGAATGAGCGGCAATCTCTGTCGATGTGGCGCCTACGTCGGAATTCTCGACGCCATCCGTGAGACATCGGGGAGAACCTCGTGAGAGAGCTCGCGTACCTCCGCCCCGCCGACGTGGCCGAGGCAGTGGCCGCCATGGCGGCCAGCCCGCAGGCGCAGTTCCTCGGCGGAGGCACCAACCTCGTCGACCACCTCAAGCTCGGGATCGCGTCCCCCGACCTCCTGGTCGACATCGGCCGGCTGCCGCTGGACACGATCGAGGAGTACGACGACGGCGCCCGACTGCGCATCGGAGCGAACGTCCGCAACAGTGACCTCGCGGCCCATCCGCTGATCAGGAGCGGCTTCCCGGGGGTGGCGCGTGCCCTGCTAGCGGGGGCGTCCGGACAGATCCGCAACCAGGCGACCACAGGAGGCAACCTCCTGCAGCGCACCCGGTGCGTGTACTTCCAGGACGCCTCGACGCCGTGCAACAAGCGCCAGCCAGGCGCCGGCTGTTCGGCGCTCGATGGCTACGGGCGCTACAACGCGATCCTGGGTGCCAGTAGCGACTGCGTCGCGGTCCACCCGTCCGACCTCGCGGTCGCCCTGGCCGCACTGGACGCCACGCTCGTCATCCTGGGGCCGGACGGAGAGCGTCGCCTCCCGGTCGGCGATCTGCATCGGCTTCCCGGCCACCAGCCGGATCAGGACACGACCCTCGCCCATGGCGAGCTGATCACCGGCGTGGAGCTCGAGTCAGGCGCGCTCGCCCGATCCTCGACGTACCGCAAGGTCCGCGACCGAGCGTCGTACGCCTTCGCACTGGTCTCGGTCTGTGCGGCGCTCGATCGCGACGCAAGGGGGAGGGTGCGCGACGTGCGCATCGCGTGGGGCGGTGTCGCCCATCGACCGTGGCGAGCCACGCGGGCCGAAGCGGCTCTGCGAGGTGAGCTGTTGACCGAGGAGGCCGTCCGCGACGCGTGCGCTGCAGAGCTCGAGGTCGCCACGACCACCGAGCAGACCGCCTACAAGGTGCCGATGGTGCGCAACGTCACCGTCCACGCCCTGATGGGCGTTGCCGACCGGAGCGAGTCGTGAGCGCCCAGTCGAAGGAGCAGCCGACCCAGCAGGCCACGGAGCCGGTGGCCCCGCGGTCCATGGGCACGGCACACGACCGGGTCGACGGGCTCGAGAAGGTCACGGGCCGCGCCGCGTACGCCGTCGAGCACACGGCTGACGACCCTCTGCACGTGTGGCTGGTTCAGTCCACGGTGGCCAAGGGGCGGGTGCTGCGAGTCGACACGGGTCTCGCCCTGGCGCACCCGGGTGTGGTCTCGGTCGTCGACCACACGACTGCTGCGAAGCTCGAGGACACCGAGAATGCCGAGCTGGCCATCCTGCAGGACGACGCCGTCGGCTTCCGCGGTCAGATCGTGGCGCTCGTGCTCGCCGAGACACCCGAGGCTGCCCGGGAGGGCGCCGCGTTGGTCTCCGTTCACTACGAGGAGCAGCCGCACGAGGCCGAGCTCCGCGAGGACAACGCCACCTACCGACCGGACCACGTGAACCCCGAGCTCGAGACGGACACCGAGGAGGGCGATGTCGAGACGGCGCTGCGTGAGGCCGAGGTCGTCGTCGCCCAGACATATCGCACGCCGTACGAGCACAACAGCCCGATGGAGCCGCACGCCACCCTCGCGACGTGGGCCGAGTCAGCAGAAGACTCCGGCGACTCCGTCGTCCTGGACCTCTACGACTCCACGCAGGGGGTCGTCGGGGTCGTGTCCGCACTGGCGCCCATGCTGGGTCTGCAACCCGAGCAGATCCGGGTCCGGGCGCCCTACGTGGGCGGGGGCTTCGGCAGCAAGGGGCAGCCGCACAGCCACGTGATGGCGGCGGCCCTGGCAGCCCGGGCCGCCCGCGGCCGACCCGTGAAGCTGGCGGTCACCCGGCAGCAGATGTTCGCCCTCACCGGCTACCGCACCGCGACGATCTCCCACTTCCGCCTCGGAGCCCGAGCCGATGGCACCCTGCTCGCGATCGAGCATCGGGTGCAAGAGCAGACCTCGGCGATCGTGGAGTTCGCCGAGCAGACAGCCTCGCCCACGCGGATGATGTACGCAGCCCCGCACCGTCGTACGAGCCATCGCCTGGCCCGGCTCGACGTGGCGGTCCCGTCCTGGATGCGGGCGCCTGGCGAGATGCCGGGCATGTTCGCCCAGGAGGTCGCGATGGACGAGCTGGCGGAGGCGTGCGCGCTTGATCCCATCGAGCTCCGGGTGCGCAACGAGCCCGACGTCGATCCGGAGACCGGCCGACCTTTCAACAACCGACGTCTCGTCGAGTGCCTGCAGCGCGGTGCCGAACGCTTCGGGTGGGCGTCACGTCCGAGGGAGTCGCGCGGCCGGCGCGAGGGCGACTGGTGGGTCGGCACCGGCGTTGCCTCGGCGACATACCCGATGATGACGATGCCGGGCAACAGCGCGCGCGTTCGATCGCTGGGGCGTGGCCGTTACTCCGTGAGCATCGGCTCGGTCGACATCGGAACCGGCGCCCGCACCGTGCTCCAGCAGATCGCGGCCGATGCCCTCGCCCGCGAGCCCCACGACATCGACCTCGAGATCGCCGACTCGAGCCTGCCACCGGCCTCCGTGGCCGGCGGCTCCTCGGGGACCAGCTCGTGGGGAGGCGCGATCGTCGCTGCCGCTCAGCGCTTCCGTGCGGACCACGGCGAATCACCGGACGCCGGACCCGAGACGACGGCCTCCGCGACAGCCAACCCGGCAGAGGCGACGCACGCCCTGCACTCCTTCGGTGCCGTGTTCGCCGAGGTCCGGATCCACCGGTGGACCGGTGAGATCAGGGTCCCGAGGCTGCTGGGCGTCTACTCGGTGGGCCGGGTGATCAACCCGATGACGGCGAGGTCGCAGTTCCTGGGCGGCTTGGTGATGGGGCTGTCGAGCGGACTCTTCGAGGAGTCCTGGCGGGACCCGCGGTTCGGTCACATCGTCACCCAGGACCTGGCGTCCTATCACGTTGCGTCGCACGCCGACGTCCTCGACGTCCAGGCGGAGTGGCTCGACGAGGAGGACCACCTGGCCACGCCGATGGGCTCACGCGGGATCGGCGAGATTGGCATCGTCGGGACGGCCGCCGCGGTGGCGAACGCGGCCTACCACGCAACAGGCGTACGCGTGCGGAGTCTGCCGGTGACCGCAGATCGGTTCCTCGAGGTCCCGGGGAGTCGCATCTAGCACGGCTGTCTACAGTGCGCGCGAGGTCGCGGACGGCGTCCTCGGTCAACCCGCGGTGGCACGGACCGTGCTGGCCGTTGAACAGGTGCAGGCATCGCGGGGTGTGGGGACGTCCGCACAAGTCGCCAGGTGCGTTGTCGACCGACGCGCCCACATCCGGCCGCACCAGCTTCTGGCACGAGGCGGCCGCCGGGTCTCACTCGAACGTGTCCGTCGACGCCGGCCGGCGCCCTGATGCGCGGCTGCTGTCTGGTACCTGCGGAGGTTGGCGCACATGCCGTTGCAGACCCAGGAGCTTGTCAGTCGTCTTGTCGGGTACTTGTCGAGCAGAACCCCCTCATGAACCATGGCCACTGAAAGCAGGTCCGAGGATGACCACGACACCGCAAGAGCCCGTCGGCGACCCGGCTCTCACACCGAGCGGCGAACCGGACGAGGCCCCTCTCGACCCGGTCGCTCCCGGCCAGCCGACCGACCCCGAGACCGGCAACCCCGACTAGGGCCCGCCTGGCTGTGTGCGCCTGATCCGACGCGTGTCGTCCGGGAGACGGACCGTCGAGCCGATGCGATCGAGGCGAGCGAGCAGGGGCAGGACGACGCGTCGGCTCGTGCCGAGCGCCTGTCTCGCCTGGCTGGTCGTGAACGGCTGAGCAAGCGCGGCCAGCACGTCGTACGCCGTGGAGTCGGCGCCCGGAAGCAGCACGACTCCCGCTTCCAGCACGAGCAGGTGACCTTCGCGCCCGAGGCGAGCCAGATCCGCCCGGTCGAGACCGAGCTGGCTCAGCCGCTCCTTGTCAGGAGCCTGGAAGGGCCTCGCGACCAGTTCGGGCGTCAGCTCATCGAGCGCAATGCGCAGGTGCTGGGGGAGGGGCTCGTCCAGCACCAGGCGCCCGCCTCTCAGCGCAACCGGCTCGGCCAGGAGGGCGGGCACCAGGCCGACGTCGGGAACGTGGGCGGCAGCGGCCGCTGCTTCCGGCGAGATCCCGTCCGGCGAGCGGCGAACGACCTCGATGAGCGCGGCCCTCAGCTCGGCAGCGCGACCAGCGGAGACCACCCAGCCGCCGATCTCGACGGCCTCGGCAGGGAGGTCTCCGCTGACACCTGAGCGGGTGAGCAGATCACGGTGAACGGCGCCGCGGCGCTCGACCTCTCCGGCGAGGTCAGCGCGCCAGGCTTCCAGCGCACTGGCGCGCTCGCGAGCCGCTCCGCGACGGTTCAGCGGTGGCGGATCGGCGTCCAGGACGTCCGCCCCCCACAGCGCCCGGCTCCCCGGGTCGCGCAGCACCAACCGGTCGCCGTGTCGCACGGGCATCGGCTGATCCAGCCGCAGTCGTGCATGCTGCTCACCGATCGGGCGGGCGTGGGCGCTGACCCGGGCCGAGCCCAGATGCAGGAGGGGCCGTTCGGGAAGTCTCTGACCGCCACGGAGCCGCACGTCCATCTCGGTGACATCGGCGTACGCACCCGGGGTGACGAGCACGGAACCACGCCTGACGTCGCCAGAGGCGGGCCGTCCGAGCCGCACTGCGACGCGCGCCGGGCCGGTGCTCTCGGTGACCTCCCTGCCCAGGGACTGCATCCCGCGGACCTGCAGCAGTCTGCCTTCGTGCACGAGGTCGTCTCCCGTCCGGATCACCCCGCCCGGCAGGGTGCCGGTCGCGACCGTCCCGACTCCCGGGACGCTGAAGACGCGGTCGACCCAGAACCGCACGTCGGCGCCGGACGCCGTCTCCACTGTCTGGAGCACTGCGGCCAAGGCGCTGCGGAGGCCGTCGAGACCCGCTCCGGTACGCCCGCTCACGACGAGCCCGGGAGAGCCCGCCAGCGAGGTGCGATCGACCTCTTCCCTGGCGCGTGCCATGGCCGGCCACGGGTCGGCCAGGTCCGAGCGGGTGACGACGAGAAGGCCGTGCCGGATCCCCAAGGCGTCGATGACGGCGAGGTGCTCGGCTGCCTGCGGCATCCAGCCGTCGTCCGCGGCGACGACGAGCATGACGGCCGGCGCCGGCGCCAGACCCGAGATCGTGGTCGACAGGAACCCTTCGTGCCCGGGTACGTCGACGAAGGCGACGTCGCGCATTCCGTCGAGGTCGGTCCAGCAGTAGCCGAGCTCGATGGAGAGTCCCCGACGGTGCTCCTCCTCGAGTCGGTCGGGTTCCTGACCGGTCAGGGCCCGGACCAGCGTGGACTTCCCGTGGTCCACGTGCCCCGCGGTGGCGACGACGGGCACTCAGCTCTCCCGAACGTCGGCGGCCTGGCGCACGGCCTCGATGAGGGCGTCGTCGAGGTGCTCGGGAACGGTCAGCACGTCCAGCAACAGTCGCCCACCCTTCACGTGTCCCACGACCGGTGGCTGACCGGTCCGGAGGCGATCGGCCAGCGGTGGAGGGAGGGAGATCGCCGCGCTCCGCAGCACCACGCCGGGCGCCCCGCCCCCACCAACGGCGCCCTCGGACGGCACGGCACGGGCCGTGCCGACGCCCAAGTCGTGGCAGAGCGCGTCGGCGATGCGCCTGGCCCGGCGCATCAGGACATCCGCCTGGGCCGCCAGTGCCTCGAGAACCGGTGGCGTGGGTCCGACCAGGGTGGCTTCGAGCGCCGCCAGGGTGAGCTTGTCCACGCGCATCGCCCGCGCCAGCGGGAAACGGCGTACCCGCTCCACCAGCGATGCGTCACCGAGCAGCAGCCCGCACTGGGGGCCGCCGAGGAGCTTGTCACCCGAGGCCGTCACCAGCGCCGCGCCCGATCGCAGCGTCGAGGCGGCGTCCGGCTCCTCGGGTAGCCGCGGGTGCGGAGCCAGGAGTCCCGAGCCGATGTCGGCCACGACGGGGACGCCGAGAGCGGCCAGATCGTCGACCGGAACCGACGACGTGAAACCCTCCACCCGGAAGTTCGACGGATGGACCTTCAGCACGAATGCCGTCTCCGACTCGATCGCCGCCTCGTAGTCCGAGAGACGGACCCGGTTGGTCGTCCCGACCTCGCGCAGCCGTACTCCGACCGACGCCAGGAGCTCCGGGATGCGGAACCCGTCGCCGATCTCCACCATCTCTCCGCGCGCCACCACGACCTCGCGCCCGGCCCCGAGCGCACACCCCACCAGTGCGAGCGCCGCCGCGCCGTTGTTGACGACGTGCACGGCTCTCGCGTCCGGGACCGCGGCGGCGAGCGCGGCCAGGGCTCCACGTCCGCGTGGGCTCCGTCTTCCCGTGAGCAGGTCCAGCTCGACGTCGGTGTGGCCCGCGACAGCCACCGCCGCCTCCACCGCTGCCGCCGAGAGGGGCGCGCGCCCGAGGTTGGTGTGCACGACGACGCCGGTCGCATTGATCACCGCGCGCAGCGACGTTGCGGACGCGGGCAGGCCGAGGAGCACGTGATCGACGACCTCGTCCGGCGCCAGGACACCGGTTCGAACCCGATCGAGGGCGTCGGTGACGACGCCCTTGACCACCGCCCGGCCGAGCCGCGCAGCAGCGTCCACCAACCGCGGATCGGCCAGCACGACATCGGTCCGCGGCGTCTGGCGCCGGGGGTCGTCGGACACCGCAGCTGCTCCTTTCTGCACCGGTCGTGACAATGGCGGAGGCGGACGGGAATCGAACCCGCCTGACTGGGGTACCCAGTCACTACGGTGTTGAAGACCGCGCCCGTCACCAGACGAGGAACGCCTCCGGGGCGAGCCTAGGGTGAAGACGCGTCGGCCCGCGAGGAGGTGCGGATGGGCGTCAGCGAATGGCCGTTGGTGCGCCAGCTCACCGGTCGCGACCGGCTCGGGCGCGGAGCGGCAGCACAGTCCGACCGCAGTCGATCACTCGAGCCGCGCACTGCCGGAGCCGACCGTGTCGTGGACTCCGTGTGCCCCTACTGCGCCGTCGGCTGTGCGCAGAAGGTGTTCGTCGAGGACGGCCGGGTCACCCAGATCGAGGGCAGCCCGGCGAGCCCGATCTCGCGCGGCCGGCTGTGCCCCAAGGGCAGCGCGTCGCTCCAGCTCGTGACCTCGCCCACCCGGGTGACCAAGGTCCGCTACCGGCGGCCACACGCTCGCGAGTGGGAGGACCTCGACCTCGACACGGCGATGGACATGATCGCCGACCGGGTGATCAAGACGCGCAAGGAGTTCTGGGAGTGGGAGAGCGAGGGCCGTCGTACCCGCCGCACCCTCGGCATCGCGAGCCTCGGAGGAGCGACCCTCGACAACGAGGAGAACTACCTCATGAAGAAGCTGTACACCGCGATGGGCGCCCTCCAGATCGAGAACCAGGCCCGGATATGACACTCCTCCACGGTGCCCGGTCTGGGTGCCTCGTTCGGCCGCGGTGGGGCAACCACCAACCTCCAGGACCTCAGCAACGCTGACTGCATCCTCATCGAGGGCTCCAACATGGCCGAGGCCCACCCGGTCGGCTTCCAATGGGTGATGGAGGCCAAGCGCAAGGGTGCGACGGTGATCCACGTCGACCCCCGCTTCACCAGGACCTCCGCCATGGCCGACATCCACGTGCCGATCCGCGCCGGATCCGACATCGCCTTCCTGGGAGCTTTGGTCAACCACGTCTTGAGCAATGACCTCGACTTCCGCGAGTACGTCGCCGCCTACACCAACGCCGCGAACATCATCGACGAGGAGTTCCGAGACACCGAGGACCTCGACGGGCTGTTCTCGGGCTTCGACGAGGAGTCCGGCCACTACGACCCCCTGTCGTGGCACTACGAGCCGCCCGAGCACATGTCGGACGACGACCGCCGCACTGCCAAGCTGCTCTCGGAGGACGAGAGCGAGGGTGAGCGCTCGAAGCAGTCGCACCAGGCAGCTCATTCAGAATCCCATGGCTCGGGTGGGGCCCCGGTCGCCTGGAAGGGGCGTCGCGACGAGACCCTCCAGCACCCCCGGTGCGTCTTCCAGATCCTCAAGCGGCACTTCGCGCGCTACACCCCCGAGCTGGTGCAGGAGGCCTGCGGCATCGCACCCGAGGACTTCGCGAAGGTCGCCGACGCGCTGACCCGCAACAGCGGTCGTGAGCGCACGTCGGCCATCTGCTACGCCGTCGGCTGGACCCACCACAGCGTCGGCACGCAGATGATCCGGACGGCCGCGATCCTGCAGACGCTCCTGGGCAACATCGGCCGGCCCGGGGGCGGCATCCTGGCGTTACGTGGCCACGCCTCGATCCAGGGCTCGACCGACATTCCGACCCTCTTCAACATCTTGCCCGGCTACCTCCCCATGCCCCAGGCCGACCAGCACCAGTCGCTCGACGAGTGGGTCGGTGACGACGAGGGCAAGGCCGGCTTCTGGGGCAACATCCGTCCCTACGCCGTCAGCCTCCTCAAGGCCTACTGGGGAGATGCCGCGACCGCCGACAACGACTTCTGCTTCGACTACCTGCCGCGGCTCACCGGTGACCACTCGACGTATACCACCGTCAAGGCGATGATCGAGGGTGGCTGCAAGGGGTACTTCCTCGTGGGGGAGAACCCAGCCGTCGGCTCGGCCAACGGCAAGATGCAGCGACTCGGACTGGCGGCCCTGGACTGGTTGGTCGTCCGCGACCTGCAGATGATCGAGTCGGCGACCTTCTGGAAGAACGGCCCGGAGATCGAGACCGGCGAGCTGGTCACCGACGAGATCGGCACCGAGGTCTTCTTCCTTCCCGCCGCCTCCCACGTGGAGAAGGCCGGCTCGTTCACCCAGACCCAGCGGATGCTGCAGTGGCGCGACAAGGCCGTCGACCCTCCTGAGGACTGCCGTAGCGAGCTGGAGTTCTACGTCGACCTCGGCAACCGGATCCGCGAGAAGCTGGCCGACTCGACCGACGAGATGGACCGCCCGCTGCTCGACCTCGCCTGGGACTACCCGTGCGACGAGAGCGGTGAGCCGGACGGTCAGCAGGTGCTCCGTGAGATCAACGGCACCGGGCCGGACGGCGCAGCGCTGTCGGCGTACACCGAGCTGAAGGACGACGGGTCGACCGCCTGTGGGTGCTGGATCTACTGCGGGGTCTACGCCGACGAGGTGAACCAGGCGCGACGGCGTAAACCCCACTGGGACCAGGACCTGGTGGCCGCGGAGTGGGGGTGGGTCTGGCCGGCCAACCGACGGATCCTCTACAACCGTGCCTCGGCGGCACCCGACGGCACCCCCTGGAGTGAGCGCAAGAAGTACGTCTGGTGGGACGCCGAGGCGAAGACGTGGACCGGGCTCGACGTGCCCGACTTCATTCCCGACCGCGCGCCGGATCACGTCCCCGAGGAGGGGGCACACGGTCCCGACGCCATCGGCGGGCATGACCCCTTCATCATGCAGACCGACGGCAAGGCGTGGCTCTTCGCGCCGCTCGGTGTCGCCGACGGCCCGCTGCCCACCCACTACGAGCCACCGGAGTCACCCATGGCCAACCTGCTCTACGCACAGCAGAAGAACCCGTCACTGCGTCGGCTCGACCAGGCGGCGAACCCGGTCAACCCCAGTGAGAGTGAGGTCTTCCCCTACGTCTTCACCAGCTACCGCCTGACCGAGCACCACACCGCCGGCGGCATGAGCCGCACCCTGCCGTTCCTCAGCGAGCTCCAGCCCGAGGCCTTCTGCGAGGTGTCCCCGCGTCTGGCCGAGGAGCGCGGGCTGGAACACGGCGGGTGGGCCACGGTCGTCACGGCCCGGTCCGCGATCGAGGTGCGGGTGCTGGTGACCGAGCGGATGCGGTCGCTGCGCCTCGGCGACCAGTGGGTCGAGCAGGTCGGCCTGCCGTACCACTGGGGCGGGAACGGGATCACGACAGGTGACTCCCAGAACGACCTGGTCAACGTGCAGATGGAGCCCAACGTGTACATCCAGGACAAGGTCGGCACCTGTGACATCCGGCCAGGCCGGCGGCCGCGCGGGGCTGCGCTGACGGCGTACGTCGCCGAGTACCGTCGCAGGGCCGGCATCCACGAGACGCCGGCCGAGGGGAGTGGCCACTGATGGGCAGGCTGTCCGGCCCGCTGTCCGACGTCTCCGGCGATGCCGGGTACGACGCGTCGCACCCGCCGCGCATGGGCTTCTTCACCGACACCTCGGTGTGCATCGGCTGCAAGGCGTGCGAGGTGGCCTGCAAGACCTGGAACGACGTCCCCGAGGACGGCTACCTGCTGACGGGGATGTCGTACGACAACACCCAGGAGCTGGATGCGAGCACGTGGCGTCATGTCGCGTTCATCGAACAGCCGGTGGTCTCGACAGGCTCGACGGGCGGTTCGGCC
>NZ_DATAVI010000037.1:0-10704 GCF_036267815.1 Nocardioides sp. | reverse complement strand
GGTTGCCCGCGCTGGCGCACACCACGTCGCGCGCCCCGACTTCGACCAGCCCGTTGGCCACGAGTTCAGTGCCTCGCGCCTTGAAGCTGCGGACCGGGTTGGCCGTTTCGAGCTTGATGCTCACGCCGCATCCGAGGTGGGGCTCGAGCGCCTCGCATCGGTACAGCGGCGTGTCGAGAAAGATCGGGTCGATGACTGAGCGAGCCGCCCGGATCCGATCGGTGTCGAGACGCGTCGTCGCGGCGACCACTGCCTAGTAACCCACGGCGAAGCGGGCCCCCACGTGGGCGCCGGACTCGACCTCGTCGACGACCGCGACAGCGAGATCGGCCGCCGAGACCGTCGACCGACCCTCGTCGTCGAGGAGCAGCGTGTCGCCCGACGTTCGGTAGCGGCCGGTGCGCTCGCCGTCGAAGACGATGACGGCCGCGGGCGACACGACCGTCCAGGCCAAACCGGCCGGCGCGTGGTCGCGAAGCTCGTGCAAAGCCGCGCGGAACCCGCGCGACTCCGAGGCCGCCGCGGCCGGAAAGTCAGGGGTGTCGACAAGGTCGACGCCACTAGCGGTCCGCAGGCTGCCGGCGCCGCCGAGCGACACCCACCGCACCCCGGCCGATGCGGCCACGCCGGCGAGCGCTTGGGCCAACCCGACCGGAGTACGCCCGCGCTGGGCGTCGTCGCGCAGGGCCACCGAGCTGACGAGCACATCGTGCTGGTCCAGCGCCGCGGCGACGGCGGCGGCGTCAAAGGCATCGCCGGCAACGGTGTCGAGCGCGGGAAACTCTTCCGCCAGCGCCCGCGGATCTCGGACGTACGCCGTCACCGCGTGCCCACGGGAATCGAGCTCGCGAAGCACCGGGCGCCCGACCTTGCCACTGGCACCGATCAGCAGAACCTTCATGACTTGTCCTCACCGTGAGATCCCGTCAGCGACGGACATCCGTCACGACGACTGCGAGGGCCGAGGAAATGACTACACCCCCAGCATTCGGGTGTGTAGGGCTGTAGCCCCAACGGGATTCGAACCCGTGCTACCGCCTTGAGAGGGCGGCGTCCTGGGCCTCTAGACGACGGGGCCCCAGAATCGTTGGTGCGGCAAACAGTGACTCGCTGGGGTACCAGGACTCGAACCTAGACTAACTGAACCAGAATCAGTTGGGCTGCCAATTACCCCATACCCCAAAGGCCAACACCGGACTCTACCTGAGGCCGGCAACGGGCTCCAACGCGACGGGCGGTGGCCGCCTCGGCAATGCCCGATTACTTGCGCCGGACCGGGTTCGACAGCACCCCGATCCCCTCGATCCCGACGTCGACGACATCACCGGCGACGATGGGCCCGACGCCGGCCGGTGTGCCGGTGATCACGACGTCACCGGGCAGAAGGGTCATGACGGCCGACATGTAGGCGATCAGCTTGGGCAGGTCATGGATCAGCAAACTGGTCCGCGAGTCCTGCCGGAGTTCGCCATTCACATGCGCCGTTATCCGCAAATCGGACGGGTCGAGGACGGTCTCGATCCACGGCCCGAGCGGGCAGAACGAGTCGAAGCCCTTCGCCCGTGTCCACTGGCCGTCCTTGTGCTGAAGGTCGCGAGCCGTCACGTCGTTGGCGATCGTGTAGCCGAAGATGACGTCGGTCGCCTGCTCCGCCGGGACGTCGCGGCAGATGCGCCCGATGACCACGGCGAGCTCGCCCTCGTAGTCGAGGCGCTGAGTCTGCGGCGGATAGAACACCGGGTCGCCGGGGCCGATCACCGACGTGTTCGGCTTGAGGAACATCAACGGCTCCTCGGGTACGTCGTTCCCGAGCTCCGCGGCATGCGCGGCGTAGTTGCGCCCGATCGCGACGACCTTGCTGCGCGGGATGACCGGGGCGAGCAGACGTACGTCGGCGAGGCGATGCTCGGACTGCGTCGGCTGGAGACCGGCGTACAGCGGGTCGCCGGCGAGCTCGACCACGACGGTGTCGTCCGAGGGCTGGCCGAACTGGTCGACCTCGCCCGTGACCACGCCGAACAGCGGGTCATCGCCCGTGGTGAACCTCGCGATACGCACGCGCCGAGCCTATCCGGGCCTCGCCGTGTCCTAGGGTCTGTGGGCGTGGAAGACGTGCTGGAGCGGGGCGCCGAGGGAGCGCGGTTCGACGCGGAGGACTGGTACGCCGCGCGGATCGGCGCGGTCCGCTTCGTCGACTGCGTCTTCACCGACGTCGACCTCACCGAGGCCGTCACGCTCGGCACGACGTTCGAGGGATGCACCTTCAACACGTGCCGATTCAACGCCTCGACCCACCGGGCCACCGCGTTCGTCGGGTGCGACCTGCGCGGCACCAGCTTCTTCACCGCAACCCTCGACGGCTGCAAGCTGACGGGGTCGGTGTTCTACGACTGCACGCTGAGGCCGCTCACGGTGCTCGGGGGTGCGTGGTCGTCGGTCACGATGCGCGGCGCACGCCTGGCCGGTGTGGACCTGACCGGCGTCGACCTCAGAGACGCGGACCTGTCGCGGTCCGACCTCACCGACGCGGTGCTCCGCGGCGCCCGCATGGACGGGGCGACGGTCCGGGAGTGCGTCCTCACCCGCTCCGACCTGCGCGGGGCCGGCCTCGACCGGGTCGACCTCACCTCCGCAACCCTGGACCGGACCCGGGTCGACCTCCAAGCCGCGGTCCTGATCGCCGAGCTCAACGGGGCCGTCGTCGACCTCGAGGAGTAGGGCGGACAATGGCGTGGTGACCCGGCGACTGGACCACCGCGAGCGTCTCTCGCCGTACGTCGAGCCACACCTGGCGAGGCGACGGGCCGGCAAGCACCATCCGGTGCACGACTTCATGTTCACCTACTACTCGTTCTCCTGCGCCAAGCTGCTCACGTGGGAGCCGGGGTGGCCCGGCTCGGGGTCGGACGAGCTGCTGGACCGGCACCGCCCGTCCGTGCGCCGAACCCTCGACCTGATGCGCGCCACCGCTGCCCGGCCGCCCGGCCTGGCGTGCTTCGGCCTGCACGAGTGGGCGATGGTGCACCGCGCCGGCAGCACCCGGCATCCCAGGCCGCTGCGCCTGGGCAGCACGGCCACCGACGACGTCGTCGAGAGCCATCGCATCGCCTGCTCGCACTTCGACGCCTACCGGTTCTTCGCGCCGTCCGCGGTCGAGCTCAACCGGCTCCGGCCCGGCCGCGACGACCGCGCGGTCCACGAGCAGCCCGGATGCCTGCACGCCACGATGGACCTCTACAAGCAGGCCTTCCGGCTCTGGCCGCTGGTCGGCTCGGACCTGGTGGCCGATGCCTTCGAGCTCGCGTGGGAGGTCCGCGTCGTCGACATGCGTGCCGCGCCCTACGACCTGAGCGGATTGATCTTGGACCCCGACGGAGTCGAGTGGACGCCGATCCGGATCGAGACACCGGAGGGCAAGCAGGAGTACGTCGTCCACCAGCGTCGGTTCGCCGAGCGCGCAGCCCCCGTCCGAACCGAGATGATCCATCGCTGCGAGCGACTTCTGGGGAATGGCTAGGAGGCTCTCGGCATCCGCTCCCGGCGTCGAGCCACCAGGTGATCGGCGAGGACCAGGAGCGGCTCGACCACCAGCACTCCGACCCAGGCCACCACGCCCACGAACAGCCCCACGACCCACCTGTCGATCGCGGGATCACCCTCAGCGATGCCCCCCGTGGGATGCCAGGCATGCACCAGCATGAGGTAGTCAGCCACACACAGCAGCGGGGCTCCTACCAGCAGCACGTAGAACATGCTCCAGAGTCGGCGACCGGCCACCGACATGCACGCGTGAACGACCCAGAGCGTCATCACTGGCCAGGCGAAGACCATCGGTACCCTTCGTTCCTCGGCGATCCGCCAACGGTACGGGCGGGGCTGTGGCCCCGACCGGAGTGAGCGCGTGGACGCCGATCCGGGCGCAGCTGACCGCCGAGTGCGGGCGGCTGCCGGAGCGTCGGCTGGCTACGGTGTGAGCATGGAGGAGCGGGTGCTGGCGAGCTTCCTGGGGCCCGAGGGCAGGCTCGGGACCATCCCCACCAAGCACGCCAAGCTGCTGGTCGTCCTCGACCATCTGGCGCAGGCCTTCGAGCCGGGCCGCACCTATCCCGAGGCCGAGGTCGACCAGATCCTGACGAGGTTCCACCCCGACTACGCCGCGCTGCGCAGATACCTGGTGGAGAACGGCTTCTTGACCCGCGAGGACAACGTCTACTGGCGGTCCGGCGGGACCTTCGAGGTCTGATGGACTCCGAGGCGGGCCTGGTCGCGGCAGTCCATCGCGACGACGCGCACCGGTTCGGCAAGCAGACCGTCGAGTGCATCCGCCTGCTCCCCGGCATCGGCGTGGAGGGCGACGCACACGCGGGTACGACGGTCCAGCACCGCTCGCGCGTACGCCGGGACCCGCACCAGCCCAACCTCCGTCAGGTGCATCTCCTCGGCACGGGGCTCCTCGAGCGCGTCAACGCGCTGGGGTACGACGTGGCGCTGGGCGCCCTGGGCGAGAACGTGACGACCGACGGCATCGACCTGCTCGCCCTCCCTCGCGGCGCCTGCCTTCGTCTCGGCGACCACGCTGTCGTGGAGGTCACCGGCCTGCGCAACCCCTGCGCGCAGATCGACGCGTTCCGCCGAGGGCTGCTCAAAGAGGTGCTGCGCACGACGGACGACGGGCGGGTCGAGAGGCTGGCGGGCGTGATGGGCATCGTGCTCGTGGGCGGGGTCGTGCGTCCCGGCGACCCGGTGCTGGTGGAGCTGCCGGAAGGAGAGCACCGGCTGCTGGAGCCGGTGTAGGGCCAGGCCTGCTTCGCCGTTCACCATCCTCCCGGTCTGCGGGCGGACCAGGGCGCAGCCACTTCGACCTGGGCGATCAGCGCGAGCAGTAGCTCCTCCTCGGCGGGGCGGGCGGCCAGCATCACCCCCACGGGCAGGCCGTCCGCGGTCCAGTGCAGCGGCAGTGAGACCGCCGGCATCCCGGTCACGTTCCAGGCCGACGTCCAGGGCGTGAATGCCTTCTGTGCCGCGAAGTCGGCCGCCGGGTCGTCGTCGTCGCGCAGGGCCCCGACTGGGAGGGGCGGGACGGCGAGGGTCGGGGTGAGCACCACGTCGTACGGCGCGAGCAGGGTCAGGCAGTCGGCGGCCAGGCGCCGCATCGCGCCCAGGGCCAGGGCGAACTCCGGACCCGAGACCGCACGTCCCTGCTCCGAGAGCCAGCGCGTCAGCGGCCGCAACGACGTCTCGCGACCGGGTGGCGCCGCGGAAAGTGCCGTCAGCACCGCCCAGCAGGTCTCGAACGTCGCGACCGCGGCGCGCGGCATGGGCACCGCGATGTCCTCGACCTGGTGACCGAGCGAGACCAACAGCGCCGACGCGTCGTCCCACGCTCGGACGCACTCGGGGTCGACGGTCGCGTCGGCGATCACCGGCTCGACGAACCGTGCGACCCGAAGCCGTCCCGGATCGCGCTCGCAGGCAGCCAGGAACGTCGCCTCGGGCGGCGGTGCCCAGGCCGGGTCGCCGGGTCGACGCCCGGCCAGGACGTCGAGAAGCGCGGCGGCGTCGCGCACCGTGCGCGCGATCGAGCCGGCGGTCGCGAGCCCGGTGACCTCGCCGTACATCGGCCAGCCGCTGACCCGGCCACGGGTCGGCTTGAGACCGACCAGGCCGCAGCACGATGCGGGGATCCTGATCGAACCGCCGCCGTCCGAGCCCGGAGCCACCGCGACCAGCCCGGCGGCGACCGCCGCGGCTGCCCCACCCGAGGAGCCGCCGGCCATCCGGGTCCGGTCCCAGGGCGTGACCGCCGGCGGAGCGACGTCCGGCTCGGTGTAGCACGGCGACCCGAACTCCGGCGTGTTCGTCTTCCCCAGACTGACCATCCCGGCCGCCTCGACCGAGAGGGTCACGCCGTCGGAGATGTCGGGCACGTGGTCGGCGTAGGCCGCCGAGCCGAAGGTGGTGCGCACACCGGCGGTCAGGTTGAGGTCCTTGATCCCGGTCGGTACGCCGTACAGGGGGCCGGCGTGGTCGGGGACCGGCCACAGCTCCTCGGCGCGGGCCAGGGCCAGCTCGGGTGTCGTGGTCACGAAGGCGCCCACGTCGTCCACGCGCGTCAGGTAGTGCGACACCAGCTCGCGCGGGGAGACCTCGCCCCGGCGTACGGCGCGAGCCTGCTCGAGCGCGGTCAGGTCGTGCAGCTCACCCACCCTGGCGATAGTACGGATCAAGAGGCTGGCCTGACACCGGCGAGATCAAGCCTGGTGATCCGTACTATCGGGGTGTGGCGCCGCGGCGCAGGCGGCGCAGGCCGAAGGTGAGGCCGTCGAGCAGCGCCTCCCAGGACGCCTCGATCACGTTGTGACCGACTCCGACGGTCACCCACGACGCCTCTCCGTCGGAGGTCTCGATGAGCACCCGGGTGATGGCGTCGGTGCCGTGCCCCTGGTCGACGATCCGCACCTTGTAGTCGATGAGCTCGAACTTCGCGACCTCGGGGAAGGCCTGCACCAGAGCCTGGCGCAGCGCCTGGTCGAGCGCGTTGACCGGCCCGTTCCCCTCGCCGGTCTCGACGTAGCGCACGCCCTCGGCGACCACCTTCACGGTCGCCTCCGAGACCGCCTCCTCCCCCTGCGCGGCGTTGGCGAGGGTCTCGGTGATCACCCGCCACGACTCGACCGTGAGGTACGACGGACGGCGGCCGTCGGCCTCCTCGGCCAGCAGCAGCTCGAAGGACGCGTCTGCCGCCTCGAACGTGTAGCCCCTGGCCTCGAGCTGCTTGACCCGCGCGGTCACGCGGTCGACCAGCTCGCGCTCCTGGGACAGGTCGTAGCCCAGCTCGCGGCCCTTGAGCTCGATCGAGGCCCGACCGGCCATGTCGCTGACGAGCAGGCGCATGTCGTTGCCGACACCGACCGGGTCCATGTGCTGGTAGAGGCCGGGGTCGACCTTGATGGCGCTCGCGTGGAGCCCCGCCTTGTGCGCGAACGCCGACGCGCCGACGTAGGGCTGTCGCGACGCGGGCGGCACGTTGGTCACCTCCGCCACCGCGTGGGCGATCCGGGTCGCCTCGCCCAGCAGGCCGTCGGGGAGCACGGCCCTGTCCAGCTTGAGCTCGAGGTTGGCCACGACCGAAACGAGGTCGGCGTTGCCGGTGCGCTCGCCGTACCCGTTGATCGTGCCCTGCACGTGGGTCGCGCCCGCCTCGACCGCCGCCAGCGTGTTGGCCACCGCGCACCCGGTGTCGTTGTGGCAGTGGATGCCGACGCGTCGTCCCGCCGTGTCGGCGGAGCCGGCCGTGGTCTGGACGGCGGCGTGGACGACATCGGCGACCCAGCCCGGCAGCATGCCCCCGTTGGTGTCGCACAGGGCGACCACCTCGGCGCCCGCGGAGTACGCCGTGCGCAGCACTTCCAGGGCATAGTCCCGGTCGGCGCGGTAGCCGTCGAAGAAGTGCTCGGCGTCGAGGAAGACGCGCTGACCCTCGGCCACCAGGTGTCCGACGGTGTCGCGGACCATCTCGAGGTTCTCCTCGAGCGTGGTCCGCAGGGCGAGCTCGACGTGGCGCGGGTGCGACTTCGCCACGAGGGTGACCACCGAGGCCCCGCTGTCACGCAGCGCGGCCACCAGCGGGTCGTCGGCGGCGCGGACACCGGCCCGGCGCGTCGCCCCGAACGCCGTGAGGCAGGCGTGCTGGAGCCGCAGCTCGTCGCGGGCGCGGGCGAAGAACTCGGTGTCCTTGGGGTTGGCGCCGGGCCAGCCACCCTCGATGAAGCCGACCCCCAGCTCGTCGAGCTGCCGGGCGATGGTGAGCTTGTCGGCGACGGAGAGGTTGAGCCCCTCCTGCTGCGCGCCGTCACGCAGCGTCGTGTCGTAGACGTGGAGGTCGCTGAGGGTGTCCATCGTGGGTGCCTGCTCGCTGTCGTGACTGCGGGGGTCGGGGCGTGGGAGGAGGGAAATCAAAAAGACCCCCCGTCAGGACGAGAGGTCTGCGCATCGGGGCTGCCGATGCGCTAGGTGATGATGATGGTGGTGCTCACGACGCCTAGCATGGCACGCAACGAGCGAAGGGCCGGTGCGGATCTCACGATCCGACCGGCCCTCGCCCCACGAGTCCAGATCAGTGCTGCTCAGGCGCAGTACTGGAAGAGCAGGTCGGACATCCCGATGAACGGGCCGCCGTCCACCGCGGCACCCTGGCTGTACTTGAACTGCACCTGCGTCAGCCCCGCCGTACCTCCGGGGAAGACCAGGTCGACGTTCGAGGCGGCGTCGCTGCCGTCGATCGGGCTGTTGGTGTTCTTCGCCTTGTACGGGCTGGCGGCGGTGCCGGTGCCGACGATGTTGGAGTGGGTCGTGCCCGACCAGCTGGTCGGAGTCACGATCTGCACCTGGTCCTGGTAGTAGTTGTCGGTGATGTTGCCGCGACGGTCGGTCGCGAGCGCCGAGTCCACGTCCAGCAGCGAGAACTGCACGTTGCGTACGGCCTTGCTGAAGGTGATCGAGACGGTCTGCGACGTGCCGTTCTTCTTCTCCTGGTCGTAGAACCGGAGAACCTGCGAGAGACCGCCGGTCGCCACGTTGGTGACCCTGGCGTTGTCCGCGGCAGCGGTGTCACCCGACACCGCGATCGTGACCGTGAGGCCCGGGATCGTGGTGGCGAAGGTGCCCAGACCCGTGACGCCGTTCCTGAACGTGTCCCAGCTCAGCGTGCCCATCGTGCAGTTGGTGGACGCGGCGACTGCGGGCGCTGCGACGGCGAGCGCCACGACCGGCACGCTCCACGCGGCGCCTCGGGCGACCGCGCGGCGGCCGATCATCCTCGGCGGCGTCTTCTCGTCGACATGCGACGTCATAGGTGGTTCCCCCCGTACGAAACTGGCTCTCCCCCTCAGAAGAGCGCCGGGCATACCGCCCGGCAAGGAAACGCTAACGAGACTTGACTCCCACGTCCGGGAGTTGCCTCAACTGATAGTAAAATCCCCTGGCCGTGAAGGACCAGGAAATGGACGGCTCAGCGGCCGACCAGGGCCGGTCTGCCGAACGGCGACCACGCGACGTCCCGTGCAGCCTGGAGGCCGAGGAACCCGGCCACCACGAGCACCGCCACCGTCACCACGGCCCAGCGGCTCGCACGCCGGGCGACGGCGTGGGAGACGACGCGCACCGGCCAGCGCACGTGAGCGGCTCCGGGGCCTACCCAGAGCCCGCCGGTCACGCAGAGTCCGGTGACGAACAGCGACAGGGGTGTCGAGGCGCCCGCGGCATAGCACAGCAGGACGCCGGCGACCCCGACGCCGAGCGCCCAGACCCCCAGCAGGGCCGCACCCGGGAGCGCGGCCAGCAGATACCACGGCGCGGACAGCGGGGCGAGCAGCACGTCGTACCAGCGGGCACCGCGCAGCCGACGACGGTCTCCGTGGGCGGTGGCGGTCATCGTGCACGTGCGCAGCAGCCAGGCGAGGACCAGCAGCATGGTGAGCCCCCAGTAGGGTCGCGCGGCGGTGACCGCACCGGCGAGCACCGCGCCGGCCGAGGTGACCAGACCGCGGCGCAGGACCGTCGTCGCGCTCGCACGCTGCGAGACGGGCTCCAGATCGACCGACAGGTCGACCGGCAGGTCGTCGAGGCGGCCTTCGACCGGCCAGGGCGTGGGCGGGAAGACCGCCGACAGGGCCCGCGTCGGCCTCGGCGGCTCGAGCTCGGTCGGCGCCTCCACGACATCGTGTGCGGCCAGCGCCAGGGGCAGCGTGAAGGCGTCCTCCTCCGCGAGCGTCACCGGTGACCGGACCGGACCGGACTCCCCGCCCAGCAGGTCGATGATCTCCGACAGCGAGGGTCGGCGCGCGGGGTCAGGACGCAACGCAGCCGCCAGCAGCTCGCGCAGGTCGCCGGGCAGGCCGCCCAGGTCGTGCTCACCGCGTCGCACGCGGTCCATGATCGCCATCGCCGGGCCGCGCCCGAACGGCGGACTTCCAGTGCCGGCGTAGGCCACCGTCGCCGCCCAGGAGTGGACGTCGGAGGCGGTCGTCGCGTCGTCGCCGTACAGGATCTCCGGGGCGAGGTAGCCGGGCGTGCCCAGCAGCCAGCCGGTGTGGGTCAGCCTGGGGTCGTCGGCGACCCGGGCGAGCCCGAAGTCGATGAGGATCGGGGTCCGCCCCTCCATCAGGACGTTCGACGGCTTCACGTCACGGTGGAGCACCCCGGCGGCGTGCACGCTTGCCACGCCCAGGGCCAGACAGCGCGCCAGCCAGGCCAGGTCGGGGCCGGTGACGGCGCCCTCCTGCGGGACGTGGTCGTGCAGGCTCAGGCCGGGCACGTAGCGGGTCGCGACGTACGGCGTGGCCGCCCACGGGTCGGCGTCGACGATCTCGGCGACCCAGCGGCTGCGGATCCGCTCCAGCGAGCTCACCTCACGCGCCAGCCGCCTCCGGGCCTCCTCGTCTCCCACGATGTGGGGACGCAGGACCTTCAGGGCGACCCGGGGGCCGTCTGCCTTCCGCGCGAGGTGGACCACGCCCATCCCGCCCTCGCCCAGCCGGGCGAGCAGGGTGTAGTCGCCCACGGTCTGGGCAGGCGACGGCTGGACGGACACGCCCTCACGGTACCGGTCGGTCGGCTGCTGACGGCGTAGGCCGACGGTCACCGAACCCGAGCGCAGGTCGTCGGCCTGACGCCGTGCCCTAGCCCGGCGCCAGGCCGACGACC
>NZ_DATAVI010000036.1:0-99401 GCF_036267815.1 Nocardioides sp. | reverse complement strand
TTGCCGTCGACTATGTAGGCGTCGGGGTTCTTGGTGATCTCGATCTGGGCGATGGTCTGGTTCGAGAACGACGCGCTCATCACGAACGACGGGTGACCGGTGGCGTTGCCGAGGTTGAGCAGCCGCCCCTCGGACAGCACGATGATCGAGTGGCCGTCGGCGAAGCGCCACTCGTGCACCTGCGGCTTGACCTCGATCTTCTGCACGCCGGGCACCTTGGCCAGCCCGGCCATGTCGATCTCGTTGTCGAAGTGGCCGATGTTGCCGACGATTGCCTGGTGCTTCATCTGGGTCATGTGCTCGGCCATGATGATGTCCTTGTTGCCGGTCGTGGTGACGAAGATGTCAGCCTTGCCCACGACGTCTTCGAGCGTGACGACCTCGAGCCCGTCCATCGCCGCCTGCAGCGCGCAGATCGGGTCGATCTCGGTGACGACCACACGCGCCCCCTGGCCGCGCAGCGACTCGACACAGCCCTTGCCGACATCGCCGTAGCCGAGCACGACGGCCATCTTGCCGCCGATCATGACATCGGTGCCCCGGTTGAGCCCGTCGATGAGGGAGTGCCGCACGCCGTACTTGTTGTCGAACTTCGACTTGGTGACCGAGTCGTTGACGTTGATGGCCGGGAAGAGCAGCGAGCCCTCCTTCATCATGTCGTAGAGCCGGTGCACGCCGGTGGTGGTCTCCTCGGTGACGCCCTGGATCTGCTCGGCGATCCTGGTCCAGCGGTCGTCGCTCTGGGCCAGCGACTGCTTCAGCACCCCGAAGATGACCTGCTGCTCGTGGCTCGTGGCGGACGCCGGGTCAGGGGCCACGCCGTTCTTCTCCATGTCGAGACCGAGGTGGACCAGGAGCGTCGCGTCGCCGCCGTCGTCGAGGATCATCGTGGCGAACGTGCTCTGCCCGTCGACGGTCGGCCAGTCGAGGATCTGCTGGGTGCACCACCAGTACTCCTCCAGGGTCTCGCCCTTCCAGGCGAAGACGGGCACGCCCGCGGGGTCCTCGACGGTGCCGTGGGGACCGACGACGACCGCCGCGGCCGCGTGGTCCTGGGTGGAGAAGATGTTGCAGGAGGCCCAGCGCACCTCGGCGCCGAGGGCGACCAGGGTCTCGATGAGCACGGCGGTCTGGATCGTCATGTGCAGGGATCCGGCGATCCTGGCGCCGGCCAGGGGCCTGCTGTCACCGAAGCGTGCGCGCATCGCCATCAGACCGGGCATCTCGTGCTCGGCCAGAGTGATCTCGGTCCGGCCGAACTCGGCCAGACTCAGGTCCGCGACCCTGTAGTCCATGTGACTGCCTCCCGTGCTCCCGGCCGCTGGTGTGCGGCCGCGCACGACGAGCCTAGAACTGGGAAACGCCAGCCGAAGAATCCCCGACGACCCCGACGACGTCGTCTCGTGCCGGCAGCCAGCGGGCCACGGCCAGCGCCACGATCGCCGTCGGAACCCCGAGCAGGGCGACCAGCGCGGGGAAGCCGAGCAGGTGCGATCCCAGGGCGAACGCGGCGTACACCGACAGCGCGACCACCTCCTCGAGCAGGCCGAGCACGCTGGTGACGGTCGCCCGAGCGGGTCCGGTGATGGCGTCCTGGAGCCTCGTCTCGCCGACGAGCATCGCGTTGTTGAGCATCCCGTACCCGACGCCGATGGCGACGAAGCCGGCGTACGGCGTGACCAGCGCGCCGACCGAGACCAGCACCGCTCCGGCTCCGAGGAGGGCCCCGACGGCCCCGGCTCGTAGCCGGGCCGAGCGCCCCGTGAGCGCGGTGCCGACCGCCTGGCCGGTGACGGTCACCGCGACGAGCACCGGCACGACGGTCGTCTCGACGTGATGGGCCCTGGCCACGAGCGGGAAGTACTCGTCGTAGGCGGTGAGGCCGACCATGGCCGAGGCCAGGAGCAGGACCCGCCGAACATCGGGGTGCCGCCGGGACTCGGCGAGGCCCGCCCGCAGCATGCGGAGGTACCGGGAGGCCGCCTCGCCCGCCTCGACCGGATCCGCCGCGTGGCGCGCCCGCTGGGAGACGGGCAGCGTGGCGGCGAGCAGACCCTGGACTCCGGCGAAGCCCACCGAGACCCAGCCGACCGCGCGGTAGCCGTCGACGTGCAGCAGCAGCGCCGCGGACGCCGTGGCCGCGAGGTTGGCCAGCATCGCGGTGGACTGGGCCCACCCGATCAGCCGGGGGTAGTCACCGCGCTCGCCGCGCTCGACCAGCTCGTCGTAGACCAGCGACTCGAAGGTGCCCGACACCAGCGCGCTCGACAGGCCCCAGCAGACGAACCCGAGCGCGAAGCCGGTGAAGGTCTGCCACAGCATCCACAGGGAGAAGCCGACGGCGTAGACAGCAGCCGAGACCACGAGGAGCCGACGGCGGTCGTAGGTGTCGGCCCAGGCGCCGGACGGCACCTCGCACACGAAGCCCGTCAACGACCAGACCAGGAAGAGCACCGAGATCTGCGCCGCGCCGATGCCACGGTCGGCGAACAGCAGGGCGTACACCGCGTAGAGCGGCACGAAGTCGCGCGAGGCGTGGTAGCCGAGGACGTGCGCCACGAAGCGGCGGCGCCGGGCCTCGGCCCCGACTCATATGTGGCCAGAGTGGTGACGCATGACGGCAGGTTAGTCCTGTGGCGAGACACGAACCAGGTGTTGCTCCCTGAGATCACAAAACGATCACGGTCTGTGATAGAGGTAAAGACCGGAGCGGGGGCAAGGGAAGCCGGGAACGCACTTTCCGGTGTGGAAGGGACCTCACTAACACATGCTTCAGTACCCCCGCCGCAAGCATCGGGCCCCTGGCCCTCGTCGTGCCCAGATCAGCGCCGGGCTCACCGCGCTCGGGACCGCCGCCGTCCTGGTCACGGTGGTTCTGGTCGTCACCGGAGGCGTGATCTCCCAGACCGGCGCCCTGACCGACCGGTACCACCGGCACCACCCGATCAGACCCATCGGGCCCAGCAAGCCGATCACGGGTCGGCCGACCCGCACCGCCCCGACGAGGACTCCGACGTCTGCTCCGACCCGGCCGACACAGCCGACCAGCGGGCCGACGACGCATCCGACCACGGGTCCGACGACGGCTCCCACCAGCCCCTCCGGGCCGACCAGCTCGACCAGCAGCCCGGCCGGGACGCAGCCTGACATCGGTGTCTACATGGCCGGGAACAACTCGGGTCTTGACGCCTACACCTCGAGCTGGCGGGTCCAGCCGAACGCCGCGTCCTTCTACCTCAACTTCGAGCAGAAGGTCCCGGCCCTGATGAAGACCTACGCGGCCCAGGGCCGGCAGATCCAGGTCGCCTTGCAGACGAAGATCTCGAGCGGGTCGTATGCGACCTGGACCGCGATCGCCAAGGGCACCTACGACTCTCAGATCGTCACCCTGGTCAAGTCTCTGGACGCCTTGAACACCCGCGTGCTGCTCTCCCTCGACGTGGAGCCCGACGCCAACTACACCGGCGGTGGCGGCGTCGCCGCCGGCCAGACGCCGGCGCAGTACGTGGCGGCGGCCAACCACTTCGCCGACCTGATCCACGCCAACTCCAAGCGGGTCCAGTCGCTGGTCTGGCTCGCGGGCTTCAAGGACGCGGCCACCGAGGCGTCGTTCCTGCCGGCGGTGTCCAAGCTCGACAACGTCGGCTGGGATCCCTACATGACCGGCTCGTACGCGCCCACCGAGACCGCGACGGCGTTGTTCTCCCGCTTCATCAACAACGTGCTCGTGCCCTACGGCTACGGGAACATCTCGCGCCACATCCTCGAGACGGGGATCAAGACCGACAAGGGCTCCGACGGCAAGACGTTCGACTCGCAGACCCAGGTCAACTTCTTCGACGGCGTCCCCGCCGCGATGAAGAGCGACGACATCAGCTCGGTGATCTGGTTCCGTGACGACTCGGGGAGCCACAACTACATCCCCACCGACTCCGCGGTCGACAGGGCCTTCGCCGCGATGGTCCAGCAGCTCCTCGGCTGACCGGCGGGCTCACGGTGGTGGTGCGGTCGCCCAGCGCTCGGAGGCTCGCACCAGGCGCGGCACGACGAAGATCGGGAGCAGGATCGGAAGCAGCAGGAGCTTGATCCAGTCCCATGCGGTGTTGCCCGTGAAGCCGGTCCACGTCCAGGGGACGAGGTAGCCCAGTGCCACCAGGACGCCCGCGAGCACGGTGCCGCTGGTCAACAGCCCGACGTGCCGTGCGGTCCATCGTGGCGGCGCGTGCCACAGCGTGGAGGTCGCCACCACGGCCGGGAGCAGGGCCAGACCGAGCCAGTCCCACAGGGTGTTGCCGGTGAACCCCGTCCACGACATCGGCACGAGGTAGCCGGCCAGCACGAGCGCGGCGAAGACGACGAGCCCCAGCAGTGCCGCGGCCTTGTGCCGACGGTGGAGCCGCTCGCGATGACGGAGCATGAGCGGCAGCAGCGCGACCGTGACGGGCAGCGCGAGGCCTTCCAGCCAGTCCCACAGCGTCACCTGGGACGAGAGACCGGTCCACGACCACCCGCCGGCGTACCCACCCCAGACGTAGACCGCGAAGGCCACCGCCGCGACGACGCCGCCGCCGGCGAGGGCCCATCGAGGAGGGCGCTTGCTGCTCACGATCGCATTGTGCACGCCCGACCACGCCGCGAGCGACGGTCGGCGGACGTCAGGAGGGGACGCGGGCGATGTCGGGCTCGAGGTAGATGACGCGCGCGATCGGCTCGACCGCGCGGATCGCGGCCTCGGCGGCGTCGATGGCCTCGGCGATCGCGCGCGCCGTGGCCTCCGGGGGGACGGCGATCTTGGCCGCCACCAGGAGCTCGTCGGGCCCCAGGTGCATCGTCTTGAGATGGACGACACCGTCGATGCCGTCGGTGGAGTCGACCGCGTCGACGATGCGGCGCACCGCGGCCGCGGAGGCGCCCTCGCCGAGGAGCAGGCTCTTGGTCTCGACGCCCAGCACCACCGCGACCACCACCAGGAGCAGCCCGATCAGCGCCGTCCCGACGACGTCCCACCACAGGTTGCTGGTCAGCAGCGACAGACCCACGCCCAGGAGCGCGAAGACCAGCCCGCACAGCGCCGCGAAGTCCTCCAACAGGATCACCGGGAGCTCGGGCCCCTTCGCACGACGTACGAACTGGACGAACGACGCCTCGCCGCGCACGCGGTCCGCCTCGCGGATCGCGGTGCGGAACGACAGGCCCTCCATCACGATCGCGGCGAGCAGCACGACGATCGGGACCCAGGCCCACCGGCTGTCCAGCAGCGAGTCGTGGGGGTGCCCGTGGGCTCGGTGGAGCTCGTGGGCCTTGTGGTAGGCCTCGTAGAGCGCGAACAGCCCGCCGACGCTGAACAGCACGATCGAGACGATGAACGCGTAGACGTAGCGCTCGCGGCCGTAGCCGAACGGGTGCTCTTCACTCGGCGCCCGTCGCGACCTGCGACCGCCGAGCAGCAGGAGCGCCTGGTTCCCCGAGTCGGCGACGGAGTGGATCGACTCGGCCAGCATCGAGGAGGCACCGGTGAGCAGGAAGGCCAGGAACTTCGTGACGGCGATCCCGGAGTTCGCCAGGAGCGCGGCGACGACTGCCTTGGTGCTCCCCTCGGTGGCCATGGCGCGAACGTTACTGGGACCTCCCGACCCGAGACCTCCGGACGGGCCGCGCCGGCCTGAGGGTGCTCAGGCCGGCGCGGCCGTCCGGCTCGGTCGGGTCAGAAGGTGGCGACACCCGTCTGCCGCGTGGTCACCCGCACGAAGTGGTTGCGCCAATGGCGGACCGTGACGTCGCCCGCGGTGAAGATCCCGTAGGTGTTGTCGTGGATGAGGTTGCCGTGGATCGCGATCTGCATGGGTGTGGCACTGCCGAGGTAGATCCCGGTGGTCTCGAGGTCTGACTCGTCGGTGCGCACGTTGTTGGTCCCGATCAGGTTGCGCACGACCTTGTTGCCGCTGAAGTCGCTGTCGGGAACGCCGTCGACGTGCGGCACGTGGGAGTGGACCACGACGCCGCCGTGACCGTTGCCGTGGAACTCGTTGGCCACGATGACGTTGTCCTTGACGACTCCACCCGGGATCGGGCTGGCCAGGATGACCCCGCTGCCGGCCGAGGCGTCCGGCGCCGTCGCGGTGCTGAGCCCGTTGTCGTCGGACCTGTTGCCCTTGACGAGGGTGCCGATGACCCCCGCGCCCGTGTGGTCGGCCAGGGCGATGCCACAGCCTCCGAAGTTGCGGTCGGTGATGTTGTGCACCACGCGGTTGCCCTGTGCCGGCGCGCCCAGGTCGTCGGCGACGTTGATCCCGACGCCGTTCTCGACCGCGATGTTGTCGCGGGCCACCGAGTCCGACGTGCTGTTCAGGTCGATGCCCGAGCCGGCGTTGCCACGCACCACGTTGTGGACGATCGTGACGTGGTCGGCAGGAACGGGGCCGGCGTCGGTGAAGCCGGCCGTGATGATGCCGTCGTAGGGCATCGTCGAGTCGTCGCCCGAGGCGTTGCGGACGGTCAGGCCGCGAATCGTCGTCCACGACGCGGTCACGCCGACGCCGTAGCCGAAGCCGGTGGCGTCGATCACGGCACCCGGCCGCCCGGCGAGCGTGAGCGGCTTGTCGACGGTCACGCTGACGGCGTAGACGCCCCGGCACACGACGACCTTCCCGCCGGCGGGAGCCGCCTCGATCGCCGACTGGATGTCGGAGTACGCCGCGTGCCGGCAGCCCCGGCCGCCGTTGCGGGCCTCACCCTTCGACGAGACGAAGACGGCGCGACCGTGGTGGTGACCCCGGTGGTGACCCTGGTGGTGACCCTGGTGGGCACCGAGCGCCTGCACCGGGCCGGCGGTCACCAGGGCCGCACCCAGCGCGAGACCGGCGACACCGGCCAGCATCGATGAACCTCTGCCTAGCTTCATTTTTCCCTCTCCCCCGGCGCAGACCCCCCGCGCCTGTGGGCAGTCCAGCACCGAAGGGCCCTGGCCGACAACTACCCGGATGGGTGGTCGGACCGCCCCGGAAGGACGCGTCCGCCGCCTCCTGGCCCGGCTCCGGGTCACTCCTCGACGAGGCCGAGGCGGAGATACTCCGCGCCGTACCGGCCGCTGAGCACCAACGATGCGTATCTCGCGACCTCGGTCGCGGCATCGGTGGTCAGCGTCTCGACGCGGACGCCGTGCTCCGCTGCGGCCCCCAGGAGCCGGTCGCGGTCCTCGCGGACGACCGGGTCGTCGGCGCCGTCGTCGAAGACCAGCAGCATCGGGCGCGCATCGCCGCCGTCCTCGGCGAAGGGGTCGTCGAAGACGTCGCGGGGGCGAGCGGCCTCGACCAGCGGCAGGAGGTGCTCGGCATCTCCGGCGATCGCCGAGCGCCCCGAGGCCCGGCGGATCGTCTCGGAGACGCGCCGGGCGGCGCGCGCGGCGAGGCTCGAGCCGCCCCACACGACCGGGTTGGTGTCGGCCAGGGCGATCGCGAGCATCTTGCCGGGGTTGACCGCGAGGTCACGGTGGGGCGAGCAGGCCACGGCCACCTCGTCGAGGGCACGGGCCACGTCGGCGTGGTCGGCGCGCGGGCCGAGACCGACCTGGTCGAGGTACTCCAGGACGACCACCGCCGTGGCCAGCGGGTCACGCGTCACGGTCGGCACGATGGCCGACCAGCGACCCTCGGCGTGCTGGGCGACCAGCGAGCCCTCCGGCGAGGCCACCACCACCTGACAGCCACGGCGTACCGCCTCGGCGACCGCCGCCGCCGTCGCCCGGTCGGAGCCGTCGGGCGCGAGCACCACGACGAGGTCGAGCCCGCCGGCCCACCCCGGCAGCGCCGGGCCGGGCCAGGCGACGAAGGGGACCGGACACCACGGCTCCAGCACGGCGCGCAGCAGCCTGGAGTCGGGGCCGGCGGCGACGATCGCGCGTGGTCGCGGAGCATCGCGGGCGGTCACCACCGCCGCGGCGATGCCGCTCTCGGACTCGGCCGCCTCGCGGCGGACCCGGGCACCCGACTCGGCGAGCTCGCGCAGGCGCAGGTCGAACCGCGCCAAGACGTCCTCGTCGTCCAGCCGGGACTCGTCGAACCAGGTGGCCATCGTGGGTGGGTCTCGCGCTCAGCCCGGCCTGCGGGCCTCGTCGACCAGCAGGACCGGGATGTCGTCTCGGACGGGGTAGGCCAGCCCGCAGGACTGGCAGACCAGCTCCTCGCCCACCGGCTCGAGCAGCCCGTGGTCGTCGGGACAGCGGATGATCTCCATCAGCGTGGGGTCGAGGTTCACTCGGCCGCCTCCTTGGGTGAGCTCTGGATCAGGGCGAGGACATCGTCGCGCACCCGGGTCATGGTCGCCTCGTCGTCGCCCTCGACGTTGAGCCGCAGCAGCGGCTCGGTGTTGGAGGCCCGGAGGTTGAACCACCAGGTCGCGGCGGTCACCGTCAGCCCGTCGAGCCGGTCGAGCTCGACGCCCGGCACGTCGGCGTACGCCGTCTCCACCGTGGCCTGGGCGGCCGCGGGGTCACCGACCTCGGAGTTGACCTCACCGCTGGCGACGTAGCGCTCGTAGTCGGCGAGGAGCTGCGAGAGCGGAGCCTCCGTCGCGGCCAGCGCCGCAAGCGTGTGCAGGGCGGCCAGCATCCCGGAGTCGGCCCGCCAGAAGTCCCGGAAGTAGAAGTGGCCGCTGTGCTCGCCGCCGAACACGGCATCGGTCTGGGCCATCGTCGTCTTGATGAACGAGTGTCCCACCCTGGTCCGGACCGGCGTCCCTCCCAGGTCGGTGACGAGCTGGGGCACGAACCGGCTGGTGATCA
Organism: Nocardioides sp.; assembly: GCF_036267815.1. Lineage (GTDB taxonomy): Bacteria > Actinomycetota > Actinomycetes > Propionibacteriales > Nocardioidaceae > Nocardioides. The sequence continues at coordinate 90,622 of NZ_DATAVI010000036.1, read as the reverse complement.
GGTTGTGGATCACGGTCGCGCCCGGCTCGCGCTCCAGCTCTCGGGCGGCGATCAGGGCAGTGAGCGTGGACGGGGACACGGCGCGCCCGCGCTCGTCGACCACGAAGCAGCGGTCGGCGTCTCCGTCGAACGCCAGCCCCAGGTCGGCCCCCTCGACGAGCACCCGCGACTGGAGGTCGACGAGGTTGACCGGGTCGATCGGGTTGGCCTCGTGGTGCGGGAAGGTGCCGTCGAGCTCGAAGTACATCGGCACCAGCTCGACCCCGCCGCCCGGGCCGGCGTCCAGTCGGCCGAGCACGGTCGGGGCGGTCAGCCCGGCCATCCCGTTGCCGGCGTCGACGACGACCTTGAGCCGGCGCCCCGCGACCGGGGCGAGCCCGACGAGGTGGTCGGCGTAGGCCCCGAGCACGTCCCGCTGCCAGACCGCTCCGCGAACCGCGGCCGCCACCGGCGGCGGGCCGGACACGGCGTCGCGGATCGCGTGCAGGCCGGTGTCGGCGCCCACGGGCCGTGCCCCGGCACGACACAGCTTGATGCCGTTGTACGCCGCGGGGTTGTGGCTCGCGGTGAACATCGCGCCCGGATGACCCAGGCTGCCCGAGGCGAAGTAGAGCTCGTCGGTGGACGCCAGACCGATCATCACGACGTCGGCACCGGCAGCGGCGACACCCTCCCCGAACGCGGCCGCGAGCGAGGGCGAGCTCGGACGCATGTCGTGCCCGACGACCACCGTCGACGCGCCCGCCACCGCCACGAACGCCGCGCCGGTACGACGCGCGAGCTCCTCGTCGAGCTGGTCGGGCACGGTGCCGCGCACGTCGTAGGCCTTGAAGACGGCGTGCACGTTCGCCCGGTCAGTGGTCGGCACGGGACGAGCCTAGGTGTACTCGGCTCACTCGGAGGTGAGCACCCTCAGGTGCCCGCGCCGGCCGGTCTCGCGGCCGGCGCCCGCGGACACGACCTGGCTGGGGGAACGGGTCGCGTGCACCAGCCCCGGCTCGTCGGCGAGCGCGGGCCGGCCGGCCTCGCGGACCGCGTCGGCGAGGGCCAGCAGGTCGTCCTGCGAGGGCGGCAGGCTGCTCGGGTCGGGCGCCAGGCGCATGACCTCCCAGCCGCGGGGTGCCGACAGACGCTCCCCGTGGACCTCGCAGAGGTCGTAGGAATGAGGCTCGGCGTAGGTCGCAAGAGGGCCGACGACGGCCGTCTGGTCGGCGTAGACATAGGTCAAGGTGGTGACTGCGGGTCGGTCGCACGCGGTGCGCGAGCAACGCCGGCTGGGAGTCACGGCGCCGACGGTACCCCCGGCTCGCGGCTACGGCGTCCCGGCGCGCCGGTCGACTACCCTGACCCGGGTGAGCTCGCCGGCCCCCGCCCACTCCGCCGGCTCGCGCGTTCGTGACCGCCGCGGCCGGGGCATGCGCGGACCCGCGATCACGCCGACCCAGCCGGGCCGCCCGGAGCTGCCGACGCGCGGCGAGCGGTTCGACGAGCTGGTGCTCGAGACGGTGCGCGACATCGACACGCGGTGGCAGGAGCGGCTCGGGCTGGTCGAGTACGCCGTCGAGGACACGCCCCAGCTGCCCGAAGACTGGACCGGCGACACCGTGCCGCTGGCCTCCCTGGTGCGTGGGCACGGCACGACCGCGACGCGGCTGGTGATCTTCCGGCGTCCCATCGAGCACCGCTGCGAGACCCGTGCCGACCTCGAGGCGATGGTGCTCACGGTGCTGGTCGAGCAGGTCGCCGAGCTGCTCGGCATCGACGCCGACGACGTCGACCCGCGCTACCGGCGCGACGACTGACCCCAGCCCGACAGGCTCAGCCCAACAGGCTCAGTTGAGACCGGGGCCGATCTGGGGCACCAGGCCCTGAGTCAGCAGCTCACTGAGCGGGACCACCGAGGCGCCGTCGCCAGTGAGCACGACCGAGCCGCGGAGCTCGGTGCCCTGCGGCGCCACTGTCAGGAACGCCGTCTCGGCAGGGAGGGCGACGCGCACGGTCTGGCCGAGTGCCTGGGCGACGCGTTGGCTCAGCAGCTGCTTGCCGCTCGCGTCGTAGGCCGTGACCTGGGCGGCGCCCGCCGAGTCCGCGGCCAGGTAGAGGGTGGCCGTGACCGGGCTCGGCTTCCCGCCGCCGTGGACGGGCTTCGCCGGCGCGACCGGGAGCAGCGTCGCGGCCTCGTGGCGCACCACCGGGTCGGCGACGGTGAGGGCCTCGTCGCCGGCCAGCTGGGTCGCCACCGACGCCGTCACCGGCCCGTCCGCGAGCACCCGGATCCCCAGCGCGCCGTCCTGGAGCGCCTTGCCCAGGACCTTGGTCAGGGGCACCTCGACGGTCGTTCCGGGTGGGACGCTGACGGTGTCGAGCCCCGCCGGCGCGAAGGTCGTGTCGCCGGTGACGACCTTGATCTGCGCCCGCACCTGGTCCTCGCTGGGGTTGGCGATCTGGAGCGTACGTCGCCCCACGCCGGCGGGCAGCCCGATCAGGCGGTTGTCCAGGGCGGGCGCGTCCTGGCGCGGCAGCCACTCGCTGGTGGTCTTGTGCGTGGTCAGGTCCGTCCGGCGGTCGAGGACGTGGACGGCGAGCCGGCCCCGCGAGACCTGCACCTGCGCGGAGAGCACCAGCCGGCGGGGCACGATCGCCCCGAGGTCGAGGCTCACCGTGCGGTGGGCCGGGATCGTGATGCCGCGCAGCTTGCGGACCGAGAAGCTGCGCCGGCCGTACAACGTGATGTCGACGTCGGCTCGCCCGGAGTCGGGGTTCACCAGCTCGATGACCGAGTCGTGCTCGGGACCCGAGCCGATGCCGGTGAACCACTGCTCGGAGGCGGGCACGCTGCACGTCTGGGTGGTCAGGGGTGCCGTCCCGGCGCGCAGGCCCAGCAGCCCGGGCGCCAAGGCATCGCTGCCCCGGACCACCACGGCTCCGGCCGCGGGCACCGGCGCGAGGACCCCGTTGCGCACCGGAGTCGACGACTGCCGACCGTCAGCGGTCACCGAGACCGAGCCCTGGTGCCCGCTGGCGGTCGACACCCAGGCATCCGGCGCGGCCGGCACGGCACCGGGACAGACGATGGCGGAGTCGGTGAGGCTGGTCAGCGACGGCGGGTGGGTCTGGTCGTGCACCGGCGGGTGGCGGACACCGGCGAGCGCGCCGACCGTGACCAGCGGCACCACGACCGCCAGAGCGCTGACCAGGTCGAGCCGCGGTGTGCGCCGGCGCCGGACGACCTCGGCGTCGCGGACCCGTCGCCCGCTCCGGCCGGCGCTGCCGCGCCCGTCGGCGCTCACGACTCGTCCTCGTCGGAGCTGCGGCGGGCCCGCAGCGTCGGCAGGGTCAGTACCAGGACGACGACCAGACCGGCCGTGCCGACCAGGAGCAGCACGGTCCGCAGGAGCGAGCCCGGTCCGGCGACGGCCCGCGGGTCGACCGGGGTCTCCACCTGCCACGTCCGGGTGGACTGGCTCTCGGTGCCGGCCTGTCCGAGCCCGTCGGTGGCGTCGAGGCCGGCCGCGACCGACCCGTCGTACGGCGCCGGCAGGACGAGGTAGCGGATCCCGGCCTCCGCCAGGCCGTGGACCACCGTCGGCGTCGGCCGCGAGACCAGGGCCCGCACGTCGGCGTCGAAGCCGGGATCGGGAGCCGCGGCGTAGAGGATCTCGCTCTCCCCCAGGGTGTCGCCGGCTCCGCGCCGGACGGTGTAGGTGAGGCCCTGGGCGACGTCACCGCGGATCACCAGGATGCCGTTGGCGCTCGCGCTGGTCGCCTCGTCGGTCATGAACGGCGGGATCCCGGTGCTCTCGCCGTTGGCGAGGTCGCCCGGACCCTGCCACACGAACCAGCCCAGGCCCACCGCCGGGATCACCGCGGCGACGAGCGCCAGCCCGACCAGCAGCACCTCGTGGTGCTCACGACGAGACCGGCGCAGGATCGACACCAGGCCCTGGGCGCCCAGCATGGCGGCCAGCACGAAGCACCCGTGCAGCACGAGCAGCAGCACCGCGATCCCGGGCGCGACCGAGCCCCCGGGCAGGGGCAGGCGCACCGCGGACAGCCCGGTCGCGGTGATCGCCGCCACGGCGCCCACCAGCCAGGCCACGAGCACCGGGATGCGCGTCGCCCGGGGTACGACGGCCAGGGCGGCGAGCACGACGAGCATCGCGCCCAGCCAGCCGGGCCCGCCCACGCCGGGACCGAGGCGGCCGACCAGCAGGTCGGTCGAGCCCAGCGACGGGTAGGGCTGTCGGCCCGACTCCATCAGCAGCAGGGACCAGGCGTGGTGCGCGATCGCGGGCAGCCACCACGGCAGCAGCACCACCGGCGCGACCCCGAGTGTCACCAGCGGCGGGCCGAGGACCTCGCGACCGCGCGGCAGGCGCCGGGTGACGGCCGCGGCGAGGCCGAGCACGACCACGGACAGGACCAGGGCGAAGGCCCAGGCGACCGGCTCGAAGGCGGCCGCGATCGCCAGCAGCAGCCCCGTGCGCCACGCGGCGCGCCATCGGCGCTCGCTCTCGGGGTCGCCGAACCCCAGGGCGGCGTGGGCCAGGAACGGCAGGATCGCCGCGACGGCGACCAGCCCCAGCCGGCCGTCGCCGAAGGCGCCCGAGGTGACCGGGACCAGGGCGTAGGTCACGGCCCCGAGAGCCACCAGCCACCGCGGCGAGCCGCCGGGGTCGACCAGGCGACCCACGACCCGGAGCATCCGCCACGCCCCCCACAGACCGAGCGGGACGGCGAGCAGCAGGACCGCCGAGACCGCGGCGGCGCCGCTGTCTCGGAGCAGCCAGCCCAGGACGCCCAGCACGGCGACGTACGCCGGAGCCGGGACCGCGGTGCCGGTCGCCAGCGGATGCCACGACTCGGTCCACAGCCCCAGGAGCTGGGTGGCATGCTCCGGCGCGGGCGCGAGACCGCCGCCGGTGACGTGTCCGAACGCCTCGCGCGCACCGACGATCGCGAGGACCACCACGACCGTCAGGGCCAGCGCGAGCGGGTTGGTGAAGAACCGGGCGACGAGCCCGGTGTCCTCGGGCGTCTCGTCGTCGACGACGGCGGGGCGCCGGGTCGACACCGGAGCCACCGTCTCCTTGGCGGCCCGGCGTCGGTCGGCGACGTCCTGGGCCTGGGTGGACGCCGCGTTGACGATGTCTCCGACGACGTCCAGGCCGTGCCGGTAGGGCAGCCACCAGGGAGCGAGCAGCGGACGCGGGTCGGACGCGGGCCCGCCGTCGGTGCGAGCCGCCCTTCGCGTGGCGCGCCCCCGACGGAGCTCGCCCGGGCTCAGGTAGACCGAGAACAGCGCGGCGAGGTCGTCCAGCGCCTCGCCGGCCGAGCGGACCACGAGGAAGCCGGCCATCCGGACCAGGGTGCCGAAGAAGAGCCGCACCACCTGCCACGGCAGAGCCCGGACGGGGGCGTTGACCAGCAGCGTGTAGAGCGCCGCCCGGCGCTCCTGGTAGTGCGTGTGCCGGCCCGTGAGCGGCGTGCGCCGGGTGCCGCGGTGGGCGGCCTCGGCGTGGAAGACCACGGCATCGGGCACCGCCACGGTGCGGTACCCGTGCGCGGCGGCCCGCCATCCGAAGTCGATGTCGTTGCCGAAGATCGGCAGGTTCTCGTCGAAGCCACCGAGGTCGTCGAGCACCCGCCGGCGTACCAGCATGCCCGCGGTGTTGACGGCGAGCACCTCGCGGACGTCGTCGTGCTGGCCCTGGTCGTACTCGCCGGGCTCGAGCCCGGTCTCGCGACGGCCGGTCGCCGAGATCGTGACCCCGACCTCGAGGAGGCGGCGCAGGGAGGGCCACTCGCGGAGCTTGGGGCCCAGGACGTCGGCGCCGTGGTCGGCGCGGTGACCCACCGTCGCGACGGCGAGCAGACGCTCGAGGGCGTCGGGGGCGGGGTTGCTGTCGTCGTGGAGCAGCCAGATCCACTCCGCGTCCTCGGGGGCGACCTGCGCCAGGCCGGTGCGCACCGCCTCGGGGTAGCCCGCACGGCCCGTCAGCGTGACGACCTCCTCGAAGGCATCGAGCAGGAGGTCGACGCTCTCGTCCCGGCTCCCGGTGTCCACGGCGACGACCTGCCGCACGGGGACGGTCTGGGACCGGAGCCCGTCGATGACCGCGGGCAGCCACCGGGCCCCGTCGTGGCTGACGACGAGAGCCACGACTGCCGGATGCACGGTGGCCCACCCTAGTGGCCACCGAAGGGCTCCCCGAATCCGGACCGGTGCGGTCGGGGCCGCCGGTCAGGCAGGCCTCAGACCGCGCGCTTCTTGAGCTTGCGGCGCTCGCGCTCCGACAGGCCGCCCCAGATGCCGAAGCGCTCGTCGTTCATCAAGGCGTACTCGAGGCAGTCGTCACGGACGTCGCAGGTGAGGCAGACCTTCTTGGCCTCCCTCGTCGAGCCGCCCTTCTCGGGGAAGAACGCCTCCGGGTCGGTCTGGGCGCACAGGGCGCGCTCCTGCCATCCCGCTTCCTCGGCATCCGCGTCGAGGAGAAACAGTTCCCTCACGGTGCTCGCCCTTTCAACCTTCATGAGCGTCGCGGCTCTCGTGGTGCTGCGACCCTGGTGGTGGTAGTCGACCCTGACGGTGATGAGACTGGTGTCCGGCCGGCCACCTGATGCTCGATCGAGCCGGCCGCCCGAAGCACGCTGTTGGAATTACACGCCTGTCGTACACCGGAAGTCAAGGCAGGATCTGGTATTGGGAACGGGCCGAGACGGCCCAGCCATCGCCTAGCCATCGCCTGGCCATCGCCCAGCCATCGCCGATCCACAGTCGCGAGCACCCGCTGGCGTCCCCGGCCGGCCGGTGCGGCAGGCTACCGGCATGCACCAGATCACCGTGCTCTCCGGTGGCGTCGGCGGGGCGACGTTCCTGCGCGGGCTCCTGCACGGCGTTCGCCACGGGCGGGTTCCCGGTGTCGACCCGGACGCCCAGGTGACCGTGGTCGCCAACACCGCCGACGACCTGTGGCTGCACGGGCTCAAGATCTGCCCCGATCTCGACACCGTCATGTACACCCTCGGCGACGGCATCGACGTCGAGCGCGGCTGGGGACGGCGCGACGAGACGTGGAACGCCAAGGACGAGCTCGCGGCGTACGGCGTGGAGCCGACGTGGTTCGGGCTGGGCGACCGCGACCTCGCGACGCACCTGGTCCGCACCCAGCTGCTGGACGCCGGCTATCCGCTCTCCCAGGTCACCGAGGCGCTGTGTCGGCGCTGGCTGGCTCCGGTCCACGGCGAGGGGCTGCGCCTCCTGCCGATGACCGACGACCGCGTCGAGACGCACATCGCGATCTCCGACCCCGACTCGCCCAGCGGCCGGCGGGTCGTGCACTTCCAGGAGTACTGGGTGCGGCTGCACGCCGAGGTGCCGGCCGAGGCCGTCGTCGTGGTCGGCCTGGAGGACTCCACGCCCGGTCCGGGGGTGATCGACGCGGTCACCGCCGCCGACCTCGTCGTCATCCCCCCGAGCAACCCCGTGGTCAGCGTCGGCACGATCCTCGGCGTCCCCCGCGTCCGGGAGGCGCTCGTCGCCACCCGGGCGCCGGTCGTCGGCCTGTCCCCCATCGTCGGCGGCACCCACGTGCGCGGCATGGCCCACCAGCTGCTCACCTCGATCGGCGTGGAGGTCAGCGCCGGAGCGGTGGCGCGACACTACGGACCCCGGTCCGACGGAGGCCTCCTCGACGGCTGGCTGGTCGACGAGGTGGACGCCGACGAGGTCGCCGGTGTCCGCGCGGCCGGCATCGCCTGCCACGCCGTCCCGCTGCTGATGACCAGTCCCGAGGCGACTGCCGCGATGGCGGCGGCCGCCGTCTCCCTGGTGTCGTGAGCGCGCGGTGGCTCCCCTGTGATCACGATCTGGGCCCCCGACGGGGTCGGTGACGTCGGCGAGGGCGACGACCTCGCCGCCCATCTGCTGGCCGTCACCCACGATGGCGCAGACCTCGCCGACGGCGACGTGGTCTGCGTGACCAGCAAGGTCGTCAGCAAGGCCGAGGGGCGCGCCGTGGCCGTCGACCGCGCCGAGGCGGTCGCCCGCGAGACCCGCCGGCTGGTCGCCCGCCGCGGGAGCCTGTCCATCGTGGTCAACCGGCTCGGGCTCACGATGGCGGCGGCCGGGGTCGACGCCTCCAACGTCGCGCCCGGTCGGGTGCTGCTGCTCCCCGACGACCCCGACCGCACCGCACGGGGCCTCCGGCTGGAGATCGGTCAGCGAGCGGGGGTCGACGTCGCCGTGGTCGTGAGCGACACGGCGGGACGAGCCTGGCGCGAGGGGCAGACCGACATCGCGATCGGCGCCGCCGGCCTCCGCGTCCTCGACGACCACGTCGGGAGGGTGGACCCCTACGGCAACGTCCTGGCCGTGACCGCACCGGCCGTCGCCGACGAGCTGGCCGGGGCCGCCGAGCTGGCCGCGGGCAAGCTCGGCCGGCGGCCGTTCGTCGTGGTCCGCGGCCGCGGAGACCTGGTCCTGGCCCGCGGCGACGACGGGCCGGGTGCCGCCGCGCTGCTTCGTCCCGAGGCAGCCGACCTGTTCGGCCTCGGCGCCCGCGACGCGGTCGTCGCGGCCCTGCGGGGTTCGGTCCAGGACCGCGCGGCGTACGGCGCCCCGGCGGAGGCAACCGACCTTCGCGACCTGCTGGCCGCCCTGACGGGTGCCGAGGTGTCGCACGACGGCGAGCGCCTGGTCGTCTCGGGCAGGGACCCTCGCGCCCGATGGGTGGCCGAGGTGGCGGCATACGCCCACGGCTGGACGACCCGGGTCGTCGACGACCTCACCCTTCGGGTCGTCCCGTCACCGCCCCCGTCCGCCGGCGGCTGAGCCGCCCGCAGCCACAGGGGACGCCTGCCCACCATCGCGCGGAGCTCGAGGATGAAGTCCGGGATCGGCAGCGCGATCCTCGGCTCCGCGCGCGGTGAGACCTCAGCTGAGGGTCAGGGCAGGAAGTACATCGGGTTGGGCATCTTCACCGTGTGCTTGGCGAAGCCACCCTCGAGGTCGCTGAACTGGTCACCGAGGTTGGCCACGATCCGGTAGCCCAGGGACTCGATGTGCTGGCGGGTCAGCGACTTGTACTGGACGGTCGTGCAGCTCGGTGCGCACGAGGAGAGCCACGGCTCCGTGGCGCCGCTCGCGTCCTTGAGGTAGAGGTCGGCGGCGTCGTAGGTGTAGCCCGCGTCGGTCAGGTTGGCCTCGGTGCCGGTGAGCTGGGTGATCGGGCGCCCGGTCAGGAAGAAGACCGTGTAGCCCTTCTTGATCGCCTTGCGCTCAAGGGCAGGCATGCCCGGCACGGCCGGGAAGACGCTCGCAGAGCCGGCGTTGACGAACGCGGCGTTGGACGCCGGGTCGTAGACGAAGCTGCTGTAGATCTCGTAGCTGTAGGTGTTCAGCGTCGTGTCGTCGATGTCGAAGACGACGGCCGGCCTGCCGTGCCCGTGCTTGTGGCCCTTCGCGTGGTGGGCGCGGTGCGCGAGGAAGTGCCCGGCCCGGGCGGCGATCCGCTCGGTCTGGTGGGCGTAGGCGCCGTCCGCGGAGAACTGGTGGAGCATCGTCGATGCGTCGACCGGGTCCGGCGTCGTGGTCAGGGTGTCGCCGTAGTACGCCTTGATCGCGGTCTTGACCTGGTCGATGTTCTGGATCTGGCTGTCGCTGGTCGGGTTGGTGGGCGGCGCCGGGACCGCGCCGCCGTGGCCGTGGCCGCCGTGGGCCAGGGCCAGGCCCGGGATCGTCAGGGCCGCGGTGGCGGCAGCCGACGCGATCGCCACGGTGGTGGTGCGCGCGGCGCTCTTGCTGAGGTGGAAGGGTGACTTCACGAGATCCTCCGGTTCGGGTGACAGGTGGCCTCACCCAAACACGACCCCCCGACATTCGACAAGGGAGCCCGACGGCTCAGCCCAGCGCGTCGACCAGCGTCTCCTGGAGGTAGCCGACCCACTGGTACACGTCGTAGGCCGGCGAGCGCGGGTCGTCGCCGGGCAGCGCCTGCCAGCGGTCGTCGTCGTCCTGCTCGATGCCGAGCCGGGTCGCCAGGGCCAGCCGCAGGTCGGTGAACGACTTCAGCCACACCAGCGCCTCGGCCGGCTCGAGCTCGACGTCGATCACGATTCGCTGGGGTCCGAGCTGGGGCGGGAGGCCGGCTTCCTCCAGGCTGTCGATGATGGCGGCGGCCCCGGCGGCCTTGCCGTCGCGCAGCGAGCCCTCGGTGAAGCGCCGGAACTCCCCGGCCGCCTCGACGTCACCGGGGTACGCGGTGGGGAACAGCCGCGCGAGCACCGGATCCTCCGGCTCGGTGGTGGGCCCGTCGAAGCTGAGCATCGCCTCCAGCGGGTCCTCGTGCTTGCGCGAGACGGCGGCCTCGTTGCGCAGGAGCTCGATCAGCTGGGAGGCGAAGGAGCGGAGCAGGTCGGCCTCCAGGCCCGAGAACGTCGCGATGACCCGGCCGCTGCGGCGATGGCGGGTGAACCCGCTCACGACTGCTTCTCCAGCGTCGCCCACAGGCCGTACTCGTGCATCGCCTGGACGTCGCGCTCCATCTCCTCGCGGCTGCCGTTGCTGACCACCGACTTGCCGTCGCGATGCACCTCGAGCATCAGCTTCTCGGCCTTCTTCTCGGCGTAGCCGAAGTAGGTGCGGAACACGTAGGTCACATAGCTCATCAGGTTGACCGGGTCGTTCCACACGATGGTCACCCAGGGACGGTCGACGAGCGTGATCGCGTCCGGCGTCAGGTCAGGCTCGGCCTCGACCGGGCTCGTCGTCGCCATCCGCCCATGGTGGCACAGCGGCGCGGCCGTCCCGGCCGCCGCCACGACCCCTACGCTTGCCGCGTGCCCGCGTCGACCGCCCTGCTGACCGACCACTACGAGCTCACGATGCTCCAGGCCGCGCTCGGGTCGGGCACCGCCCAGCGGCGTTCGGTCTTCGAGCTCTTCCCACGCCGCCTCCCCGAGGGTCGGCGCTACGGCGTGGTGGCCGGCGTCGGCCGGGCGCTGGACGCCTTGGCGGCGTTCCGCTTCGACGACGACGTGCTCGACGCCCTCGACGGCGTGGTCGACGAGCCCACCCGCGCGTGGCTCTCGTCGTACCGCTTCACCGGCGACGTCTGGGGGTACGCCGAGGGCGAGGTCTACTTCCCGCACTCGCCGCTGCTGATCGTCGAGGGCTCCTTCGCCGAGGCGGTGCTGCTCGAGACCGTGCTGCTGTCGATCTACAACCACGACTCGGCGATCGCCTCGGCCGCGTCGCGGATGACCCAGGTCGCCGGCGAGCGGCCGTGCATCGAGATGGGGTCGCGTCGTACCCATGAGGAGGCGGCGGTGGCCAGTGCCCGCGCCGCCTACGTCGCGGGCTTCGCGACGACGTCCAACCTCGCGGCCCGGCAGAGGTACGGCGTGCCGTCGGCCGGCACCAGCGCCCACAGCTTCACCCTCCTGCACGACAGCGAGGCCGACGCGTTCCGGGCACAGGTGACGTCGCTGGGACGCGGGACCACGCTCCTGGTCGACACCTACGACATCCGCGAGGCCGTCGCCCTCGGCGTGCAGGTCGCCGGCCCGGAGCTCGGCGCCGTCCGGATCGACTCCGGCGACCTCGGCGCGCTCGCCGGCGAGGTGCGCGCGCAGCTGGACGCCCTCGGCGCCACGCAGACCCGGATCGTGGTCACCAGCGACCTCGACGAGTTCGCCATCGCTGCCCTCGCGAGCGCTCCTGTCGACGCCTACGGCGTCGGGACCCAGCTGGTGGTCGGGTCCGGACACCCGACCTGCGGCTTCGTCTACAAGCTGGTCGCCCGCGAGGGCGACGACGGGCAGCTGGTCGGGGTGGCCAAGCGCAGCACCGACAAGGTCTCGGTCGGGGGCCGCAAGTACGCCCTGCGCCGACGCACGCCCGCGGGGGTCGCCGAGGCGGAGGTGATCGGCATCGGCCAGGAGCCGGTCGACGACGGCGACGACCGGGCGCTGCTCGTGCCGCTCGTGCGCGATGGCGAGGTGGTGGGCCGGGAGCCGCTCGACGACGCTCGCGAGCGACACCTGGCCTCGCGTGCCGAGCTCCCCCAGGCCGCGCAGCAGATGTCGCGCGGCGAGCCGGTGATCCCGACGCTCTTCCTATGACCTCTCCCGACCCGCCTTGCCTCCGGCCCCCCTCTGAAGAAAACGCGGAAGAACGACAGCGACATGCCCGGGATCAGTGTCGTTCCTCCGCGGTTTCAACCCGGAGGCCGAGCCGCAGCTCGAGGCGTCGTTGCCCCGAACCGGACCAGAGCGAGTCCCCGAGGAGCGCGTACCACGCCTGGAGTCGCGACGGATCGTGTGCCCGGCCCAGAGCGAAGTCAGCGTCCCGGACGATGGCGGCAGGGGTGGTGAGGACGTCGCGCGGTGTGTAGCCACGACGTTGATGGCCGGCGGCCACGATGCGCCGCTGGCGGCCGAGGTCCTTGCGGTACCGCCGCTGCTCGAGGTGATCGCTCCCGTCCACCTCGTGCATACTCGTGGTGCCGACGACGATGAGGTCAGCCCGAGCCACGAACTCACCCTGAGCGTCGACGACGACGTGCTGCGGCTCGACCTCGATGCCGCACACGACGTGCAGGACCCGGAGCAGACTCTCGAAGATCGACTCCGCGCGGGGGTCCATCAGTGGGATCGCCCTGCGGAGCAAGGGCGCACCCCGTCGTCGCAGTCGTGACTCCGCAACCAGCTCGGCGAGCGTGACGTCTCCCCGGGCCAAGGCAGCGTCGCCGACCAGCACGACGTCGAGGAGAGACAGGTCGCGGGCGCAGGCCAGCACTGTCTCGGCGGGCTTCGCGACTCGCACACCCTCGACCAGCACCCAGGGCGGCAGCGTGTCATGACGGCATACACGCAGGCCCGGGCGCGCGATGCGACCGGCCCGACCCGCCGCGACGAAGAGCGGGAGCCCCTTCGGAAGCGGCGGCAGCCACCAGCCGCGAAGACCGGCCGCGGTGAGGCTGGTGAACGACGACCAGAGGGGAAGCGCGTACTGCCACGCCCGCAGCCTGGCTGCGACGTCGTCGGCGGTTGCCGTCTCGATGTGGACGCCGTGCGTCACGCGCTCCCACCCGCGTCGGCGCTCGCGCCCGATCGTCACCCTGTCCTCCATCGCCCGAGCCTCTGCCCGTCGGGTGCCCGACCGGTCCCGCCGGGCGCTGGCCTGGGGAATATCGCGTTCCGGCGCCGACAGTGGACGCACACCGGTGCCGTGCCCCATCCAGCTCGGGCCGGCCCGCCCCGGCCACCGCCGAAGAAACCGGTGATGAACGACACCGACACGCCGACGCGGGGTGTCGTTCTTCCGCGTTTTCCTCTAAAGGCTGGCCGGGGCCGGGGCCGGGGCCGGGGGCGGGGGTCGGGGCCGGGGCGGGGGCGGGCAGGCGGGGCGCCGATACCCTCGGGCCATGACCCGGGCGCTGATCGTGGTGGACGTGCAGAACGACTTCTGCGAGGGCGGCTCGCTCGCGGTGGACGGCGGAGCACGGGTCGCCAGCGACATCGGCGAGCTGCTGCACCACTGGGTCCGCGGCGACGACCAGGCACCGGCGTACGACGTCGTGGTGGCGAGCAAGGACCACCACGTCGACCCGGGTGCCCACTGGTCGACCGAACCCGACTTCGCCGAGTCGTGGCCGGTGCACTGCCGGGTCGGCACCGACGGCGAGGCCTTCCATCCCAACCTCGATCCTCAGCCGTTCGACGCGGTCTTCCTCAAGGGCGACCACCAGGCGGCGTACTCCGCGTTCGAGGGCCGCACGGTCGACGGCGACGCACTCGCCGACTGGCTCCGGGCCAAGGCTGTCGACGAGCTCGACGTCTGCGGCATCGCCACCGACTACTGCGTGCGGGCGACCGCCCTGGACGCCTGCCGGGCCGGCTTCGCCACCCGCGTGATCGGGCACCTGTGCGTCGGCGTCGCGGCCGAGTCGAGCGCGAGGGCCCTGGCGGAGATGGCCGCGGCGGGCATCGTCCTGGCCTGAGCGCTTCGGGAGAGGGGGGTGGCCCCTCAGCCCCACTTCTCGGCGAGGGTGCGGACGACGTTGAGGTTGCGGTTGGTCGAGACGCCGAGGTGCTTCTCGACCACGGCGTTGGACAGCTTGGCGGTGTGGTAGTCGGCGCCGAGCAGGAGGTGCGCACCGCGACCGCGCACCACCGCGTGCTCGCCGGCCCTGCCCGCGTCGTCGAGCCGGCGCGCCGTCGCCCTCATCGGCGCCTTCTTGAGCAGCGACACGTAGTAGCGCCCGTCGTGCCCCTCCCCCAGCTCCACCGCGTCGGCGGCGATGTCGCGCAGCTCCTGCTGGGTCAGCGCCACCGTCGGCACCTCGAAGCCGGCCTCCTCGGCGAAGGCCGACTCCAGGGCCGCCTCGACCTTGGCGGTGCTCCGCATCGGCGTGGTCACCTTGACGTTGCCGGTGTTGAGGTAGGTCTCGACGTCGGTGAACCCCGCCGACTCGCAGGCACGCACGATCGCCGCCTTGGAGAACTTCCGCGTCGCCCCGAGGTTGACGGCCCGCAGGAACGCGATGTAGGTCGGCACGGTGTCCATCCTGCACCGAACCGGTCCGCGGAGCCCGGGACCGGGATCGGTATCCTGCCCGGGTGCCCAGTGACCTCGAGCAGCAGAGCAGCGAGCTCGTGGTCCAGGCCGCCCGGCTGGTGCGGGCCATCCGTCGCCGGGTCGGAGATCCGGCCGGCATCCGGATCCTGGCGCTGCTCGACGACCTCGGGCCGATCGGGGTGACGGCACTGGCCGACGCCGACCGGTCCTCCCAGCCCACGATCTCCGGAGCGGTCCGGCAGCTGGTCGAGGAGGGCTGGGTCGCCAAGGACCCCGACCCGGTCGACGCGCGGCGCACGGTCGTCGAGCTCACCCCGGCGGGGCGCGCGCGGCTCGCCGAGGCCCGCCGCGACAACGGCGCCGCGGTCGCCGAGCGGCTGGCGCGCACCGGGCACGGTGTCACCGACGTGGCCCGCGCGGTCGCCGTCCTGCGCGACATCCTGTCCGAGCGCCTCTAGGGCTAGGGAAGCGCTCCCGGCGCGAGGGTGCGCCAGCTCACACGGGAACAACCGCCACAATCCATAGGTTACCTATCTATAATCCAGCCACCCGTCGAGAGGAAGTCCGTGTCCACGCACGCCGCCCACCACCAGCCGCCATCCGCCCGACAGGCCGACCAGACCACGTCCGGGTCGTTCTTCGCGCAGCCCCGAGCGGTGTGGGCCGTCGCGTTCGCCTGCGTGATCGCGTTCATGGGCATCGGACTCGTCGACCCGATCCTCAAGGACATCGCGGTCCAGCTGAAGGCGACGCCCAGCCAGGTCTCGCTGATGTTCACCAGCTACATGGCGATCATGGGCGTGGCGATGCTGGTCACCGGCGTGGTCTCCAGCCGGATCGGCCCCAAGCGCACCCTGCTCTCGGGGCTCGTGCTGATCATCGTCTTCGCGGCCCTCGCCGGCTCCTCCCACAGCGTCGGCGCCGTCGTCGGCTTCCGGGCCGGCTGGGGTCTGGGCAACGCGCTGTTCGTCGCCACCGCGCTGGCCACGATCGTGATGTCGGCCACCGGTGGCACGGCCCAGGCGATCATCCTCTTCGAGGCCGCGCTGGGCATCGGCATCGCGTCCGGGCCGCTGGTCGGAGGGCTGCTCGGCGAGCACTCCTGGCGCGCGCCGTTCTACGGCGTCTCGACGCTGATGGTGATCGCGCTCGTCGCGACCACGTTCTTCCTGCCGGCGACTCCCCCGAGCGGTCGCCACACGTCGCTCGCCGACCCCTTCCGGGCGCTGCGCCACAGGCCTCTGCTGCTCACCGGGCTCACCGCCGTCTTCTACAACATCGGCTTCTTCACCATCTTGGCCGCCGGCCCGTTCGCCCTGCCGGGCTCGGGGATCATCGCCATCGGCTGGATCTACTTCGGCTGGGGCCTGCTCGTGGCCGTCGTGTCGGTGTTCGTCGCCCCCCGGGTGCAGCGCCTCGTCGGGACCATCCCGGCCGTGATCGGGACGCTCGTGCTGTTCATGCTCGACCTGCTGATGATGGCGGTCTTCGCCGACCACCAGACGGTGGTCATCGTCGGCATCGTGGCGTCGGGTGCCTTCATCGGCAACAACAACACCCTGATCACCGAGGCGGTGATGGGCGTCGCGCCCGTCGAGCGCGCGGTCGCGTCGGCGGCGTACTCCTTCGTCCGCTTCTGCGGCGGCGCCATCGGCCCCTATGTCGCGCTGAAGCTGTTCGGCCTGCCGCCGCACGAGCACGTGCACGCGCCGTTCGTCTTCGGGGCGGTCATGGTCGCGGTGGGCATCGTGATCATGACCAGCGGCGCCGGCGTCCTCACCCGAGCGCTGGCGGGCAGCCACGAGACCTCGGCCGACGAGGCCGAGGCGATCCTGGTCGGCGACCTGGACTGACGGCGTGTCCGGCCACGGCCGCCGTCGGCGGTCGTAGCGTGCACCCGTGCCCTGCGACTACTGCGGCCGCGCGTTCGACCCGATCGCGACGCGATGGCTGTGCCCCCACTGCCACATGAAGGCCAACTGCTGCGACGGTGCGCCGCTGCCGGCTCCCGTGACGACGCGGGAGCCGCAGGACCAGTAGGTTCCCAGGCGTGACAGACGACAGCCCCGCCAGCGGCGCCCCCATCGGCCGGGCCGCCCGGCACGCCGTTCGTCCCGGCCACCTGCTCGACGTGAGCACGGGCGAGACCCTGACCGACGTGGCGCTGGTGGTCGAGGGCGAGCGGATCGCCGGCGTCGTCTCGGCGTCCGACCTCCCCAGCGACCTGCCCGTGCGCGACCTGCCGGGGCACACGGTGCTGCCGGGCCTGGTCGACTGCCACTCCCACCAGATCGGCGAGGAGGACAGCGGGCACGGCTACACCGAGCTGCTCACCCGGACCGGCGCCCAGGAGGCCATGAGCGGCGTGCGCAACGCTCGCGCCACCCTGGAGGCCGGCTTCACCAGCGTGCGCGACGTCGGGACCTACCGGGCGTTCGTCGACGTCGCGCTCCGCGACGCGATCGACGCGGGGTGGACGCCGGGGCCGCGGATGATGGTCGCCGGGGCCTATGTGAGCTGCTACGGCGGCGGCGGCGACATCGCGGGCCTGGCCCCCGACGCCGAGCACCTCGTGCCGGCCGAGCTGCGGGTCGGAGTCGTCAGCACGGTCGACGACGTACGCCGCGTGGTGCGGCGGATCCTCTACGGCGGCGCCGACCTGGTCAAGCTGATCGCCACCGGGTCGGTGATGTCCGACAACGGCGACCCCGGCGTCCCCGAGCTGACCGAGGAGCAGATCCGGGCCGCCGTCGAGGAGGCCGCCCTCCACGGTGCTCACGTCGCGGCCCATGCGCACGGCGCGGAGGGCATCAAGCGTGCGGTCCGGGCCGGCGTGCACTCGATCGAGCACGGGTCGCTGATGGACGACGAGGGCGTGGCGATGATGGCCGAGTCGGGGACCTGGCTGGTCGCCGACATCTACGGCGGTGACTACATCGCGGAGATCGGCCGGCGGGACGGGTGGCGGGCCGACGTGCTCCGCAAGAACGACGACACGACGCAGACCCAGCGCGCCGCGTTCGAGAAGTGCCTCGCGGCCGGGGTCCGCATCGCCTACGGCACCGACAGCGGGATCTATCCGCACGAGTTCGCCGCGCGCCAGCTGGCCTACCACGTGCGGCACGGGCAGTCGCCGCTGGACGCGATCCGGTCGGCGACGACCCGCGCCGCCGAGCTGATGGGGTGGCAGGAGCGCATCGGACGGCTCGAGCCCGGGTGGTACGCCGACCTGGTCGCGGTCGCCGGTGACCCCCTCGCCGACGTCCGCCTCCTCGAGGACGTGCGCTTCGTGATGAAGGGCGGCCAGGTCGTCCGCCCCCTCCGCTGACTCCGCTGACTCCGCTGACTCAGAGGTTGCCGCGTAGCTCCTGCTCTCGCTCGATGCTCTCGAAGAGCGCCTTGAAGTTGCCCTTGCCGAAGCCGAGCGACCCGTGCCGCTCGATGAACTCGTAGAAGACCGTCGGGCGGTCGCCGATGGGCTTGGTGAAGATCTGGAGGAGGTAGCCGTCCTCGTCGCGGTCGACCAGGATGGCCCGCTTCTTCAGCTCCTCGATGGGCACCCGGACCTCGCCGATGCGAGCGCGCAGCGCGGGGTCGTCGTAGTAGGCGTCGGGCGTCTGGAGGAACTCCACGCCGTTGTCGCGCAGCATGTCGACGGTGCGCAGGATGTCGCCGGTGGCCAGGGCGATGTGCTGGCAGCCCGCGCCGCCGTAGAACTCGAGGTACTCGTCGATCTGGGACTTCTTCTTGGCGATCGCCGGCTCGTTGAGGGGGAACTTGACGCGGTGGTTGCCGCTCGCCACGACCTTGGACATCAGGGCGGAGTAGTCGGTGGCGATGTCGTCGCCGATGAACTCCGCCATGTTGGTGAACCCGAGGACCCGGTTGTAGAAGTCGACCCACTCCTCCATCCGGCCGAGCTCGACGTTGCCGACGCAGTGGTCGATGGCCTGGAAGAGGCGCTGGCCGCGAGCCTGCGCCGGCCCACCCTCGCGACGGGTGACCCGCGTGGACGCCGCGACGTAGCCGGGCAGGAACGGACCGTCGTACCGCGAGCGGTCCACCAGCGTGTGCCGGGTCTCGCCGTACGTCGCGATCGCGGCCGTGCGGACCGTGCCGTTCTCGTCGGTGACGTCGTGCGCCTCGGCCAGGATCGTCGCGCCCTGCGACCGCGCGTGCTCGACGCATCGGTCGACGTCGGGCACCTCCATCGCCAGGTCGACGACGCCGTCGCCGTGCTTGCGGTGGTGGTCGAGGATCGGGCTGTCGGTGGCGACGCCACCGGTGAAGACGAAGCGCGCGCTGCCGGACCGCAGCACGAACGACTTGGCGTCGCGGTTGCCGGTCTCGGGGCCGGAGTAGGCCTCGAGGTCCATCCCGAAGACCAGCTGGTAGAACTGCGCGGCCTGGGTCGCGTTGCCGACCACGAAGCCGACGTAGTCCTGGGCGGTGACCGGGAACGGGTCGTTCGTCGCGTCGTACTCCACGAGGCCGACCAGCTGCTTGAGCTGGTCGAGGGTCAGGTCGGCCTTGAGCTCGTCGGCGGTGAGGGCACCGCCAGTGGACGGGGTCTCATGGGTCGTCGTCATGAGCTTCACCTTGCCTGGTGGTGACAACCTGCGCAACAGTACTGGGATTCACTAGTCAAACTGCACACCACGGGAGACGCGATGGACGATCTCGACCGCAGATTGCTCGCCCTGTTCGCCGCCGACCCGCGGATCGGCGTTCTCCAGGCCTCGCGCGAGCTCGGCGTCGCCCGCGGGACGGTGCAGGCGCGCCTGGACAAGCTGGCCGACAGCGGGGTCGTGACCGGGTGGGGGCCGGACCTGTCGCCGGAGGCGCTGGGCTTTCCGGTGACGGCGTTCCTGAGTCTGGAGATCCGCCAGGACCGGGTGGAGCTCGGCGGTCACGACGCGGTCGCCGGCCACCTCGCCACCATTCCGGAGGTGCTCGAGGCCCACACCATCACCGGGGCCGGCGACCTGTGGGCACGCGTCGTGGCCCGCTCCAACGCCGACCTCCAGCGCGTCATCGACCTGGTCCTCCAGGATCCCGCGATCGTCCGCTCCTCCACCGTGATCGCCCTGGCCACCCAGATCCCCTACCGCGTCCTGCCGTTGGCCCACTCCGGCTAGTCGGTGTCGACCGTTCCGGGGCGGGGAAGATCATGCAGGTGGAGGTGGCATGGGCGACGAGGCGGCCGGCGGCATCGTGGAGCCGGGCCTGGGCCCGCGCCGTGCTGAGCAACCGGCTCGCCGGCCGGGGCGACTCCGATCGAGGTCAGCGGAAGGGCCGCGACGCCCACTCGCGGAGTCGGTTGATCCGGGCGTGCAGGTGCTCGACGCCCGCGATGGCGGCGGGCGGGCCGCCCAGCTCCTTGCGCAGGGCGGCGTGGGTCACCCCGTGGGCCTGGCCGGTGCGGTGGTGCCACGCCGCCACGAGGCCGTTGAGCTCGCGCCGCAGGATGGCAAGCTGCTCGTGGGTGGACGGCGCGTGCTCGACCGGGGCGTGCCGCTCTCCGGCCGGGGCGGTACGGCGCGAGCGCTGGCGATGGTGGAGCAGCTCGCGGACCTGGTCGGGCTCGAGCAGGCCGGGGATGCCCAGGAAGTCCATCTCCTCCTCCGAGCCGACGTGCACCTCGCCGGCATGCCCGAACGCGGACCCGTCGTAGACCACCTGGTCGAAGCGCGCCTGCGAGCCGAGCGCCTCGTAGCTGCCCAGCAGCTCGTCGGAGGCTCCCTCGTCGGCATTCGCCCGGGCCACCAGGTCCTGCTCGGCGGCGAGGATGTCACCCTCGTCGGTGATGGTCCGGCCCAGGACGTGGTCGCGCTCCAGCTCCATCTGCGCGGCATGGCTCAGCAGCGTGGCGACCGACGGGACGAAGACCGAGGCCGTCTCGCCGCGTGCTCGCGCGCGCACGAAGCGGCCGACGGCCTGGGCGAAGAACAGCGGGGTCGAGGTGCTGGTGGCGTAGACACCCACCGCGAGCCGCGGGACGTCGACGCCCTCCGAGACCATGCGCACCGCGACCATCCAGCGCTTCTCGGACTCGGTGAACGTCGCGATCCGGCGAGACGAGGCCTTCTCGTCGGAGAGCACGAGCGTGGGGGTCTCGCCGCTGACCTTCTTCAACAGCGCGGCGTACGCGCGGGCCGACTCCTGGTCCGAGGCGATCACGAGCCCACCGGCGTCGGGCACGTGACGGCGTACCTCGGTCAGCCGCCGGTCGGCCGCGGCGAGGACCGAGGGAATCCACTCCCCCGCCGGGTCCAGCGCGGTCCGCAGCGCCTGGGCCGTCAGGTCCTTGGTCAGCGGCTCGCCCAGCCGGGCCGAGATCTCGTCCCCGGCGCGGGTGCGCCAGGCGAGGTCGCCGGAGTAGGCCATGAAGAGCACGGGGCGGACGACATGGTCGGCCAGCGCGTCTGCGTAGCCGTAGCTGAAGTCGGCCATCGACCGGGGCACGCCGTCCGGGCCCGGCGCGTAGGTGACGAAGGGGATCGGGTTGACGTCGGAGCGGAACGGCGTGCCGGTGAGCCCGATCCGACGGGTCGCCGGCTCGAAGGCCTCGCGGACCGCCTCGCCCCAGGTGAGGGCGTCGCCGGCGTGGTGGATCTCGTCGAGGACCACCAGCGTCTTGAACCGCTCGGTGCGGATCCGCATCGCCAGCGGGTTGACCGCGACACCGGCGTAGGTCACCGCGACGCCGACGTAGTCGGACGAGGTCTTCCCCGAGCCCGCGGAGTACGCCGGGTCGATGGGGAGCCCGGCCCGGGCGGCCGCCTCGGCCCACTGGAGCTTGAGGTGCTCGGTGGGCGCGACCACGACGACGCGGTCGACGACCCGGCGACCGAGCAGGTCGGCGGCCGCCGACAGGGCGAACGTCGTCTTCCCGGCACCCGGGGTCGCGACGAGCAGGAAGTCGCGCGGCGCCCGCACGGCGTAGTCGGTCAAGGCCGCCGACTGCCAGGCGCGCAGGGACGGCGCCGTGCCCCAGGCGGCCCGCTCCGGCCAGGCCGGGGTCAGTGCAGTGGAGAGGTTGTCGGGAGCATCGGCGGGCGGGAGCTGGCGTCCCGTCACTCGCCGTCGTCTCCGGCTCCGGGCTTCATCGACTCCCAGGCGTCCTTGCACTCGGGGCAGACCGGGAACTTCTCCGGCGCCCGGCTCGGCACCCAGACCTTGCCGCAGAGCGCGACGACCGGCGTCCCCATGACCATCGCCTCGGTCAGCTTGTGCTTGTCGACGTAGTGGCTGAAGCGCTCGTGGTCACCCTCGTCGGTGGGGACCGTGCGCTCGTCGACCCGCTGGTCGACGGCGGTGTCGGTCAGGGGCGAGAAGCCGGTGGGAGCCACGCCGCCAAGCCTACGACAGCCCTCGGACGCTCAGTTCAGCTCGGGGTCGGCGGGTCGGTTCACGTGCCAGGCGAGCTCGCCGGGCTGGCGCCGCATGACCTCGCGCCACAGGTCGCTGGGGTCGGCCTGGAAGGCGTCCGGCGGCAGCGACGGCAGCACGTACCAGTCGCCACCCTCGATCTCGCCCTCGAGCTGGCCCGCCCCCCACCCGGCGTACCCGGCGAAGATCCGGACCCCGTCGACCGCGGGGTCGATGTCGTCCGCGGTGCCCTCGAGGTCGACGATGGCGAGCCGCTCGGTGACCGGCCGGAGCCCCGGGCCTACGGCGCCCTGGTCGCGCAGGAGCGCGACGGCCAGGGCCCCTTCCGGGGAGACCGGACCGCCGCGGAACAGCACCTCGGGCTCGGCCACGATCTCGCCCCAGTCGGCCAGCACCGAGACCACGGGCACCGGGGAGGGGCGGTTGATGACCACGCCCATGGCGCCGTTCTCGTCGGTGTCCAGCAGGAGGACGACCGCATCGACGAAGTTCGGGTCGACCAGCTCGGGCGACGCCAGCAGCAGCATCCCCGCCCGGATCTCGGCCATGCACCCATCATGCCCCCCGGCGCGGGGACCGTCAGCCGAGCCGGCCGCCGTAGTTGGGCAGCCGGAAGGCGCGGCCGTAGTCCTTCACCCCGGAGAAGTCGGTGCGGTTGTTGCCGATGTTGGCGACGATCGTGTACCCCTCGCCGACGAAGTGCCTGCGGCACCGCACCTTGCCGCGGCGCAGTGCGACACGCACGCCGGTCCGGCCGCACATCTCGGTCACGGCGTACCCCGCCTTCACCAGCAGCTTCTTGCCGGCCTTGATGCCAGGGCCGTAGCGAGCGGTGTTGAACAGCACGGCGACGTCGTGGTTGGCCGCCCACGTGGCGAGCCGCAGCACCGGCTTGACCGGGTGCCCGGGCTGGTAGTGCGTCGCGAGCGAGGTGTTGTCGATGTCGAGGTTGACCGCGTACCTCGGCCCCGCGACGGAGACGGCGGCGCGCAGGTAGTCGCGCCAGCCGGTCATCGCCGCGGCGACGTCATGGTGCCACTGCCGCCGCGACGGCAGCGGTGCGGCGTTCGCCGAGGAGGGCAGGGCGCCCACCACGAGCGCGAGCAGAACGGCGGCGAGGCCGGCGCGCGCCCGAACGGGTCCGGAGGAGAGCATGCGCAGACGGTACGCGATCCCTCAGGCCCGCTCGACCATGACACTGGTGGCCTTGACGACGGCGGTGGCCGCGACCCCGGGGGCCAGCTCCATCTCGTCGGCGGCCTCGCGGCTGAGCAGCGAGACGACGCGGTAGTCGCCGCAGGCCAGCTCGACCTTGGCCATCACGCCGTCGCGCTCGACGGAGACCACGACGCCGGTGAACCGGTTGCGGGCGCTGGAGGTGCGGTCCGGTCCGCTCAGCGCGTGCAGGAAGCCGGCCAGGTCCGCGGCCGGCAGGACCCGCTGGTTGCCGCGGCGCTCGAAGGTGATCCGGCCCTCGGTCTCCCACCGGCGCAGGGTGTCGACGCTGACCCCGAGACGCTGGGCGACCTCGCCGATGCGCAGGTAGTCAGCCACGGGCTCAGCATAGGACTGACACTGGTGGCCGACCCTGACGCTCAAGCGCCCTCGGCGTAGGTGTCGACCGCCGACTCCTTGACCGAGAGCCAGACATCGCGCCCGGGAACCAGCCCGAGCTCGACGGTCGACGCGAGCGTGACGTCGGCGAGCAGATCGTGCTCTCCGTTGACGAGGAGGCGCACCGACTCGCCGTGCGGGGCGGCGTGGGCGATCACTCCCGGCCAGCGCCTCCGAGCGGAGCCGTCGGGCTCTCGTAGGGACACCGTCACGACCGTCGGGCTGAACGCCACGAACCGAGTCCCCTCGCGCAAGACGTTGAGGCCGACGAGCCGCGCCACATGCTCTGACCGCGGACGGGCTGCGACCTCGAGCGGGGTTCCGGTCTGCACGACCCTCCCGGCGTCGAGGACGACAACACGGTCGGCCAGCGTGAGAACGTCGATGGCGTCGTGGGTCACCAGGACCGTGACGCCGGCGAAGGCCCGCAGGTGACGGGCCAGCTCGATGCGCAGGGTCGTCGCAACACCCACATCGAGCCCGCCGAACGGCTCGTCGAGAAGAAGCAGCGCCGGATCCAGGACCAGGGCCCGCGACAGGGCCACGCGCTGCGCCTGCCCCCCCGAGAGTGTCCCTGGGCGTCTCGCCTCGAGGTCGGCGATGCCGAACCGGTCCAGCCAGGCTCGGGCGCGACGCTCGGCTTCCCCGCGCGCAACGCCTCGCGCGCGCGGCCCGAACGCGACGTTGTCCAGCGCCGACAGATGAGGGAAGAGCCGCTGATCCTGAAAGACGAGCCCCACGTCCCGCTGTCGAACGGGCCGGGGAGGGTCGCTCCAAGACCTGCCCGACACCGTGACCGACGCGGTGCAGGCGACCAGCCCTGCCAGGGCCGCCAGCAGCGTGCTCTTCCCCGCGCCGTTGGGGCCGATCACCGCTGCGGTCTCACCCGGCTCGGCCGTCAGCTCCGCCTCCAGTCGACCCCTGACCGAGATCGTCGCGCGAAGGCCGCTCACGATGTGCTCAGCCATCGACTACGCAGGCCCACGAGCACGCCGATCGAGGCGACGAGCAGGATCATGCTGAGGGTGCGCGCAACGCCGGGATCGTCCTGGAGCGCGGTGTAGATCTTGGACGGCATCGTCTGGGTGGTCCCCGGGTAGTTCCCCGCGAACGTGATGGTGGCGCCGAACTCGCCCAGGGAGCGCGCCCACGCGAGAGCTGCGCCGGCGACGATCCCGGGGACCACCAGGGGGAGCGTCACCCGGCGGAACGTGGTCCAGCGATCGGCACCGAGGCTCGCAGCGACGGTGTCGAACTGGTCCCCGACCGAGCCCAGCGATCCCTCGACGCTGAGCACGTAGAACGGCAGGGCCACGAAGGTGTGCGAGATGACCACGGCCGTCGTCGTGTAGGGGATCGTGATCCCCCACCACTGGTAGAGCAGGTGTCCCACCAGACCGGTTCTGCCCAGGGCCGTGATCAGGGCAACTCCGGCGACGACCGGCGGCAGCACCAACGGCACCAGGACGAGCGCCCTCAGCAGAGCTCGTCCCGGGAACGACGTACGGCTGAGCAGCCAGGCCAACGGCGTACCGAGAACGATGCAGAGTCCGACCGTCGACAAGGAGGCCACCAGGGTCAGCCGAAGCGCCTCCAGGACAGCGGAGGACGTCAGCTGGCCCCAGAAGCCGGCCCAGGGCGTGTCGAGCACGAGCGACACCAGCGGGACGACGAGAAGCGCCGACCCGACCAGGGCCGGCACCAGCAGGACGACCGGGGGACGCCCCAGCCGGACGGAGCCGGGGGTCACGGCGCCCCGAACCCGGCCTTGCGAAGGACGGCCTGACCTCGGGTCGACAGGACCATGTCGATGAACTCCCGGGCGAGGGAGGAGTGCTTGGACTGGGTCAGTGGCGCGATCGGGTACGACGTGGTCTGTCGTGCACTGCCGGGGATCGGCAGGGCCTTGACGGCGGAGCCGGCCGCGACGGCGTCGGTCGTGTACACGATCCCGGCATCGGCCTCGCCCTCGGTCAGCGTCGCGAGCACCGACTTCACGTCGACCTCTTGGCTGACCGGCTTACCGGTGATGTGGTCCTGGTCCAGCAAGGCCTGCCCGACCACACCGCAGGGAGCCGTCGGGACGCACATCACGAACTTGACCGAGGGCTTGTCCAGGTCGGTGAAGCCCGTGATGCCGGCGGGATTGGCAGCCGGCGTCGCCAGCACCATCACGTTGGTGGCGAACACCTGGGGACTCGCCGCCTGAGCGGCCTTCGCGCTGGCCATCGTCTTGGTGTCGGCGGTCGCGAGGACGTCGGCCGGCGCGCCCTGAGTGGCTTCCTGGGCGAGAGTCGCCGAGGAGTCGAAGGCGAACTTCACCGCGACCCCCGGGTGCGCCTTCTCGAAGGCCTGGCCCAGATCGGTGAACGAGCCGGTCAGCGAGGACGCCGCCAGCACGGTGATCGTGGTGTTGCCGCCACCGCCACCGCCGCCGCAGCCGGCGAGAAGAGGAGCGAGAAGAGCGAGAGCGGCGCCGGCTACGACGGGGGCCTTGGTTCGTGAAAGCACTCGGCAGTTCTAGCACATCCTAGGTATTTTCTAGGTTCCGATCCGGCCGGCGCTCGCGGCTTTACACTGCGCCGATGGGCACGAGCCGCGCGGAGTTCTCCGCCTCGACCCGGCGGACACTGGTCGAGGTCGCCGAGCGGCTCTTCGCCGAGCACGGCTACGCCGCGACGTCGCTGGACGCCATCGTGGCCGGCGCCGAGGTCACCAAGGGCGCGCTCTACCACCACTTCTCCGGCAAGCAGGCCCTCTTCGAGGCCGCCTTCGAGAACGTCGAGTGGGCCGGCGCCCGCCAGATCCGGTCGGCCCTGGAGGGTCATCCGGACCCGTGGGAGAAGGCGGTCGCGGGGCTCCGGGCGTTCCTCGAGGTCGTCCGGCAGCCGGCGTACAGCCGGATCGTGGTGCAGGACGGCCCGTCGGTGCTGGGCTACGAGCGATTCCGGGAGCAGGAGGAGCGACCGACCTTCGTCTACGTGCTGGACATCGTGCGCGCGGTCTTCGGCGCCGGCGACTGGGAACCGGACGACGCCATGGTGCACACGTTCGCCCGGATCTTCTTCGGGGCGATGTCGTCGGCGGGGACGACGGTCTCCCGCGCGGACTACCCCGACGAGGAGGCCGAGCGGGTGGAGGCCGCGATCGGCTTCATCCTGGCCGGGCTGCGCGCGCTCTCCGACCAGGCCGTGCCGGCCCCTACTTCTTGAAGGTGACGTTGCCGCCGACCTGCGGCACCAGCTCGATCCAGGTGCGGCCGGCGGGGACCTCGAGCTTCTGGCCGCTCTTGGAGGTCAAGGTGATCGGCGATGCGGACGCGCCCTTGTGCCAGGTGGCGGCGTACATCCGGCCGTCGTGGAAGAGCAGCGCGTTGCCCTTGCCGGTCAGCAGCGTCTTGGGCACCGGGTTGCCGGCGGGGTCGAGGTAGCCGGCGTTGCCCTCGCGCACGCGCAGCACCAGCACGTTGGTGGCCGGGAACTGGTCGCCGGCCGGCGCGTTGCTGTTGAGGTTGTGGTAGCTGCCGTTCTCGAACTGCCACTCGGTGGTGTGCCCACCGGAGAACTGCGCGCCGATCGAGGTGACCTTGCGGCCCTTGGGCAGATCGCTGCCGGTGCCGAACTGGAGGTACTCGGGTGGAGTCGCGGCCTTGGTCTTGGTGGCCTTGGCGATCTCGTTGAGGTGGACGAACAGGTTGTACGGCGCGGCGCGCTCGGTCGAGCGGTACATGCCGGGCGAGCCCTCGCCGTAGAACGGGATCTTGGCGCCCTTGATCAGCGCGATCGTGCGCGGAGCCGCGCCGCTGGTGACCATCGAGGCGTGCACCGGCGAGACCACGTCGATGTCGCTGGCGCGCATCGAGCGGACCGGCCCGACGTTGCCGGGGATCTCGGAGTAGTAGAACGCCGCCAGCCGGGTCAGACCGCCCTCGACCAGCTCCTCGACCACCATGTCGGCCTTGGACAGGCCGACCTGCGGCTGGCTCGCGACGGTGTTGTCCATCTTCGCCACCAGCACCGGGTGGTCCAGTGACGCCGTCTTCCCGGAGGAGACCTTCAGCCCGGTCAGCGGCCAGAACTGCTGGATCGACTGGCCGCCCTCGACCTTCTGCGGGCCGGACTCGGCGGTCGAGCTTGTCGAGCCGCCGCACGCCGTGAGCATCAGGCCGGCGGCCGTGATGGCGGACAAGGTCAGGGCATAGCGTCGCACGCGAATCTCCATCGATGATGTTGACTTTCGATCGGCTCCAGTGTGAGGGATGGCCACAACCGCTCCGGGAAGGCCACGCCGTGGCTGTGAGGCGAGTCACCCGCTCCCGGTGATGTCCGCGGAGGCGAGCTCCTGGTAGCTCGTGGGGTCGACGAAGTCGACGTGGAAGCCGGTCCCATTCGTGTGGGGGACGACGATCATCAGCGCGGGCGTGGCGACGCCGGGCTGCCCCGACCCATGGGACTTGGTGTACGACGTGCGGAAGACCAGCGGCTTCCCGCCGTTGTCGGTGCCGGTCGAGGGCACATGGGCCAGCGCCTGCTGCTGCGTGGTCGGGTCGACCGGCGACAGCCCCTGGTAGGTCAGGCCCTGGGCCTCCAGGCTGCCGGTGAAGCCGCTGGGCAGCTCGGAGTAGACGTCGACCGACGACGCCTCGTTGCGGCCGTGGGTCAGCACGAAGCCGAGCACGCCGAACCACACGATGAAGATGACAGCGCCGATCCAGATGTGCCGGGTCTTGAAGCCCGGAGGCGCGCCGGTGCGGTGGATGTAGTCGGGGGCGGGAGCCGCGTCAGGAGACAAGCTTGGCTCCTCCGTCGACGTACAGCGTCTGGCCGGTGATGTAGGACGCCTCCTCGCTGCACAGGAACGCGGCGGCGGCCGCGATGTCCTCGGGGTAGCCGACGCGGCGCACGGGGTTGCGGTCCGCGGCGGCCTGCCGGAACTCCTCGACCGGCATCCCGACCCGGGCGGCCGTGGCATCGGTCATGTCGGTGGCGATGAAGCCCGGTGCGATCGCGTTGGCGGTGACGCCGAAGGGGCCCAGCTCGATGCCGAGAGTGCGCACGAAGCCCTGGATGCCCATCTTCGCCGCGGCGTAGTTGGCCTGCCCTCGATTGCCCAGCGCAGAGACGCTGGACAGGCAGACGACCTTGCCGTACTTCTGCTGCACGAAGTGCTGCTGGGCGGCGCGGGTCATCGCGAACGCACCGCGCAGGTGCACGGCGATCACGGTGTCCCAGTCGTCGTCGGTCATCTTGAACAGCAGGTTGTCGCGGGTCACCCCGGCGTTGTTGACCAGGATGTGCAGGGCTCCGAGCTCGCCGACCACGCGCTCGACCGCGGCCCGCGCCGACCCGGTGTCGCTCACGTCGCACCCGATCCCGAGATGAGGGCGGCCCGCCTCGGCCGGCAGCTGCTCGGCAGCGGCGCCGGCCTGAGCCTCGTCGAGGTCCAGCACCGCGACCGAGGCGCCCTCGTCGGCGAGACGGGTGGCGATCGCCAGCCCGATCCCGCGCGCGGCGCCCGTCACGACGGCGACGCGCCCGTCGAAGCGGCCCATGTGCTGACTCCTCGCGGCTCGACTGGTGTCCCTACGGCACCCGCCACTGTAGAGGCCGGGTGGAGACGTCAGCCGACCGGGACCGGGTGCTCGTCGAGCCCGAGGAACCTGGCGTAGGCCGGGCGTAGGCCTCGTCAGGCGCCCCGCCCTCCGATCAGGTAGACCTTCTGGGTCGCCTTGGGCAGCGTGACCTTCGTCGCGGCGCCGTTGCGATGCTGACGGGCCAGGAGCACCACGCCGCACGGCCCGGCCGCCTCGATGTGCGTCGTCCCGTGCAGCCTGCGGGCGTCGAGGTCGCCCGGGTCGGTGCTCCTGCGCCCATGGGCGAGGGTGGTCCAGTGGCCGGCGCCGCCGTCGAGCGGCGCGGCGTACAGCCGCTGCGCCGGTCGCCTGCCGACCAGGCAGCTGGCCATCACGACGCCCCCCGCTCCACCAGCGGGGCCGTGCACTCGGCCGGGGTCTGGAGGGTGCGGGCGAGGCTTCCGCCGCGCCCGATCACCAGCAGCCGGTGGTCGCTGCTCTTGGCGGTGCCCGTCACGACCTGCCGTCCCGACGGCGATGCCAGCAGGACCTGGGCGGGGCCGTCGTCGTCGAGACGCAGCAGGGGCGAGCCCTTCCGGCCGCCTGCCTTGGTCAGGCAGAGGGAGCCGTGGTCGGCGAAGGTGGCGCCGGTGATGCCCCTGCCGAGGCCGGTGCTGCGATGTGTCCCGGCGCCTTGAGGTCGTCGACGACGGCCTTCTGGTGGGAGCTGGTGGTGTCGACGAGCTCGACCGCCCGGTCCCCGTCGGTCGACCAGTCCGTCAGGTGCCGGTGGCTCGACCCGTTCGGGCCGCCAGCGCGGCGGAGGCGATGCGCGTGTGTGTCATGCCGGTTCGATGCGAACGGACACCCGCAGGTTGCGGATGTCCGTCGCAAGATGAGGTTCGGAGCCGGGTCAGGCGTCGGCCGCCGGCTTGACCGCCGCCTCGGCCTGGGCGCGCAGACCCTCGGCCCCGGTCGAGGAGGCGAGCACGGCCCGCACGGCCGGGTCGTCGGACCGGGTCAGCGCCACGAGCATCCGCGCACCGGTCATGCCGGGCACGCGCCTCGTCTCCTCGCGTGTCTCGAGGTCGAGCTGGTCGCGCAGGACCGACCGGCGCACGTCGCGCAGCACCGCGCGCAGCTCGCGCGAGAACCGCACGTCCTCGCGCCGGCTGCGGGGGCCGCGACGGCCGCGGCCGCGGTCGTGGCCCCGTCCGTGGTGGTGCCGGCCGCGGCCGCCTCGGCCGCGCCCGCCCTCGCGGCGCGAGCCGCGCTCGGATCGGGCGGCCCAGCCGTCGGCCAGGTCGGCGCCGAGGTTGCTGCGCACCGCCTCGCGCACCCGGTCGAGGTCGATGCCGATGGCCCTGAGGGCCTCGCGGTCCTCCTCGTAGTGGTCTGCCTGGGTCTCGCGGTCCGACTGCGCGTCGACGTGGTGTGCCGCGACGAGGTCGCGGGTGGAGTCGAGGTCGAGGCCGTGGTCACGGAGCGCGGCGTAGGCCGTCCCCCGTGGGTTGGCGAGCAGGCCGGCCAGGAGATGGCCGGGGCCGACCTCCCGGTGGCCGAGCTCGCGGGCGATGTCTGCCGCCTGGGTGACGGCGATCCTGGATTCGGTGTCGAATCGGCTGTGCATGGGTGTTCTCCTCAGGTTCTTGGGATGTGTCTTGGGATGTGTCAGTCGCGGGAGTGCTTCTGGTGAACGGCCTGCCGGCTCACCTGGAGCACGTCGGCGATCGCCTGCCAGCTCCAGCCCTGCTCGCGCGCGCTGTGGACCTGCACCGCCTCGAGACGGTCGGCCAGCGCGCGCAGGGCCCGGACGGCGGCCAACCCCTGCTCGGGGTCGTTGCTCGCCGCACCCTCGGAGAGCTCGGCAGCGTCGTTCACGATGTCAAGTTAACCTGACATGCCCGCTTTTGTCAACTTTTCCTGACGGACGTCCGGAGCCGGTCGGCGTAGCTCGCGGCCTCCCCGTCGGCGTACCTGGTGCGCGGCCAGAAGAAGCCGCGGAGGCCGTCGCCCTTGGTCCGCGGCACGACGTGCAGGTGCAGGTGGGCGACCGACTGGCTCACGACGTTGTTCATCGCAACGAAGCTGCCCTGGGCGCCGAGCCCCTCGACCACCGCGCGCGCCAGTCGCTGCGCGGCCTCGAGGAACGGGTCGCGCAGGACGCCGGGCAGGTCGAGGAGGGTCACGACGTGCGCGCGCGGCACCAGCAGAACGTGGCCCTTGAAGACCGGGCGGGCGTCGAGGAACGCCACGACGTCGGGCTCGTCGAGCACGAGGTCGGCCGGGGTCGCCCCCGCGACGATCGAGCAGAACACGCAGTCGGCCGCCACGAGCACCCAATCTAGTGAGGTGCCGACCAGCGGTCTCGTCCTCGAGGACAGGTGCTCGGCACCTCAGGCGGAGGTGCCGGACCGGCCCGCCCGGCACCGTGGGTGACATGACGATCCTGCTCTGCGACCCGCGCGTGGCCTCGCGACCGGCCTCACGACCGGCCCGAGCCCAGCAGCCGCCGTCCGGCGGCACCGGCGCCGGGCCGCGGCTCGGCGTCGACCTCGACGCGGTCGCGGCCAACGTCGAGCTGCTCGCCCGCCGGGCGACCGGCGAGCTGATGGCGGTGGTCAAGGCCGACGGCTTCGGCCACGGCGCCTCCTCCGTCGCCCGGACCGCGCTGGCCCACGGTGCCAGCCGGCTGGGCGTCGCCACCCTCGCCGAGGCGCTCGCCCTTCGCGCCGACGGGATCGCCGCGCCGGTGCTGAGCTGGCTCAACCCCCTCGACGCCGACTTCGCCGCGGCCCGCAGCCACCTCATCGAACTCGCCGTACCCTCGCGCTCACATCTGGACGCCATCGCCTCGACCGCTCCCGGTGCCGCCGTCCACCTGCACCTCGACACCGGTCTGGCCCGCGACGGCGCACCGGTCTCGGAGTGGGCTGGCCTGTGCCGGGCGGCCCGCCGCGCCGAGCGGCTGGGGCTGGTGCGCGTGACCGGGCTGATGGGTCACCTGGCGTGCGCCGACGTGCCCGGCGACCCGGCGAACGCGATCGGACGCGCGCGCTTCGGCTGGGGCGTCATGACGGCACGAGCGGCAGGTCTGCGGCCCACGCATCGACACCTCGCCGCCACGGCGGCCACCCTGACCGACCCCCTCAGTCACCACACGATGTGCCGGGTCGGCGCCGGACTGGTCGGCATCGACCCCTCGGGCAGCACCCACCTCCACCCCGCGCTGACCCTGACGGCACCGCTGGTGAGCGTGAGCAGGGTCCTGGCCGGAACCCCGGTCGGCTACGGCCACACCTGGTCGGCCCCCTCGGCCACCGCTCTCGGCCTGCTGCCGCTGGGATACGCCGACGGCCTGCCCCGGGCCGCATCGGGGCGGGCCGAGGTGCTCGTGGGCGGCCGGCGGCGACCGCTGGTCGGCGCGATCTCCATGGACATGGCGGTGGTCGACCTGGGACCGGCCGGTCCGGACAGCCCGGTGGCCGGCGACGACGTCGTCGTCTTCGGCCCCGGACGCGCGGGTGAGCCCACCACGGCCGAGTGGGCGGGCTGGGCTGACACCATCGAGCACGAGATCGTGACGCGCCTGGGCGCGAGGACCCGATGAGCACCAGGACGCGAGTAGCCGTGGTCGGGGGCGGAGCGAACAGCGAGCACGAGATCTCCCTGGCCTCGGCGGCCGGCGTCGCCGCCGCCCTCGACGTCGGGCGCTACGACGTCGTGCGGCTCACCATCGACCCGGACGGCGACTGGTGCGACGAGGACCACGAGCGCCTCGCCCTCCCGAGTGCGGTGCGGACGCTCCAGGCCTGCGACGTGGTGATCCCGGTCCTGCACGGACCACACGGGGAGGACGGCACGCTGGCGGCGCTCTGCGACCTGGCCGGGGTGCCCTACGTGGGCTCCGGGCTGGGCGCGGGTGCCCTGGCGATGGACAAGTGGGCCACCAAGCTGGTGGCCCGGAGCCTGGGCATCGCGGTGGCACCCGAGGTCCTGCTCACCCCCGCGACCGTGCCGGCGTACACCTTCAGCCATCCGGTGGTGGTCAAGCCGGTGACCGCGGGCTCCAGCCACGGCGTCACCCTGGTCCGCGGGGCCGCGGAGCTCCCCGCCGCCCTGGTGGCCGCCCTCGCCCTGGACCCGCGCGTCCTGGTCGAGGACGTCGTGCTCGGCCGCGAGATCGACCTGGCCGTGCTCGGCCGTCCGGACGGGGCGCGTGTGGTCGCCCCGGCGCTGGAGATCGTGGCGGACGGGGTCTTCGACACCGAGTCCAAGTACGGCGGCGGGGCCGACTTCCGGGTCCCCGCGTTGCTGACCGACGACGAGCACGAGGCCCTGGTCGGCGCGGCGAAGACGATGTACGACGCGCTCGGCTGCGCCGGCGTCGCGCGCATCGACTTCTTCCTGACCGACGGCGGACCCGTCCTCAACGAGGTCAACACCATGCCGGGTCTCACCGAGGAGTCCCAGGTGCCCAAGATGTTCGCCGCGGCGGGCGTCTCCTACCCCGAGCTGGTGGACATGCTGGTGCGCGACGCTGTCGTAGGTTTCCGCCATGGCGTCCAGGCATCCCGTCGCGTCGTCGCGCGCCGATGAGCCGCCGCCGGTGACCGATCGGCTACGGGAGTGGGCCCCGGACATCCTGGTCGGCCTGGTGGTGCTGGGCATGGGCGTCCTCGAGCTCTGGGAGCGGGCGCCGGTCTCCCGGGACTCCACGACCCGGTGGGTGCCGGTGGTCGTGGCCTTCGCGGTCGCCTGCGGACTGTGCCGGCGGGCTCCGCTGGCGGCACTCGGCCTGGTGTGGGTCACCTGCGCGCTCCAGGTGGTGACGGGTCTGCCGATGATCACGGTCGAGCTCTCGGTGACGATCGTGGCGTTCGGCTGCGCTCGCTGGGGCCGCCCGGAGACGGTGGCGATGAGCGGCCTCTCCATCCCGGTCGGCGGCGCGGTCGGGCTCGCCGTCGCCCACCACGCGTCGTACGGCGCCTTCGCGGACCTGTGGGCCTTCGGGGCGCTGCTGAACAGCGCCCGCCGGATCAGCCCCACGCTGGTCGTCGGCGCGACCGTGCTGGGGCTGCTCGTGCTGGTCGTCCCCTGGCTCGCGGGGCTCGTGCTCCGGGCGACGGCCCAGACCGCCCGCGCGCAGCGCGAGACGGAGCAGGCCCAGGAGATCGCCCGACTGCGCGAGGAGCAGGGGCAGCTCGCCCGCGACGTGCACGACGTGGTCGGCCACTCGCTGGCGGTGATCCTGGCGCAGGCCGAGTCCGGCCAGTTCCTTCCCGACGACGACCCGCGGGCGCTGAAGGCGACCATGGCGAGGATCGCGAGCACAGCCCGGTCGTCGCTCCAGGACGTGCGCCAGGTACTGGCGAGCCCGGCAGCGCCCGGGCCGGCCCGGACCGGTGCCTTCGAGCAGCTCCTCGAGGGCGTCCGGGCAAGCGGCCACGAGGTCAGGGCCAGCGAGGTCGGCAGCGCTCAGCCCCTCCCGCCCGAGCTGGACGTCGCGGCCCACCGGGTGATCCAGGAGATGCTGACCAACGCGATCCGGCACGGGCGGCGCGACCGCCTCGTGACCGTCGAGCGACGCTGGCCCCGCGACGCCTCGGACCGGGAGCTGAGGATCCGGGTGAGCAACGCCGAGGCACACCGGGCCGCCGACCGGGCCGCCGATACCGAGGAGACCGAGCCGATGCATCCTGCCGGACCGCCGGGGCAAGGGATCGAGGGCATGCGTCGCCGGCTGGAGGCGGTCGGCGGCCGGCTCGACGTACGACGCGCTGACGAGGGTGGCGAGCCGACGTTCACCGCCACGGCCTGGGTACCCGTGAGCGGCCGATGACCGGACCCGAGGTCGGCAGGCCGGACATCGCGGTGCTCCTGGTCGACGACCAGGACCTGTTCCGCGAGGGCGTCAAGGTGATCCTCGACGCCCAGGAGGGGATGAAGGTCGTCGGGATGGCCGGTGACGGGATCGAGGCGGTCCGGCTGGTCGACGAGCTCGAGCCCGACGTCGTGCTCATGGACGTCCGGATGCCGGAGATGGACGGCGTCGAGGCAACCCGCCAGATCTTCTCCGCCGACCGCGTGGCACGGCGGCCAAGGCCTGTGCGGGTCGTCGTGCTCACGACGTTCAACCTCGACGACCAGGCGGCGACGGCGATCAGGTACGGCGCCAGCGGGTTCCTGCTCAAGGACACCACGCCGACCCGGCTGCGAGACGCGATCCGCACGGTCCACACCGGGAACGCCGTGCTGGCACCGAGCGATCTGGCAGCGCTCCTGGAGACGCAGTTCCGTCCGGCGACTCCCGCGCCGGCAGCGTACCTGGCGCTGACCGAGAAGGAGCGCGAGGTCTTCCATGCGGTCTCGCGCGGCATGTCCAACACCGAGATCGCGGGGGCGGTCTATGCCAGCGAGTCCACGGTGAAGACGCATGTGGGCTCGATCCTGCGCAAGCTCGGCCTGCGCGACCGCGTCCAGATCGTCGTGTTCGCCCACGAGCACGGCCCGCTGGGCTGACGAGTCGCCGGCCATCGTGGGTGCGAGCCGGCGTTACTGCGCGACCTCATCTCACCGACGACTCGTCACGTGAGGGACACACCCTTAACAGTCTTCAAAGGCCCCATCCGACCGGATCGAGGTTCTCTGTCAAGGTTCGTCAAATACCTGACTCCACGGCGACGCCACTGCATACTTCATCGTGCCGGGGGGCTGGCCCGTCGTGCGCCTCACCGAGGTCACGACGGGTTCCCTCAACGGGCGTCGAACGCCTGGCGGACCTCGCCGGGAATGCGACCCCGGTCGGGCACCTGGTAGCCGTTCGACCGGGCCCAGTCCCGCACCTCGCGAGCCGCCGGCCCCGACTGGGTCCGCTGCCCGCGGGTCCCGGTCCGGCGACCGATGCGGGTGCCCGCCGCGACATACTCGGCAAGCGCCGCCCGGAGCTTGTCGGCATTCTTGTCGGTCAGGTCGATCTCGTATTCGACTCCCTCGAGGCCAAAGGCGATCGTTCCCCCTTTGCCTTCCTTGATGGTCTCGCCGCTGATGTCGTCGGTCAGAATGATGTGGGTTCGCTTCGCCATGTGGTTATGAATAGCAGGACGGGAAGTCGCCGAGAACCACATCCGTAGAGACAATTCCGTCAAGCCATTGACAGTTCGATGCCCGTTGCCAAAGCATTCGCCGATGAGAGTTTCCGGCTGAATGGGACGTCGGCGGGGTGCCCCACCCGCCGAGGATGGGGCGCCGCCCGTGACCGGGATGCCACACTACTTCTCGAGGTGAGGGAGAAGGATGGACGACGAGACCGGTGAGCGCATCAAGCAGGCGCGCGTCGCCCGAGGCATCTCGCAGGCGGAGCTCGCCGCCTCGGTGGGGATGTCCAACAGCTATCTGTCCCATATCGAGGCGGGCCGGCGCCCGGTCAAGGATCCGATCCGGCTCCAGATCGCGGCGGCTCTCGGCATGGATCCCCAGCAGCTCGTCGACGGCGTCCCGGCTGACCGCAAGGAGGAGCTGCGGCTCAGGCTGAGCTTCGCCGAGATGGCACTGCGCAACGGCGGCTGGGAGCTGGCGCAGACCAGCTTCCAGGAGGCGTTGGAGAGCGCCCGCACGATGCCGCTCGAGCGCTTCGTCGACGAGGCGCACTGGGGGCTGGCCCGATCGCTGGAGGCGACCGGCCGCCTCGAGGAGGCGATCGCGGCCTACGAGGAGCTGCTCTCGAAGCCGGCCCTGAGCGGCGCCGTGTCCGGGACCTCGGTGCGGGTGGCACTCGTCCGCGCCTACCGAGAGTGCGGCGACCTCGGCAGGGCCGTCGACGTCGGCGAGCGCGGCCTGACCGAGCTCGAGTCGGCACCCGCCGACGAGCTCGGTCCCCACGTCGAGCTGATCTCCACGCTGGCGGGCTGCTACGTCGAGCGGGGGGACCTCACCCGGGCCGCCCTGTTGAGCCGGCAGGCGCTGGACCTGGCCGACCAGGCGAGCTCGATGCAGGCTCGCGCCGCGGCGGCCTGGGAGGCCGCGGCGGTCGCCCAGTCCCGCCACGAGGTCGCAGCCGCCCGTCGTCACGCGGATCGCGCGCTGGCCCTGTACGAGGAGCTCGACAGCCAGCGCGCCGTGGCCATGCTCCGCGTCGTCAGCGCCGCGCTGTTCCTGCGGCAGGACCGGCCCGACCCGGCCAAGGCCCTCCCGCTGCTGGAGCAGGCCTTCGGCGACCTGTCCGACGCCGGCAACGACGTCGATCTCGCCTACGTGCGTACCGAGCAGGCACGCGCCCTGTTGCTCTCCGGCCGCACCGAGGAGGCAGCCGAGACCATCGGGGTGGCGCTCGAGGCCCTCTCGGAGGGCGACAAGCTCCAGCGCGGTCGCATGCTGCTGCTGCGAGGGCACGTCGCCCGCGCAGCCGGCCAGGCCGACGACGCCCTGTCGTCGTTCCAGGACGCCGCGAGCCACCTGCGCCAGGCTGGCGCAGTGCGTCAGGCGGCGACCGCCTGGCGCGAGCTGGGCGAGGCGTACGCCGAGCTGGGCCGACCGGACGACGCGATCGATGCGATGCGTCAGTCCAGTGATCTGCTCGGAGTCAGGCTCGCGCCCCACTCCCTAGCAGCAGTGGGGAACGCCGTCCGCAAGTGACGCGGTCGACACCGTCGGTGTCGAGACGACCAGCACGCTGAGCGCGAGCGCGAGGGCAGCGATGGCACGCTTCATCTGTCAACTCCATGTCAAGTAGTTGACAGGGAGTCGAACGGCTACCTCATGCCACTGTCAAGGAATGACAAGGTGTTGACACCAGGTTGTGTATCCAGACGGCGATGCGCTCGGAACAGGGAGTTGCGGCTCCGACGATGGCGAGCAGCACCTGACCCTCTCCTGCATCTGGGTTACCGCAGACGGTGTCGGCGGCACGCAGGCTCTTCGCGGGGGCGGTACGCGGGTTCCCGACCTCTACGCACGAACCTCCCGCCCGGAAGCCCAGGCGGGAGGTCGGAATGCGCTGCTTGTGGAGCTGGCGGGAATCGAACCCGCGTCCTCGAGCGTCGTGCCAGGTCTTCTCCGGGTGCAGTCAGTGATGTCGCTTTCTCGGCCCCGGTGCTCGCATCTGACACGTCACCGACAGGCCCAGCCGGGATAAAGTCCCGGCCACCCCTCCCGACGTGAGTGGCCAGCAAGCCTTCTAGATGAGGCCTGGGTCCGGGTCGAAGGCAGTCACCCGGTCAGACCCTTCGGTCACCGCTCAGGCGGCGAGTGCGAAGTTACTGCGCGTGTTGTTGGCAGTTATGGTTTTCCGACGAACGTTTACGAGATGACGTCGGCTTCTCGACCCGCTTCCCCTGGGACCAACGTCCCAAGTCGAAACCGATCAGCCCCTCTTGAGTTGTGTTGCCCCGAGTCTACGGGCTCAACGCTCCACGGACGACTCCGATTCCACAGCCGGCTGCGCGAACAGCCGTGCTCCGTTGTGCCAGCAGACGTCGCGCAGCCAGTCGTCGCCGAGGTCGAGGCGGGCCAGGCCGCTCAGCTGCTCGGCGTAGGCGTAGGGGATGTTGGGGAAGTCCGAGCCCAGGAGGACCTTCGGCCGGAGGTCGAGCAGGCGCGGGGCCAGCGCTCCCGGGAACGCGCCACCGAGGTCGTCGAAGAACGGCGTGAACACCATCGTCGTGTCGAGCCGGACCTGCTCGTAGGTCTCGGCCAGCGTCAGGAACTCCGCGAACTCCGGCGCGCCGAGGTGCGCGACCACCAGGCCCAGACGCGGGCAGCGGCGCAGCAGCTCGGCGACCGGGCCGGGCCCGGTGTACGGCGTGGCGACCGGACCGGATCCGGCGTGGACGACGACCGGCGTGCCGGCATCCTGGAGCAGACCCCAGACCTCGTCCAGCAGGGGGTCGAGCACGTCGATCGACCCGACCTGCACGTGCACCTTGAAGATCTCGGCCCCCGCCTCGAGCCGATGAGCGACGTACGCCGCGGCACCGGGCTCGGGGTAGAACGTCGCGCTGCGCAGGCAGCCCGGCGTCCGGTCCGCGAACCCGAAGGACCAGTCGTTGAGGAACTCCGCCATCCCCGGCTTGTGCGCGTAGGGCAGTGAGGAGAACCGGCTGACCCCCAGACCCCGCAGGGTCTCGACGAGCTCGTCGTCGTCGGCCCGGTAGTGCAGCGGCCACGGACGGCCGATCAGGGGCCCCGCGGTGTCGAACTGATGCCGCACCTTCGCCATCACCCGCGGCGGCAGGAAGTGCGTGTGCACGTCGAAGAGCCCCGGGATCCCGAGGTCGGCAGCGAAGGCGACGGCGTCTAGCAAGGCATCAGTCGGGCAGGCCCTTCAACCGGCGTCCGACGGCTTGCTCCTTCTCGCGGTTGGCCTGCCGCTCGGCGAGCGCGTGTCGCTTGTCGTAGCTCTTCTTGCCGCGAGCCAGCCCGATCTCGACCTTCGCCCGGCCGTCCTTGAAGTAGAGCGCGAGCGGGACCAGGGTGTAGCCCTTGTCGCTGACCTTGCGCTCGATCTTGTCGATCTCGGACCGGTTGAGCAGCAGCTTGCGCCGGCGCCGGGCCGCGTGGTTGGTCCAGGTGCCCTGGGTGTACTCCGGGATGTGGACGCCGTGCAGCCACACCTCGTGGCCGTCGACCTCGGCGAAGCCGTCGACGAGCGTGGCCCGGCCCTGACGCAGCGACTTGACCTCGGTGCCCATCAGGACGAGGCCGGCCTCCCACGTGTCCTCCACGTGGTAGTCGTGCCGCGCCTTGCGGTTGGACGCGATCGGCTTGCGTCCCTGCTCCCTGGCCATCGGACCATTCTGTCAGGCGGATGGGTCAGGCGGATCG
This sequence comes from Nocardioides sp., assembly GCF_036267815.1. Lineage (GTDB taxonomy): Bacteria > Actinomycetota > Actinomycetes > Propionibacteriales > Nocardioidaceae > Nocardioides. Next base: position 50,642 of record NZ_DATAVI010000036.1, on the reverse strand, counting down.
GTCAGCCCAGGCCCAGCCAGGGCGCCGGGTTGACCGCGACGCCGTTGACCATCACGGTCATGTGGGTGTGACAGCCGGTGGACCAGCCCGTCGTCCCGATCAGCCCCACGACCTGGCCGCGGGTCACGCGTTGGCCGACGTGCGTGCGGTAGGCCGACAGGTGGTTGTAGATGACGGTGATGTTCTTGCCGTTGACGAGCCCGAGGTTGAGGTAGATGCGGTTGCCCCAGACCGAGGAGTAGTACTCCGACATCACCGTGGCGTTGCCCGCCGCCCAGATCGGTGTCCCGCAGGCGGCGCCGAAGTCGTCGCCGTCGTGGAGACCCCAGTAGTGCATGACGGGGTTCTCGCGGTAGCCGTACGGCGAGGTGATGGGCCCGTTCACCGGCCGCATGAGCAGGCCGTGGGTCGCGCCGCTGTAGCCGCCACCGTGGCGCTGCTCGCGGGCGATCTGGGCCATCAGCAGCTGGTGCACGCGGGCCTCGCGCCGCTTGGAGCGGGCGAGGACGGCCCGGTCGTGGGCTCGGGCATGGCGGGCGAGGGCGAGCGCCGCCTTGCGGGCCTTGACCGTCTGCTCGACACGCTGCTCGGCATCGAGCGCCTGCTGCTGGTAGTCGCGCTTCTGCGCGAGGTTCGCGGCTGCTTGCGCCTTGGCGGCCGCGACCTGGTCGCGCACCTTCGCCAGGTTGGCGGTCTGCACCCTGAGCAGCACCTGCGAGGCCTGGTATCCGGAGAGGGCCTGGTCTTGTGAGTCGAGGACCAGGCTGTTGTTGTTCTGCTTGTCGCTCAGCTGGGCCGTGGTGGTCGTGCCGAGCAGCGAGACGAGACCGACCAGCTGCGGGTCGCCCTGCTCGTAGAACGACGTCACGGTGTCGACGAGGTGCGCATGCTGCCGTGCGGCCTCGCGCTCGGTGCTGGAGAGGTCGGCCTCGGTCTGCGCGAGCCGCGCCTCGGCGCGGTCGAGCTGCCGGCGGATCTTGGTCAGCCGGTCGCGCGCGGCCTTGACGTGTCTGCGAGCCACCCGCAGGTCGTGCCGAGCAGCATGGAGGTCTGCCTTGGAGCTGGTCAGGGCGGCGTAGGCGTGCCGGGTCTGCTTGCTCGACTCGTCGAGATCCGCCTGCGCGCCGGAGACGGAGTGGTGCGCCTGCGCCTGCTGATGGCGCAGGTGCTTGACGTCTGCCCACGCGCGCGGATGGGTGAGCGGGACGGACACGACGCCGGCGGCCAGGGCCGCTGCCGTGACGGCGACGACCAGACGCTGACGTGCGGTGACGGGGAAGAGTCGCACCGGTGAGCCTTCGCGGTTCGGGGAAGTAGGCCGGCAACGACGCTAACCGACGCCGCTCACACTTTGAGGTATTTGCGGGTCAGCACGAGTGTCGGGATCAGGGTCAGCACCGGACCGAGGATCGCGATCCAGGTCAGCGCCCACAGGTAGTCGTGCGAGTCGACCCAGGTGATGAAGGTCAGGTCTTTGCTCAGCTGCTTCCTGACCACCAGCTCCATGAAGCCCCATAACGCCCCCGCCGCCAGCGCCACGCCGACGACGGCGGTGACCAGTGCCTCCAGGAGGAACGGCAGGGCGATGTAGAGCGTCGAGGCGCCGACCAGGCGCATGATCCCGATCTCACGTCGCCGGGCGAACGCCGCCAGCCGGATCGTGTTGGCCACCAGGAGCAGGGCCGCGATGACCAGCACGATGGCCGTCCCCCAGCCGCCCCACTTGAGCCGCGAGATCGTGTTGTAGATCGGGCCGAGGAGCTTGTGGACGTCCTGCACCCGCGAGACCCCGTCGAGGCCGACCACGGCACTCTCCACGTCGCGGAACTGGTTGGGGTCCTTGAGCGTGATCCGGATGGACTCCGGCATGTCCGCCGCCGTGATCGGCGAGCTGGGCCCGTCGTACTTGCCGGGGAACTGCTGCTGGAGGGTGGTGAAGGCCTGCTGCTGGGAGATGAACTCGGTGCTGTCGACCTGGGAGTTGGAGTCGATCACCTGCTGGATCGCCTGCTTCTGGGCGCCGGTCGCCTGGCTGGTGCAGGCGGGGTTCCCGTCGTGGCGGCTGCACAGGTACACCGTGACCGTCAGCTGGCTGCCCCACTGCTCGGAGACCTTCTTGGCCTCCTGGTTGAGCAGGACGCCCATCCCCACCAGGGTGAGCGAGACGAACAGGGTCAGGATCACCGCGACGTGCATCGACAGGTTGCGGCGCAGCCCGATGCCCATCTCGGTGAAGACGTAGCGAAGCGGCATGAGGAATCTCTCCGGGGTCGGGGCGAGCTGGTCAGTTCTGGAAGCCGTAGACGCCCTGCGACTGGTCGCGGATGACGCTTCCGTCGGACAGCTCGATGACACGCTTGCGCATCTGGTCGACGACGCCCGCGTCGTGGGTCGCCATCACCACGGTGGTGCCGGTGCGGTTGATCCGGTCCAGGAGCTTCATGATGCCCACGGACGTGGTCGGGTCGAGGTTTCCGGTCGGCTCGTCGGCGATCAGGATCATCGGCCGGTTGACGAACGCCCGGGCGATCGCGACGCGCTGCTGCTCGCCGCCGGAGAGCTCGTCGGGCATCCGGTCGCCCTTGCCGTCCAGGCCGACCAGGTCGAGGGTGTCGGGAACGGTCTTGCGGATCTCGCTGCGCGACTTGCCGATGACCTGGAGCGCGAACGCGACGTTCTCCGAGACGGTCTTGTTGGGCAGCAGCCGGAAGTCCTGGAAGACCGTGCCGATCTGGCGACGAAGCCGCGGCACCTTCCAGCCGGCGAGGCGGTTGATCTCCTTGCCGGCGACGTAGACGCGCCCCTTGGTGCTCCGGGTCTCGCGCAACACGAGGCGCAGCGCGGTGGACTTGCCGGAGCCGGAGGTGCCGACCAGGAAGACGAACTCGCCCTTCTCGATGTCGATCGAGACGTTGTCGAGAGCCGGGTGGCTCCCACCGGGGTAGGTCTTGGTCACCTTTTCGAAGCGAATCACTGAAGGGAGGTTAGCCGAGTCCGGCAACGGTCCCGACATTCGCGGTCTCGGGCGTGTGGTCGGATGCAACCGGTTGCCGCCACGAGGCGTGTGTGCTGCAACGACTCGGACGGAGCACCAGTGACAGCGAGCGAGCAGGACTTCGCGGCGTTCTACGACGCCACGTGGCGCCGGACCGTGGCCTGCGCCTATGCCGTGACCGGCGAGGTCGGTGCCGCCGAGGAGGCCGCCCAGGAGGCGTACACGAGGGCCTGGCCGCGGTGGTCGAAGCTCTCGACGTACGACGACCCGGGAGCCTGGGTGCGCCAGGTCGCGACCCGCCAGGCGATCAGCGGCTGGCGTCGGAGGCGGACGGCGAGGGCGTTCCTCGTCCGATCCCGACCACCCGAGTCGCAGCCACCCCCCGACGAGACCACCGTCGCGTTGGTCACCGCCCTGCGCCAGCTACCCGAGGCCCAGCGGCGCGCCCTGGTCCTCCACCACCTCGCCGGCTTCAGCGTCGCCGACATCGCCAAGGCCGAGCGCTGTCCCGAGGGCACGGTGAAGGCGCGACTCTCGCGCGGCCGCGCCGCGCTCGTACCGCTCCTCGGCGGCACCCAGAACGGAGAGCCCAGCCATGCCTGACCTCGACACCTTCGACCTCGACGCCGCCTTCCGCGGCCTGGAGCACGACATCGCCGGCATCACCAGCCCTCAGGGGGCGTCTGGTGCCGTGGTCGCCGCGCGACGCCGGCGTCGTACCCGGATCGGCGCGGTCGTGGCAGCGGCCGTCGTCGTGGCCGGTGCCCTCACTCTCGGGCCTGGTCTGGGTCACGACCGTGCCGTCGGTCCCAGTGACCGACGGCCGGCCCCGCTCGACGGGGCCAGCCTGACTGCGGCAACCCGGGGTTGGACACCGCCGTGGACCGCGGACTCCCGGCATGCGCACCAGCAGGTCGCGTTCTGGTTCGGCGGCGACTGCACGGCCGGCATCACCGGCGGCCGCGCGGCGTTCGCCTTCCTGGGCAATGCTCACGGGGACACGGCGTTCGCCGAGCTCGGCGACTTCGGCGGTGCCGCCGGTCCGGAGCAGCAGGCCTGGCACCAGCTCACGGGTCAGGTCGCCGACTGCTCCCAGGCCACCCTCCTCGGCTCATTCGTCGGTGGCTCGGGCAGCGAGAGCGAGGTGTTCGGCATCGCCGCCTCCGGATCGGAGACCGCGCCGGAGTATCTGTGGCTCGCCACCACGGGACGTGCCGTCGGCGAGCTGAAGATCTTCGGTCAGGCCGGCGCCCTCCCGTCCGCGAACGGCTCGCTCGTGGCCGACGCCCTCCTTGCCGCCCTCGCGGACCCGGCGAGCTACCCGTCGCCGGCCAGGACCGCTCCCGTGGGCGACATCGGGACGCTGGACACCATCTCGGACAGAGCCTTCACCGCAGCGACCTCGGGCTGGCGCTCCGGATGGCGCGAGGGCGACGAGGTCCACAACAAGGGAGTTCCGCTGCCGTGCGGAGACCGGTGGCGGGCCGGGAGCACGACCGCGCAGGAGGCGGCGCTCGGCGCCAACGGCTACCAGGCGGTCGTGGCGTTCGCCTCGACCGAGACCGCCCAGGCGGCCATCAACGGGTTGACCCGCCAGCTCGGGTCCTGCGTCTCGGGGGCGTCGTCACTGAGCTCGGTCGTGCTGCCGGACGGCACGACCCTGATGGTGGCGACGAGGGCGAGGGCGCGCCGCACCCTCGACGTGTGGTACCTCCAGCGCCAAGGTCTGGTCAGCTACCTCGTCGCGCCGGGCGGCACCCTGCCGCCCCAACGCGTCTCGCTGGAGATCGGCAGGCTGATGGACGCAGCCTTGAGCCCTTAGCCCGCCGCGGACTCCGCGGAGCGGCGCCAGCGGATGCCGGCCTCCAGGAAGCCGTCGATGTCGCCGTCGAAGACGGCCTGGGGGTTGCCCACCTCGAACTCCGTGCGCAGGTCCTTGACCATCTGGTACGGGTTCAGCACGTAGCTGCGCATCTGGTCGCCCCAGCTGGCCGCGACGTCGCCGCGCAGCGCGTCGAGCTCGGCCCGCTCCTCTGCCTTCTTCAGGGCCAGCAGCTTGGCCTTGAGGATGACCATCGCGCTGGCCTTGTTCTGAAGCTGGGACTTCTCGTTCTGGCAGGACACGACGGTGCCGGTCGGGAGGTGGGTCAGCCGGACCGCGGAGTCGGTCGTGTTGACGCTCTGCCCGCCGGGGCCGCTGGAGCGGTAGACGTCGACCCGGATCTCATCTTCGGGGATCTCGATCTCGTCGGTCTGCTCGAGCACCGGCACGACCTCGACCGCCGCGAACGACGTCTGCCGCCGGCCCTGGTTGTCGAAGGGGCTGATCCGGACGAGGCGATGCGTGCCCGCCTCGACGCTCAGCGTGCCGTAGGCGTACGGCGCGTGGATCGCGAAGGTGGCCGACTTGATGCCGGCCTCCTCGGCGAAGGAGGTGTCGAAGATCTCGACGGAGTACTTGTTGCGCTCGGCCCAGCGGGTGTACATCCGCATCAGCATCTCGGCGAAGTCGGCGGCGTCGACACCCCCGGCACCAGAGCGGATCGTGAGCAGCGCCTCGCGCTCGTCGTACTCACCGGAGAGCAGTGTGCGCACCTCCAGTGCCTCGACGGCACCGTGGATGCGGCCCAGCTCGGTCTCCGCCTCGGCCAGCGTGGCGGCGTCGCCCTCCTCCTGGGAGAGCTCCACCATGATCTCGACGTCGTCGATCCGGCCGTCGAGCTCGGTGAACCTGTCGAGCTGTCCCTGGAGGGCCGAGAGCCGGCCGGTGACCCGGGTCGCGTTGTCCTGGTCGTCCCACAGGTCCGGCGCTGCGACCTGCTCGCCCAGATCGGCGATCTCGGCGCGCATGCCGTCGAGGTCGAGGACCTGGCCGATGGTCCGCATCGTCGCGCGGAGCTGCTTGATCTCCACGTCGAAGTCGATGCCGGCCACGAGGAGCAAGGTTACGACACCCCCCGTGGCCGGCCCCCATCGACGACGGCGGCCCCCCGGTCCGCCGTCGCACGCCTCACCGCTCGCAGAAGACCTCGGGCTCTCCCACGGCCCCGAGCCCGTCGGCCCCGGTGACGTCCGAGGACGTCTCGAAGCGCAGCTTGAGCGGAGCGGGAGTCGTCGCGAAGGCCTCGGCGCCGGACGCGGACTGCCCCAGACCGAACTGCTGGCTGAACCACGGCGTCCCGTCGGCGAGTGCCGTGACCGTGGCCTTGCTGCCGGTCTCCGAGTCGTCGGCGAGGCCGAAGGTGCCGCGGAACCTCGTGCACTCACGGCTCACGTTGAACTCCACGGACTGCGTCGTCGGCGAGTCGGGATCGTGGTAGATGACCGCCTCGAGCGACGACGGGTAGCTGACGGCGTCGATCTCCACCGATGCAACGGGGTCGAGGTAGCTCTGGTTGACAGCGGGGAAGTTCATCAGCGACGTCCAGCGGAAGACGTCGACGTCGACCACCGCGCTGGCGCCCTTCTTGTGGTGCTTGTCGGCCGGCATGACCACGCGGTACTGCCGCGGGCTGTTGACGGTCGGCTTGTCGAACGTCGTGTAGTGGCCGTCCCGGTGCACCAGCGCGTTGCGCTGGTAGCGCCACGGCCTGTCGGCCGACGCGCGCTCGTAGAGGCGGACCAGGCCACCGGCGGCGGACTTGGCGACCTTCCCGGTCAGGTGCACCTTCTTGCCCAGCGTCACCGTGGTCTTGGCGGCCACGATCGTGACGTGCCACGGCGTCCTGTGCGGCTTGGCATGGGCCGGGCCGGGCCCGCCCAGCACGAGCCCGGCCACGGCGAGGCCGGTGAGAGCCCGGCGCAGCGTCGACGTCCTGGTCGTCATCGCTGTCGCCCTCATCGCGTGCACAGGACCTGCGGAGCACCGAACGCGCCCCACCCTGCCGTCCCGTCGACGGTGCTGGTGCTGTGCGCCTCGAGACGCACCTTGAGCGGAGCGGGGTCGAGCTTGATCGACCTCACGACACTCTGGCCGACGTCGAAGGTCTTGCTGTAGACCGACGTCCCGTCCGCCTCGACGCTGACCTCGCCCTGCCCGCCGGTGGTGGAGTCGTCGGAGAGACCGAAGGTGCCGCGCAGCTCGGTGCAGTCACGGTTGACGTTGAACTCGATCGTCCCGACGTCTCCGTAGTCGTTCCAGACCGAGTCCCGGTATGCCTTGCCGTTGATGTGCACGGTGCCGAACTCCATGCGGGTGTCGTTCGCGCTGTCCTGGTCGACCAGCGACGTCCAGGCGTAGACCGTCACCTTGACGGTGGGGCTGACGCCCTTGGCGTGGGACTTCGTGGCCGGCATCAGCACGCGGTAGGCGTGCACGAAGGCCTTGGTCGGCTTGATGGTCGCCTTGTAGGTGCCGCTCTGGGAGACCTTCGCCTTGGTCTTGGCCGGCTTCCACTTCGCGCCCGGCTTGAACTTCTCCTGCACCACCAGCGCGGTGCCCGCGGCGGCTGCCCCGGGCCGGACGTGACCCTGGAGCGTGAGCTTCTTGCCCACCACGACCTGGTGGGTACTGGCCTTGACGGTGACGCGCCAGGTCGATCCCGCGTCGGCCGCGGTCAGCGGCAGCGACGCGAGACCGAGGGCCAGGGCGCCGGCGACGACGAGTGTGCGCATGGCAGGACTCCCTCGGACATCGGGCCCGCTCCGTGCGGGCCCTTGATGCCAGGTCCGATGCGCGCACGACCACATTGGTTCGGTGCCGCCGCAGAATCATCCTCGCGACCGACTTGACGCCCTCGGCGGATGGTCGAACGATCGTCGCGCGGGTGGGCCCGGGCTTCTTGCGACAGGTCGCGACCGCCAGCAGCCGCGACTGCCAGCTGCTGTGGGCACAGCCGCAGCAGACCCGCGACGACCGGGGCGACCCCCGATCAAGAGCGCTGGGTCCTGACCGCTACTGGGCCAAGAACCCACCGTCGACGGGCAGCACCGCGCCGGTCACGAACGACGCGTCGTCCGAGGCCAGGAAGGCGATGGCGGCGGCGACCTCGTCGGGCTCGCCGAGGCGGCCCATGGGGTGCCGGGCCAGGATCGTCTCGAGGTACTCCGGCCCGCCGGGCTCCTCGGGGAGCTGCCGGACCCGCTCGGTGTTGATCGTGCCGGGCGCGACGGCGTTCACCCGGATGCCGTGCTCGGCGAGCTCGACGGCGAGGTGCTTGGTCAGGCCGCTGGCGACGAACTTCGCGGGACCGTAGGTCGCCTGACCCTTCTGGCCGGCGATCCCCGAGATCGAGCTGAGACAGACGACCGAGCCGCCGCGACCCGCCTCGCGCATCGCCGCGACGGCGTACTTCACGGTCAAGAACATGCCCCGCCCGTCGATGCTCATCACGTGGTCCCAGTCGTCGGCCGTCGACTCCGCCAGAGTCCCCAGCGGGATGATCCCGGCGTTGGCGACCAGCACGTCGACCCCGCCGTACGCCGTGACCGCGGTGTCGACGATGCGCCGGGCGTCCGCGTCCTGGGAGACGTCGGCGACGACGATGTGGATGCCGGTGCCGAACTCGCCGCCCACCTGGGCCGCCAGCCGCTCCAGGCCGCCGGCGTCGATGTCGGCGACCACGAGCCGCGCCCCCTCCCGAGCGAACCGGACCGCGGTCGCCCGACCGATGCCGGCTGCCGCCCCCGTGACGATCGCCACCTTGCCGCCGAGCCGACCGGGTGCCGCCCCACTCATCGCGTCCGCCTCACCTGGCCCATTCTGGTGAAACGCCAAATCTTTACCGACAACGGGGTCCCCCAGCCTCTACCCTGGGACTCCTTCCCCCTGTTGAGCTGTCATGAGGCACACCACCCGGAGGAGAGTCGGATGGCGGGCAAGCACCGCAGGGTCGTTCAGGTTCACGGGGATGACACCTATGAGCGCATCTGGGACCTGGTTCGTCTCGGGGCCGTCGTGAGCGTCGAGTTCGTCCTGGCCGACGACCGGCAGATGCTGGCCACCACCACGATCGTCGACGACCACGGGGTCACCGTGGACCAGACGGTCGTCGAGGTCTGAGCCTGGTCAGACGGGCGGCTCGGGGTCGTACTGGATGCCGCGGCGGACCTGGCGGGCCCGGTCCTGCCCCGCCAGCCGGACGACGAGGTGCAGCGCCATGTCGATGCCGGCGCTCACGCCGGCGGCGGTGATGACGTCACCGTCGTCGACCCAGCGAGCATCGGGCCGGACCTCGATCGTCGGGTCGTTCTCGGTCAGGCCGTCCAGGGCGCCCCAGTACGTCGTGGCCGGTCGGTCGCGCAGCAGCCCGGCCTTGGCATAGACCAGGGAGCCGGTGCAGACGCTGGTCAGCAAGGGGACGCTCCCCCGCTGCCCACGCAGCCACGCCAGGTGGTCCGGATCGTCGCTCAGGGCCCGGGTGTCGCCGCCGGGATGCAGCAGCACGGCCAGCTGCGGGAGGTCGGCCCGGGCGTGGTGCGGCTGGACGACGAGCCCCTTGGCGCAGGTCACGGCCCCGCCGTCGGCGGAGAAGGTGGAGGCGGTGTAGCCGTCCTCGGGGTAGGACCGCGTCCACCACGCGAGCACCTCCCAGGGTCCGACGGCGTCCAGCTCCTCGACGCCGTCGAACAGCAGGATGCCGAGGTGGTGCGGCTCGTCGGGACCGGGAGGCGAGATCGGATCGGTGGTCATGCGGTCCAGCCTCCGACAACGGGTCGACGCCCGCGAGTGGCCAGAATGCCACTATCCGTGAGGATGCGGCCTCCCGGTGTGCCAGGATCGCCGTCATGCACCGCGTGGTGGCGCTGGCCCTCCCCGACGTCGTGGCCTTCGACCTGTCGATCCCCTCGCAGGTGTTCGGACGCTGGGCCGAGCCCGCGCCGTACTCCTTCGAGGTGTGCGGGCCGCAGCCGGGCCCGGTCCCGACGACGACGGGATTCTCCGTCCAGGTGACCCGCGGCCTGGAGGCGCTGGCGGAGGCCGACACGGTCGTCGTGCCGGGCTACGTCCCGAACGACTGCCCCGCCGACGAGGTGTGCGAGGCCCTGCGCGCGGCAGCCGACCGGGGTGCCCGGCTGATGTCGGTCTGCACCGGCGCGTTCGCGTTGGCGGGCGCCGGCCTCCTCGACGGCCGGGGCGCTGCGACCCACTGGGCCGCGGCGGCCGAGCTGGCCGCGTCGTACCCCGCGGTGGACGTCGACCCCGACGTCCTGTTCGTCGACACCGGCCAGATCCTGACCAGTGCCGGGCTGGCCGCGGGGATCGACCTCTGCATCCACGTCGTCCGCCAGGACCACGGCGCCGCGGTGGCGGCCGGCCTGGCCCGCGCGATGGTGGTCGCGCCGTACCGCGACGGCGGGCAGGCGCAGTTCCTCACCCGGCCGCTCGCCGCCGCGGGCGACGGTCTGGCCAGCACCTGCGAGTGGATGGTCGCCCACCTCGCCGACCCCCTGACCGTCGACGGCATGGCCCGGCATGCGGGCTGGGCGCGTCGTACGTTCGCCCGTCGCTTCCTGGCCGAGACCGGCACCACTCCGCTGCGCTGGCTCGCGGCCCAGCGCCTCGACGAGGCCCGGCGACTGCTGGAGACCACCGACCTCTCGGTCGAGCAGATCGCCGGCCTGAGCGGCCTGGGATCCGGCGCCAACCTCCGCCTCCACTTCTCCCAAGGCCTCGGCGTGACGCCCACGGCCTACCGGCGGACCTACCAGGGCGCCTCGGCCTGACGGGTGGCGGCGACCACCGCGGTCAGCACGGCGTCGCGACGTGCCGTCCGCGTTATTGGACGATCGTCCAACACCGTCTTCTCTTGGTCAGCGGTGGTCGACGCCGACGCTCGCCGCTCCGGTGGCGCCCACGGTCGTGCGGGACGGGCCGCCCGGGATAGGGACAGGCAGGCGGACGGGTGCGTGGACGAGGACCCTGACGGTCTGCGTCGCGGCGTCGACCTCGACCTGTGCGGTGAGGCCGGGATAGCGACGATCCGCACCCACACGCCGTAGGTACTCCACGACGGCCGCCCGGGCGAGGCCGGGGTCGAGGTGCAGATCGGCGCCGAGCCCGTCGCCGTACGCATCGGCGCCGGACGCGCCGGCGTCCGCGGCCGTCAGGGCCGCACCGTCGGCGAGCGTGTCCAGACCTTGTCGCCGGAGGTACGCCGCCGAGGCGTCGGTGACCACGGCGGCCATGATGAGGAGGACCACCGCGAAGCCGACGATCAGCAGCATCGCCGTGCCGCGCTCGTCGGACCCTCCGTCAGCCATCGTCGACCTCGCGGAACTGGCCGATCGGCACCGTCTGGGTCGCTGAGAGAGCGAAGCTCGGACGACCGCCACCCAAGGCGCTCGGCATCAGCGGGAGGACGACTCGCGAGCGCACCGACACGGTGATCACCGACCTCCCCTGATGGCAGTCGGCGGGGTCCGGCGTGCAGGCCACCGTCACGTCGGGTGTCACGTCGTGGACGCCCTGGTCGTCGAGCGCCAGCGTCGCCGCGGTCTGCGCCCGGGCGAGGCCTGTCGTGTCGTCGGGCGCGAGGGCGTAGGCACGCGCCGCCGCTCGCGCCGCCGCGGAGACCCCGAAGGCGCCGCGCTGCACGTCGAAGACCGACATCACGATCCACAGCACGGGGAGCACGAGCAGGATCCCCAGCCAGACCAGCTCGACCACCGCGCTCCCCCGCTCGTCGCCCTGCTCGTCGGAGTGGGGAGTCACGGCTGCTCCTCGATCGCGTGCCCGGAGAGCACCAGCGACACACCGGGACCGCCCAGGCCCAGGGCGGGGACGACGACGTGGACCGTCACCTCGACCGCGGGCGCACCGCCGATGGTGACCCGGTGCGCGGAGATCTCGTGCGCATAGCGCCCCGCCAGGACGCCGCCGATCTGGCTCCGGGTCCGCGCGACCCCGTCAGCGGGATCGCGGCCGACGGTGGCGGCGTACCGTGCCCCCTCCGCCGCCGCCGCCGTGACGGTGTTGCGGACGAACAGCACGAGGGCCACCTGGAGGACACCGAGGAAGACCGGCACCAGCACGACGAGCACCAGCACGAAGTCGACGACCGCGGAGCCGCGTTGTCGGCGACGTCGGCCGGCTCGGCTGGCTCGGCCGGGGACTCCGGGCATCGCTCAGTGCACGCTGTTGAGCGCCGCGGAGAGCATGTCGGACAGCTGCGGCTTCGCCAGGGCATAGAGCGCGCCGACGAGCCCGGCGGTCATCACCGTGACGAGCACCCAGCCGGGCACGTCGCCGCGCTGGTCGCGTCGACGTGTCGTCGGCGCGCACCGCAGGACCAGCTCGAGCGCACGTCGAGTAGTGGGGTTCATCGCATCCTCCTCGTGATGGGCGGGCTCCGTGGACTTCACGGAGTCGTCATGTGCAGCCCGATGACGCCGGGCCAGAAGGCGATCAGGACGGTGACCGGGAGGATCAGGAAGACGACCGGGACCATCATGAAGATCTCGCGCCGAGCGGCCACCTCGATCAGCTCGCGCCGGCCGGCCTCACGGACGTCGGCCGCCTGCGCGTGGAGCACCTCCGCGAGCGGCGTCCCGCGCTCCACGGCGACGGCGACGCCCTGGGCGAAGCGGGCCACCGAGGGGACGCCGGTGCTCGCCGCGAGCCGGTCGAACGCCTCGCCGACCGGAGTCCCCGTACGGACTGCGGCGAGGACGACGGCGAGGTCGCGGGACAGCTCGCCACCGCTGCGGCGTACGACGCGGTCCAGCGCCGCCACCGGGCTCTCGCCGGCCGCGACGGCGAGCGCGAGCAGCTCGGCGAGGACCGGGAACTCCGCGACCAGCTTGCGTTCGCGGGCGGAGACCTGCGAGCTGAGATGGGTGTCGCGGGCCAGGACGCCGGTGGCGAGCCCCGTCGCGCACAGGAGCAGCGAGGACACGGTGTCGCCGTGACCTCCCAGCGAGGTGAGCAGGCAGTAGGCCGCGACGAGCGCGAAGCCACCCAGGCCCCACAGCACCTGCTCGACGCGGAAGTCGTGCACCGACTTGTCGAGCCCAGCCCGGCCCAGGCGACGGCGGACCGACGACGCACCGCCAAGGACACGCTCGACGGCGGCTGCGGCGGCGCGCAGTGCCGGACCGAACACCCCCGCTGCGGCAGCCATCGGTGACGAGGTGGCCTCGTCGGCCAGCGCGGGACGAGCGAGCCGGGGAACGTCGCGCAGATAGGGCAGCACCCGCAGCTCGAGGCTCGGGCGGTTGATCCGGCGCAGACGGGCCAGAACGAGCACCGTGCCGAGGCCCGCCGCGGCACCGATCAGGCCGCCCGGGAACAACAGCGTCATGACATGATCCGGCGCTCGACGGGCAGCCGCCCGATGCGCATCATCAGGCGGTAGGCGGCGCCGCAGGTCGCCGCCGCGACCACGAGCACGAGCGCACCGGCCGGCGACCCGTACCGCCGGATCACGCTGGGCTGGAAGCTCATCATCAGCAGCACCAGCCAGGGCGCGGCAACGGCCACCCGCGCGCCGTTCACGGCCCAGGCCTGTCTGGCCTCCAGCTCCGAGCGGGTGCGCGCCTCGTCGCGGAGGTAGCCCGAGAGGTGGCGGAGCAGGCGCCCGAGCTCGCCGCCGCCGACCTCCCGGGCCACGCGTAGGCCCTCCACGACCCGATCGCCGACGGGATCGGAGAGCCGATCCTTGAGCCGGTCCAGGCACTCCTCGAACCGGCCGGTCACCTGGTAGTCGAGGGCGAAGGCACCGAACGAGGCGCGCAGCGGCTCCGGCCCGCGCTCGCACAGCCCTCCGAGCGCGTCGGAGAGCGACATCCCCGCTCGCACGGCGCTGGTGAGGTTGTCGACCGCCTCGGGCCAGACCTCGGCGAAGCTTCGCTGGCGTCGTCGCGCCCGGCTGCCGACGACGAGCACCGGGAGGTAGCCGGCCATCGCCCCGAAGAGCACCGCGACCGGAGGGGTGCTGGTGCTCACCTCCACCAGGAGCGTCACCGCCGTGGCCAGGAGCCCGCACAACGTGGCGAACGACGAGACCGAGACCTGCGACATCCCCGCGCGTGCGAGGAGCTGCGCGACCCGCGGCCGGTGGCTGCTCCCGCGCCGCGGCCGTCGTGGCACGGCGAACGCCGACCACACCAGCATGAGACCGACACCAAGGCCGAGGCCGAGCAGGGCCCCCATCAGCCGACCCCTTCCAGCAGGGCATGGACGTCGATACCGACCTGCTCGAAGCTCGCGGCTCGGGGTGGCATGCCCGCGGCACGCCGTAGCTCGCCAGAACGCCGCTCGAAGATCGGCTCGACCTCGATCACGTCGTACTCGACCCGGCCGGGCACGCCCACGATCTCGTTCACCCGGCGTACGCCGTGATGGTCGATGCCCACGTGGACCACCAGGTCGACGCTGGCCGCCACGGTCGGCACGACGAACCGGGCCGAGACGTTCTCCCCGGCGAGCAGGGGCAGGGTGCACATCTTCACCAGCGCCTCGCGGGCGGAGTTGGCGTGGAGCGTGCACATCCCGGGCACACCGGCGTTCAGCGCGAGCAGCAGGTCCAGGCACTCCTCGGCCCGGACCTCGCCGACGATGATCCGGCTCGGCCGCATCCGCAGGCTCTCCTTGACCAGGTCGCGCAGCCGGATCTCCCCGGTCCCCTCCAGCCCGGACTGCCGGGTCTGCATCGCCACCCAGTCGGGATGGGGGAAGCGGAGCTCGAAGACCTCCTCGGCGCTGACCACCCGCTCGCCCCCGGGGATCGAGGCGGCCAGGCAGTTGAGCATGGTCGTCTTCCCCGCCTGGGTGCCGCCGGCGACCAGGACGTTGAGCCCCGCGCGCACCGAGGCCTCCAGGAACGCCGCCGCAGCCGACGTCAGCGACCCGAGCTCGACCAGCTCACCCAGCCGCGCGGCACTGAGCACGAACTTGCGGATGTTGACCGCCGTCCACCCCCGGCTGATCCCCTCCAGCACCACGTGCAGCCGATGCCCCTCCGGCAGCACGGCGTCGACGAACGGCCGCGACACGTCGATCCGCCGTCCCGACGACTTCAGCATCCGCTCGACCAGCTCACGCACCTGGGCTGCCGTCAGCATCAGGTTGGTCAGCTCGTGCCGACCCCGCCGCGCCACGAACACCCGCGTCGGGTCGTTGATCCAGATCTCCTCCACCGCCGGGTCGTCCAAGAACGGCTGGAGCGGACCGAACCCCGCGACCCGAGCCACCAGCTCGCCCACCATCGACTCCACGTCGCCGACCGGGGCGACCACCCCGGTCAGGCTGCGCTGGTCGTGAGCGCGCACCACTGACTCCGCCAGCCGACGCACGACCACGCCCTCGCGCTGAGGGTCGACCCCCTCACGGCGCACGGCCTCACGCACCAGCTCGTCGAGCGACTCGACCAGCTGGGCATGGCTATCCACGTCAACGACCGACACAGCGGATCCCCCCGAGAAAAGAGACCTGACCCGCCGAAACCTAGGACCGCGCCCTCACCCTCCGGAAGACCCGATCTGCGAACTGTGGAGAACCTGTCTGCCAGCCCCACAGACCCTGGCCCTCTATCGCCCTTTCACCACGCAGGGATGGTGGCGGGCAGGAGGGGTCTCGCGTCGAGGCCCGGGGATCCAGCAGCAGTCGGTCCCTCGGCGCACCGCGCTCAGGTGGTGGCCCAGGCATGGTCCTCGCACTTGTTGAACCTCTGAGACGTGGAGCAGGCGACCAACAGGTCCGGCCAGGTGACCTGGAAGGTCTTGCCATCGACGCGGTAGACCACGCGGACGCCGGTGCGAACGTCGTACGTGTCGGCTATGACGCGATAGCCCAACAGAAGCTCATAGGGCTGCCGATGCCAGTTGGTGTGCTGCGGGGTGACGGTCTGGCCCACCGCATCCATGATCCGGCGTGCGCCCCTGATGTGCTTCGGTGGCCATCGGTCGATCCTCTGGATCGTGGTGAAGAACCGCTTCGGGCCGACGACCTTGGCGCCCAAGAACTGGAAAGCCTTGGACCCACCCAAGCTCTCGACAGACACGATCGTGGCGGGGTCGCGACCGCGCAGGTTGAGGACCTCGTCGCCATCGGTGAACGTGTAGCCGGGCTTGGCGACGACTCCCCACATCTCCCTTCCCGGGAGATCCGCCATCGGTCCGCCTTCGATCGGTCCGCCTTCGATCGGTCCGCGATGGAATACCCCGAGGGGCCCACCGCACGCCGCTGTCGGCAACAGCAGCAGCGTGAGAGCCGCTCGGCGGAGTCGGCCGCTCATGAGTCCTCCCGGAACCAGGCCGACGTGTGAATCGTGGAGCCGGTGGAACAGTACGAGGGGTCCTTCTCGTTGTTCCCCGCCAGGGTGTTGTCGGGGACGATCGTGACTGCCGTCTTCGTGCCTTGCGTAGTGGCGGTGTCGAGGCTCACGCCGAGGATCGAGAACCAGCCACTCCAGCTCTCGGTGTGGGCATCGGTGAGCGTCGTCTTCCCGTCCACCGTGTGGCGGTAGTTGCAGGCGACGGCCATCGGTGTGGCCTTGTGGGAGCTGCCGCCGGCGACTTCCCAAGGCCACCAAGCGGTCACGTTCATCTTGACCACACGGCCTCCTGTCCAGGGGCACCACGCCTGCCACTTCTCGAAGTCCCACTGCACGAAGAGCGCCCAGGTCGTGTCGTTGCCGAGCTTCGTCCTCGGCCAGGTGATCGTCTGACTCCAGGTGTCGCCCGTGCCGTGCATGAGCGAGAGTGCAGACGTCTCCCCGGCGGCGTCGAGCGCTCCGCCGGCCCTCGTCTCGTTCGAGGTCTGGTAGGTGTAGGCCTGGCTCGAGTGCGAGGCCGTCAGAACTCCTCGGACGGGGAGGTTCCGAAACTTGTGGACACCGCTGATGTGTGACCACTGCGGACCGGCGACGCACTTCGTGGGAGCCGTCCCGTTGTCCGGCGCCACCTCGGTGAGTCCGGCCGGCGGCTGCGTGGTGCCTCCCGTGTCAGCGCCGTCGTCGACCGGGTCCTGCTGGTAGCCGTCGGGTGGCAGCTCGTAGCTGTCGTCGTCGTCGCCGGCGAAGCCTGGCTGAGCCAGGGCCTTCGGTGCGTCGGCTCCGACTCGGCGGGGCGCACCGGATCGGGTGGTCAGCACTCCTTTCCCTGCCTTGATCACCGCGACGGTGGGAGCCGATCCCAGCGTGGAGCGGCCGTTCGTCGCGCCGCTGTCCGGCGGGGTGGGGCTGAAGTCGTCCACGACCTCCTGGCCGTCCACGACGGCCGACACCTGGTAGGCGTCGTCGTAGTCGATGCTCGGCGCGATGAGCTCGACGTAGCCGCCGTCGTCGGTGACCGCTTGGCTCACCGTCGTCGTGGTGACAGCGGCCGCGTCCGGGGTCGCTCCCGAGAAGTCCAGCAGCGAGGCGGTGACGCTCACCCCCGCTGCCGGGCTGCCGTCGTCCTGGAGGAGTCGACCGATGAACAGGGGGACCCCGGAGTCGTCGGTCGCCCCAGCCGGGACGGCGTTCGCGGCCGTGAGGCCGGACGTGCAGCAGAGCAGGACGGTGACGATCGCAGATCGTCTCGGAGCGTTCACGACAGGAGCCTCCCGAGAAGCAAGGCGGTCCGCGGTGGCCCGCCCAAGTGACCTTAGATGGGCATTTAGAGATGGTCACAAGTAGTTCACAGCAACTGTCGGCGTAGGCCCATGGAGGGCAAGAAACGCTGGTACTCGGCCGAGGGCATGGATCCACGGCTGCGAGGTGGGACCGGAGCGGTCATGATGCCGGGGTGACAGACGTCGAGGACGCACACCCGGGCCGCTGCCTGTGCGGGGGCGTCGCGTTCGTGGTGACCGGGCCGCTGCGCGACGTCATCAACTGCCACTGCCATCGGTGCCGCCGGTGGACCGGGCACCACATGGCCGCAACCTCGGCGGCGGTCGGCGACATCGAGGTCACCGGCGATGTCGGCTGGTTTTACCCCGACGAGCACGCGGCCTACGGCTTCTGCGCGGACTGCGGCTCGAGCATGTTCTGGCAGGCCGCCGACGAGCCCGAGCGCTGGTCGATCTGCGCGGGGACGCTCGATCCGCCGACCGACCTGAGGACCTCGGAGGCGTGGTGGGTCAGCGAGGCCAGCGACTACCACACGCGGCCAGACCTGCCCGAGCACGCGACGGAGTAGGGGCGCGCCCCGGCGCATCGGTCGGCGGAGGCTCAGCTCTCCAGCCGGAACCCGACACCGCGCACGGTGACGACGCGATCGGCCGGGCTGGCCTTCTCCAGCTTCTGCCGGAGGCGGCCGATGGTCACGTCGAGGGTCTTGGTCGATCCGTACCAGCCCTCGCTCCATACCTCGGACATCAGCTGCGCCCGAGACACGACCCGGTCGCGATGCGCAGCCAGCACGGCGAGCAGGTCGAACTCCTTGCCCGTCAGCGCCACCTCGCGGCCACCCACGTGGACGCGGTGCGCGGCCAGGTCGATCTCGAGCCGCCGGCCCTCCGCCCGCCGGGAGGCTTCGGTCGACGTGCGCCGCAGCAGCGCGCGCAGCCGGGCGAGCAGCTCGGCGAGCCCGAACGGCTTGACGAGGTAGTCGTCGGCTCCGGCGTCGAGCCCGACGACGCGGTCGATCTCCTGCGCGCGGGCGGTGAGCATCAAGACGGCGCCTGCGTAGCCTGACGCGCGCAGCCGGCGGCAGACCTCCAGGCCGTCCATGTCCGGCAGGCCCAGGTCGAGGACGACCACGTCGTGCTCGCGTCGCCCGACCGAGGCGATCGCATCGCGTCCGGTCGGAGCGTGGTCGACGAGGTAGCCCTCCCGCTCCAGCGTCTGCATCAACGGGGAGGCGATGTCCGGCTCGTCCTCCACGAGAAGCACACGTTGCGGCACGTTCGGAGCATAGGTCTCCGATCGAGTCGGCGGCAGCCGTCCGGGCTGCGTGGTTCCGCCCGCAGCGGGGACTACGGGCGGTTCCACGGGCTCTGCCGACCCCACCCCCCGGCGGTCGGCGGCCTCCGATCCTGAGACGTTGGATCTCGCTGGACCGGGCACGTCAAACCTACGAAACCGGCGGCAACAAGGGAGTCACAGAAGATGCACGGAATCGCAACGAGACGGCCCGGCGCGCTCCCGATCAGGTCGTGAAGAGGTCGCCGAGCCCCGAGACCCGCGCCAGCACCTCGTCGTAGCCGAACTGCTCGAGCCCGAGCGGGTCCTCGGCGCCCTCCGACACCTCGTCCCAGGTCACCGGCGTCGCGACCAGCGGACGATCGACGCCGCGCAGCGAGTACGGCGACACGGTGGTCTTGGAGCCGGCGTTCTGCGACCAGTCCAAGAAGACCTTGCCCGAGCGTCGCGCCTTGGTCATCGTCGCGGTGACCAGCCGGGGATGCTCGCCCTGGAGCTCCTCGGCGACCTCCCTGGCGGTCTGCGAGGTCTTCTCGGAGTCCTGCCGCCTCGGCAGCACGGCGTACAGGTGCAGGCCCTTGCTCCCGCTGGTCACGGGCCGCAGCTCGAGCCTGCGGTCGGCCAGCTTGTCGCGGACCAGGAGGGCGACCCGGCAGCATTCGTGGAGGCCGGCACCCTCCCCGGGGTCGAGGTCGATGACGATCCGGTCCGCACCCCGCGGCCTGCCCTGCCTGTCCACCGTCCACTGGTGCACGTGCAGCTCGAGCGCCGCGAGGTTGGCGGCCCAGGTCAGCGTGGCGAGGTCGTCGATGATCGGGAAGAGCAGCCGGTCGCCATGCCGGCTCTCGCCGCGCGAGCCCGTGGTCGGGACGTCGACGGTGCGCACCCAGCTCGGCGTGCCGGCCGGGGCGTTCTTCTCGAAGAAGCGGTTCCTCTCGACGCCGTGCGGCCAGCGCACCCGGGTGACCGGCCGGTCGTGGAGCAGGGGCAGCAGCACCGGCGAGACCTGCGCGTAGTAGTTGAGCACCTCACCCTTGGTCGTCCCGGTGCTGGGGTAGAGGACCTTGCCGAGGTTCGAGAGCTTGAGGGTGCGGCCCTCGACGTCGACCCGCACCTCCTCGCCACCGGGGGGCGTCATCGCCCCACCGCCATCACCGGCACGCGGTCGGGGTCCAGACGTCGCATCAGCCTCGTCAGGAAGCCCCGAGGAGCGCTGACGCAGCCGGCCGTGGCCCCGCTCCCGTTGACGTGCAGGAAGATCCCGGCGCCGCGATGGCGGACCTGCGCGTGGTTGTAGCCGGTGACGATGGAGTACTCGTACTGCACGGGGTAGTCCAGGAGCCGCTCGGAGCTGTTCACGCTGCTCGCGGGCAGCCACCAGCGGAAGCCGCCCTGGGCCTTGGTGCGGTAGCGGTTGTAGTACCGAGACCCGTTGTCCTCCACCCAGTAGTCCCCGGCACGGATCCGGCGGTAGGGCAGGTCCCACGACGCACCCCGCGGGTGACGCCCGAACGACGAGACCAGCCGCACCGTCCCCAGCGGAGTCGTGCCGCTGCCCTGATGACGTCGATGAGGTGCGGCCAGTCCGCCGTACCCGATCCGGCCGTCGCGCACGTCGTACAGCCGCTGCCACCGGCCGTCGCGGAGCACCCAGAAGCCGATGTGGGCGTGGTAGCCGCGGGTGTGGTCGACCGTCACCACCTGTCGGGTGTGCTCGTGGAGGGCGACCCGGACGCCGCCGAGGCGCACGTGCCCGGACACCGCCCGGGCCGGCCCGGCGACCGCGAGCGCGCCGGCCAGTGCCACCGCGAGGGCACTCCCCAGGGCGATCGCCTTGCTCACGACAGGTCCTCCGGGGCCAGGTCGGCGCGCGTGCCGACGTACGACGGCTGCCGGATCCGGCCCTGTGCCGACGGTCCGAGCGACTCGACGTCGACCACGAGGACCGGCTCCACCCACGTCGTACCCAACGCGTCGAGCCGCGGCACCTCGTCGGCGAACGGCGTGCTGTCGCGCGCCAGCCCGTCGAGCACCTCGCGCAGCACGGCCGCCTTGCGGCCGGCGATGCCGCTGCCGACCCGGCCGCGGTAGAGGAGCCCGCTCGCGCCGGGCTGGCCCACGAGCACCGCGCCGAGCCGGTCGCGGGAGTCCGTCTCGAGCCGCCAGCCGCCCACGACGAAGGACTCACGGCGCCGATGGGCGAACTTCAGCCAGTCGGCGCTGCGCTGACCGGGTCGATACCGGGAGGTGACGCGCTTGCTGACGACCCCCTCCAGGGACTGCTGGTACGTCGCGTCGAAGAGCATCTGCCCGTCGCCGTACACCGGGGGGGTCTGCCAGCGGTCGTGGTTGAGGTCGAGCTCCTCCAGCAGCTGTCGCCGGACGCTCAGCGGCTGGTCGACGAGCTCGCGTCCGTCGGCTCGCAGCACGTCGAAGACGAGCAGGGTGGCTGGGATGCGCTCGGCGAGGTGCCTGGCCCGGTCCGCGCGGGAGACGTGCATCCGCTCGGCCAGGGCCGCGAAGCTGGGCAGCCCGTCGGCGAACGTCACGACCTCGCCGTCGAGGAGCGCGTCGTCGAGCGGCAGCTCGGCCAGCTCGGGGAACGACACGGTCGCGTCGTTCTCGTTGCGGCTGAAGAGCCGCGCGGCCCCCGCGTGGACGTCGACCAGCACGCGCATGCCGTCCCACTTGACCTCGTGCTGCCACGCATCGCCCTCCGGCACGTGCGTGCCGCGGGTCGCGAGCATCGGTCGCATGCGCTCCATCCTTGCAAAGACGCTCGCGAGACGCCCGACCCGCTCAGGCGGCCTGGTCGAGCCGGCGGGTGCCCGTGTGGTCGACGAGGTACAGCTGGCCGTACGGGTCCCGCCAGAGGTAGATGCCGGGGAAGGGCTGCTTGACCGTCCACCGGCCGAAGGTCCTGATCCGGTAGTGGAAGGTGCGCAGGGGTCCGTAGTTCCCGATCCTGGACTGGCCGGAGCCGACCGCGGCGGCACCCTGGACGTAGGGAACGGTGTGGTCGATCTGCTGGGGGCTGAGGCTGGAGGAGAACGGGAACGTGTCGGCCGGCGTCATCAGGCGCACGGCCTGGCGATGTCGCTCGGGGATCTCGTAGGCGTCGACGGGGCCTGTCCTTCGATGTCGAGGACCGGCCGGACGGTGACCCGCGCGGCCCGGGTGAGGTGGTCGCGGACCCACGCCGCGCTCATCGCGCCAGACCGCTCGACCCGAGCGATCCCGTCGGCATCGGGCGCGGCGAAGGTGTGGACGTTGACGACCACCTGCGGCAACAGCTGCTGCCAGGTGATCTCCGGCTTCGGCCCGGGGGCCCGGGGCAGCTCGGTGGGGTCCTCAGGCAGGTCGGTGGGGTCTTGGGCCCGGTCTGACCAGGCGGTGTGCCGGGCGATCAGCTGGGCGGCCAGTCGGGGCGGGCCAGGACCAGCAGGGCCTTGACCCGGCGCTGGTCTACGGGGTCGGGGTCAGCCAGATGAGCCAGGATGTCGGCGATGCGCTGGACGGCGGCGTCGCGGACCGCGACCACCGGGAACGGAGCCCTGACCGAGAACCCGCGCATCCCGTGGTCGGACTCGCCCTCCTCGGGACGGGTCGGGCGCGCCCACTGGGCCTTGGCGGCTCGCTCCTCCCGCGGCCGGGCGGCCTCGACATCCGCGGCCACGACTGCTCCCTCGACGAGCCGCTCGAACCGGGTGTAGGTCATCGGCCCGTCGGCGTACTCGCTGACGCGCTCGTCGACGTAGCCGGCCTGTTCCGGGCTCAGCTCTCGGGTCCGGCGCCACCAGCCGCGCGAGGCAGACCCGCTCCTGCCCGTCCTGAACGCGGCGCCACAGGCCCGGCAGCCGATGACACAGGTCGAGCCCGTCGGCCATCAGCAGACCCGCCGAGACGGTCGAGCACCCCAACCGCCCGGCGAGCTCTGCCGCGGCGAACTCGGCCACCACCGGAGTGCCCGGCCCACCCAGCTGGCGGGTCCGCTCCCGGCTCGGCGTGCGGAAGTCGGCGCGGTCGAGCGCGTGGTCGTCGTCGAGGTAGGCATGCTGCACGGCCGCGGCCAGGATCTGCACCTCGCACCGGCGCTGGAGCGCGGCCAGGTCCCCGACGTGGTCGAGCAGCTCGCCGCCCGCCAGGTCCTCGAACCCGCCCGAGGCGATGCCATCTCCATGTGCCCACTCAAGCATGGCCCGCCGACAGCCGTCTCCGGCCCGACTCGGTGCCACGACTTCACGGTGCGTGCGTTCCCAGGCTCGCTCACGGATACTGGACCGAGTCGACGAGTCACGGAGGTATGAGATGCGTGCTATCTGGAAGGGCGCGGTGTCGTTCGGGCTCGTCAGCGTGCCGGTGAAGCTGTATGCCGCGACGGAGTCCCACGACGTGTCGTTCCGTCAGGTGCACGCCACCGACGGCGGGCGGATCAAGTACCAGCGGGTCTGCGCGATCGACGGCGAGGAGGTCGACTACGCCGACATCGCCAAGGGCTACGAGACCGAGGACGGCGAGATGGTCATCCTCACCGACGACGACATGGCGGCGCTGCCGAGCGCCTCGTCGCGGGAGATCTCGGTGGAGAAGTTCGTCCCGAGCGACCAGATCGACCCGATGCTGTTCGAGAAGAGCTACTACCTCGAGCCGGAGAAGACCGGCGCCAAGCCCTACGCCCTGCTGCGCCAGGCCCTGCTGGACGCCGACCGGATGGCCGTGGTCACCGTCGCCCTGCGCCAGCGCACGACGGTGGGTGTCCTGCGCGTCAAGGACGACGTGATCGTGATGCAGACGATGATGTGGCCCGACGAGGTCCGGATACCCGACTTCTCCGTCGAGGCCGGCGAGGTCAAGGACGCCGAGGTCACGATGGCCAACATGCTGGTCGAGACCCTGGCCGGCGACTTCGACGCCAGCGAGTTCGAGGACGACTACGCCGGGGCCGTCGAGGAGCTGGTCAAGAACAAGATCGAGGGCGGCGAGGTCAAGCGCACGCCGACCTCGACGAAGTCCTCCGGCGAGGTCGTCGACCTCTTGGCCGCCCTCCAGCGGTCGGTGGATGCCGCCAAGAGCGCCCGCGGCGAGTCCAGCGACTCCACCGAGACCAAGAGGCCGGCCGCGAAGAAGGCCGCGAAGAAGGCTCCGGCCAAGAAGGCCGCGAAGAAGAAGGCGAGCTGACCGCTCGCGGAGATCAGGCAGGCACGACGGCCTTGCGGAGTACGACGTCGCTCGTCTCGGTCGCGGGAGCGTGGTCGAGCCAGCCGCAGTGTCGGTAGAAGTTCGCGTCGTCGTCGGCGGCGACCACCCACAGCTCGTCGTGCCCGTGCTCGCGCGCCAGGTCCTCCAGCGCGCTCGCCATGAGCCGCCCGACGCCACACCGGCGCTCGCCCGGACGCACCACCATCCGGACGACCCACGGCGTCCCGGGGGCACACGCCGCCGTGCTCTCCCCTGCTGCGTCTGCGGTGGTGTCCAGGGTGACCGCGCCGATCACCTCACCGTCGAGGCCCGTCGCGACCAGGGTCAGCGGCAGGCGGTCGCGGCCGGCGGTCCGCGCGGTCGACTCGATCCAGGGGCCGGGCGTCCCGACGGATCCGGCCGCGCGCCAGCGCAGTGCGCCCACCTGGGCGATGAGCTCTGGCTGGTCCGCGAGCAGCCCGAGAAACAGCGCGGGGCGCTCCCGCATCCCGGCACCGTAGCCCGGGGCCGCCCCGGACACTAGGTTTCGACGGGTGACGGGCACGAACGGGGGACGTCTGCGGACGGCCGCGCGGGCGTTCGCCGCCAGCGCCCGCAGCCCCTCGGTCCGGCGGGTCCAGCTCGGGTTCGCCGGCGCCTGCACGGCGGAGTGGACCTTCACCGTCGTGCTGTCGGTCTACGCCTTCCAGCACGGCGGCGCCGAGGCCGTCGGCCTGGTGTCGCTGCTCCGGATGCTGCCCTCGGCCGTGCTCGCGCCGTTCGGGTCGGCCTTGGCCGACCGCTGCCGCCGCGACATCGCGCTCACCGTCGTCTCGGTCGCCCGATGTGGCACCGCGGCGGGGATCGCGCTGGCTGCCGCTGCGGGCGGCAGCGAGGCCGTCGTCTACGGGCTGGCGATCGGCTCGACCGCGGCCGCCCTGCTCTACCGGCCCGTGAGCTCGGCCCTGCTCCCCCTGCTCTGCCAGACCCCGACCGAGCTGGCCCAGGCGAACGTCGTCCGCGGACTGCTCGACTCGATCTCCACCCTGGTCGGGCCGGCGCTGGCCGCAGCCCTGCTCGCGACCCGGGGTACGGCGTCCGGGTTCGTCGCGGTCGCCGTCCTCTCCGGCCTGTCGGCGACGGCCAGCCTCGGCCTGAGGGTCGAGGAGCCCGAGCGGTCGGCGGCACGCGGGTCGGTCCTGGGCGGGCTGCTCGTCGGCGCCCGGGCGGCGGTGCAGTCGGGGCCGATGCGCGTGCTCACCGCCCTGCTCGCGGCCCAGGTGGTCAGCCGTGGGGCGGTCTCGGTCTTCAGCGTCCTGGTCGCGGTCGACCTGCTGCACATCGGCGACCCCGGGGTCGGGACCCTCACGTCGGCGATCGGGGCGGGCGCGGTCGTCGGCTCGCTGTTCGCGTCGGTCTTCGTGGGCAACCGGCGACTCGCCTCGTGGTTCGGGGTCGGGGTGGCCCTGTGGGGGCTGCCACTGGCGCTGCTCGCCGCGGTGCCGCACGAGGTGCCGGCCCTCGCGCTGTTCGCCGTCCTCGGCGTGGGCAACGCGCTGGTGGACGTCGGGCTGTTCACCCTCGTCGCGCGGCTGGTTCCCGAGCGCGAGCTGATCGGGGTCTTCGGGCTGCTGGAGTGCCTGGGCGGCCTGGCCGTCGGAGGCGGCTCGGTGCTGGCTGCCTGGCTCGCCTCGGCGACCTCCCTGCGCGTCGCCCTCGTCGTGGTCGGTGCGCTGGGCCCGGCCGTCGTGGTGGTCTCGTGGGCGCTGCTGCGCCGTCTCGACGACACCATGGCGGCCCGCGACGAGGACCTCGCCCTGCTGCGTCGGGTCGCCGTCCTCGACCCGCTGCCCCTGCCCGCACTCGAGCAGCTGGCGGCCGGACTCCGACCCCGGCAGGTCGCCGCCGGCGACACGGTCTACACCCAGGGCGACGCGGCCGACGGGTGCGTCGTCATCGAGCACGGCACGGCGGAGGTGCTCGGCGACGGGCGCAGGGTCGCCGAGCTCGGACCCGGTGAGCTGGTCGGCGAGATCGCGCTGCTCCGACGCGTGCCGCGCACGGCGACCGTCCGGGCCCTGACCGACCTGGACCTCCGGATGCTGGACGGCGACCGGTTCCTGCTCGTGGTCACCGGCTGGGAGAGCAGCCGGGTCGTCACCGGTGAGCACGTCGACGACCTGCTCGGCCGCTACTCCCCCGAGGCCTGAGGAACCTTCGCCGTCGTGTCGAAAGCCTGCCGGCCCGTACGACGTACGGGCGGAAGCGTCCCGTCGAGCCGGAGAGGAGGCCTTCGCGCATACGCTCGCCGGTGTGAGTGAGGCGACGCCGACCGACGAGGCCCGGGCCGCGGTCCAGCAGGTCTGGCGCGAGGAGTCGGCACGGCTGGTCGGCGCACTCACCCGGATGACCAGAGACCTCGCCCTGGCCGAGGACCTCGCCCAGGACGCCCTGGTCGCGGCGCTGAAGCAGTGGCCGGAGTCCGGCGTTCCGAGCAACCCGGCGGCGTGGCTGATGCAGACGGCGAAGCGCCGGGCCGTCGACCAGTTCCGCCGCACCGAGACGCTGCGCCGGCGTACCACCGAGCTGGGCCAGGCACGGGAGAGGGAGGAGGCGCAGATGCCCGACCTCGACGCGCTCGTGGACCACATCGACGACGACGTGCTGCGACTGATCTTCCTGACCTGCCACCCGGCCCTCTCGCCCGAGAGCCGGGCGGCGTTGACGCTCCGGCTGGTCGGCGGCCTGACCGTCCCTGAGATCGCTCGCGCGTTCCTGACCAAGGACGCCACCGTGGGGCAGCGCGTCTCCCGGGCCAAGAAGACCCTCGAGGGCGAGTCGTTCGAGCTCCCCGTCGGCGCGCAGCGCGAGGCGCGGCTCGATGACGTCATGGGCGTCCTCTACCTGATCTTCAACGAGGGCTACACCGCGACCAGCGGAGCCGACTGGGCCCGCCCCGACCTGTGCGCGGAGGCCGTGCGGCTCACCCGGATGCTCGCCGCCCTCGCGCCCCAGGACCCGGAGGTGGACGGCCTGTTGGCCCTGATGGAGCTCCAGGCCTCACGCCTCCACGCGCGCACCGACGCCGAGGGCCGACCGGTGCTGCTGGAGGACCAGGACCGCTCCCGGTGGGACGAGCTGATGATCCGCCGTGGCCTCGCGGCCCTCGAGCGGGCCATGCAGGCCGTCGCGGCCGGCCGCCCGGCCGGGCCCTACATCGTGCAGGCGCAGATCGCGGCCGGTCATGCCCGGGCAGCCTCGGCCGAGGAGACCGACTGGCGCGGCATCGCGGGGTGGTACGACGTGCTGGTCCAGCTCGGCGAGAATCCCGTCGTCCAGGTCAACCGCGCGGTCGCGCACGGGCGCGCCCACGGTCCGGCGGCCGGCCTCGCGGTGCTCGACGCGGTCGCGGGGCATCCGGCGCTGGCGGCGTCCCACCTGGTGCCCGCCGTCCGCGGCGACCTGCTGGCGCGGGCGGGACGCGTCGCCGAGGCGGCCGCCGAGCTCGACCGGGCCGCCCGGCTGACGGGCAACGAGGCCGAGCGGAGCGTGCTGTCCGCCCGCGCCGCACGGCTCCGCGGCGGCCGGCTCTAGGTGACCTGGTCGGGGGCGACCAGGGGCCAGGGCCGGGCCCGCTCGAGCTGGGCGGCCAGGCTGAACAGCACCTCCTCGCCGTCGGTCGGACCCACCAGCTGCACCCCGACCGGCAGTCCGTCGGTGCCCGACCCCGCCGGCACCGAGCACGCCGGGTTGCCCGCGACGTTCCAGATCGCGGCATAGGTGACGGCCGGCAGGGACTTCAAGGAGGCCCGGACCGTGCCGAGGCCGTCCAGGACGCCGACGCGCGGCGGCCGGTGGGCGATCGTGGGGGTGAGCAGCACGTCGACGCTGTCGAAGATCCGGTTGGCCCTGGCCGAGACCCGCTCGGTCGCGCGCAGGGCGGCCTCGAGGACGCGCGGGGTCACCCAGGACCCGAGCCGGCAGGTCTCCCGGGTACGCCGCTCGAGCCGGTCGTAGTGCTCGACCTGGTCGGCCTCGGTGCGGATGCCTCCGAAGAACTGCGGGACGAACGCCGCGCTGGGGTCGGGGTAGTGCGGGTCGACCTCGTGCACCTCGTGCCCCAGGTCCGACAGCAGCCGTGCCGTCTCCCGCACGGCGGCCACATGGTCGACGTGGGGTCGCAGGCCCCTGGTCGGCGGGGTCACGCTCCACCCGACGCGCAGCCGTCCGGGCTCGCGGCGTGCCGCCTCGCTGAACGAGCCCACCTCGCCGGCCTGCCACCGGTCGCTCGGAAGGTGTCCGCGGATGACGTCGTAGACCACGGCGGAGTCCAGCACGGTCCGCGTCAGCGGCCCCGCGGTGCCCAGGGCCCACCACAGGTGCTCGTGCGGCGCGCTGGTGACGCGGCCCCGCTGCGGCTTGAGGCCGAAGAGGCCGCAGCACGCCGCAGGGATGCGGATCGACCCGCCGCCGTCGCCGCCGATCGCGACCGGCACCATCCCCGACGCGACCGCGACGGCCGAGCCACCGCTCGACCCGCCCGGGGAGAAGCCGGGCCGCCACGGGTTGCGCGTGTAGCCACCCGCCACCGACTCGGTGTAGGGGTAGGAGCCGAGCTCCGGCATCCGCGTCTTGCCCACGAGGACGGCTCCGGCCGCCCGCAGCCGGCGGACCACCTCGCCGTCCTCGGCCGCGGGTGTGGTGTTGGCCAGACCGCCGAACGTCGTCACGCACCCCGCGACGTCGAGCTCCTCCTTGATCGCCACCGGCACGCCGTACAGCGGGCCGTTGCCCTCGCCGGGGCCGAGGGCGAGGTACCTCGCCTGCTCGCGAGCCTGGTCGGCCACCACCACCGAGAAGGCGTTGAGCGCGGGGTCACGAGCCGTGGTCGCGGCCAGCGCGCGCTCCACCTCGGCCTCCGCGGACGTCGTACCGGCCGCGATGCCCTCGACGATCTGCACCGCGCTGGGCCAAGGACCGGTCACGCCGGAAGCCTAGTGGCGTGGGGGCGCGCGGCTGACGCGGAACTCGGCATTCGGCCATGCCGTGGCGCCGGGGGCCCCGACCCCGTCCCGGCGCCCGTGCGCGGCACCGGCACCCACACGACGCTCTGAGCCTGTTCTCCGTCTGCTAGGCCTGCTCGAAGCGCTCGGAGAGCGCATAGCGCAGCAGGACGACGTCACCGAGCTGGCGCACCTCGGCCAGCCTCGCGCGGCGCCCGGGGTGCCAGGGGAAGTCCCCCTCACCCACGAAGCGCCGCGCCGCCGGCTCTCCCACGAAGAACGGCGCGACCACCAGGTGCAGCTCGTCGACGAGGTCCTCGGCGAGGAACTGCGTGTGCATGGCCCCACCGCCCTCGACCATCAGCCGGCGTACGCCGCGCCGCCCCAGGTCGCGCACCAGGCCGGTCATCGGCACCGGGTCTCCTCCGTCAACGACCTCGCTGAGGCCTCCGATCCGGCGCTCGAGAGCCGGCGCCACCCGCGTGTTGGCGTAGACCAGCTTCCGGCTCCCGTCGTCGGCGAAGAACCGGCGTGAGGACTCCAGCAGGCCGCGCTGGGTCACCGTCACCTTGACCGGCTGCTCGGGCAGGCCGCGGTCGAGGCGCGCACGTCGGCGGGCGGCGTCGCGGACGAGCAGACGTGGGTTGTCGTTGCGCACCGTCGTCGCGCCGACCAGGATCGCGTCGACCTCGGCCCGCACCTGGTCGACCCGGTCGAAGTCGAGGTCGTTGGACAGCAGCAGCCGACTCTCGCTGGCGCCGTCGATGTAGCCGTCGATGGACATGCTGCACGAGAGCAGCGTGTAGGGGCGCTCAGCCATGCGGCACCTGCTCGAGAGGCTCGCCGGCAGGCACGGGCACGGGCACGGACCGACGCCGACGGACGACGGCCTCGGCGACCAGGACCGCGACGCCGGGAACGGTCGCCACGGAGGCGAGCACCCCGAACACGATGCCGACCGTGAGCCCGGTGGCCGAGCCGAGCCCCACCAGGGCGAAGAGCCCGGCCGTGACCCCTTCGCGCGGACCCCACCCGGCGACGTTCAGCGGGAGCGAGGACCCGACCAGGACGCCCAGCGCGACGGTCACCAGGGCAGCAGGCCCCAGATGCACCCCGACGGTCGCGGTCGCCACGGCGAAGACGCAGACATGGGCCGTCGAGGACAGGCAGGAGGCGAGCACCACCCGGCCGGCCACGCCCGGCCGGAGCAGGGCCCTCAGGTCGCGACCGGGGTACGACGTGCCGTGGCGGCGCCGGGCCAGCCCCCAGACCAGCAGCGCGCACCCGGCGACGCCCGCGGTCGACGACGGCGCGTAGGCCTGGAGCGGCGTGGGCAGCACGAGCACGACCACCGCGAGCAGGACCACCTGGACGGCCTGGCCGGTGACGCGGTCCCAGACGATCCCGCGCAGCCCGAGGCCGAGGTCGCCGGCCGCGCGGCCGTGGCGCACGCCGCGGTCGGCGTCGCCGAGGACCCCGCCCGGCAGCGCGGAGTTGAGGAACTGCGAGCGGTAGTAGGCCGTGACCGAGCCGACGAGCGTCAGCGGTGCCCCCAGAGCGCGGGCGACGACCCGCCAGCGCCAGGCGTTCGCGAGCGTCGCCAGCGCCGTCAGCACCAGCGCCGCGAGGACCGACCTCCACGTCGTGAGCCGCCACGCGTCGGCGAACGGTCCGGTCCCGAAGCGCCACACCAGGACCGCGAGCACGAGGACGCCGGCCACCAGCCGCCACCACGGCGAGACGCGGCTCACCGCCGTACCCCGACCGGGTCGCAGGCGGTCACCCGTCGCAGCACGTCGTCGAGGTCGGCCACGGTCTCGGGCCAGCGTCGCACCGACGGTCGGCGTCGATCGGCCGCGAGGGCGAGCCGCTCACGCAGCCCGGGGTCGTCCAGCCAGGCCCGGAGGGCGCCGGTCAGTGCGGCGGGGTCCTCGGCGGGCACCAGCAGGCCCGGCAGCGCTCCGGCCGGTCCTCCCCCGAGCGCCTCGGGGACCCCGCCCACGGCGGTCGCCACGACCGGGACGCCGTGGGCCAGCGCCTCGGCGACCACCATGCCGTAGCTCTCCGAGCGCGAGGACAGCACCACCAGGTCGGCCTCCTCGTACGCCGCCGCCAGGCTGCCGCCGGCAAGCGGCCCGGTGAAGGTGACCCGGCGCTCCCACGACCGCGCGTAGACCTGGGTCTGCACGGCGCAGACGTGAGGGGGGTCGATCTCGAGCGAGCCCACGCAGGTGAGGGTCCACGCCCGGTCGCCGAGCGCCGCGAGCGCCTCGAGCAGCAGGTCATGCCCCTTACCGGGATGCACGGCCGCGACGCAGAGCAGCGAGGTGCCTCCGCCCGCGTGGGCGCGGGGGGCCCGGGAGCCGGGCGGGTCGGTGCCGGGGACGGCCACGTGGACGCCGCGCAACCCGTACCACGCGCGGAGACGCTCGCGCGACCAGTCGCTCGTCGTCACCACGGCCGTGGCCGAGGAGAGCACGAGCTGCTCGCCCCGGTCGGGCCCCAGCGGCATGTGGACCAGCACCACGAGCCGCAGCCGACGGGCGTAGCGCGGGAGCACCGCGGCGGCGCCGGAGGCGACGAGCCCGTCGACCAGCACGACCGAGCCGGCGGGAATGCCGACCAGGAGGGTGTCGAGCTCGAGCAGGTCGGCATGCTCCGGCCGCGGCCAGCTCCCAGGGACCGACAGCTCGGCGACCGACCAGCCCAGCGCCGCGAGCCCGTGCAGTGCCCGGCGGTCGTAGACGTTGCCGCCGCTGGGACGGGAGAGGTCGTCGACACCCTCGGGCACCACGGCGTACAGCGCGGCGGTCACGGCGCACGCTCGTAGGCGGCCCAGGCGTTCGGGTTCTCCCGCAGCGTCACCCGAATGCGCGCGAGGTCTCCGGCGTGGGCGCCGAGGCTGCCGTCGTGCAGGCGCGCGGCCAGGCGGTCGGCGATCTCGCGGCACAGCACCTCGGTGGTCGTGTTGAGGCCACTCAGGCTCTCCACCTCGTCGAGGTTGCGGTAGGTCAGGTCCGCGAGCACCGCCCCGAGAGCCTCGCCCGCCCGGCCGATGTCGATCACGATCCCGTCGGAGTCGAGGTCCGGCCGGGAGAACGCCGCCTCCACGACGTACGTCGCGCCGTGCAGCGCCTGCGCCGGACCGAACACCTCGCCGCGCAGGCTGTGCGCGATCATCATGTGGTCGCTGACGGTGACCTCGAACATCACTGCTCCCCCGGCCCGGCGCGACCCGGGCCCGACGGATAGGCGAAGGTGTGGCACAGGGCCGGGATCGACCCCGACGCGAGCTTCGCCATCACCTCGGGCAGCTCGTCGAAGGAGGACTCCCCGGTGAGCAGGGCGTCGAAGGCGGGGTCGGCGAGCAGTCGCAGCGCCAGTGCCAGCCGGTCGGCACGAGTACGCCGGCTCCGGCGCGCCTCGGCGACCTCGCCGACCTGGCTGGCCCGGATCCCGAGCCGCGCCGAGTGGTAGCGGCCGCCGAGCCGGAGCTCGACCGGCGCGTCGCCGTACCAGCTGAGGTCGGTGACGACGCCGTCGGCGGCGAGCAGGTCGAGCGAGGTCTGCAGGCCCGCACCGGTGCCGCTCGCGTGGATCACGAGGTCGAGCTCGTCGGGGGCGTCGCCGGGTCGCGCGAAGCCCACCTCGAGCGCGCCGGCGACCTCGGCTCGCGCGGGGTCGGTGTCGACCATGGTCACGGTCAGTCCCGGGAAGCCGGCGAGCAGGCGGCCCACGCACAGGCCGACCATGCCGGCGCCCACCACCGCGACCCGGTCGCCGACGAGCGGGCGTGCGTCCCACAGCGCGTTGACGGCGGTCTCGACCGTGCCGGCGAGGACGGCGCGGCGAGGGGGGACCTCGTCGGGGACCACCGTCACCGCCTCGACCGGCACGACGTAGGCCGTCTGGTGAGGGTGCAGGCAGAAGACCGTGCGGCCACACAGCCGGTCCGGGCCGGCGGCGACCCGGCCGACGCTGAGGTAGCCGTACTTCACCGGCCCGGGGAGCTCACCCTCCTGGAACGGCGCTCGCATCGCGGCGTACTGGCCGGGCGGGACGCCACCGTCGTGCACCAGGGTCTCGGTGCCGCGGCTGACGCCGGAGACCAGGGCCTCGACCAGCACCTCCCCCTCACCCGGGTCCGGGAGATCCGCTGGGCGGATCTCTCCGAACCCGGGCTCACGCAGCCAGTAAGCGCGGGCCGTTCGTGACACGTCGGCTCCCTCCACGTCCGGCGTTCGGGTTGATGAACCGACGCCGACCCGCCCTCGTATGACTGGTAACCGGAGATACGGAGGCAGTGTGCGCACGGTTCAGGTCGGTCCATTGACCGTACTGCCAGCGGTGGCCGCGCTGCTGCTGGTGCTCACCCTCAGTCCCGGCCTCCACGAGCAGGCGGTCCTGGTCGGGGCGGCCGTCGCGGTGGCCACCTGGCTGCTGGTCTCCCACGGCGTGCGCCGCGACGGGCTGGCGCGGCTCGGGCCCGCCAACGCGGTGACCCTGACCCGCGCCGTGCTGACCGCGGGCATCGCCGCGCTCGTCGTCCAGTCGTGGGGCACCGCGGTCCCGCGGACGCTGGTCGTCGCGCTGGCCGCGGTGGCGCTCGCGACCGACCTTGTCGACGGCCGGCTGGCTCGGCGCACCGACGGCGTCAGCCGCTTCGGGGCGTCGTTCGACATGGAGACCGACGCGTTCCTGATCCTCGTGCTCAGCGTCTACGCCGTGCCGGTGGTCGGCGCCTGGGTCCTGTTGATCGGGCTCGCGCGCTATCTCCTCATGCTGGCCGGTGCCGCCTGGCCCTGGCTCACGGCCCCGACCCCGCCCCGCCGGTGGGCCAAGTTCGTCGCGGCCGTCCAAGGGGTCGTCCTCGCCGTGGTGGGCGCCGACGTGCTGCCGCGGACCCTGTCCGGCGCTCTGGCGCTGGTGGCCCTCGCGCTGCTCGCGGAGTCGTTCGGCCATCAGGTCCTCGCGCTCTGGGTGCGGCGACGCGAGAGAGAGGTCACCCGGTCGCGCGTCGTACGGCGCGCGGTCGACGCCGTGGCACTCCTGCTGGTCTGGGTCGCCCTGATGGTGCCCCGCCGACCCGACCACCTGTCCTGGGGCGCGCTCCTCGGGATCCCGCTGGAGCTGCTCGTCTTCGTCGCCCTCGCCGTCGTCCTGCCGCGCCGTTGGGGCCGGGTCCTCGCGATCGCCGGGGGTGGCCTGCTGACGGTGACGGTGATCCTCACCGGCCTCGACCTCGGCTTCTACGAGGCCTTCGACCGGCCGTTCGACCCCCTGACCGACCCGGACTACCTCGGGTCGGCGCTGGACCTGGTCAACCGGTCTGCCGGGCACCTCGGCCAGGTGCTCGCCGTGGGTGGCGCCCTGCTCGTGGTGGCGGGCGCCCTCGCGCTGTCGGTGTGGGCCGCGCTGCGGCTGCGGCGGGCCGCGCACGGCGCGCCACGCCTGTGGTCGCGGGGCGTCGTGGCTCTCGCCGTGGTCTGGGTGGTCGCCGGCATCGGCGGCAGCCAGCTCTCGGGCACCACGCTCGCCGCCGCGCCCGCGTCCTCGCTCGTGCACTCCCAGGTCGACCAGATCCAGGCCGAGCTGCGCGACCGCGCGGTGTTCCGGCACGCGCTGGCCCACGACCCCTACGCCGACACCCCCGGCAGCCGCCTGCTGCGCGGCCTGCGCGGCAAGGACGTCCTGCTCGTCTTCGTGGAGAGCTACGGCCGCGTCGCGGTCGACGGCTCGTGGTTCGCGCCGATGGTCGACCAGACCCTCGCCGCGGCCACCGGCCAGCTCGCGACGGCAGGCTTCCAGGCACGCAGCGGATGGCTGCGCTCACCGACCTTCGGCGGCATCAGCTGGCTCGCCCACTCGACGTTGCAGACCGGGCTCTGGATCGACTCCCAGCAGCGCTACGACCAGGTCGCGAACGGGACGCGGTTCAACCTCACCCAGGCGTTTCGCCGGGCCGGCTGGCGCACCGTCAGCGACATCCCGTCCGACGACGGACCGTGGGAGCAGGGCAAGAGGCTCTACGGGTTCGCGAAGATGTACAACTCCCACAACGTCGGCTACACCGGTCCGCGGTTCAGCTACGCCCGCATCCCCGACCAGTACACGTTCCGTGCGTTCACCCGGAACGAGCTCGACAGGCCCGGCCGCCGGCCGCTGATGGCCGAGATCGACCTGGTCTCCAGCCACACCCCGTGGACGCCCCTGCCCAGGCTGATGCCGTGGAGCTCCCTGGGCAACGGCTCGGTCTACGACGGCATGGCGCCCGCCCACACCTCGATCCTCCAGCTCCTGGGCGGTGCCGACCAGCAGCGCAACTACGCGCACTCGATCCAGTACTCCCTGGAGTCGCTGGTCTCGTTCGTGCAGCATTCTCACGACAAGAAGCTGGTGATGGTCGTGCTCGGCGACCACCAGCCCAACAGCAACGTCAGCGGGGTCGGCGTCTCGCACGACGTCCCGATCTCGCTGGTCGCCCACGATCCCGCCGTGCTGCGCCAGATCTCGGGCTGGGGCTGGACGCCCGGCCTGCGTCCCAGCAACGACGGCGCGGTGCTGCCGATGAACGACTTCCGCGACCGATTCCTGTCGGCCTTCGGATCGAACCCCGGGCCCGGCTGATACGTGCTTCCAGATGAACGGGCCGTCCGGGCCCCGGATCGGAGCCGACCACCATGACCACACGCATCATCGCCGCCCTCGCCGTCCTCGTGTCCGCCTACATCCACCTCCACGAGTGGCTCGGTGGCATGCGCCACGTCCACGTGATCGGCCCCCTCTTCGTGCTCAACATCGTCGCCGGGGTCGTCATCGCCGGGCTGCTCGTCTCGTGGAAGCACTGGCTCGCGCCGTTCCTCGCCGCCGGCTTCGGCGCCTCGACCCTGGGTGGGTTCGCGATCGCGACCACCGGAGGCGGGCTCTTCGGTGACCACGAGAAGTGGCAGGGCGGATACATCTGGGCTGCCGCCGCGGTCGAGGTCGTCGCGATCGTCGCCGGCCTCTACGCCCTCATCCGCGAGACCCGGTCGCACGCGCCATTGCGCGCTTCCCTGCTGGGATGACCTGGGGTGGCTCTCGGAGCCTCCCTCCCCCCGGCTTGGTAAAGAAAACGCGGAAGAACGACATGCCTCCTCGGCGTGTCCTCGTCGTTCTTCCGCGTTTTCTCGTTCTCGCACGCCGCGGTGTAGTACTTGCGCGTCAGTAGCGATCGAGGGCCCAGCTGAACACGGTTCAGGAGGAGTAGGTGAAGTTCCCCTCCAAAGCGCGGGCAGGCGCCGTTGGGGTCGCGTTGATGGCGGGGGTCACGCTCGTAGCCGCGGCCCTCGTCTGGCACCAACGGCCGGCCAATCCTGCGGTGGGCCACAGTTTCGTGACCTACCCCCCGGGGGGCGGTTCGAGCCACTCGATAGGCGGCGGGACCTTGACGGTTGGCCTCCAGGTCCTCACGCTCAGGCGCGGCGCGAGGCCCGTGGTTCTTACCGGAGTGGAGCTGGTCCAGCCACGGGGACTCACGCTGGTAGGCAGGCGTCTTGCCGGGCCTTCGCGAGCGGTCTACCAATTCCTGTCCGTTCCCGGTTTTCCGCCAATCGAGTACGACCCGAAGTCGGTTGCTGCGGTTGGCGCCACCATTGATGCGGCCAAGCGAGGGTGGCTGCTACTACTGGGCGTTCGCGCCTCGCCATCGACGTACGCGAAGACGATCGGCATTCGCGTGGAGTACAAGATTGCCGGGACGAGCGCGGTGGAGGAGCAAACGTCTCCCGTAACCTTCGTCGTATGCACTGAGCGGTCCCAGCTCGTGAACGGGGCGTGCCCTCCGCCGAATATCTAGAAGACGCGGGGCTAGACGGTGAGCCGGGCGACCGGGCCCTCGCCCAGACGGGTG
This sequence comes from Nocardioides sp., assembly GCF_036267815.1. Classification (GTDB taxonomy): domain Bacteria; phylum Actinomycetota; class Actinomycetes; order Propionibacteriales; family Nocardioidaceae; genus Nocardioides. The sequence goes on along the minus strand of NZ_DATAVI010000036.1, from coordinate 13,787 downwards.
ACCACGACCGAGGCGATCTCGTTCCTCCACGCCGCGGTGGCGCCGCTGACGTGCATCGACTTGCCGGGCAGGCCGTTCCAGGTGGCGACCCGCTCGGTGCGACCGTTCTTCAGGTGCACGACCAGGGCGTAGGCGCCGCCCTCGTACTCGACGGTGCCGCGCGGGTAGCTGCACGTGAGGTCGACCCGGGTGCCCCAGGCGACGGAGGTCAGCGCGACGTTGGCGGTCATCGGGTCGTGGGCGAGCTGGTCCATCGGCTCGCTCGAGGCCTGCACGACACCCGGGCCCTGGTGGCCCGCCGTCGGTGGGTTGCCCGAGCCCCGGTCGAGGGCGAGGACACCGCCGGTCGTCACGGCCACCGCGGCCGCGGCCGCGATCCCGGCGGTCAGCCAGGTACGGCGCTGCTCACGGCGGCGGACCGCACGCGAGAGGCGCGGCAGCAGTGTCTCGGGCACCGGCTCCGGCTCCGGCTCGTCGAAGATCTCGGGGCCGATCCGGCCGAGGAGCCCGGGCAGGCCGGCCAGGTCACGCACGGCGCGCGAGCACTGCTCGCAGCCGTCGAGGTGCGCCTCGAACTCGCGGCGCTCGGCGGGCGAGAGCGAGCCCAGGACGTATGCCCCGTCCCACATCTCGTACGGACATCCGGTCGAGGGGACGCCGTGCTGGGTGCTCATGCGACCACCCCCATCTCCTCGAGTGCGAGCCGGAGTGCGTGGAGGGCGTAGTGGGTGCGGGACTTCACGGTGCCCTCGGGGATGCCGAGCCGACGCGCGGCCTCGGCGACGGGGCGGCCCTTGAAGTAGGTCTCCTGGAGGACGGCGCGGTGCTCGGGCGACAGGCGCGTCACGGCGTCGGCGACGACCCAGGTCATCAGCAGCTCGTCGCTGGCGTCGGCGGTCGACGGCGGCTCGGGAAGCTCGCCCATCGTGATCTCCGACCTGGCCCGCCGGGTGCGCGACTCGTCGATGACGACGTTGCGGGCCACGGTGAACAGCCAGGCGCGCACCGACCCCTGCGACTCGTCGAGGAGCGAGGCGTTGCGCCAGGCACGCAGCAGCGTCTCCTGGCACACGTCCTCCGCGCGGGCGCGGTCGTAGTTGACCAGGCGCAGACAGTGCCCCCAGAGCGCGCTGGCGTGGTCGTCGTGCAGGCGCTGCATGACGATGTCGGGGCTGGCTGCCATCACTGCTCCTCCACGACCTGTATACGGAACCGCGGCCTCTTCGGTTCAATCATGCGGCAACCGCGGGCCGGCCGGCTGGGCGCTCAGGCCAGTGACGCGAGCCAGGCCTCGTGGAGGTCGGAGAACCGGCCGTCGCCACCGGCGACCAGGTCCGACGGGGCGCCGTCCTCGACGATCCGGCCGTGCTCGAGCACCAGGACCCGGTCGGCGATCTCCACCGTCGAGAGCCGGTGGGCGATGATCACCGCGGTGCGGCCGGACAGGATCGTGCGCAGCGCTCGCTGCACCAGCCGCTCCGAGGGGACGTCGAGCGAGGACGTCGCCTCGTCGAGGATCAGGACCGCCGGGTCGGCCAGGAAGGCCCGGGAGAAGGCGATCAGCTGGCGTTGGCCGGCGCTGAGCAGGCCGCCGCGGTTGGAGACCTTGGTCTGATACCCCCCGGGCAGCGCGGCGATGAAGCCGTGGGCGCCGATCGCACGGGTCGCGGACTCGACGTCGTCCTGCGTGGCGTCGGGCCGGCCGAACCGGATGTTGTCCGAGATCGAGCCGGAGAAGAGGTAGTTCTCCTGGGTCACCATGACGACCGCGCGGTGCAGGTCGGGCGCGGACAGCGAGCGCAGGTCGATGCCGTCGAGGATGACCGAACCGTCGGTCGGGTCGTAGAAGCGGGTCGCCAGCTTGGCGATCGTGGTCTTGCCCGCCCCGGTCGTGCCGACCAGGGCCAGGGTCTGGCCCGCGGGGACACTCAGCTCGAGGTCTGGCAGGACGGGCACCCCGGCGACGTACTCGAAGAGCACGTGGTCGAAGCGCAGCTCGCCGCGCGGCTCCTCCAGGGCCACCGGCTCGCTGGGCTCGGGGACGCTGGGCTGCTCCTCGAGGACGCCGGAGATCTTCTCCAGCGCCGCCGAGGCGGACTGGAACGTGTTGTAGAACTGGGAGATGTCCATCATCGGCTCGAAGAACTGCCGCAGGTAGAGCAGGAAGGCCGCGAGCACGCCGACGGTGACCTGGCCCTGGTAGGCGAGGTACCCGCCGTACAGCAGGACGACGCCGATCGTGAGGTTGCCGATGAGCCGGATCTCGGGCATGAACCAGGCGACCAGCCGGAAGGCGACCAGATTGGCCGCGCGGTACTGGTCGTTGACGTCCTCGAAGATCTCCTGGTTGCGCGGCTCGCGGCGGAACGCCTGCACGGCGCGGATCCCGTTCATCGACTCGACGAAGTGGACGATGACCAGGGCGACCTTCTCGCGGGTGACTCGATAGCTCTTGGCCGACTCCTTGCGGAACCAGTTGGTCACCCAGGCCAGGAACGGCCCGCAGAGCAGGGCCACCAGCCCGAGCCGGACGTCGAGGACCAGCAGCAGCACGGCGGTGCCGACCAGGGTCAGAGCGGCGGTGATCAGGCCGTCGAAGCCGGTCTCGAGCATCTCGTAGATCGCGTCGACGTCGGAGGTCTGGCGCGAGATCACCCGGCCGGAGGTGTAGGAGTCGTGGAACGCCGGGCTGAGTCGCTGGAAGTGCCGGAACATCCGCTGCCGGACCTCGAAGAGGATGTCCTGACCGATCTTGCCGGACCTGACCAGGAAGATGTTGCGCGAGATGGCCTGGGTGATGGTCGCCACCAGGACGATCGCGACGATCACCACCAGGGGCCTGATGTCGTCGTCGCGGCGGATCGGCGGGATGCCGACGTCGATGCCCTTGGCCACCAGCAGCGGGATCGACAGCCGCGCGGCGTTCTCGATCACGACCGCGATCATCAGCAGCTTCAGCGGGTGCCGATAGGGGCGCAGCAGGTCACGGAGCAGGCGCTGGGACCGCGCCGCGAGGTGGGCGGTGGTCTCGGCGGTGAGCTCGTCGAGGTCGTCGGAGGCGACCCCGCGCCAGGACTGGGCCGTGCTCACGCCGACACCTCCTCGAAGTCGTCCTCCTCGGCGTCCGCGGCGAGGAGGTCGCGGTAGGCCGGCACGGTCGCCAGCAGCTCGCGGTGCTCCCCGACGTGGGTGATCGTGCCGTCCTGGAGGAGGGCGACCCGATCGGCGAGCAGCACGGTCGAGGCGCGGTGGGCCACCACCAGCCCGGTGGTGTCCGCGAGCACCCGCCGCAGCGCCTCCTCCACGAGCTTCTCGGTGTGGACGTCGAGCGCGGACAGCGTGTCGTCGAGGACCAGGACCATCGGCTGGGCAAGCACGGCGCGCGCGAGAGCGAGCCGCTGTCGCTGGCCGCCGGACAGCGACATCCCCTGCTCGCCGATCCGGGTCTCCAGACCCCAGGGCAGGTCGCGGACGAAGCCCGCCTGGGCCACCTCGAGGGCCTCGTCGATCTCCTCGTCGGTGGCGTCGGCGTGGCCGAGCGTGAGGTTCTCCTTGGCCGACATCGAGAACAGCGTCGGCTCCTCGAACGCCGTCGCGACCAGCGAGCGGAGCTCCTGGAGGGAGTAGTCGCGGACGTCGACGCCGTCGATCGTGACCCGGCCACCGGTCACGTCGTACAGCCGGGGGACCAGCGAGGTGAGCGCGGTCTTGCCCGAGCCGGTGGCCCCGACCAGGGCGATCGTCTCGCCGGGCGGGACGTCGAGGCTGACGTCGCGCAGGACCACCGCGTCGGAGCCGGGGAACGTGAAGTCGACGTGCTCGAAGCGGAGGTGCCCCCGGGCCCCGGGCGAGACCGCCTGGCCCGAGACGATGTCGGGCACCATGTCGTAGATCTCCAGGACCCGGGCCGCCGCCGTCATCGCCTCCTGCGCCATCGCCAGGATCACGCCGAGCGAGGCGACCGGCCAGACCAGCGACAGCATCAGGGTGATGAAGGCGACCAGCTCACCGGGCGTCAGCTCGCCGCGGCCGACCCCGATCGCCCCGAGCAGCAGCACGATGACCACCGCGAGGTTGGGGATCATCTCCAGGAAAGTCCAGAACTTCGCCGACAGCCGGACCTTGTCGATGCTGGTCTCGTAGAGGGCGCGCGCCGCGTCGTCGTACTGCCTGCCGACGTAGCGGGCCCGGCCGAACGACTTGATCACCCGGATGCCGACCGCACCCTCCTCCGACAGGGTCGCGAGGTCGCCCTGCTGGTCCTGCACGCGACGCGAGACCACGACGTACCGCTTCTCGAACCGCATCGAGAGCCACACGATCGGGGCGGCCGTGGCCGCCACGACCAGGCCGAGCGGCCAGTACATGTTGAGGAGCACGACGGTGGTGGCGACCACCTGGGTGACGTTGACCAGCAGGAACAGCATCCCGAAGCCCGAGAACCGGCGGATGGCCGACAGGTCGGTCGTGGCGCGCGAGAGGAGCTGGCCCGACTGCCACTGGCTGTGGAAGCTCATCGGGAGCTCCTGGAGCCGGTCGTAGAGGTCGCGCCGCATGGCCGTCTCGACCTCGAGCACCGCGGCGTTCTGCACCCAGCGCCGCCACCAGATCAAGAACGCCTCCAGCACACCCAGCGCCATCACGGTGACGCCGAGGGGCACCAGCCCGCTGGCGTCGTGGTGGCGGATGGGCCCGTCGATGAGGGCCTTGATCTGGAGCGGGATCAGGATCGCGACCCCGACGCCGCTCATCGACGTCACGAGCATGATCACCAGCGCGCGCACGTGCGGCCGGAGGTAGCCCCGAAGGCGCCACAGCGACCTCACATCGGCGGGCGGGTGAGCAGTGGGAGCACGGATTGCATCGTCAGACATCGTTGCTCGACTCTAACGGTCGCCGGGGACAACCTCCCAATCATTTGGTACGACGCGCCACCCGTCCGTGCCCCTTACATCGATACCGGCCCGTCGACCGCGTCGCCGTCGCGAAACGCCTGCCCGCCACCGACGGTGTCGCTGACGCGCCGCCCGTCCAGCACCCGGTACGGCGCGCCGCCGGTGGCCGCCCGTGCCGCCAGCTCGGCTACCGGAACGCCCGCCAGACCCGCGACAAGCAGCACGTTGCCCGGCCGGCGGGCGCGCAGCGTCGCCGGCTCGGCGCTCAGCATCAGGAAGGGCAGGCTCTCCCGGATCGCGGCCACGACCCGGCGTGTCCAGGCGAACGGCGCCGCGTCCACGAGGTTGAGCAGCAGCAGGCCGCGGCCGGCCAGGACGCGCGCGTAGGCGGCGCCGCACTCCGCGGTCACCAGCTCGCCCGGCACCCGGCCCGCGGCGAAGGCGTCGACGACCACGAGGTCGACCGAGCCGCTCCGCAGCTCGTCCAGCCCGGTCCGCCCGTCGACCGGCCGCACCTTGACCCCGCTGCGTCGCGGCAGCGGCAGCTCACGACGTACCAGCTCGGTGACCTCGGTAGCGGGCTCGAGCACGATCTGGGACGAGCCGGGCCGCGTCGAGGCGACGTACCTGGGAATCGTCATCGCTCCCCCGCCGACGTGCAGCACCCGCGCCGGCGCTCCCGGCACACTCCACGCGTCGAGCACGTCACCGATCCGGCGCACGTAGTCGAACTCCAGCCGCTCCGGTTCGGCGAGGTCGACGCACGACTGGGGCCGGCCGTCAATGGTCAGCACGAACGACGACGCCCGCTCGGTGGGCAGGATCGCGACCGGCACGACGCCCATCGTCGCCCATCCCAGGCGCGAGGTCAGATCCGGAGGATGGAGGCGGCCACCAGCAGGGCACCCGACACCGCGTCCGGGTCGTGCAGGCAGAGTGCCGTGACGGCGGCCTCGGTGTCGTGCTCGTCCAGACCGTCGAGTGCCAACCCGTCGTCGAGCCTCGTGGCGACCTCGAGGAGCAGGTCTGAGCCGTGGGGTCAGGCGTCGATGCGGCGTGTGCCGTCGCCCGTGACGCGGAAGGACCGGCCGTGGGGGCCGTGCCAGGTGTACGTGCCGTCGGGGTTGCGGCGGTAGCGCCAGCGGCGGGCCGTCTTGGCGTTGTGGTGGCGCCGGCACAGGGGGGCGAGGTTGGACGGCCTGGTCTGACCGGGTGGCCCGCCCTCGTCGAGAGGGAGATAGGGATCGATGTGGTCCTGGTCGCAGGACCGCGAGCCGGCCTGGCACCAGGGGAAGACGCAGTGCGGATCGCGGAGGATGACCTTCTCGCGCATCGCGGGTGGTGGATCGTGCTCGTCGACCGCCCGCTCCTGCTCGGGTGGGACCTCACCGAGGTGGAGGACGGGGACGATCGTCGCCCGGGTCGACCCCAGCCAGTCCTGGATCCTGGCCACGGTGAGCGGGCCGAGGCGCTCGACCTCACCGACGCGCGCCAGGCCATCGGGCAGGCCGAGCAGGTCGGTGAGGGAGAGGTGGAGGTAGGCGCGGGTCTTGGTCAGGCTGCGCCGCGGTACCGGCGCGACCTTGAGCTCGAGCTGGCCCTGGGCGTCGGCGATCACCCCGAGGGCCTTGGCCTTGCGCTGACCGAGAGTGTCGGTGTCGCCCAGGGTCGCCAGGTGAGCGGCCTGGTCGCAGACCAGGTCGTAGAACGAGGTGAGGTCGACCGTGTCGCCGGTGGCCTCCAGGTGGCTGGTGCCGGCGAACCCACCGTCGACACGGTGGGTCAGGTGCACGTCCCACGACGCCTTCCCGGCGTCCTCGGCGTCGGCCTGAGGCTCGGGCTCGAACCGGGCCGCTGCCTCGGCCACGACCCGGTCGATCAGCACCGCACCGCACGCGTCGAGCCGGTCGACCAGCCGGGCGTCGACGAACGCGGCGGCCTGGGCCGAGAGGTGGTGGGTGGCCTGGGCCAGCCGCCGGGCCTTCCACGGCGCCACGCCCAGCGCCCGCACCAAGGCCCAGGTGCGCGGCAGGCGGTGGGACAGGTTGAGGGCGTCGGCCAGCACCTGCATCCCCGCCATCGTGGACACTCCCAGCGCGGCGGCGAACGGCTCGGGCGCGTGCGCCGCGACCAGGGGGCACCCCGCCCCTCCCAGCGCCTCGTCGCACTGGGTGAAGCCCGGCAGGCCGGCGTCTCCCCAGACCGCCGCGCCCGTCTCCTCCGACGCCGGGTGGAGCACGCACCACTGAAGGGCGAGCTCCAGCTTCGCCAGGCCGGCGCGCCGCTCCGCGGTCTCCGCATCCCCCACGCACGCCAACAGCTCGGCCGCGGTGAGCTCGTCGAGCTCAGCAAGCCCGACGATCTCGGGGGCGGCAGTGGCTGTCATGAGAGCAACCCAACCAGCGGGCACCGACACTCCAACCGCTTCTCCCCAGCGACTGACCGCATACCGAGATGACCACCAGAAGAACTCACGCTCCGGCCGGAGACAACCCCCAAGGAGTGGGTCCCGGTCGGTAGCTGGGTGGGAGCCGGACCGGGCGTCATCTCGGATGGCTTCGCCCCGTCTGCTCCAAGGCGACTCGCGCCGGCACAACGGCCTCGTCCTCAGCTGAGGCTCCGCGAGGCAGCGAGCACGGCTAGTTCGCGAGCAGGCCCCGGACCACGCGCAGTCCCACCGACATCCGGGCGAGGTCGGCGGCGTCGTCGGCGCAGATCTCCTCCAGGGTCGTGGCGGCTCGGGAGACGACGACGGCGTCGCCGTCCTCCCACTCCTGGATCCGCGCCGGCACGGAGTGCGAGTCGTCGGTGTCTCGCAGGACCTGCGCGGTGAGCTGGGCGTGCACGGCGTAGACGTCGTCGCGCAGGGCTGCCCGAGCCATGGTCTGCCAGCGGTCGTCGCGTGGCAGGGCCAGGATCCGGGTCACGAGGTCGGGCAGGCCCAGCCGCTCGCCGAGCGTGAAGTGCAGCCGGGTGACCTCGACCGGGTCGAGCCCGAGGCGGTCGGCGATCTCGCGCACGCCGAGCAGCTGGTACGCCGGATGCAGGACGGCGACCCGGGAGGCCAGGTCGCCGGGAACGCCGTCGTCGGTCAGCCGTGCCATCCGAGCCTCGTACGCCCGGAGCTCGCGGCCGGTGAGCAGCGACGGGAGCTCGGTCATCAGTCCTTGGACCGGCTCACGGAAGTAGTCGACGGTGGCTTGGCTGTCCAGCGGCGGCCGGCGGTTGTTCACCAGCCAGCGCGAGGCGCGCTCGACCAGGGTGCGCATCTCGATGCGCATCCGCGTCTGGCAGGCGGCGTCGAGAGCGTTGTCGTAGGTCGCCAGCTCCTCGCGCAGGGGCAGCGAGCCGAACACCTCCCGGGCGACGAAGTTCGCCCGGGTCAGCTCCTCCGGCGTCGCACCGGTCTCGCCCGCGAGCCGCGGCCAGTAGGTCATCCCGGCGCCGTTGACGAGGTCGTTGACCACCTGGGTGACGATGATCTCGCGGCGCAGGGGGTGGTCGGCGATCGAGGACTCGAAGCCCTCCTTGAGCTGGGTCGGGAAGTAGCCGACCAGGTCGACGTGGAGGTAGGGGTCCTCCGGCAGGTCGGACTCGACGAGCTCGTCGGCGAGCACGATCTTGGTCCAGGCGAGCAGTACCGACAGCTCGGGCACGGTGAGACCTTCGCCCCGGTCGATCCGCCGGCGTACCTCGCGTGAGGTCGGCAGCCCCTCGATCTCGCGGTTGAGGACACCGCGCTTCTCCAGGGTGCGCATCCAGTCCTCGTGCACGTGCAGCAGGGACGACGCGTTCGCCGCGGCGTTGGCGAGCGCGAGGTTCTGCTCGTAGTTGTCGCGCAGGACCAGCGTCGCGACCTCGTCGGTCATCTCGGCGAGCAGCTTGTTGCGCTGCTTCTCGGTGAGGTCGCCGTTGGCGACCACTCGGTCGAGGAGGATCTTGATGTTGACCTCGTGGTCGGAGGTGTCGACCCCGGCGGAGTTGTCGATGAAGTCGGTGTTGATGGCACCGCCGTGCTGGTCGCCGCCGCGCTCGGCGTACTCGATCCGGCCGAGCTGGGTGAGCCCGAGGTTGCCCCCCTCGCCGACGCAGCGGGCCCGCAGCTCGTGCCCGTCGATGCGGATCGCGTCGTTGGCCTTGTCGCCGGCATCGGCGTGGGTCTCCTCGGAGCCCTTCACGTAGGTGCCGATGCCGCCGTTCCACAGCATGTCGACCGGCGCCTGGAGGATCGCCTTCATCAGCTCGGCGGGAGTGAGCTTGGTGACGCCCTTGCCGAGCCCGAGGACCGCGCCCATCTTGGCGCTGATCGGGACGGCCTTCAGCGACCGCGAGTACACGCCGCCGCCCTCGGAGATCAGGGACGCGTCGTAGTCCTGCCAGCTCGAGCGCGGGAGGTCGAACATCCGCCGGCGCTCCGCGAACGACTTCGCCGGGTCGGGGTCGGGGTCGAGGAAGACGTCGCGATGGTCGAACGCCGCCACCAGCTTGATGTGCTCCGAGCAGAGCATGCCGTTGCCGAACACGTCGCCGGACATGTCGCCGATGCCGACACAGGTGAAGTCCGTGGCCTGGCTGTCGATGCCGCGCTCGCGGAAGTGGCGCTGCACCGAGACCCAGGCCCCGCGGGCGGTGATGCCCATCGCCTTGTGGTCGTAGCCCACGGAGCCGCCCGAGGCGAAGGCGTCGCCGAGCCAGAAGCCGTAGTCCTTGGCCACGCCGTTGGCGATGTCGGAGAACGTCGCGGTGCCCTTGTCGGCGGCGACCACCAGGTAGGAGTCGTCGCCGTCGTGGCGGACGACGTCGCGGGACGGCACGGTCGAGCCCTCGACCAGGTTGTCGGTGATGTCGAGAAGACCGGAGATGAAGGTCTTGTAGCATGCGACGCCCTCGGCCAGCCAGGCGTCCCGATCGCTGGGGTCGGGCAGCTGCTTGCAGAAGAAGCCGCCCTTGGCGCCCACCGGGACGATCACCGTGTTCTTCACCATCTGCGCCTTCACCAGGCCCAGCACCTCGGTGCGGAAGTCGTCGCGGCGGTCGGACCAGCGCAGTCCGCCTCGAGCCACGGCGCCGAACCTCAGGTGGACGCCCTCGACGCGCGGGGAGTAGACGAAGATCTCGAAGCGCGGCCGGGGCTGCGGAAGGTCGGGGATGTGCGACGGCTCGAGCTTGAACGACATGTAGGTGTGCGGCTGCCCGTCGTCGCCGAGCTGGAAGTAGTTGGTGCGCAGCGTCGCGTTGACATGGGTGAGGTAGGACCGCAGGATCCGGTCGTGGTCGAGGCTGGCCACGTCGTCGAGAGCCCGCTCGATGCGTACGTTGATCTCGTCGGCCCTCGCGGTACGGGCCTCGGCGTCGGCCGCGAGGCCGTTGCGACCGGGGTCGAAGCGCGCCTCGAAGAGCTGCACGAGGAGCCTGGTGATGTCGGTGTTCCCCCGCAGCGCCTCCTCGATGTAGTCCACGGCGAACGGGCTGTTGCCCTGCTTCATGTACTTCGCGTAGGCACGCAGCACGGTGGCCTGACGCCACGTGAGCCCGGCCGCGAGCACCAGTGCGTTGAAGCCGTCGATCTCGTTGTGGCCGCTCCAGACCGCCCGGATCGCCTCCTGGAACGGCTCGCGGAGCCGGTCGGGCAGCCCCGGCGCGTAGCGGAGCCCGAACTCGTAGATGTACGACGGCTGGTCGCCGTGATCGAGCTCGTAGGGCCGCTCGTCGATCACGTCGACGCCCATCGACGACAGCGCCGGCAGTACCTCGGACAGCGAGATCGACGCGCCGCGCCGGAAGACCTTGAGCCGCGCCTCACCACGGGCGGCGTCGAGCGGGGAGAACAGCGACAGGTCGGTGCCGGAGTCGCCCAGCGCCTCGAGCCGGGCCAGGTCGAGGGCCCCCGTGGCCGCGGAGAAGTCCTCCTTGTACGCAGCGGGGAACGACGCCTCGAAGCTGCGGGCCAGGCGTGCCCCGACGTCCTCGCCGAACTCCGCGAGGGTCGCGGCCGTGAAGTCGTCACGCCACGAGCGCGACGCGTCGGTCAGGCGTCGTTCGAGGTCGGCGACGTTGACGTCGGGGATCTTCTCGCCCTTGACCGGATGCACCACGAAGTGCACCCGCGCCGTCGTCGACTCGCTCATCCGCACCGTGAACTCGATGGAGTCGCCGCCGAAGGTGTCTTTGAGGATCTCGGAGAACTTCTCGCGGACCGTGGTGTTGTACCGGTCGCGGGGCAAGAAGACCAGCACGCTGACGTAGCGGCCGTAGGTGTCTCGGCGCACGAAGATCCGGAGCTGACGGCGACCACGGGTCTCCATCACGCGTCCGGCCATCGACGCCAGCTCGTCGACCGGCGTGTGGAACAGCTCGTCGCGCGGGTAGGTCTCCAGGGTGTCGATCAGCGCCTTGCCGGCGTGGCTGCGCCAGTCGAGCCCGAGCAGGTTGAGGACGTCGTCGGCCTTCTCCTTCAGCAGCGGCACGTGCCAGACCGACTCGGTGTAGGCCGCGCTGGAGAACAGGCCGAGGAAGCGGCGCTCCCCCATCACCTCCCCGTTGGCGTCGAAGGACTTGATCCCGACGTAGTCGAGGTACGCCGGGCGGTGGACCGTCGCGCGGGAGTTGGCCTTGGCCAGCACCAGCAGCGTGTGCTCGCGGGCCATCTCGGCACCCTTGGGCGGGAGCTTGCCGACCGCGGCCATCTCGGGGTCGTTGCGCAGGATCCCCAGACCGCTACCGGGAACCCCGCGGAGGAACTCGTCGGCACCCTCGCGCTCGAGGTGGTACTCGCGGTAGCCCAGGAAGGTGAAGTGGTCGTCGGCCAGCCAGTCGAGGAACGCGCGACCTCGAGCCACCTCCGCCTCGGACAGCGACGACGGCGGCGCACTCGCCAGCTCGGCGGCGATCTCGGTGACCTGCTGCCGCATCCGGTCCCAGTCCTCGACCGACTCGCGGACGTCGCGCAGGACACGCTGGAGGTCGGCCGCGATGGCGTCGACGTCCTCGTCGTGCCCGATCCGGCTGATCTCGACGTGCATCCAGGACTCGCGCTCGGTGCCCTCGGGAGGTCCGGCCGACCCGGCGTCCAGGCAGGCGATCGACTCCAGGCGCCCCGTCACGTCACGCGTCACGTCGAACTGCGGATGCACCACGAGGAGCACGTCGCGCAGCTGACGGGTCAGCTCCATCACGACCGAGTCGACCAGGAAGGGCATGTCGTCGGTGACGACCTCGACCACCGAGTGGCCGCCCGCCGACCACCCGTGCTCGGCGAGGCTCGGCGTGAAGACATGGACGCTGGCCGTGCCCTGGGGCCGGGTCTCGGCGGTGCGGTAGTGCGAGGCCAGCGCGCCGTACAGCTCCTCCGCGGAGCGGTCGGCGAGGTCGTCGACGGCGACGTAGCGGTAGTAGGCGTTGAGCAGCTCGGCGACCTCGGTCTTGGGCGGCCCGCCGGTGCCGGAACTGCGCTCGGCGAGGCTGATCGCCTGGGTGAGCAGATGAGACTTCTCGAGGTCGGTCGTCATTGACACGTTCCGAGGTTAGGACCCGGCGAACCGCGGGACAAAGCCACCACGCGCCCCGGTGGCTGCGGAGCGGTCATGATGGGCTCATGAAGCGCGTGAGCCACACCCTCACCTACCCCGGGACCACGGTCGACGACGTCTACGCGATGCTCGGCGACCCGGCGTACCGCAGGGCCGTCGGGGACTACCAGCGCGTCGTCGACCTCACCTGCGAGATCTCGGCCGAGGGCGCCGGGATGCGGGTCCGTCTCGAGGAGGCCCACGGCACCGAGCGCATCCCGTCGTTCGCCCGGCGCCTGGTCGGAAGCGAGATCCGGTTCGTGCAGGAGGAGGCCTGGTCGTCGCACTCCGCCGCGGACATCCGGGTGGCGATCCCGGGCAAGCCCGGCGACATGAGTGGTACGACGACGCTCACCCGGGCCGGCGCGGACGTCGTCCAGCAGATCGAGCTCGCGGTGAAGGTGAGCATCCCCCTGGTCGGCGGCAAGGTCGAGGACCTCGTCGCGGGGTTCATGGGCAAGGCCTTCGAGGCCGAGCACAAGGTCGGCACCAGGTGGCTCCGGGGCGAGTGGAGGTCCTGACCGGGTCGGTCAGCCCATGTGCGGGTAGCGGTAGTCGGTCGGGGCGACCAGCGTCTCCTTGATCGACCGGGGGCTGGTCCAGCGCATGAGGTTCTGGGCGGACCCGGCCTTGTCGTTGGTGCCGCTCGCACGGGCCCCACCGAAGGGCTGCTGCCCCACGACGGCGCCGGTCGGCTTGTCGTTGACGTAGAAGTTGCCCGCGGCGAAGCGGAGGAGGTCCTGCGCCTCGGCGATGGCGCGGCGGTCCCGGGCGATGATCGAGCCGGTGAGTGCGTAGGGCGCGAACGACTCCATCTGGGTCAGGACCCGGTCGTAGCGGGTGTCGTCGTAGACGTGGACGGCGAGGATCGGCCCGAAGTACTCGGTGGTGAACACCTCGTCGGCCGGGTCGGTGCACTCCAGGAGGGCCGGCGGGATAAAATAACCGGTTTCGTCGTCGACCTGGCCGCCGGCCAGGAAGCTGACCGAGGAGCGGGACCGCGCCCGGGCGAACGCATCGCGGTGCTTGGCCGCGGCGCGGGCGTCGATCACCGCGCCGCCAAACAGGGACAGGTCCTGCGACACGTCGCCGTAGCTGACCGACCGGGTGACGGCGATCAGCTCATCCTTGACGGCGGCCCACAAGGAGGCGGGCAGGTAGGCGCGGGACGCGGCCGAGCACTTCTGCCCCTGGTACTCAAAGGCCCCGCGGACCAGGGTGGTGACGATGGAGGCGGGATCGGCCGAGGGGTGGACGATCACGAAGTCCTTGCCGCCGGTCTCGCCGACCAGGCGGGGATAGTCCCGGTACCGGGCGATGTTCT
>NZ_DATAVI010000035.1:0-275000 GCF_036267815.1 Nocardioides sp. | reverse complement strand
GTGACCACGGTGTAGCCGTCGGCCTTGAGGTAGGCGGCGTACGACTCGACGGGCTCGTAGTCCCAGTAGGGATCGCTCGGCTGGATGACGATGGTGCGGGCGTGCAGCTCGTCGGCCGCGTGCTCCACGTGGCTGATGGTGGCTTGGAACTGCGACGTGGTCGCCGCGTTCTTCTGGGCCACACTCCGGCCGTAGGCAGCGCCGACCGTCAAGGGCAGCGCCAGGACGACGGCCAGCAGCACGGTGAGCCGGCGCGCCTGGGGCGAGCGTCGAACAAGCCACCCCGCGTAGCCCCACAGCAGCACCATCGTGAGGACCAAGGGATACAGGTAGCGACCCTCGATGTCGCGAGCGGCGCCGGCGTTGAGGTAGATCTGCGGCAGCGCCAGCATCAGCACGCCAACCAGGACCAATGCGGCCGGCTTCATGTCTCGGGAGCCAGAGCTCTTCTGGAGCACGACGATCAGGCCCACCAGGATCGGCAGTGCCGCACCGACGGTCTCGTAGAGCGCGACGTGACCGAGAAAGCCGGCCACCGACCCGACGGTGTGCACCTGCGGATAGAGCGATCCGTACCTGTGGACCTTGAGCTCGATGGCGGTGAGGTCGACGAGGGCGGCGGCCCAGACCCCGCCCGCCACGGCCCAGTCCCGTCGGGTGAGCCGCGACCAGCCGAGGACGACCATGACCAGGCACAGGCCCGGGCCGACGGTGACGAAGCTCTCCTTCGCCAACCCTGCCAGCGCCAGCAGGAGATAGCCGGCCCACGCTTCGTGGGGCCGGGTTCGCCCGCGCAGAGCCGGGACCAGCACGAGCATGACCCCGGCCGCGGTCAACGGCATGGCGTAGGCCTCGTTCGGTCCCAGTCGGGTCCAGGTCTCGACCTGCGGGCCGCAGAACGGCAGCGCCGAGATCATCGCGGCCAGGACCGGGTGCAGCACCTTGCTGAGGACGACGTACAGACAGACGAGCGTGATCGTCGCCAGCAGGAGCCGGTCGACATACCACATCGTCGGATGGCGGCCCCACAGCGCTGCCTCGAGCGCCTGGCCGGTCCAGTAGAGGGGACGGAAGCGACCCACGGGCTCGGAGGTGAGGTTGCCGACGGTCGCCGGGAGGTGTGCCCAGGGCAGGCGTCCGCTCGGCGCGGTCATGTCGATGATCGCGTGGTCGTCAGCCATCCCGAACGGCGCCCGCAGGGTGGGCCACAGGGTCCACCACAGCCACCCGACCACGCCCACCAGGGGCAGCCACCAGGTACCTCGTGACGCCGGGCGCGGACGCACCGCTGCGCTGATGCGCGAGATCAGCTGCTGGCTCCCCGGAGTTGGCACGGTCGCAGCGTAAGGTTTTGCGTTCCGCCCGGCAGCGATACCGAGACATTCCCGCTCACGGATGGTTCCGAGATCGATCGAATGGTGGGCCTAACAGGACTTGAACCTGTGACCTCTTCCTTATCAGGGAAGCGCTCTAACCGTCTGAGCTATAGGCCCGGGAGTGGTCGGCAGACCGGTGCGAGACATTACCGCAGCCGCGAGAGGCCGACCGAATCGGTGGTCTCGGGGGTCGGGGCTCGCTCAGCTGTCCTCCGACAGGGTGACCTCGATGCCACCGAGCAGCGAGGCGGCCATGTTGTAGAGGAACGCCCCCAGCGTCGCGATCGCGGTGATCAAGATGACGTCGACGACCGAGACCAGCATGGTGAAGCCGAGGACCCGCGACATCCCGAGGTAGTCGCGGATGTCGAACGTCGAGACGTTGTTGCCGCTGGAGACGGTGTCCGAGACGGTGTTGTTGATCGAGGTCCACACCCCGGCGGCGTTCAGCACCGACCACACCAGGAAGACCGAGACCACGGTCACGATGCCGAAGGCGATCGAGAGCAGGAACGACACCTTCATCACCGACCACGGGTCGATCCTGCTCAGCCGCAGGCGCGCTCGCCGCGCGGTGCGCACCGGCGCAGGCGCCGCGCCGGTACGGCCTTTGGTCGCCGAGGGCCGGCCGACCTGGACGGGGGCCGTCGGCTCCGGCAGCGATGAGTCGGGGACGGGCGGCGCGGTGCGCGTCTGCGGCTCGGGGGCGAGGACCGGGGCAGGGGCTGCGGCAGCGGCCTCGGCGGTGGAGTGGTCCTCGCGCAGCTCGGGTGGCATCGGCGGGAGCACTCGGGCGGACTCGCGGGACGGAGCCGGGCTACGACGCTCGGCGGATGCGGCGGTGATCCGTCGCTGGAGGCGCTCGGCCAGCGGGACTCGCGTGGTGTCGTGACGGTCTCCGCGCTGGTCGGGGCGCGTCTGGACAGGGGTCTGCTCGGCAGAGCGCTCTGTCATCAGCCCTCACTCTCCTGGATCGACTGCGGGTCCGGCCTCGGACTCCGACGACACCGGGGAAGACGTCGTCTCGCTCTCGATTGTTGCATCCGGTGCCACATCCGGCGATTCTCCGTCCGTCGCCGCGACGTCCGAGGCTTCCTCGAGCACCTCGTCCGGCGACTCGACCGAACGGGTGACCACCGCCACGGCGTCTCCCTCCTTCGGCGTCACGAACTTCACGCCCATCGTGGCGCGTCCGGTCGCCCGGAAGTCTTCGTTGATCGGGCTGCGAACAACCTGACCACCTTGGGTGATGGACAGGATCTCGTCGCCGTCGACCACGATGAAGGCGCCGACCAGACCACCGCGGTCCTCGTTCGCCAGCGACATCGTCTTGATCCCGAGGCCACCGCGCGACTGCTGGCGGTAGTCGGTGATCCGCGAGCGCTTCGCGAAGCCCCCGTCGGTCATCGTGAACACGTACTGCGGCTTGACCGCGGCGAGAGCCTCGGCCGCGACCTGCTCGGCGCGGAACACCGACATCGAGAGCACCTCGTCGCCGGTGCGGAACTTCATCCCGGTCACCCCCGACGTCGCGCGGCCCATCGGTCGCAGCTGGGTGTCGTCGGCCGGGAACCGGATCGACTGACCCTTGCGCGAGACCAACAGGATGTCGTCGTCGGGCGAGACCAGCTCGGCGCCGATCAGCTCGTCGTCGTCCTCGCGGAAGTTGATCGCGATGACCCCGGCCTGGCGCGGGGAGTTGTAGTCGCCGAGCCGGGTCTTCTTGACCAGGCCGTTGCGGGTGGCGAGCACGAGGTACGGCGCCTGGTCGTAGTCGCGGATCGCCAGCACCTGGGCGATGTCCTCGTCGGGCTGGAAGCTCAACAGGCCCGCGACGTGACCGCCCTTGGCGTCGCGCGAGGCCTCCGGCAGGTTGTAGGCCTTGGTGCGGTAGACCCGCCCGGCAGTGGTGAAGAACAGCAGCCAGTGGTGGTTGGTCGTGGCGATGAAGTGCTGGACCACGTCGTCACCGCGCAAGGTCGCGCCGCGCACGCCCTTCCCGCCGCGCTTCTGCGTGCGGTACTGGTCGGCGCGGGTGCGCTTGGCGTAGCCGCCGCGGGTGATGGAGACGACGAGCTCCTCGTCGGGGATCAGGTCCTCCATCGAGAGGTCGCCGTCGGCGGCGATGATCTGGGTACGCCGGTCGTCGCCGAACTTCTCGACGATCTCGGCGAGCTCCTCGGAGACGATCGAGCGCTGACGCGGGACGTTGGCCAAGATGTCTCGGAGATCGGCGATGGTCAGCTCGATCTCGGCCAGCTCGTCGATCGTCTTCTGCCGTTGGAGGGCGGCCAGCGCACGCAGCTGCATGTCGAGGATGGCCGTCGCCTGGATCTCGTCGATCTCGAGCAGCCCCATCAGCCCCTGCCGGGCCTCGGCGACATCGGGCGAGCGCCGGATCAGGGCGATCACCTCGTCCAGCATGTCGAGGGCCTTGACCAGCGCGCGCAGGATGTGGGCGCGCTCCTCGGCGCGCCGCAAGCGGTGCTCGGTGCGCCGCCGGATGACGTCGATCTGGTGCTCGACCCAGTTGCTGATGAACTGGTCGACCGACAGGGTGCGCGGCACGCCGTCGACCAGCGCCAGCATGTTGGCGCTGAAGTTGGTCTGGAGCTCGGTGTGCTTGAACAGGTTGTTGAGCACCACACGGGCCACCGCGTCGCGCTTGAGGACCACCACGAGCCGCTGACCGGTGCGGGAGGAGGTGTCGTCACGCACCTCGGCGATGCCCTGGACCCGGCCGGAGTCGGCGAGCTCGGCGATCTTCAGCGCGAGGTTGTCGGGGTTGACCATGTAGGGCAGCTCGGAGATCACCAGCGTGGTGCGGCCCCGGGCGTCCTCGTCGATCTCGACGACGGCCCGCTGCTGGATCGAGCCGCGACCCGTGCGGTAGGCCTGCTCGATGCCCTGGCGGCCCACGATCAGCGCACCCATCGGGAAGTCGGGGCCCTTGATCCGCTCGATCAGGGCGTCCTGGAGCTCCTCTCGCGAGGCGTCGGGATGCTCCAGCGCCCACAGCGCGCCATCGGCCACCTCACGGAGGTTGTGCGGCGGGATGTTGGTGGCCATGCCCACGGCGATGCCCGCCGAGCCGTTGACCAGCAGGTTGGGGAAGCGGGCCGGCAGGATCGCCGGCTCCTCGGAGCGGCCGTCGTAGTTGGGACCGAAGTCGACGGTCTCCTCGTCGATGCCCCGGACCATCTCCATGGCCAGCGGCGCCATCCGGCACTCGGTGTACCGCATCGCGGCGGCGGGGTCGTTGCCGGCCGAGCCGAAGTTGCCCTGGCCGTGGATCAGCGGAGCCCGCATCACCCAGGGCTGGGCGAGCCGGACCAGGGTGTCGTAGATCGCGCTGTCGCCGTGGGGGTGGTACTGACCCATCACGTCGCCGACGACGCGGGAGCACTTGGAGTACCCGCGGTCGGGCCGGTAGCCGCCGTCGTACATCGCGTAGAGCACGCGCCGGTGCACCGGCTTCAGCCCGTCGCGCACCTCCGGCAGGGCCCGACCCACGATGACCGCCATCGCGTAGTCGATGTAGCTGCGCTGCATCGACTCCTGGAGGTCGATCGGCTCGACGCGACCACCGCCGTCACCGCCGGCGCCGCCGCTGATCAGGTTGCTCGGGGTCTCGGTCATTCTGAGGCTCTCTACCCTTGTCTAGTCTTGGCGTTAGATCGTCGTATCCGGGCTAGATGTCGAGGAACCGGACGTCCTTGGCGTTGCGCTGGATGAAGCTGCGCCGCTGCTCGACGTCCTCGCCCATCAGGATCGAGAAGATCTCGTCGGCCCTGGCGGCGTCCTCGAGGGTGACCTGGAGCAGGATCCGCGCCGACGGGTCCATCGTCGTCTCCCACAGCTCGTCGGCGTTCATCTCGCCGAGGCCCTTGTAGCGCTGGACGGGGTTCTCCTTCGGCAGCTTCTTGCCCTGGGCCTTGCCGTCCCTCATCAGGGCGTCGCGCTCGGTGTCGGAGTAGACGAACTCGTGCTCGTTGGGCTTGTTCCAGCGGAGCCGGTAGAGCGGGGGCTGGGCCATGTAGACGAAGCCGTGCTCGATCAGCGGCTTCATGAACCGGAACAGCAGCGTGAGCAGGAGCGTGTTGATGTGGTGACCGTCGACGTCGGCGTCGGCCATCAGCACGACCTTGTGGTAGCGCAGCTTGTCGAGGGTGAACTCCTCGTGGATGCCGGTGCCGAGCGCGGAGATGATCGACTGGACCTCGGTGTTGGCCAGCACCTTGTCGATGCGGGCCTTCTCGACGTTCAGGATCTTGCCGCGGATCGGGAGGATGGCCTGGATGCGCGGGTCGCGGCCCTGCTTGGCCGACCCGCCGGCCGAGTCGCCCTCGACGACGAAGACCTCGCACTCCTCGGGGTTGGTCGACTGGCAGTCGGCCAGCTTGCCGGGAAGGCCGCCACCGCCCAGCAGGCCCTTGCGGCCCCGGGCGAGGTCGCGCGCCTTGCGAGCGGCGATGCGGGCGCTGGCCGCGGCCTGCGACTTGCGGACGATGTCCTTGCCCTCGCTGGGGTTCTCCTCGAGCCAGGCACCGAGCCGGTCGTTGACGACCCGCTGGACGAAGCCCTTGGCCTCGGTGTTGCCCAGCTTGGACTTCGTCTGGCCCTCGAACTGCGCGTCGGTGAGCTTGATCGAGATGATCGCGGTCAGGCCCTCCCGGATGTCGTCACCGGAGACGCGGTCCTCGCGCTTCTTGATCAGCCCCCACTCCTCGCCCCAGTGGTTGACCAGGGAGGTCAGGGCCGCACGGAAGCCCTCCTCGTGGGTGCCTCCCTCGGGGGTGTTGATCGTGTTGGCGAAGGTGTGCACCGACTCGTTGAAGCTGGTGTTCCACTGCATCGCGACCTCGAGGCTGAGGTCCTGCGTGCCCCCCTGCGCGCCGGCCGCCTGCTCGGCCTCGAAGGAGATGATCGAGGGGTTGGCCGGCGTCTTGCGCTTGTTGAGGTAGTCGACGTAGTCGACCAGACCACGGTCGTAGCGGAAGGTCTGCTCGATGCCGCCGCCCTGGCCCTGGTGGATCGCGTCGGCACCGGACTCGTCGATCTCGCTCGGCACGGTGTCGTCGCGCACCGCCTCGAGCACCTCCTCCGCGACGGGCCGCTCGTCGCGGACGACGATCTCCAGACCCTTGTTGAGGAAGGCGTACTCGCGCATGCGGGCGGCGATCGTCTCCAAGGAGTACGTCGTGGTCTCGAAGACGTCGGACGAGGCCCAGAACGTGACCGTCGTGCCGGTGCGCTCGTCCGGCTCGAGCTCGCGGAGGTCCTCCAGGTCGCCCTCGGGCACGCCGACGCTGAAGCTCTGCCGCCACTCGTGGCCACGGTTGCGCACGTCGACCACGAGCCGCGACGACAGCGCGTTGACGACCGAGACGCCGACCCCGTGCAGACCGCCGGAGACCTTGTACCCGCCGCCGCCGAACTTGCCTCCGGCGTGCAGGACGGTCAGCACCGTCGTCACCGCCGGCAGCTCCTGGCCCTCGGCGGTGTCGGTGGGGATCCCGCGGCCGTTGTCCTCGACCCGGATGGCGCCGTCGGCCAGCAGGGTCACGACGACCCGGTCGCAGTACCCGGCCAGCGACTCGTCGACCGCGTTGTTCACGATCTCCCAGACCAGGTGGTGCAGGCCGCGCTCGCCGGTCGACCCGATGTACATGCCCGGGCGCTTGCGGACCGCCTCCAGCCCCTCGAGCACCGTGATCGCGGACGCGTCGTACTCCACGCCGTTGGGCGGCTCGGGCAGGACTGCGGCGGTCGGGCGAGGCGTGGTGGACTCGGTCGTGGACTGCTCGGGAGCCTCGCTCACACGCACCTCTTCGGCTGGGGCCACGCAGGCCTGACAGGGAACAGGCCGCGCAGCAGTTCAGCTCGCGGCCTACGGATCCATACTAGCCCTTCAGGGCCCGTCTTCCACGTTGCGGTCCCCAGCCGGGGGGTGTCTGTGGATGAAAATCGGCCCCACACGGCTCGCTAACCCGGCTGGGAGCGCCCAGCGGGGGGTCGGACGGGTCCCTATACGTCCGCCCGGGCCGCAGATCGGCATATCAGGGCGCCCGTGCTCATCCGTAGGTGTCGCGCGGCCCGCGTCCGTCGCGGACCGACCTGGGGCCGTGCTTCCACGACGGCGCGTGCGGCCCGAGCACCTCGATGACCACGACCGTGCCGTGCCCGAGGTCGTCGTTGAGCCGGCGTACGACGGCGGGTGCCAGCAGCTTCAGCTGGGTCGCCCACGCCGTCGAGTCGGCGCGCACGACGAGCTTGCCGTCGGCGAAGGACTCGGCGCGGCTGTGCGCTCCGACCTCGGCCCCGACCAGCTCCGGCCAGCGGGCGAACATCGCGGCGACCTTGAGGTCGACCTGCCAGCCGTGGTCGTCGACCACGCGGGTCAGCGCGATGTCGAGCGTCTGCGGGTCTCGGTCGTCCGGGTGGGCCCCGGAGAGCCGGCCGGCCCCCGGCGCCCGGCGCGCGCTGCGGCGTACGGCGGCCTTCCGCCTCGGTGTGGACCGGGCGGTGACCCGGGCCAGGGTGCGGGCCAGGTCGAGGCCGTCGGCGGGGCGGTCGGCCCCGGTCTCCTCCGGCGGCGCCTGCTCGTCGTCAGCGGTCACGGGTCACCTCGCCCCCGGCGACGACGTAGCGGCTGCCGGCCAGCTTCTCCGGCACGTCGGCCGCGACCGCTGCGGTGACCAGGACCTGCTCGGCGCCGGCGACCAGCTCGGCCAGCTGCCCGCGACGCTCGGAGTCGAGCTCGGCGAAGACGTCGTCGAGGATCAGGATCGGGTCGTCGCCGTCGGCGCGCAGCAGGTCGTACGACGCGAGCCGAAGCGCCAGCGCGAACGACCAGGACTCGCCGTGCGAGGCGTAGCCGCGGACCGGCAGCCGGTGCCCCGAGGGTGCGCCGTCGCCGAGCGTCAGGAGCAGCTCGTCGCGATGCGGGCCGACCAGCGAGACCCCCCGGTCGAGCTCGTCCCCACGCCGGCGCTCGAGCTCGGCCAGGATCCGCTGGCCGAGGTCGGACCGGTCCGTCAGCCCCTGGATCTCCAGGCTCGGCTGGTAGTCGAGCCCGGCGTCGTCGCTGGTGGCGCCCCGGGCGACGGTGGCGTAGGCGTTCCCGACGTGGGGGCGCAGCTCGGCGACCAGGCGCAGCCGCTCGGCCAGGATCTCGGCCCCGGTGCGGGCGAGGTGGGCGTCCCAGACGCCGAGCGTCGACGAGGCGTCACCGGCTCCGGAGGAGCCTCGTCGCGCGTTCCCGGCCGTCTT
Source organism: Nocardioides sp. (assembly GCF_036267815.1). GTDB lineage: Bacteria > Actinomycetota > Actinomycetes > Propionibacteriales > Nocardioidaceae > Nocardioides. Next base: position 266,352 of record NZ_DATAVI010000035.1, on the reverse strand, counting down.
GAGCAGGGAGTTGCGCTGCCGGAGCACGCGCTCGTAGTCCTGGCGCACGCCGGCCAGTCGCGGCGTACGCATGACGAGTAGGTCGTCGAGGAAGGCACGCCGTCCCGCCGGGTCGCCCTTGACCAGCGCGAGGTCGTCCGGCGCGAAGACCACCGCGCGCAGCAGGCCGATCAGCTCGCGGGCCCGCGGCAGCTCCGCGCGGTTGACACGGGCGCGGTTGGAGCGCCCGGGGTTGATCTCGACCTCGAGCACCGCCTCGCGTCCGTCACGCACGACGGCGGCCCGCACCAGCGCCCGCTCGGCCCCGGCCCTGACCAGCGGCGCGTCGCTGGCCACGCGATGAGAGGCCAGCCGCGAGAGGTAGTCGACGGCCTCGACCAGGTTGGTCTTGCCCTGGCCGTTGCGTCCGATGAACGCCGTGGCGCCGGGCTCGAGGGACACCTCGGCGTGGGCGTAGGAGCGGAAGTCGGCCAGCGAGAGGTGCGCGACGTACACCGGGCTCAGCCAGGCTCAGCCGGTGGGCGAGGCGTCGCCGCCAGGAGGCGCCTCGGTGCGCACGGCATGTCCGCCGAACTGGTTGCGCATCGCGGCGACCGCCTTCATCGCCGGGCTGTCGTCCTGCTGGGAGACGAAGCGCGCGAACAGGGAGGCCGCGATCGCGGGCATCGCCACGGCGTTGTCGATCGCCGCCTCGACCGTCCACCGGCCCTCCCCGGAGTCGGCGGCGTAGCCGGCGATCTTGTCGAGGTGGGCATCCTCCTCGAGCGCCGCGACGAGCAGGTCGAGCAGCCAGGACCGGATCACCGTGCCCTCGCGCCACGACTGGAAGACCTCGGTGACGTTCTCCACCATCTCGACCTTGTCGAGCAGCTCCCAGCCCTCGGCATAGGCCTGCATGATGGCGTACTCGATGCCGTTGTGGACCATCTTGGAGAAGTGGCCCGCACCGGGGGCGCTGCCCGCGTGCACGAAGCCGAACTCGCCCTCCGGCTTGAGCGCGTCGAACGCGGGCTGCACCTTCGCGACGTTGTCGTCGGAGCCCCCGCACATCAGGGCGTAGCCGTTCTTCAGACCCCAGACACCGCCGGACACACCGCAGTCGACGAAGCCGACGCCCTTGGCGGCCAGCAGCTCGGCGTTGACCTGGTCGTCGGTCCACTTCGAGTTGCCGCCGTCGACCACGAGGTCGCCCTCGCCGAGCAGGTCGCCGAGCTCCTTGACCGTGTCGCGGGTCGGGTCGCCGGCAGGGACCATCACCCACACGACCTTGGGGCTGGGGAGCTGACCGACCATGTCGGCCAGCGTGGTGGCGTCGGAGACGTCGGGGTTGCGGTCGTAGCCGACGACGGTGTGGCCGGCGTTGCGCAGGCGGGTGCGCATGTTGCCGCCCATCTTGCCGAGGCCTACGAGTCCGAGTTCCATGCGAACGCTCCTCCAGGAGTGGGGGTCAGGAGAGCAGGCGGCGCGGCATCAGGAGGTACCGGAAGCCGGTGTCCCTCGTCGAGGCGCCCGTGGGGTCACTGTCACCCATCGAACCACTGATGACAACAGGCTTGGTCGACACGGTGAAGGCGAGGTCGACCTCGGCCTCGTCGATGACCTGGAGGCCGTCGAGCAGGAACTGCGGGTTGAAGCCCGTCGTGATGTCCTCGCCGTTGATCGCCGCCTCGATCGACTCGCTGGCCTGGGCCTCGTCGCCGGACCCGGCGTCGAGGGTGAGCGTGCCGTCGGAGAAGGCCAGCTGGACCGCGGTGTTGCGCTCGGCCACCAGGGCCACGCGCTTGAGCGACTCGACCAGGGCTGCCTTGTCGACCGTGGCGACCGTCTGGTGCTCGCTGGGGAACAGGCTGCGCACCTTGGGGAACTCGCCGTCCAGGAGCCGGGTCGTCGTACGCCGGGTGCCACCGGCCGCGGAGCCCTCGAAGCCGATGATCCCCTCGCCGCTGCCGCCCGAGGACAGGGCGATCGTCACCTCGCTGCCGGCGGTCAGGGAGCGGGCGGTGTCACCCAGGACCCGCGCGGGGACCAGCGCCGCGACCGACTCGTCGGGGTTGTGCGGCTGCCACTCGAGCTCGCGCTGGGAGAGCCGGAAGCGGTCGGTGGCCAGCATGCTGATCGAGGAGCCGGAGATCTCGATCCTGACGCCGGTGAGCACCGGGAGCATGTCGTCGCGACCTGCCGCGGTGACGGCCTGCTGCACGGCGTGCGCGAAGAGCTCGCTGTCGACCGTGCCGGTCGCGGTCGGCATCTGGGGAAGGCTGGGGTAGTCCTCGACCGGGAGCGTCTGGAGGCTGAACCGGGCCGAGCCGCAGGTCAGGGCGACGCGCGTGCCCTCGAGCACCATCTCGACCGGCTTCGCGGGCAGGCTTCGGCAGATGTCGGACAGGAGTCGTCCGCTCACCAAGACGGTGCCCTCGTCGGAGACCTCCGCGCTCAGCGTCGCCCGAGCCGACGTCTCGTAGTCGAACGTCGACAGCACGAGGCCGTCGTCGCTGGCCTGGATGAGCAGGCCGGAGAGCACCGGGACGCTCGGACGGACCGGGAGGCTGCGCGCCGCCCAGGCGACGGCATCCGCGAGTACGTCGCGGTCGACGCGGAACTTCACTTCGGGTTCCTTCGACGGGGCTCGAGGACGGAACGGTCGTCGGACCGCACCGAGGCAATGGTGGACTGTGCATCCTGCCACGCGCCCACCCCACGCGGGAGTGGAGGCCTGAATGTGCCGGTCATCCCCAGGTCGGACGGATGTCGGGGGTTGCCGAGGATCGAGTCCCAGGTAGAGGTGAGTGGCAGTCGTAGCATCGGTGGAAACTGTGGAGGACGCCCATCACCGCAGGTCATCACGGGAATTCCCGTCCACAGGGCCTGTGCGCTCACCCGTGCGTTGCGAAGCGTGCCTGTGGTCGGACGACATCGAGGGAGCCCGACGCCAGAGGTCGTGCACAGGGGTTGTGGACGACGCGCCGGACGGACGCACAGGGTGGCCCACATCTTCCACGCGTGTCATTCGCAGGGGCCGCTCAGGCCGACCGGGCCTGGAGCTTCACGCGGTTGGTGAGCTCGCTGACCTGGTTGAACACGGCGCGGCGCTCGGCGAGGAGCTGGTTGATCTTGCGATCGGCATACATCACCGTGGTGTGGTCGCGGTTGCCGAACTGCGCGCCGATCTTGGGCAGGGACAGGTCGGTGAGCTCGCGGCACAGGTACATCGCGATCTGCCGGGCCATCACGAGATGCCGACCGCGGCTGGGTCCGGTCAGCTCCTCGATCGAGAGCCCGAAGTACGCCGCGGTCTGGGCGATGATCAGGGCCGCGGTGATCTCGGGCTCGCCACCCTCGGGGATCAGGTCCTTGAGAACGATCTCGGCCAGCGTCATGTCGACCTCCTGGCGGTTGAGGTTGGCGAAGGCCGTGACCCGGATCAGCGCGCCCTCGAGCTCGCGGATGTTGGTCTGGATCTTGCTGGCGATGAACTCCAGGACGTCGGCGGGGGCCGAGAGCCGGTCCATGGCGGCCTTCTTGCGCAAGATCGCGATCCGGGTCTCGAGGTCGGGGGGCTGCACGTCGGTGATCAGGCCCCACTCGAAGCGGTTGCGCAGGCGGTCCTCCAGGGCTTCGAGCCGCTTGGGTGCCCGGTCGGAGGTGAGCACGATCTGCTTGTTGGCGTTGTGGAGCGTGTTGAACGTGTGGAAGAACTCCTCCTGCGTCTGGGTCTTGCCCTCCAGGAACTGGATGTCGTCGATCAGGAGCACGTCGACGTCCCGGTAGCGCCGCTTGAAGCGGTCCTGCCGGTCGTCGCGGATCGCGTTGATGAACTCGTTGGTGAACTCCTCGCTCGAGACGTAGCGCACCTTGGCGCCGTTGTAGAGCGAGCGCACGTAGTGGCCGATCGCGTGCAGCAGGTGGGTCTTGCCCAGGCCGGAGTCGCCGTAGACCAGCAGTGGGTTGTAGGCCTTGCCCGGCGCTTCCGCCACGGCCACCGCAGCGGCGTGGGGGAAGCGGTTGGAGGAGCCGATGACGAACGTCTCGAACGCGTACTTCGGGTTCAGCCGCGTCTCGCCGGTCGCCGCGCGGATCGGCTCGCGGGCCACCGGGACGTCCGGGGCGACATGGAGATCTGTCGCTGAGTCGATGGATGGACTTGTCGACTCTTCGACGACGACCGGCATGGCGACACGCTCGGAGAGCGCCGGGTTGACGGTGACCGCGAGCCGGATCTCACGGCCGAAGCTCTCGGTCAGGGCGTCCTCGAGCTGTCCGCGCAGGCGGCCCTCGAGCTGGGTGCGCGTGAAGTCGTCGGCGACGGCGATGATCGCGGTGTTCCCGTGCCACCCGGTGGGTTCGCTGACCCGCACCCAGGCCTGCTGGTTGGGCTGGAGCTCCTCGATGACACGCTGCCAGGCGGCGGCGAGGTCGGCGTCGTTGTCCACAGGTAGTCCCGCTCTCTGCTGATCGCACGTGTGCGGCATCGGTTCCACAGGTTTGTCCACACCTTGTGAACGCGGCTGTCGCCTTGTGGAAACAGCCGGCCGAGACATTCACGACCGACCGGCAGGGACCGAATCACCGCAGGTCAGGCGCCCCTCGGAGGAGGGAGGCCGACGGAGTCGGAGCACTGCGGGGAAGGGCCGAGGCGAACGCGGGGAAACTCGACGAGGTCCGAACATAACGCCGCCGGGACACCCCGGGCAAGGCGCTATCCACAGGTCGCCAGGCCTGGGTCGCGGCCTGATTTGACCTGCTGGATCGGCCGCGCGTACCGTTTCTCGGTCACCCGGTGTCGACGGGTGCCGCATGTCCATGCTCCCTCCTTCCGCACCGGACGCCGGGGGCGCGTGGACGGGCGGTGCCGGTCGAGGCCTCGAGAGCCACGTAGGGCTCTTCGGGTTTCGATCAGGCCCGTCCGGTTTCATCGGGCGACCAGACCGGAGCACCGGCGTGAACGTCCCTGACCCATCGGAGATAACTCGTGAGCAAGCGGACCTACCAGCCGAACAACCGCCGACGCCACAAGGTGCACGGATTCCGGCTGCGCATGCGCACTCGCGCCGGCCGTTCCATCCTGTCTGCGCGTCGCCGCAAGGGTCGCAAGAGTCTGGCCGTCTGATCCGCCCGGCCCGGCCCCGATCTTGTCGGCCCGCTGTCGTCGGCCCGTGCTCGTCGACTCCGTGCACCCACGCCCGTGCTAGCCGCTGCCCAACGACTCACGCGCGGTGAGGACTTCCGTCGCGTCTCGCGCCGAGGACGGCGCGGCAGCAGCGGCACGCTCGTGGTGCACCTGCTCGCCGGCGGACCCGCGGCGTCGTCCGCCGGCGCGCGCGCGGGGTTCGTGGTCGGCCGTGCCGTCGGTCCGTCGGTGCTGCGGCACCTCGTCCAGCGCCGGCTACGACACCTGTGTCGCGACCGGCTGGCCGCGCTCCCGCCCGGCAGCGAGCTCGTCGTGCGCGCCCTCCCGGGGGCCGCGCACGCGTCGTACCCGGAACTCGCCGCGGACCTCGACCGTTGTCTGGAGCGAGCCCTGGCCGATCGCGGCCGCGGGCCGGGGACGGTGAGCTGACCAGCGATGCGCTATCTGCTGATCGGCCTGCTTCGGGCCTACCGGGTGCTCATCAGCCCCCTCTACGGCCAGGTGTGCCGCTACCACCCCTCGTGCTCGGCGTACGCCCTGGAGGCGGTCACGGAGTACGGCGCCGTGCGCGGCTGCTGGCTGGCCCTGCGTCGACTGCTTCGCTGTCACCCCTGGGCCGCCGGGGGCTACGACCCCGTCCCTCGTCGCACCTCCACCACGCAAGGAGCCTGATCCGTGGGATTCCTCGGCACCATCGGCCACCTCATCCTCACCCCGCTGTACTACGCGGTCTCGGCGGTCCTGCTCGGATGGCACTGGGTGCTCAGCCTCGTCCTGCCGGCCGACGGCGGCGCGTCGTGGGTGCTGTCGATCATCGGCCTGACCGTCGTCGTGCGGGCGGCGCTGATCCCGCTGTTCGTCAAGCAGATCAACGCGAGCCGGAACATGCAGCTGATCCAGCCGAAGGTCAAGGAGCTACAGAAGAAGTACGGCCACGACCGGGAGAAGCTGGCCCAGGAGACGATGGCGCTGTACCGCGAGAGCGGGACCAACCCGTTCGCCTCGTGTCTACCGCTGCTCGTGCAGTCGCCGATCTTCATCGCGCTGTTCCGGCTGCTCGACCAGGCCTACAAGCACGGCTCGACCAACGGTCTCCTCACGGCCTCGCAGGCGGCCAGCCTGGGTCACGCCGAGCTGTTCGGTCACATCCCGATCTCGGCGACGTTCCTCAAGCACCAGGGACTCGCGAGCGTGCAGATCCTGGCGGCGTTCCTGGTGGTGGCGATGACCATCACGACGTTCACCACCCAGCGGCAGCTGATGACCAAGAACATGCCGAAGGACGCGATGAGCGGCCAGTACGCCCAGCAGCAGAAGACGCTGCTGTACGTCCTGCCGCTCGTCTTCGCCGTCGGCGGTGTCGCCTTCCCGATCGGCGTCCTCTTCTACTGGACCACGACCAACTTGTGGACGATGGGCCAGCAGTTCTACGTGATCCGGCGCAACCCGGCGCCCGGCACCCCGGCGTTCGAGGCCAAGCAGAGGCGCGATCGAGCCAAGGGTCACGCGGTCGCGGAGCCCGAGACCGGCGCGACGCCCGAGGTGCCGGAGGAGCCGGAGCCGCCGCGCCAGCCGCGCCAGCAGCCCAAGCGCCAGTCGAAGCAGCAGCGGAAGCGGTCCAGCGGCGGAGGCAAGCCCGGGGGCGCCGATCCGGGCAAGACGGACGGCAAGAGCGACGGCAAGAGCGACGGCAAGAGCGACGGCAAGGGCGACGGCAAGAGCGACGGCAAGAGCGACGGCAAGGACCAGGACAAACCCGATGCCGAGGACGACGACGGCACGAGCGAGGGAAAGACGGCATGAGCGACACGGAGTTCACGGAGAGCGTCGAGAGCACGGAGGGCGCGGAGACAGACGACGCGCAGGACGGCGTCGACGACGAGGCGGCGGTCATGGAGCTCGAGGGAGGCGCGCAGGATGAGCAGGCCCCTGGCGAGGAGCCGTCCGACGCTACGCCCTCCGGGGGTTCGCTGGAGGACCAGCTCGAGCGTGAGGGCGACATCGCCGCGGACTACCTCGAGGAGCTGCTGGACATCGCCGATCTGGACGGCGACCTCGACATGGATGTCGAGAGCGACCGTGCGCTGGTCTCGATCGTCGGCGCCGACCTCCAGCAGCTGGTCGGTGACCAGGGCCGAGTGCTGGACGCTCTCCAGGAGTTGACGCGGCTCGCGGTGTACCGCGAGACCGGCGAGCGTTCGCGGCTGATGCTTGACGTCTCGGGCCACCGGGCGGCGAGGCGGCTCGAGCTCGAGGAGCTGGCTGCCGCCACGGTTGCGGGAGTGAAGGAGACCGGCGAGCGCGCGGCGCTGCGCGCCATGTCGCCCTTCGAGCGGAAGGTCGTCCACGACGCGGTCGCTGCCGCGGGGCTCGTCTCGGAGTCCGAGGGCGTGGAGCCGCGTCGGTACGTGGTGGTCCTCCCTGCCTGACGGCGGCGCCCGCGGGTGGGATTCCGGCGAGGTTTCACGTGAAACATCTTCACGTGGAACATGGCCGGCTCCCGATCGCGCGGTTGCCGTGCAGCTCGTGCCTGCGGAGCGGCTGACGCTGCTCGAGAGGTACGGCGGTCTGCTCGCGTCCGACGGCATCACGAGAGGGCTGATCGGCCCCCGGGAGGTGCCGCGGCTGTGGGAGCGGCACCTCCTGAACTGCGCGCTGCTGGCGCCGTTGATCGGCGACGGCGCATCCGTCGCCGACCTGGGCTCGGGCGCCGGGCTCCCCGGGATGGTGCTGGCGATCGCCCGGCCGGACCTGCGGATCACCCTGGTCGAGCCGATGGCCCGACGGGTGGAGTTCCTGGAGGAGGTTCGCGCCGAGCTCGGCCTGGACGTCCGCGTGGTGCGGGCCAGGGCCGAGCAGTGGGAGGGGCCGGCAGCCTTCGACGTGGTCACGGCCCGGGCGCTCGCACCGCTGGCGAGGCTGCTGGCCTGGGGCATGCCGCTGGTGGCCTCCGGCGGATGCCTCTTGGCGATGAAGGGCTCCTCGGCGGCCGATGAGATCGCGGCCGCGCAGTCGGAGCTGACCCGCCGGCGCGCGGGGGCGGAGCTGGTGACATCGTCGGTCTCGGGCTGCCAGCCGATCACGGTCGTCCGAGTGGTCCGCGAGACCGGATCGGGGATAGGTTGGCGCTCGGAGAGCGCCCGTCGACATCGAAGGGAACGCGCGTGAGTCAGGACTCCACCGCGGGGGCGGTGCGCGAGACGGTGACCGGGCTCGGGTGGCCGGAGGGCGGCTCGACCGATCCGGAGTTTTCCACCGGGCTGGGGTGGCCGGCTGAGCGTGAGCATCCACAGGTTGCCCCCAGTTATCCACAGGCGGCTGTGGGTGAGCCGGACCAGGAGGTCGAGGATGTTTCACGTGAAACACCGGAGACCGTTTCACGTGAAACGGCTCAGCCGAGCGCAGTTGCCACTGGGACCACCGACGCGATTGCGCATGCACGCGTGATCCGAACAGCCGGTGAGATCGCCAGCAGCGGCCCCGTGCTCGACGACGAGAGCACCCCCTTGGCGCGCATGGTGGAGGACACCATCCGCGCCCGCAAGGAGGCCGCGAACCGTCCGCCCATGCCTCGCCCGCACTCGACCCGGGTCCTCGTCGTGGCGAACCAGAAGGGCGGCGTCGGCAAGACGACCACGACGGTGAACATCGCGGCCGCTCTGGCTCAGCTGGGCCAGAGCGTGCTCGTCATCGACCTGGACCCCCAGGGCAACGCCTCCACAGCGTTCGGCATCGACCACCAGCGGGGCGCCCCCTCGACGTACGACGCGCTCGTCGACGGCGAGAGCCTGGCGGACCTCAGCTCACCGGTGGCGGACCTGCCACGACTCGACGTCGTGCCGGCGACGATCGACCTGGCGGGTGCCGAGATCGAGCTGGTCAGCGTCGTCGCCCGGGAGAACCGCCTCCGACGAGCGATCAACGCTCACCCGAGAGTCGGCAGCGCCGAGGCCGCAGGAGACGACCGCTACGACTACGTCTTCGTCGACTGCCCGCCCTCCCTGGGGCTGCTCACCCTGAACGCCTTGGTGGCAGGGGACGAGATGCTGATCCCGATCCAGGCGGAGTACTACGCGCTCGAGGGGCTTGGCCAGCTGCTGGAGACCGTCGAGATGGTCAAGGCCCACCTGAACCCGGGTCTCGTCGTCTCCACGATCGTGGTCACCATGTACGACGCGCGCACCAGGTTGGCCTCGGGGGTCGCCCAGGAGGTCCGCGAGCACTTCGGCGACCAGGTCCTGAAGACCTCGATCCCGCGATCGGTCCGGGTCTCCGAGGCGCCGTCGTACGGCCAGACCGTGATGACCTACGACCCCGCATCCTCCGGCGCCCTCTCCTATCTGGAGGCGGCGAAGGAGATGGCGGAGAGGGGTGCTCCGCGATGACCCAGGACAAGCAGCGCCGCGGGCTCGGCCGCGGTTTGGGCTCGTTGATCCCCACCGCCCCCGACATGCCGTCCGGCGGCGGGGTCGCGACCGACGTGCTGCCCGCGCCGGCGGGTGCCTACTTCGCGGACCTGCCGATCGACCAGGTCGCGCCCAACCAGGTGCAGCCACGCCAGGTCTTCGACGAGGACGCGATGGCCGAGCTCGTCCACTCGATCATGGAGGTGGGACTCCTCCAGCCGGTGGTGGTCCGGCAGACGGGCGAGGACGCCTACGAGCTGGTGATGGGCGAGCGCCGCTGGCGCGCCGCACAGAAGGCCGGCCTGGAGAAGATCCCGGCGATCGTGCGGCAGACCGATGACGCCGACATGCTGCGCGACGCCCTCCTGGAGAACCTCCACCGGTCAGCGCTGAACCCGCTGGAGGAGGCGGCCGCCTACCAGCAGCTGCTCGAGGACTTCTCCTGCACGCACGACGAGCTGGCCTCGCGCATCGGACGCTCACGCCCGCAGATCAGCAACACCATCCGGCTGCTGAAGCTCTCACCGGCAGTTCAGCGACGGGTTGCCGCCGGGGTCATCTCCGCAGGGCACGCCAGGTCGCTGCTCGGCGTCGAGGACCCCGAGCAGCAGGACCGGCTGGCAGCGCGCGTGGTCTCCGAGGGGATCAGCGTGCGGGGCCTCGAGGAGCTGGTGGCCGTCGGAGAGACCGGCTCGAAGGAGGCGCCAGCACGCCGTCGCCGCCCGACGGCGCCGGGCCTCCAAGACATCGCCGAGCGGCTCTCGGACCGACTCGAGACGCGGGTCAAGGTCGACCTAGGTCAGCGCAAGGGGCGGATCACCGTGGAGTTCGCCTCCCTGGACGACCTGCGGCGGATCGTCGACGTGATGGACCCGCGCAACCGGACCGACCGACCCATCTGAGCCCCGCCCATCTGAGCCCCGCCCATCGGAGCCCCCGACGGTGCGGCGGGATGGTGAGGACCAGTTGTATCGCTTTATCGACAAAGCGATACGTCGAGATGTCGCCTCAGCGTCTGCCCGCGAGGAAGTGCGCGATCCGGCCGATCGCCTCCTCCAGGACCTCGACGTCGGGGAGGGTGACGAGCCGGAAGTGGTCGGGCTCGAACCAGTTGAACCCGGTGCCGTGGGTGACCAGGATCCGCTCCGCACGCAGGAGGTCGATCACGAAGGCCTCGTCGTCGTCGATGGGGTACACCTGCGGGTCGAGCCGGGGGAAGCAGTAGAGCGCGCCGCGGGGTCGCACCGAGCTCACGCCCGGGATCGCGTTGAGCAGCCTGTCCGCGAGCATCGTCTGCTCGTGGAAGCGCCCGCCGGGCGCGACGAGATCCTCGACCGACTGGTAGCCCCCGAGCGCGGTCTGGATGGCGTGCTGCGCGGGGACGTTCGCACACATCCGCATGTTGGCGACCAGCGTGAGGCCCTCGAGGAAGTCGGTGGCGAGCTCGCGAGGACCCGAGATCATCACCCAGCCGGCTCGATAGCCGCACACCCGGTAGGCCTTGGACAGGCCGGAGAAGGTCAGGCAGAGCACGTCGTCGCCCGCGAAGGTGGCTGCATGGTGGTGCACTGCGTCGTCGTAGAGGATCTTCTCGTAGATCTCGTCCGCCATCACGACCAGGTCGTATCGGCGCGCGATGTCGACCAGCCCGCGCACCGTGGCCGCGCTGTACACGGCACCGGTGGGGTTGTTGGGGTTGATGATGACGATGGCGTGGGTGTGTTCGGTGATCTTCGCCTCGACATCGGCCAGGTCGGGGTCCCAGCCGTCGGTCTCGTCGCAGCGGTAGTGCACGGGGGTGCCACCCGACAAGGTGACGGCTCCGGTCCACAGCGGGTAGTCCGGCGCCGGCACGAGGATCTCGTTGCCGTCGTCGACGAACGCCTGGAGCACCATCGAGATCAGCTCCGAGACGCCGTTGCCGATGTAGACGTCGTCGACGGTCACCTCGCGCAGGCCGCGCTCCTGGTAGTAGTGAGCCACCGCGGTGCGCGCGGGGTAGATGCCCTGGGAGTCGCTGTAGCCCTGCGCCTCGGGTAGGTGGTGGACCATGTCGGCGACGATCGCGTCCGGCGCCTCGAACCCGAACGGTGCCGGGTTGCCGATGTTCAGCTTGAGGATCCGATGGCCCTCGGCCTCCAGCCGCTGTGCCTCGACCAGGATCGGCCCCCGGACGTCGTAGCGGACGTGTTGGAGCTTCTTGCTCTGACGGATACGGCGCACCGGCTCATCCTCCCAGGCCGCAGGCGGGCCATGCCGGCCGCGCCTACCATGGACACATGTCGCGCAAGGTCGTCCGGATGACGCTGGACCATCTGGCCGAGCTGGACGCACCCTGCCGCGAGTGCGTCTTCTGGGAGCTCGATCCCGTTCGGCGCCAGCGCGTCGAGGAGCCGGCCGCCGAGAAGGAGGCCTGGATGTCCGCGGTCCTGCGCGACTGGGGCTCCTGCGGTCGGGTGATGATGGTCGACGACCGCGCGGTGGGCTACGTGCTCTATGCCCCGCCTGCCTACCTGCCGGGCGCCGGCGCCTTCCCCACGGCTCCGGTCTCCTCCGACGCCGTCCTGCTCTCCGCGGTGTACGTCGAGCCGGCGGCGCGGGGCGGCGGGCTGGGTCGGATGCTCGTCCAGGGGATGGCCCGCGACCTCATCCAGCGCGGCGGCGTGGCCGCGGTCGAGGCGTTCGGTGACACCCGGGGCCCGGGGCGTCCCGGGGTGCGCACGTGCGTGACACCGGTGGACTTCCTGTCCAGTGTCGGCTTCAAGACCCAGCGCGCCCATGCCACGACGCCGCGGATGCGGATGGACCTGCGGACGGCGCTCAGCTGGAGGGACGAGCTCGAAGGAGCCCTGGACCGGCTGCTGGGGGCCGTGCGGCCGGCGCCCAAGACGTCCGCGGACCACCCACGGACCACGACCCGCTCCTGATCGCAGCGGAATCTCGCCCGGACCTGCCCCAGACCGCCCTCGCACCGGCGTCGCCGGTGAGGACGACGAGCACCAGCACGGCCACCGAGGCCAGCGGCACCAGGACCGTCACCGGCCAGGCCAGCAGCCGGACGCCGCCCCGGTGGTCCCTGTCCGGGAGCGGGTTGTCGTGAGGCAATGCCCACCACGCCAGCACCACCAGCCCCGCCAGCACCCACGTCGCGGCCTGGAGGAGCCCGGCGTCGTGCTCGTGGGTGCGGATCAGTGCGGTGTTCTCATGCAGGTGAGCCTTGAGCTGGTCACCGGTCATCGCCGCCAGCTGGACGGCGCCCGCCGCCACCAGCGAGACCACCGCGGCGGGATTGCGTGTCTGCCAGCGCCGCGCCGGCCACACGGCGTACGCCGTGGCCAGCGCGGCAGCCAGGGGCACGAGCACGACGGCCGCGTGCACCACGAGCGGATGGGCCGGGATCCCATGGACGGTGATCATGGGCAGGACACTAGGAACGCTCCCCTGACGGATACCTGACCGCCGGCACCCGGGGTCTGACCGGCTTGGGCCGAGGTGGGCAGCGTTGCCTAGCGTGGGCGGCTGGCGAGCAAGCTCGCTACGCCGTTCGCTGCGGTGCTCAGGGGCCGCTTCGCGGGCCCTGAGCGTCCTCGCTCAGGCGATGAACTCCTCGAGCTCGCGCAGCAGCGCGGACTTCGGCTTGGCGCCGACGATGGACTTCACGACCTCACCGCCCTGGTAGACGTTGAGGGTCGGGATGCCGGTCACCCGGTAGGACGACGGCACGACCGGGTTCTCGTCGACGTTCATCTGCACGAACGTGATCTTGTCGCCGTGCTCGCTGGCGAGCTCGTCGAGGATCGGGGCCACCTGACGACACGGCCCGCACCACTCGGCCCAGAAGTCGACCAGGACCGGCTTGTCGGACTTCAGCACGGTGGCCTCGAAGTCGGCGTCGGTGACGGCAGAGAGGTTGCCCACGGGAGTTCCTTCCATTCGTTCGTTCGGCGGCCCTCCGGGCCGCTCGACGAGTCAACATCATGCCGCCGACGGATGTTCCCCCGGCGCAGGCGCGGCGGGGGAGCGGCGTCAGACCGTGGCGACGGCCGGCTCGCCCGTCGCAGCGGTGGCCGCGGCGTGGTCCAGGTCGGCGAGGTAGCGCTCGGCGTCCAGCGCCGCGGCACATCCCGTGCCGGCGGCAGTGACCGCCTGCCGGTAGTGGTGGTCGACCAGGTCGCCGCAGGCGAACACGCCGGGCAGGTTCGTCTCGGTCGCCGGGTGGGCGGCCACGACGTACCCGTCGTCGTCCAGGTCGACCTGGCCCTCGAGCAGCTCCGAGCGCGGGTCGTGGCCGATCGCGATGAACAGGCCGGTGACCGGCAGCTCGCTCTCCGAGCCGTCGACCGTGCTCCGCACGGTGACCGACTCGAGCCGGTCGTCGCCGTTGACGGCGGCGACCTCGGAGTCCCACAGGAACTCCAGCTTGGGGTCGGCGAACGCGCGCTCCTGCATGATCTTGGAGGCCCGCAGCTCGCCGCGACGGTGGATCATCGTGACCTTGCTGCCGAACCGCGTCAGGAACGTCGCCTCCTCGACCGCTGAGTCCCCACCGCCGACGACCGCGATGTGCTGGTCGCGGAAGAAGAAGCCGTCACAGGTGGCGCACCACGAGACACCGCGCCCGGAGAGCTCCTCCTCGCGCGGCAGCCCGAGCTTGCGGTAGGCCGAGCCGGTCGCCAGGATCACCGCGCGTGCGCGAAAGCTCCCGGTCGCCGTGCGGACGGTCTTGATGTCGCCGGTCAGCTCCATGGACACCACGTCGTCGGGCACCAGCTCGGCACCGAAGCGCTCGGCCTGGGCGCGCATCTCGTCCATCAGCGCGGGACCCATGATGCCGTCGCGGAACCCGGGGAAGTTCTCCACCTCGGTGGTGTTCATCAGCGCGCCCCCGGCGGTGACGGAGCCCTCGAAGACGAGCGGGTGCAGCGACGCGCGCGCGGCGTACACCGCGGCGGTGTATCCCGCCGGTCCGGACCCCACGACGATCACGTCGCGGACGTCGCCGTCCGCGGGTGTGGAACGAGTGGACTGCGTCATGAGCTGCTCCCAGCTGCCGGTCGAGCTCTGGTCGGCCACCGGCGGGGTTGTCGACCACTGTCTAGAACGCATCGTAGGCGAGCGGGATTCCCGGTCAGTGCCCCCGCAGGGTCGTGGAGCGCACCGGCTCACCCTGGCCGCAGAGGTAGAGGTCCACGACCTGCCGGCCGCCCTCGGCACGGTGGTAGACCAGCGCCGCCCGCGCGTGGCGGTACTCTGCGGGCACGACGTGGGCGGCGGCGCCCGGGTCGGCGCACGCGGTGCTCCGCGGCGAGGCGAGCTGGTCGGCGTAGGCGAGCCGGTCTCGCGCCTCGCGAGCGTCGTCGGCGAAGTGATGAGGGCGGACCAGCACCCTGCCGTCGAGCAGCCGGAGGCCCGTCCTGCCGTCGGTCGCCCCGGTCGCCCCCGGGGTTGCCTTCTGGCTCTGCGGACGTGGGGACGCCGGCGCGTTGTCCATGGTGCTGCCGGCGGTGCCGCCCGAGGGCGAGGCGCCGTGCAGCGAGATGTGGGGCGCGATCACGAAGGCCGCGACGACAGCCGCCGCCGCGGTGAGCCACCCCGCCACGGCACGGCGTCGGCGACGGGACCCGATCGGGACGACGGACGCTCCGCCGTCGCCCCTTGGACGCTCGGCCAACCCGGCGAGCACGTCGTCCAACCGGGCTGCCACGTCGGCGGGCATCGGCTCGTCGTGCCGAGCCTCGGCCAGGAGGCGGCGGACGTCGGCGATCTCGGGTGCGTCCGGCCCGTCGGGCGCGGGGTCGTCGGTCATGGGACACCTCCTTCGTCGGCGTGGGCTGGGCGGTCGCCCGGGATGACGCCGGGAGGGGCGTCGGGGGCGACCCGGGTGGGACGCGCGGACCCGGAGGCCGGTTCCTGGTGAGCCGGGTGGCCCGGCGTTGCGTCACCGTCGGCGAGCCGGGCGCGGAGCAGCTGCGCCAGCCGCTCCCGGCCGCGCGAGCAGCGCGACTTCACCGTGCCCTCGGCGCACTCCAGCATTGCCGCGACCTCGGCGACCGAATGGCCCTCCATGTCGACCAGCACCAGCGCGGCCCGCTGCTCGGCGGGCAGCACGGCGAGGGCGGCGAGCAGTGCGCGACGTCGGTCGGCCGCGACCGCCGCGGCCTCGGGGTCGTCGTGCGCGCCGGCGGCGGCGGCGACCGAGCCCCGGCCGCTCTGCTCGTCGAGGTCGTCCGGCAGTGGCTCGGCGCGGCGTACCTTGGCGGCCCGGATGCGATCCAGGCAGGCGTTGACCACCACGCGGTGCAGCCAGGTGGTGACCGCGGCGTCGCCGCGGAAGCTCCCGGCCCGCCGGTACGCCGACACCAGGGCGTCCTGGAGCCCGTCGGCCGCGTCGTGCGGGTTGCCCATCGTGCGCAGGGCCACCGCCCAGAGCCGGTCGCGGTGGCGGGCGAAGAGCAGGCCGAACGCGTCGGGGTCACCGGCGACGTGCGCGGCCAGGAGCTCGGCGTCGCTGGCCTCCTCGCTCACGGCTCAGTCACCCTTCACGACGGCCTCGGCGACGCCGCCGCGGAAACCGCCGCCGGCCACCTTCGGCAGCCGGGTCAGCCAGACCACGACGTACCGCCCGGTGGTGGGATGCGCCAGCGTGATCCTGCCGCGGACCGAGGTCAGGGTGGCGCGACCGGCGACCTGGAGGCCGACGAGGTCGGTGGGCCGGTCGGGCGAGACGTAGATGCTGATGCCGGTGGGGGCGCCGACGGTGGTCAGGTCGACCTCGGTCACGTCGTGGCTGGCCCCGAGGTCGAGGACCAGGCCGACGCCGGTCTTGAGACCCTGGGGACCGAACTGCTGGTCGTAGCGCAGCGTCGTCCAGGCCGTGCCGGGCCGACCGTCGACGGCCGACGGTGCCTCGGCGGCGTTCTCCCCGCCCGACCCCTGCGGGTCGAAGTCGCTGGCGGTGAGGCCGGTGACCGGGGTGGCGGAGGCGCTGCCCGAGGGGGCTCTCGACCGGGCCGGACCCTCGCTGCTCTGGCCGGGAGTGGTGCCGAGCGGGGTCTTGCCGCGGCCGAGGTTGAACGCGACCACCACCGCGACCAGCACCAGCACGCAGGCCGCGATGATGCCCGCGAGGCGGAGCATGCTGGTCCCTGGCCGGGCCCGGTCGTCCTCGGGCTCCTCGTCGGCGTACGCCGGCAGGAGGCCGCTGCCGGTGGTCGTGCCCGCGCCCTCCCACGGCCAGAAGCCACCGCCGCCGGCGACCTGGGTGGCCGGCGCGGCGCGCGGCCGGCGGACCGGTTGCCCGTCCTCCGGGTCGGGAGCGAAGAGCGGGCGCTCTGGCTGGGGCTCGAAGTCCGGCGGGGGCGGCGGCTTCTCGGCGTGATGGGGCAGCCAGCTGACCTCGTCGGTGTCCTCGTGGAAGATCGGCAGGCCCGCCTGGGTGGCCAGACCGTCGGCGGGCGGATCGGCCGGCGAGCCGGCCGGGTCGTCGACCCCGAGGTGAGGCTCGCCCGGCCCTGCTGTCCCGGGCGGCTCCGCGCTCTCGCGGGCCGGCGGGTCGGGCAGCGGCGGGAGCACCACCGGACCCTCCCCGCGCGCCGGATGCTCGATGCGCGCGAGCCAGAGCTCCGCCGCGGTGGCGGAGGGACCGAGGAAGATCCGCAGCTCGTCGGCCAGCACCGCCGCGCTCACCTCGGTGTCACCGCCGTGGTTGAGCACGTGGTCGCACAGGGCGTCCAGGGTGCGGGGGATGCCGGCCCGGACCTGGCGGGGGCGCAGCACGTGCCCGTGGCTGGACGGGGCGCGGGGGACGCTCGACGCGGTGACGCCCGCCCACCTGCCGGTCAGGGCGGCGTACAGCAGGCCGGCGAGGTCGGCGACGTCGGTCGAGACCCGGCCGGCCGGCAGGCCGTGCAGCGCGGCGTCGACGGCGAAGCCGATCAGGCGGACGGAGCCGTCGTTGGCGATCAGGACGTTCTCCGGGACGAGCCGCCCGTGGGCCACCTGTGCCTCGTGGGCCAGGGCGAGGGTGTCTGCGACCTCGGAGACGATCCAGGCCGCCACGGTCGGGGAGAGCGGCCCGGCGTCGGCGAGCATCAGGTCCAGGCTGGTCCCGGAGCCCCACTCGTTGACCACGAAGCAGCGCTCGGCGGCCTCGTCGATGTCGAGCACGCGGAGCATCCGGCGGTCCAGGACCGTCGCGGACGTGCGCGCGGCAGCACGGAGCCCAGGAGCCCGGTCGTCGGCGCAGGCGATGATGTGGACCGCGACGTCGCGGTGCAGCACCGTGTCGAACGCGCGCCAGAAGCGGCCGCCCCCGCTCTCGGTGAGCAGGTCGGTCAGGCGGTACCGGTCGGCGAGCACGTCACCGGGCCGGGTGTGCTCTGGAACCAGGTCGAATCCCTCCCGTCACGCAAGCCACGCCCCATGTTAGGAGGCGGCGTGCCGACCCCGCTGCCGCCGCAGGATGGTGTCCACGACGGTGCCGACCTCCCGGATCCGCATCAGGCCGGCGAGGGCGACGAACAGCACGACGTCGACGGCGCCGAGGACGACCACGCGCAGCGCTGCCAGGACGTGCGAGACGTCGTCCCCTCCACCTGGCAGGAGGTGACGCAGGACCGCGGTGATACCCGCGGCGACTCCCGCGGCGATCAGGAGCCGGACTCCGAAGCGCACCAGCCGCGGGGTCTCGAGCCCGCCGAGGCGCCGTCGGAGCATGGCGTAGGAGGTCACCGACCCGAGGAGGTACGACGCCCCGTAGGCGATCACGAGGGCCGGCGAGGTCTGTGCGGGGGTCGCGTGGCTCACGAGGACGACCGCCACCACCACGTTGGTCAGCCCGATCGCGCACTGGATCCAGAACACCGTGCGGTTGAGCTCGAGGGCGTAGAAGCCGCGCAGCATCAGGTAGTGGACGGTGAAGAACACGATGCCCGGCCCGAACAGGATCATCGAGGGCACGTAGTGGTCGAAGGTCGCCGAGGTCGAGGCGTAGCCGAAGAGCACCTTCGCGGCGTCGTAGGCCAGGAGCGGGAGCCCGAGCGCGAACGGCACCACCACCGCGAGCGCCGTGCGCAGCGTGCTGGCCAGGGTGCCTGCCAGGCCCGCGAGGTCGCCCGCGGCCGCCTTGGCCGACAGCCGGGGCAGGATGGCGGTGGCCAGCGAGACCGTGACGATGGCGTGCGGGACCATGACGAACAGGAACGCCGCGGCGTAGACGGTGTAGCCGGTGGCACTGGCACCGGCGTGATGATGATGTCCCTGTCCGCAGGCCACCTGGGCGGTGCCGCCCGAGGCCAGCCGGACCACGACGGTGTAGGCGACCTGGTTGACCACGACGAACAGCACGGTCCAGATCCCCAGGCGCAGGGTGTGGCCCAGGCCGCTCCCGCGGAAGTCGAAGCGCGGCCGGAAGCCGACCCCGGCCGCCCGCAGCACGGGAATCAGGATCAGGACCTGGGCGACGATTCCCAAGGTGGCGCCACCGCCCAGGACCAGCTCCTGGGTGCCGGTGTACGCCGCGCAGCCCTGGTGGTGGGGCAGGTCACCGAACCAGACCAGGTAGAGCACCAGCACGGCCACCGAGATCGCGTTGTTCGCGATCGGGGCCCACATCATGGGGCCGAAGCGGCCGCGGGCGTTGAGGACCTGGCCCAGCAGCACGAACATCCCGTAGAAGAACACCTGCGGCAGGCAGTACCGCGCGAACGCGATGGCCGACGCCCGCTGGGCGGCCAGGGCCGGGGCGTCGTACGCGCCGTTGAGGTAGAGCCTCATCACCAGCGGCGCGGCGACGACGAGCAGGACCGTGACGACGCCGAGGAACAGCAGGGCCAGCGTGATCACCCGGCTGGTGTAGGCCTCGCCGCCGTCGGGGTCGTCGCGCTGCGCGCGCACGAGCTGGGGCACCAGCACCGCGTTGAACACGCCGCCGGCCAGCAGGATGTAGAGCATGTTGGGGATCGTGTTGCCGATGTTGAACAGGTCGGCGTGGAGCCCGTTGCCGATCGCCGCCGCCAGCAGCACGTTGCGCACGTAGCCGCTGGCGCGCGAGACGACCGTGCCGCCGGCCATGACGGCCGACGACGTCAGGACTCCGCGGCTCTCCCCGGCGTCGCTCACGAGGCCCTGGCCCGCAGGATCCGTCGGGTCAGCCGGACCGCGATCGCGGCGAAGAGGAGGAGGACGCCGGCCCCGATGATCACCCAGATCAGCCCGCTGACCTGCTCGGCGCGCATCGGGAACGGGTCGCTGGCACCGAGGGGGCGTCCGTTGGGGCTGGTGAGCTCGAGGCGCACGTTGTGGACGCCGCGCTGGTGGGTCGTCGCGCTCAGCAGCACGCTGGCCCGGCCGTTCGCGGGCAGCTCGACGGTCGTGCCGCCGGTGATCCTCACCCGAGGGTCGGCGGCGGCGTGGACCTGGACGGTGACCGGGACGTCGAGGCCGTTGCTGAGCAGCACCGAGAAGTGCCCCGAGGCGCTCGCCAGGGTCACCGACTCCGGTGCCGCCAGGTCGATCTCAGACAGGCTTCCGCTCACCCAGCGGTCGACGACCCGCATCCGCGCCAGAGCGATGTACGGCTCACGCTCGGCGGCGTACGACGCGTTGCCGGCGACCTCGTCGAAGAGCTGCCGTTGGAGGGCGTGGCCCCGGCCGAGCACCGACTGGAGGGTGTCGCCGCGCGCCACGATGTCGTCGGCGGAGGAGTAGAGGCGCGGCCCGAGCGTCGGCTGACCGGTGGGGACGGCTCGCAGCTGGTCGGCGTCGAGCGCCGCCGGCTTGCCCGAGGTGACGTCGTCGAGGGTCGTCAACCGCAGCCAGGGCACGTCCAGGCCGGTGAAGAAGCTCGGGCGGATGCGGTGCCGCACCCCTGCCGGGAGCTCGACCACGAGCGGCTGCCGGCCCTGGAGCACCCGCAGGGCCGCGTCGGCCAGGACGCGCTGGCGGAAGGCCAGCGGGCCGTGCGGGTTGACCGGTCCCGGACCGCCGGCGGTCGTGGCGCTCGACTCCAGCAGCAGGCGATGACCGTCGAGACCGTTGACCGTGTGCGTCGACCGGGAGACGCCGGTGTCGGGCAGGAGCACGTCGGTGGTGTCCGGCAGGGCGGTCACCGCGGCCCCGGTGGTGCGTCCGTCCGGTGGGGCGATCGCCGGCGACTCCGGCAGTCCCCAGGCGCTCATCGCCTGGCTCGACCGTCGGAACGCCGCCTTCAGCAGGGTCAGGTCGTGCTCGACCGCGGGCTCGACCGCGAGGTCGCCGTAGGGGAGTCCGAGGACCTCCTGGCTGTCTTGTCCCAGCAGGCTGTGCATGGACCCCAGCCAGGCCTTCGCGGACTGGCGGGTCGTGCTGCTGGGGGTGCTGCCCGACGTGCCGCTCGCGCCGGAGCCGCTGCCCGACCCACCGGCACCCGTGGCGGAGTCGCTGGGCGAGGCGCTCGACGACGGCCCGTCCTGGTCGCCCTTGACCTGGATGGCCAGGGTGCGCTTCGGGTTGCCGCGGGCGAGCCGGCGCACCACGTCGGGCACCGCCGGGTCGACCAGCCAGGTCAGCGGCTGGCCGCTCGCAGCCGATCCGGTCTCGACGAGGTCGTGCAGGGTGCCGGCGCGTAGGCTGCGCCCCCACGTCTCGGGGTCGACCACGGTGCCGTCCGGGCCATGGGTGACCGCGGACCGCACCGGGACGACGAGCGCGGCGTTCTCCTGCTGACCGTGGACGGCCGACTTCGGGACGTAGGACAAGAACGTGCGGTCGCGTCCGACAGCCTCGCGAGGACCCCCGCTGCCGTCGTCGCCCAGCACGTGCACCCCGAACCAGTAGACGCCGGGTCCGGCCAGCGGGAGGGTGTCGTGCGGGAGCCTGACCCTGAACCTCGCCGACGCTCCGGGTGCCAAGGCGGCGATGCTGGCGAAGGTCCCCGGCTTGGTGATGCGGTGGCCGACGTCGGCAGTCAGCGGCGTCTGCACCGCCGCGGCGAGCTCGGCCGCGGTGGTGATCGGGCTGGAGCCCATGAAGCCGTGGACGTTGATGGCGGTCCAGGTCCGGTGCGAGTCGTTCGTGACGGTCCCGGTGATGACGATCGGGCCCTTGTCCGGCACGTAGTCCGGCGAGATCGACCTGATCTTGGGGACCAGCGGCTGCGACGGCGCGCCGGCACGTGCGGCGCCGCGGGTGACCGCGGCGACGTCGCGCAGAGCCGTGGGAGCCTGGGTCGCCGCAGCCGGGGCTGCGGTCACCAGGCCCGCCGAGACGAGCATCAGCACACCGACCCCGGCACCGATCGCCGCGCCCAGCGCTGCCCGGGCATGCGGCAGCGAGGACGGGCGGAGCACTCCCCGATCGTAGGGCCTGGCCGACCGCCGGCCCGCGGGCGTCGAAGTGCTCGACGCGAGACGGCTCAGCGGTGAGGGGCAAGAGGGACGTCGAACCGTCCTGGCCGTTTGGCGCAAGCAGTCGAGTGCTCCGGACGTGGAAGCGCATCGTGACGGCATGACCGCCGATCCCGGGGTCGACGAGCTCTGGTTTCGTCGGCATCGGGGGCACGCACGATGGCGACATACCTGATCCGCTCGCTGCGCAGCTGCCGGGCGAGCTCGCACGACTGTCTGCCGCAGCACGAGGCTGGTCGGTGGGCCGGTCCGCGGCCGGGAAGACCGTGAGGCGCCCACGTACTGGCCGACAGCCGCAATCGGGGGGACTAGGCAACTGCTCTGGCGGAGACCGTTCGTCTCCGCCCACCTGGCGTCCATGGATCTCGGCACCCGGACGAGGATCGGGCGCTTCCCTAGGACGGCATCTGAGGTCGCACGGCGCCACCACTACGCTGTCCCATCGTGTCCGCCCCGACCGACGACGCAGCAGCAGGCCCTCCGTCAGGTGGGGTCCGTCTCGCCGACGCCGAGCGCGACGTCGCCGCCGAGCTCGACCGGATCGCTCCGGTCCTCGACGAGCTGGGGCGCCTCTTCGGCGACGCCGGGCACGAGCTGGCCCTGGTCGGCGGACCGGTGCGCGACGCGATGCTCGGTCGTCCGCACAACGACCTCGACCTGACCACGTCGGCGCACCCCGACGAGATCCAGCGACTCCTCGACGGCTGGGCCGACGCGACGTGGGACATCGGCCGCGCCTTCGGCACCATCGGGAGCCGCAAGGGGCCGTTCCAGGTCGAGATCACGACCTACCGGTCCGACAGGTACGACGCGTCGTCCCGCAAGCCCGCCGTCGCCTTCGGGGACACCCTCGAGGCAGACCTGGGCCGGCGCGACCTCACCGTCAACGCGATGGCGGTGCGGGTGCCGTCGCGCGAGTTCGTCGACCCCTACGGCGGGGTGGTCGACCTCGCCCACGGGCTGCTGCGCACCCCGGGGCTGCCGGAGGACTCGTTCTCCGACGACCCGCTGCGGATGATGCGCGCCGCGAGGTTCGCCGCGCAGCTCGGGTTCGACGTCGACCCGGCGACGGTCGCCGCGATGACCTCGATGGTGGCCCGGATCCGGATCATCTCCGCCGAGCGGGTCCGCGACGAGCTGGTCAAGCTGGTGCTCGCGCCATACCCCAGGCTGGGGCTCAGCCTGCTGGTCGAGACCGGCCTCGCCGCGGTGGTGCTGCCCGAGCTGCCGGCGCTCGCCCTGGAGCGAGACGAGCACCACCGGCACAAGGACGTCTACGAGCACAGCCTGACCGTCCTGGAGCAGTCGATCGGCCTGGAAGGGCGCCTGGGCGGCCCCGACTTCGTCTCGCGCTTCGCCGCCCT
The DNA here is from genome assembly GCF_036267815.1 of Nocardioides sp. Taxonomy (GTDB): domain Bacteria; phylum Actinomycetota; class Actinomycetes; order Propionibacteriales; family Nocardioidaceae; genus Nocardioides. The sequence goes on along the minus strand of NZ_DATAVI010000035.1, from coordinate 243,071 downwards.
CATGCACGACGTCGGCAAGCCGCGCACCCGGCGCTTCCTCGGCGACGGGTCGGTCACCTTCCACCACCACGACGTGGTCGGGGCCAAGCTGACCCGCAAGCGCATGCAGGCGCTGAGGTTCTCCGGTGACCTCGTCGACGCGGTGTCCCGGCTGGTGGAGCTGCACCTGCGCTTCCACGGCTACGGCGACGGCCAGTGGACCGACTCCGCGGTGCGGCGCTACGTGCGCGACGCCGGCGACCAGCTCGAGCGGCTGCACGTGCTGACCCGGGCCGACTGCACGACCCGCAACGAGCGCAAGGCCGAGCGGCTGCGGCGCACCTACGACGACCTCGAGGCGCGGATCGAGCGGCTGTCCGCCCAGGAGGAGCTGGCCGCGATCCGCCCCGACCTGGACGGCACCCAGATCATGGAGATCCTGGGGATCCCGCCGGGCCGCGAGGTCGGCGCGGCGTACCGCTTCCTGCTCGAGCTGCGGCTCGACGAGGGCCCGCACTCCTACGAGGACGCCAGGGCCGCGTTGCTGGCCTGGTGGCAGAGCACCCCACGGGGCTGAGGCCGGCCCGCGCGGGCGGCCTGTCAGCCGGGCTGCCGGCTGAGCAGCCGAGACAGCAGGGGGCGGAAGTGGTCGAACTCCGGCGTGGGTGAGCCGGGGTCCTTGGCCGCGTCGTCCCAGCGTCGCAGCGACACGGCGTCCGCGTGGTAGGCCTCGGCCTCGAAGGCCCGCTGCTGCGCGTCGTCCATCGGGCCGCCCTGGACGCCGAGGGTGTAGAGCGACGCGGGCGAGAGCGACCCGACGTACGCCGGGTCGACCGCACACAGGTAGCGCTTGGCGGCGACGTGGAGGCGGACCGGCTCGGTGACGCCGGGCGGGAACCACTGGGTCAGCCAGGCGGCGCCGGTGTCGCTGTGCCGGTTGTCGGTGCCGGCCATGAGGTCGCGCCCGGTCACCTCGCCCTGGAAGTGCCCGACGTCGTGGAGGAGGGCCGCGGCCACGAGCTCGTCGGGAGCGCCGGCGCCCTCCGCGAGCGTCGCTGCCTGGCACATGTGCTGCGCCTGGGTGACCGCCTCGCCGAGGTAGTCGCCGGCACCGGGTCCGGCGAAGAGGTCGGCGAGCCGGTCGACGGGTCCCGGGGCGTCGGTCATCCGGCGTTCTCCAGGACGCGGAGGCTGCTGCCCAGGGCGTCCAGGTCGGCGTAGCAGCCCTGGAGGTGCCGGGCGCCGTTCTCGGCGAAGGCGGTGCGGGCGTGCAGGAGCCGGGTGTTGTCGAAGATCAGGCAGTCGCCCGCGTCGAGCCGGAACGTGACCATCAGCTCGGGCCGGGCGATGACCTGGGCGAAGCGGAGATAGGCGGCGTAGAACCGGGCCGCGTTGTCGCCCGCGAGGGGCAGCGCCTGCATCGACCGGCTGTTGAACCGGACCTCGCGCACGTGCCCGGCGGCGTCGACGTCGATCAGCGGACGGTCGGCGCGCAGGCTCGCCCGCGCGTCGGACCAGGCGAAGGGGACGAGGGTCGCGGTGAGCAGGTCGAAGGCGTCCCGGTCCTCCTCGCGCAAGATCGCGGCCGCCCGGAAGCCGTCGACGAGGCCGGACTCGCCACCCTCGGCGGCGTTGCTCAGGCAGTGCAGCAGCTGGAGCGTCGGGACCGGGTCGCGGTAGGGGTTGTCGGTGTGCGGCGCGATCGCGCGTCCGGTGAACGCCAGGTTGGTCGGGGACGGCTCGACTCGCACGTCGAACAGCCGGCCGTAGTTGGTCTCCCGCGGGAACCCGAAGGTGCGTGCGATCTCGAGGACCGTCTCCTCGGCCGTCGGGGTGTCGTGCAGGACGGCGAAGCCGAGGTCGCGCACGGCGCGCAGGACCCGCGCGTGCTCCGACGGGACGTCGAGGTAGTCGCGCCAACGAGCTGTCGGAAGGTCCGCCTCGACCTCGCCGGCGGTCCAGGTCCGCTTCGACGCCTCGGTCCGCCCGTCGCCGTCGACGTCGCCGGGGCCGTCTTGGTCGGCCACGGAGCCTCGCGCGGCGAGCCACGACTCCGAGAACACCGCCTGGTGTCCGTCCGGCTCGAAGGTCACCGTCACCGAGCCGGCCGACCGTTCGCTGCTGCGCACCGCGAGGTCGTCGGGAAGGTCGGTGATCGCGAACAGCTTCTGGCCGTTGCCGGGGTCTCGACAGTCCGGGCACGGGCAGTTGTCGCGCAGCCAGACGGCTGGGAACACCGAGCTCGGGTCGATCGTCGGCGGCTGGCTCTGGTCGCCCCCGTAGGCCATGGCCTCAGCGTAGCGAGAAAGCAGGTCCGGGTGCTCCCCGGACTGGTCGTCGCCGCTCACTGCTAGACAGGACGCATGACCGCCACGACGACCGACCGCGACGCCGTCCGAGCGGACGCCGAGCGCCACCTGCGGGCGCTGGTGGGTCGCGACGACGCGCGGCTGCGCGACGACCAGTGGTCGGCCATCGAGGCGCTGGCCGTCGACCGCCGCCGGGCGCTGGTGGTCCAGCGCACCGGGTGGGGCAAGTCCGCGGTGTACTTCGTGGCCACGCTCCTGCTGCGGGCGGAGGGTGCCGGACCCACGGTGATCGTCTCGCCGCTGCTGGCCCTGATGCGCAACCAGATCGCGGCGGCCGAGCGAGCGGGCATCCGGGCGGTGACGATCAACTCCACCAACGTCGAGGAGTGGCAGGAGGTCCAGGGCGCCGTCCGGGCCGGCGACGTCGACGTGCTCCTGGTCAGCCCCGAGCGGCTCAACAACCCCGGCTTCCGCGACGACGTCCTGCCCCGGCTGGCGGCGACCTGCGGGCTCCTCGTGGTCGACGAGGCCCACTGCATCTCCGACTGGGGCCACGACTTCCGACCCGACTACCGACGCATCCGCACGCTGCTGGGCGAGCTGCCGACCGGCATCCCCGTCCTGGCGACCACCGCCACGGCCAATGCCCGGGTCAGCGCCGACGTCGCCGAGCAGCTGACCGCCTCCGACGGGTCCGGTGAGACCCTGGTGCTGCGCGGCTCGCTCGACCGGGAGTCGCTGCGCCTGGGGGTCCTTCGCCTGCGGACCTCCGAGGAGCGGCTGGCGTGGCTCGCCGACCACCTCGGGGAGCAGCGCGGGTCGGGCATCGTCTACTGCCTGACGGTGGCCGCGACCCAGCAGGTCGCCGACTACCTGCGTTCCCGCGGGCACGACGTCGCGGCGTACTCCGGGCAGACCGAGCCCACTGAGCGGCTGGCCCTGGAGCAGCGGCTGGCGGCCGGCGAGATCAAGGCCCTGGTCGCGACCAGCGCGCTCGGCATGGGGTTCGACGCGACGCTGGGGTTCGTCGTCAACCTCGGTGCGCCCCAGTCGCCGGTCGCCTACTACCAGCAGGTCGGCCGCGCCGGACGTGGCACCGACGACGCCTCGGTGGTCCTCCTGCCCCAGCCGGACGACCGCGACATCTGGGCCTACTTCGCCTCCCTGGCGTTCCCGCGGGAGGAGCAGGTCAGGCACACCTTGCGGGTGCTGGCCGAGGAGGGCGGCACGACCAGCACGGTGACCCTGGAGACCCTGGTCGACCTGGGCCGGAGCCGGCTCGAGCAGATGCTGAAGGTGCTCGACGTCGACGGTGCCGTGCGCCGGGTGCGCGGTGGGTGGGAGTCGACCGGGCAGGAGTGGAGCTACGACGCCGACCGGTATGCCCGGGTGGCCGAGGCGCGGAGCCGTGAGCAGCGGGCGATGCTCGACTACCTCGACACCGACCGCTGCCGGATGTGGTTCCTGCGGCACCAGCTCGACGATCCCGACGTCACCGAGGCCACCCGCTGTGGGCGGTGCGACACCTGCGGCGGCCTCGAGCTGCCTACCTCCGTCTCGTCGGAGGCGGTGGACGAGGCACGCACGAGGCTGGCCCGTCCCGGCGTCGTCGTGGAGCCGCGCGCCCTGTGGCCCAGCGCGCTGGCCAACCTCGGCCTCGACCTGCGCGGCCGCATCCGCGAGGGCGCCGAGCCTGGTCGGGCCGTGGCCCGCCTGACCGACCTGGGTCACGGGCAGACGCTGCGCGACCTCTTCGCCGAGCCACCCCGAGACCAGCGGGTCCCCGAGTCGTTGGCGCGGGCGGTCGTCGAGGTGCTGCACGACTGGCGCCCCCACGTCGAGGGCATCGTCGTGGTGGAGTCCCTGACCCGGCCCGAGCTCGGCGAGGACCTCGCCTCCGGGCTCTCGCGCTTCCTGAAGAGGCCGGTGGTCGGCCGGTGGCTGGTCGCCGACCGCTCGGTCGCACCCGGGCAGGGCGCGATGAACTCCGCGCAGCGGGTGGCCGTCGTCGCCCGTCGCTGCCGGCTCGAGGGCGACATCCCGGCCGGCCCGGTGCTGCTGGTCGACGACCAGGTCGTGACCGGCTGGACCCTCACCCTCGCCGCCCGTGCGCTGCGGGCGGCCGGTGCCACCGAGGTGCTTCCGCTCGTCCTCGCGACGCGCTGACACCTCACGCCCCGCGCACCCGCTTCCGGCCGGGGCCGCAGCAGGAGGCGCGGAAGAACGACAGGCCCGACCGGGCGTGTTGCGTCGTCCTTCCGCGCCTTCTTCGCACCGTCTAGAGGCGGGTCACTCCTCGCCCCTGATGAAGGCCTCGACGCGGGCGCGGCCCTCGTCGTCCGGCAGCTGCACCGGCGGGCTCTTCATGAGGTACGACGAGGCGGAGATCAGCGGACCGCCCTGGCCGCGGTCCTTGGCGATCTTGGCCGCCCGCACCGCGTCGATGATGATGCCCGCGGAGTTGGGGGAGTCCCAGACCTCGAGCTTGTACTCCATGTTCAGGGGGACGTCGCCGAACGCGCGACCCTCGAGCCGGACGTAGGCCCACTTGCGGTCGTCGAGCCACTGGACGTAGTCGGACGGGCCGATGTGGACGTTGCGGTCCTGCACCTTGCCGCCGAGCGAGCCGTGGAGGTTGGAGGTGACCGACTGGGTCTTGGAGATCTTCTTGGACTCCAGGCGGTCGCGCTCGAGCATGTTCTTGAAGTCCATGTTGCCGCCGACGTTGAGCTGGTACGTACGGTCCAGCGCCACGCCCCGGTCCTCGAACAGCTTGGCGATCACGCGGTGGGTGATGGTGGCACCGACCTGGCTCTTGATGTCGTCGCCGACGATCGGGACGCCGGCGTCGGCGAACTTCGCCGCCCACTCGGGGTCCGAGGCGATGAACACCGGCAGCGCGTTGACGAAGGCCACGCCGGCGTCGATCGCGCACTGGGCGTAGAGCTTGTCGGCCTTCTCAGAGCCCACCGGCAGGTAGGAGACGAGCACGTCCGCCTTGGTGTCCTTGAGCACCTGGACGACGTCGACCGGCTCGCTCTCTGACTCCTCGATGGTCTCGCGGTAGTACTTGCCCAGCCCGTCGAGGGTCGGACCGCGCTGGACGATGACGCCGGTGGGCGGCACGTCGCAGATGCGGATCGTGTTGTTCTCCGAGGCCTGCGTCGCCTCGGCGAGGTCGAAGCCGACCTTCTTGGCGTCGACGTCGAACGCCGCGACGAACTCGACGTCGGCCACGTGGTAGTCACCGAAGGTGACGTGCATCAGGCCGGGCACCGTGCCCTCGGGGTCGGCGTCCTTGTAGTACTCGACGCCTTGGATCAGGGACGTCGCGCAGTTGCCGACGCCCACGATTGCTACTCGAACCGAACCCATGGGGGCTGTTCCTTCCTAACGGGTGCTTCCAGTGGTCGCGTCGGCCGGCGGGGCCGCGCTCGGGGTGATCTGCTCCGGGTCTTGGCCCGACCCGGTGGGGGACTGCTCGGGCTGGAGGACCGCCGGGCTCGACGCGCGCTCGGCGTTGATCAGGTCGGTCAGCCAGGCGACCTCGCGCTCGACGGCCTCGATCGAGTGCCGACGCAGCTCGGACAGGTACCGGTCGTCGCCGGTGCCGGCACGGCTGGAGTGGCGAGCCCGGTCCAACCGCTCCTGGAGCCGGGACAGACGCCCCTCCAGGACGCGCATGCGGACGTCGGCCTCGGTGCGCGAGAAGAAGGCGAACCGGGTGTTGAAGGTGTCGTCCTCCCACGCCGCCGGGCCGGTGTCGGTGATCTGCTCCCCGAAGTAGGCACGCCCGGCCGGGGTGATCTGGTAGACGATCCGCAGGCGCCGCGAGACTCCGGGAGACTCCGCGGCGACCTCGGTGACCCAGCCGGCTCGAAGCAGTCGCTTGAGCGCGGGGTAGAGCGAGCCGTAGGACAGCAACCTGCCCCAGCCCAGCAGCAGGTTGAGCCGCTTGCGCAGCTCGTAGCCGTGCAGGGGAGACTCGTGGAGCAGGCCGAGAACGGCCACCTCCAGCGACTCCGCCTTGCGCGCCACGCCTGCTCCCCTCGGTTGGACACATGTCGGGTCGACATGTCATAGCGTTCTATCGAAACAACGTATCAGATCGATATATCAATGCCCAACCGAGCGTCGTTTCGACCCCCTTCGGTGCGGCCCCGTACCCTCGACCCGATCCCGAACGCACCGCCGGACATCCCCCGACGCACCCCCCCGGCGCAGCCCCCGACGCAGCCCCCGACGTACCTGGAGCCCACCCCGTGAGTGCCAAGCGCAGGGCCGATGGCCCGGCCCTCAAGCGCAAGCCGAAGCTGTCCGCCGGCCGGGCCAAGCCGGGCGGGAGTGGTGGGAGTGGTGGACCCGCACGAGCCAAGACGGGCCCGGACGGCAAGCCCGGCAAGGTCCGCAGTGTCGCGAGGCGGCGCATCCTCAAGACCCTCAAGTGGCTGCTGATCTCGCTGATCGTGGGCTGCCTGCTGATCGTGGCTGCGTTCGTCTACCTCTACAAGACGACGCCGATCCCGAACCCCAACAAGGACTTCGAGACGCAGTCGTCCTTCGTCTACTACGGCGACGGCAAGACCGAGATCGGCCAGTACGCCACGCAGAACCGGTCGATCATCCCGCTCTCACAGATGCCGGACACCCTCCAGAACGCCGTCATCGCGGCCGAGGACCGGACGTTCTACACCAACCACGGCATCGACCCCAAGGGCATCATCCGGGCGGCGTTCAACGACGCCCGGGGCGGCGCCACGCAGGGTGCTTCGACGATCACCCAGCAGTACGTCAAGATCCTCTACCTCACCCAGGAGCGGTCGCTGAGCCGCAAGGTGCACGAGGCGATCCTGTCGCTGAAGCTCCAGAAGGAGAAGAGCAAGCAGGACATCCTCCAGGGCTACCTCAACACCATCTACTTCGGGCGCGGTGCCTACGGCGTGCAGGCGGCGGCCCAGGCGTACTTCGGGGTCGACGCCAGCGACCTCTCGCTCAAGCAGGGCGCGGTGCTGGCCAGCGTGCTGAACAACCCCACGCAGTACGACCCGGCCAACGGCAAGTCCAACAAGCAGGCATTGCTGAGCCGCTACCGCTACGTGCTGTCCGGGATGGCCACGATGGGCAAGCTCAGCCCGGCCAAGGCGGCCAGGGCCGAGCGCCACCTCCCGGCCTTCCCCGTCTTCAAGGAGTCCAGCCAGTACGGCGGGCAGAAGGGCCACGTGCTGACGCTGGTGCGCCAGCAGCTGCACGACCTGAACTTCACCGACGACGAGATCGACGGCGGTGGCCTCCGGGTCTACACGACGCTGACCCAGAAGGCCATGAACGCCGCGGCCGCCGGCGTCCGGGAGGTCCGGCCCAAGCTCTCCCTCAAGCAGCTGCACGTCGGCGTGGCGACGGTGCAGCCGGCCACCGGCGCGCTGCTCGGCTTCTACGCCGGACAGAACTTCCTCCAGTCGCAGATCAACTGGGCCGAGGCAGGGGGCATGGTGGGGTCGACGTTCAAGCCGGCCTCGCTCGCGACGGCGATCGCCAACGGCTACTCCCTGAAGAGCACCTGGGACGGCAACTCGCCGTACACCTTCCCCGACGGCCTCGAGGTCCACAACGAGGGCGACAGCACCGGCACCAACTACGGCTCGGCGATCTCCTCGGTCACGGCCATGGAGCAGTCGGTGAACACCGCCTTCGTCGACATGTCGGCGAGCATCCCGAACGGGCCCGCGAAGATCCTCACGCAGGCCGAGAAGATGGGGATCCCGCCGGAGGAGCCCGACGCGCACTACCCCGGCATCCCCGACTCCTCGCGCGACCTCGACGCCGACGCCCTGATCACCTTGGGCAAGGCCCGGATCAGCGCCATCAACATGGCCAACGCCTACGCCACCATCGCCAACGGCGGCCAGCGCGCCGACGTGCACGTGATCTCCAAGGTGACCGACAGCAAGGGCAAGGTGCTCTACCAGTACAAGCCGCACACCACCGAGGCGATCAAGCCCGACATCGACCGCGACGTCAGCTACGCGATGCAGCAGGTCGTGCTGCACGGCACCGGCACCAACGCCCAGGCCATCGACCGCCCGGCCGCCGGCAAGACCGGCACCGCGACGAACGCCAACGGCGACGTCTCGTCGTCGTGGTTCGTCGGCTTCACGCCCCAGCTGGTCACCGCGGTGATGTACGTCCGCGGCGACGGTGACAACGCCCTCAACGACTGGCTGCCGCCCTACAACGGCGCGGCCGGATACTTCGGAGCGGGCTACCCGACGGCGACCTGGGCAGCGGTCATGAAGGCCGACCTGGTCGGCGTCCCGGAGCAGAGCTTCCCGCTGCCGGCCTACGTCACCGGGACGCCCCCGGAGAGCGGGCACTCCGCGCCTCCGCCGCCCCCCACGCATCACACGCAGTCCTCCGCGCCGCCGACCTCCAGCGCCCCCACGTCGTCGGCGCCGACCTCGAGTGCACCCACGTCGTCGGCTCCGACCAGCCCGACCACCTCGCCCACCAGCGGCACCACGTCGTGCCCGCCGAGCGACTCCTGTGGGACGGACGGACCGTCGGCGAGCGCCGCCGCGACCGACGGGCCGCGCCCGAGCGTCATGGCCTCGCGAGAACCCTGGTGGTGAGCGACGGGGACGACGCCCGGGTCACCGAGGTGCGACCCACCTCCGACGACCCGATCGCCGCGGCCCTGAGCCGAGGCATCGGCGGCCCGGTGGGAGACCGTGCGGGCCGGCACCCGTGGTGGACCCCGGTGCGAGTCGTCCTCGCGCTCACCGCTCTGTGCTTCGCCCTCGGGCTGGCGCAGAAGGGTCCGTGCTACTCCTCGCAGTGGACCGACTCGCAGGCGCGCTACTCCGACATGTGCTACTCCGACCTGCCCTACCTCTACGTCGGCCGCGGCTTCGCCGAGCTCGACTGGCCCTACTCCGACTCCCTCGACGTCCGCGACCGCTACGACGTGATGGAGTACCCCGTCGGCATCTCCTACTACGCCTACGGCGCGGCGTACGTGACGCACTGGCTCAGCGGCTCGCCCGACGTCACCCCGCGTGGCGGCATGTCGCAGGGGCAGATGTACGGCGACCACGCCATCGTGCGCGAGAGCCTGCTGTTCACCGCGGTCAACGCCGTGGGCTTCGGGATCTGCGCGCTGATCGCGGCCGGGCTGATGTCCGGCGTCAACCGGCGCCGCCCGTGGGACGCCGTATTGTTCGCGGTCTCGCCGGTGCTGCTCTTCGACGGCCTGATCAACTGGGACCTGCTCGCGGTCGCCTGCGTCGCCGGGGTGCTGTGGGCGCACGCGCGGGACCGGCCGCTGCTGACCGGCGCGCTGATCGGTCTGGGCACCGCCCTGAAGCTCTACCCGCTGTTCCTCCTGGGCGGGCTCGTGGTGATCTGGGGGCGGCAGCGGCGCTGGCGTGACCTGGCCGTGGCCGTCGCCGGCGGCGCGGCGACGTGGGCCGTGGTCAACGCGCCCGGGTACCTGTCGAGCCCGCACGACTGGAACGTCTTCTGGTCGTTCAACGCCAAGCGCGGAGCCGATCTGGGGTCGGTGTGGCTGGTGGCCCAGCAGATGTTCGGCACGACGTACGCCCCGCACACGATCAACATCGTCTCGTGGGTCTTCTTCAGCCTGTGGTGCGCGGGCGTGCTGGTGCTCGGGCTGCGCGCTCCGCAGAGCCCGCGACTGGCACAGCTGGGCTTCCTCCTGGTGCTCGGGTTCCTGCTCGTCAACAAGGTCTACTCCCCGCAGTACGCCCTGTGGCTGCTGCCGCTGGCGGTGCTCGCGCGCCCGCGCTGGCGCGACCAGCTGATCTGGCAGGCCGGCGAGGTCTACTACTTCGCCTCGGTGTGGTGGTACCTCGGCGGGTTCCTGAACCCCGGCGGGGGCGGTGAGCCCGGCTTCTACTGGCTGGCCGTCGGCCTCCGGCTGGCGGCGCAGCTCTACCTCGGCGTCGTGGTCGCCCGCGACATCTGGTTCCCCCAGCACGACGTGGTGCGTGCGGGGCGCGGCCCGGCCGAGCACCTCTCGCTGTGGCCTCCGGCCGAGCCGGGCCGGCTCAGCCTCGGCCGGACCCCCGACCCGGTGTGAGGCTGGCGTGGCGAGCTCGACCGAGTTCACGGCGTACTCGCCCTCGCATCTGGTCGTCCTCGCGATCTTCGCCGGCGGGACGCTGGCGCTGGTTGCCGCCGGTCCGCGGCTGCGTCGCTCGGGCGCCCAGCGCCCGCTCGCACTGACGCTGGCCTGGGGCTGCGTCGTCTTCGGTCTGGCCTCGTCGGTGCTCGCGCTGTTCCCCTTCCGGGTCCACCATTCCCTGCCCCTTCAGATCTGCGACTTCGCCTGGGTCGTGGTCGCCTGGGCGCTGTTCGGGGGTGCGCCCGGTGGACGGGTGGCGCCGAGCCCGCTCGCGGCCGCGCTGACCTACTACTGGGGGCTCACCCTGTCGGTGCAGGCGCTGGTGCAGCCGACGCTGTCGCAGGCCTTTCCCGACCCGAACTTCTTCGCCTTCTGGGGCAAGCACGTCCTGATCGTGTGGGGCGCGGTCTACCTGTGCCTGTCGCTGGGGCACGGCCCCGACTGGACGTCGTACCGCCGCGCGGTGGCGTGGACGCTGGGCTGGCTGCTCGCGGTCTTCTGTCTCAACGCGGTGCTCGGCTCCGACTACGGCTACGTCAACGGCAAGCCCAGCCAGGCCACCGTGCTCGACGTCCTGGGTCCGTGGCCCGGGTACGTCGTGGCGGAGATGGCGATCGTGCTCACGCTCTGGGCGCTGATCACGCTGCCGTGGACCGGCCTGCCCCGGCGCCGTTCCGGATAGTACGGATCAGGAGGCTCGTTATAGGGCCCGGAGGACCAGCCTGGTGATCCGTACTATCGGGAAGGCCGTCAGACGAGAACGACGTGGTCGAACCCGGTGGTGGTGTAGCGCACCCGCACCTCGACCTCGTCGCCGATCACGGGCACGCGGGGACCGTGGGGCAAGAACAGCATCGAGGCCTGCATGTGGGGGGGCTCGGCGAACAGGCGCTGCTTGCCGTCGATGGTGAACGGCGAGCGCACGAAGCCGGCCGCGTCGAGACCGCCGCGCGCCAGGCTGGCCGCGCGGGCCCGGATCGAGTGGTCGCCGGTGGGCGCCTCGAGGCCGATGCCGTGCGCCGTACCGCCCGAGACCACCACGATGTGGCCGGCCTTGGGGACGCTGCGGCCGCGGTAGCCGAAGACGTCTCCGCGCTCGACCTCGTGCACGTCGAGCACGGTGGCGGTCACCCGCAGTGCCCCGCGGTCGCCGAGCCACAGCTCGGTGCCCACCCGCGGGCGCACCTCGAAGTCGGCGTACGACGTGCGCAGCGAGGCCAGCTCACCCGACGTCAGGTGGCTCACCCACAGCCGCCGGGTCGCCAAACCGGAGGCCACGACGTCGTTGACCAGGCCGAGCACCTCGCGCAGGTGTACGCCGGCGGCCAGCGGCAGGTGCAGGGCCACTCCTTCGACGCGGGCCGGACGCCGGTCGAGGAGCCCCGCGGCGGAGCGCAGCTCATCGGCTGCCATGCCGTGGCGGCGCATGCTGGTCATCCGCTCGAGCACCACCCGCGCGTCGGGGTCGACCTCGAGGATCGCCAGCAGGTCGGACAGCCGGCTGACCGTGTGGATCACCCGCCGGGTCGGCAGGCCCTCGGGCAGTGCGGATCCGGTGGGACGCCAGGGGGTGAGCACGAGGAGGTCGCCAGGGAAGCGCTGCGCGACCTCCGGTAGCTCCTCGTAGGTGCCGACCGCGATCGTGTCGGCGCCGAGCCACTCGGCCTTGCGGGCGAGCCGACCCAGCCCGAAGCCGTAGCCGTTGCCCTTGGCGACCGGCGTCAGCCCGGCGGTCCGGTCGGCGACCTCGCGCAGGTGTCGACGCCAGCGGTCGCCGTCGACGGTGAGGGTCAGGCTCATCGTGCGCTCATCCCCGCCGACCCGGGACCCTGGCCAGTGCCCGCCGAGTCAGGGAGCGCCGGTCGAGGTAGAGCCCGAAGCCCTTGTAGAGCGCCCGGTTGAGCGGCAGGTCCCACTCGCCCACCACCTCCACCGCCTCGCCGCCGGTCCCGGCCTTGAACTGGATCAGTCCGACGTGGGCGTCGTCGGCGTCGAGGGTGTCGGTGATGCCGCGCAGGTCGTAGACATCGGCCCCGCCGGCGATCGCGTCGCGGATCATGGCCCACTGCACGGCGTTCGACCCGCGGACCTCGCGCTTGTCGCTGGAGGAGGCGCCGTAGGAGTACCACGTGTGCCGCCCGACGCGGACTCCGATGGTGGCGGCGACGAGGTCTCCCTCGTGGTGGGCCAGCCAGATCGCGATCCGCCCCGCGTCGTCGGCGCCCAGCGCGTCGTACATCGTCTGGAAGTAGGACAGGGGCCGCGGGGTGAAGTGGTCGCGCCCGGCGGTGTGGACGTAGAGGTCGTGGAAGGCCTTGAGATCCTCCGCGGAGCCGGCCGAGACCACGACGCCGGACTTCTCGGCCTTGCGGATGTTGCGGCGCCAGAGCTGGTTCATCCCGGCCAGGACGTCGTCCTCGGTGCGGCGTACGCCGTCGTCGCCGACCAGGGGGAGGACGAACGTATAGCGCGGCTGGCCGGCGGCGAACCCGCCCTCGGCCGCCTGGCGACGCCAGCCCAGCGCGTCGAGCTGCTGGACGATGCGGGCGCCGGTCGCGGACCGTGCGGACGGCGCCAGCTCGGTGAGGCTGTGCGCGTCCGCGTCGGCGATCCCGGCCTTGACCTGCTCGGCCGACCAGCGCCGCGTCACCACCGGCGGTCCGATCCGCACCCCGAACGCGCCCTGGCTGCGCAGGTGCTCGGTCATCGGCGCGAGCCACTCCCCGAGGTCGTCGCCGATCTCGGGCCGGGTCCAGTCCAGGACCGGCCCCTCGGGCAGGTAGGCGAGGTAGCGCGGCAGCCGGGGGAGCTTGCGGTAGAGCACGAGGCCAACGCCGACCAGCCGGTCGCCGTCGAACCAGCCCAGCGACTCGCCCCGCCACTCCGACTTCACCGACGCCCAGGCCGGGGTCTGCAGGAAGCTCGCCCACGCCTGCTCGCGCACGAACGCGCGGTGTTCGTCGGCGGAGATCGCGCGGACCGAGGGGATCACGGCGACGAGGCTACCGGGGGTGTATCAGAGGCGTGCCGCGGTGCTCTTGAGGGAGGTACCGCCGCACCACCAGCGCGAAAACCCGTTCCATCCGCCAGCACAGCAAGGACAGCACGACGGTGGACCTCGCACCGCAGCCCCAGCCAGTCCCGGACGTTCCCGCTCTCGGGTGCCGTCGACGACCCTGCCGACCGCCCGATCGGCGGCATTGCCGGGGCCTGACCACTCGGGCATGCTCCTGCGCGGGTCCAGGCCACGCAGCGATGTCTCGAGGAGGTATCCGATGAACGACCCGAACCTCGCCGACGAGCGCCTGCTCCTCGACGTACGCCGGGCCGTCGACGCCTTCGACCCGGTGCCGTCGGGAATGGTCGAGCGGATGGTCGCGGTCACCCGCGACGTCGCCGACCACGATCCCGACCTCGAGCTCCAGCTGATGTTGGTGGTCGAGCGCTTCGCCGACCTGGTCGGAACCCGTGGGGGAGCCCGCTCGTACACCTTGCGCTTCGGTGGCGAGGGGATCGACCTGCTGGTGCGGGTCGGCGTCTCCGAGGAGGAGGGTCGCGCGCGGCTGGACGGCTGGGTCGTCCCGGCCGCAGGTGGCCCGGTCGCGATCCACGAGGTCGGCGGCGAGGGCCGCACGTTCGAGGGGATGGCGGCCGAGACCGGCAAGTTCGAGTTCCCCGACCTGCCCACGGGGTTCTACCGGGTGTCGCTCAAGCTCGCCGACGAGCAGACTTTCGGCACCCCCGCTTTCGAGATCTGAACGCCCGCTCCGCCCCGACGACCGCAGGAGAACGTCCATGGCCTCTCGACGCAACGTGCCCCTCACCCCCCATCCGCGGATGCCGGCCGGTCCCAGGCTGACCGCGGCGCAGGCTCGCATCGTCGACCCGTCGCAGGTGGTCGACGGCGTGTCGGGTCGGCCGACGGCGTACGTCGCGACGAGGCTCATGATCGCCAAGGGCCGCGGCTATCCGCGCCACCTCGCCCAGCTCCGTGAGGTGGCGGCGCAGCACGGGTGGGAGGTCGCCGAGGACCCGGAGGACGTGCGCGCCGCGGGGCTCAGCCTCGGGGTGCGCACCGTCACCGTCTCGGGGCCACCCAGTGGCGAGCAGCCCGACGCCTGGCTGCTCCTGCAGTACCTCCGCCGGCACCGCAAGGGAGACCTGCGCGGCGTCGACCTCGACCATGTCGTGTCGACCCAGCCGTTCCGGCCCAACCCGTGGGAGATCCCGCACCCGTGGGAGATCCCCCATCCCTGGGAGATCCCGCACCCCGACGTCGCCTCCGCCGTGTCTGCGGGGCTGCTCAGCTACGGCATCCCCGGCAGCGGGGGCCGGCAGCCGATCGCGTACTCCGGCCCACCACCGCAGCGCCGGACCGACGCGGAGATCCGCGGCCGCCGCCCGGTCGTCGCGGTCCTGGACACCGGGTGCTTCCCGCACGCGTGGTTCGACCCGCGTGACCGGCGTGGCCGCGACCGGGCCGTCGTACGCACCGACGTCACCTTGGACGGCCTGCCGATCGGCGACACCGACCCGGACACCGACATCGAGGTGCACGGCGACCTGACCGGTCCCTTCGACGGCTCCATCGACCGGATCGCGGGCCACGGCACCTTCATCGCCGGCCTCGTGCACCAGGCGTGCCCCGATGCCGAGATCCTGTCCTGGCGGGCGATCCCGGCCAAGGACCCGCTCGTGGAGTCCCAGTGGCTGACGCTCCTGGCGCAGGTCATCGAGCTGGTGCGGCGCCACCGCGCGGGCGAGCCGGGGGGGCACGCGATCGACGTGCTGAGCCTGTCGATGGGGTACTACCACGAGGACCCCTCCGACGAGCTCCTCGACCCGATCCTGCTGACGATGGTCGACAAGCTCCAGCAGCTCGGCGTGGTCGTCGTCTGCTCGGCGGGCAACGACGCCACCGACCGCCCGTGCTACCCCGCGGCGTTCGCACCATGGCGCAACGGCCGCGGCCGGCTCAAGGTCGACGGCAACCGGGTCCCCGTGGTCTCGGTCGGAGCCTTGAACCCCAACTCGACGGACGCGCTGTTCACCAACGGCGGCACCTGGGTGCGGGCGTACGGTCCCGGTGCCTCGGTCATGAGCACGATGCCGCCGTTCGAGGGTGGGCTCGACCCGATCGCCTCGACCCGGGTCCACGGCCGGGCCCGCGAGTCCGTCGACATGGACGACTACCGAGCGCTCACCGATGGCGACGGGAAGCAGCGCGGGGGGTTCGGGCTGTGGAGCGGCACGTCGTTCGCGGCCCCGATCGTGGCCGGCCGGATCGCGGCCAGCCTGGCGGCCAAGCTCACCGACCGGCCGGGCTACCGAGACACGCCGGCGGCTGCCCGGCGTCGCGGCTGGGATGCCGTGGAGGACGTCACGGACATCGCGCGGCCACAATGAGGGGGTGCGGAGCGCCCAGGAGCTGTACCAGGAGGGGCTAGCAGCCCTGGTCGGTCGGCGCCTGCCGGCGGCGCGCCGGTTGCTGGAGCGCGCTCGGACCAGTGCCAGCGAGCCGGATCTGGTCGCCCGCGTCGACGCGAGCCTGGCGTTCCTCAACGCCGAGACGGGTGACCTGCTGGGTGCGCTCGCCCAGTGCGACCGAGCCCTGCGGTCCCGCGGCGTCACGTTCGAGACCTCCGGGGTGCTGCACAGCCAGCGAGCCCTGATCCTGATGCGCCTGGGGGACACCACCGCGGCGCTGGAGGCGTACGCGATCGGCATCGCGATGCTCACCGACGAGGTCGAGCTGGGGAAGGCGCTGGCCAACCGGGGTGGGGTCTTCCTCGCTCGCGGGGACGGTCAGCGTGCGGCGGCGGACTTCGAGGAGTCGGTGCGTCTCCTGCGCGCCGCCGGGAGCCCGGTGGAGGCCGCGATGGCCGAGCACAACCTGGGGTACGCCGACCTGCTGCGCGGTGACCTCGTCTCGGCGCTGACACACATGGACCAGGTGCGCCCGACGCTGCTCCCGCTGAGCCCGATCGGCGTCGCCATCTGCAACCAGGACCGCGCCGAGGTGCTGATGGCCGCGGGCCTGACCCGGCGAGGAGTGACGGCTCTCGACGAGTCGGCCCGGACCTTCGGCGCACACCGCCTCGCCCAGCGTCGGGGCGAGGCCGAGCTCACCATCGCCCGTGCCTCGCTCGGCGTGGACCCCGAGCGCGCGCTGGCTGCCGCCCGGGCGGCACGGTCGAGGTTCGACCGGGTGCGCACCCCCGCGCTCCGGGTGCGGGCCGAGGCGCTCGTCCTCGGGGCCGAGGTGCGTCTGGGCCGCACCCGACCGTCGCTGCTGGCCCGGGCCGACGACCTGGCCGAGGACCTCGCCCGTCAGAAGCTGCCCTGGTGGGCGATCGACATCCGGCTGGACGCCGCACTGATCGCCGCGCGCCGTGGCGACCTGGCCCAGGCGCGCGACCGGCTGGCGGCGATCCGCGTCCCCGCGCGGGCGCCGCTGCCGGTGCGCCTGCGTGAGCGCGATGTGCGAGCGGCGCTCGCGGAGCGGACGGGACGTCGTACCGATGCGCTCGCGCACCTGCGGCGGGGACTCGCCGAGCTGCACGAGTGGCAGAGCTCGTTCGGGAGCCTCGATCTCCAGACGATGGTCACCGGGCACGGGCGGCGGCTCGCCGTCCGTGGCCTGCGCGTCGCGGTGGCGACCGGTCGGCCGGGGGTGCTCTACGAATGGTCGGAACGGGCCCGGATGCTGGCCAGCCGCGTGCAGCCGGTCAGGTTCTCCGGTGACGCGCAGGCCCAGGCCGATCTTCAGCAGCTGCGACGGCTGGCGAGCATCGAGCAGCTCTCGCCAGCGGGGGTGTCCCAGCAGGCCGAGCTGCGACAGCGGGTGCGCGAGCGCGCCTGGCAGCACCGCGGGTCCGGGGAGTACGACGACCCGGCCACGCTGGCGGAGGTCCAGCGACACCTCGGCCCGGGTCGAGCGCTGGTCGCGCACGTCGTGACGAGCCGTGACGTCGCGGCGCTGGTGGTCACCGCGACCTCGGCCCGGGTGGTCGTGCTCGGACGGCGTGAGTCGCTGGACTCCCTGACTGGCGGTCTGCTGCCCGACCTGGACATGGCCGCGGCCGAGCTGCCGGCGATGTTCGCCGAGGCGATCCGCTCCGAGCTGCGCCACCGGCTGCGGCGCCTCGACGACCTCCTGCTCTCGCCCTTGGCGGCGGAGCTCGGCGACCGGGAGCTGGTGCTCACGCCGTCCGGCGTGCTCTCGACCGTGCCGTGGTCGATCCTGCCGGGCAACCAGGGGCGCGCGGTCACCGTCGCCCAGTCGGCGACGTCGTGGCTCACCCGGACGTCGTCGCCGCTGCGGTCGGCCTCGGCGGGCTTCGTCGCGGGCCCGCGGGTGGCCCAGGCCCGGGCCGAGACCTCCGCGGCGGCGGCGGCCTGGCCGCGGGCCGTCGTCCTGCACGGCGCCGACGCCACCGCCGACGCGGTGAGCCGGCTGGCCGGGACCGTCGAGGTGCTCCACGTGTCGGCCCACGGGCGGCACTCGTCGCAGAACCCGCTCTTCTCCGGCTTCGAGCTCGCCGACGGCCCGTGGTTCGGCTACGACATCGACCAGCTGGAGTCGGTGCCGGACGTCGTCCTGCTCTCGGCGTGCGAGGTGGGGCGCTCGACCCTGCGCGGCGGCGAAGAGCTGATCGGGATGACCGCCGCCTGGCTCCACGCCGGGTCGCGGTGCGTGATCGCCTCGGCGGCGGCGATCAACGACGCCGTCGCCCGCGACGTACTCGTGGCGGTGCACCGCGAGCTCTCCGCCGGTCATGCCCCCGCCGCGGCACTTGCCCGGGCCTTGGGCGAGGTCGACCAGGCCGGGCCGCCGGCGCCGTTGATCGCCTTCGGCTGACGGCGCTGGGCTGACGGCGCTGGGCTGACGGCGTTCGCTTCGGACTTCTTGGGGTCTGTTGACACTTCTTGGGGGTTGCAGCGGCCAAGAAGTGCCAAATCCCCCGCTTCAGCGGGGGATTTGACGGGCCGCGCACCTAGAGCCGGGAGCGGACCGCAGCGAAGTCCGCGAGGTGCTCCGTGGCGCCGCCGGGGGTCTCGAAGACGACCGGGGCGCCGGCTTCGCGCACGACCTGGGCCAGCAGGTCGGGGTCGATCCGGCCGGCGCCGACGTTGGCGTGTCGGTCGGCCCCGCTGTCGAACTCGTCGCGGCTGTCGTTGCAGTGGACCAGGTCGATGCGTCCGGTGACGGCGCGGACGTCGTCGACGACCGACTCCAGCGCGATCCCGCCCGCGTGGGCATGGCAGGTGTCGAGGCAGAACCCGACATCCTCAGACCCGGCGGCGGCCGCCACGGCGTCGAAGACGCCCTTGATCCGGTCGAGGTAGCGGGCCATGGCGTTGTCACCGCCGGCGGTGTTCTCGATGAGGAGCGGGATCTTGAGGTCGGTCGCCTCGACCGCCTTGCGCCAGTTGTCGAAGCCGACCGCCGGGTCGTCGGCGGCGTTCACATGGCCGCCGTGGACGATCAGGCCGAGCGCGCCGATCTCGGCGGCGGCGTCCAGGTGCTGCTGGAGCAGCTTGCGCGACGGGATGCGGATCCGGTTGTTGGTAGTGGCGACGTTGACGATGTACGGCGCGTGGACGTACAGCCCGACGCCGGCCTGCTCGGCGTCGGCGCGCAGTGCCGCCGCACCCCCGGCGTAGCGGATCTCGGGGCCCTTGTATCCCTGCGGGTCGCCGAGGAAGAACTGCACGTGCGGCGCCCGGCGGGCCCGCGCCTGGGCGATCGGGTCGGTCTGCTCGACGTGGGCTCCCAGGGCGATCTCGGTCATGTCGCCATCGTAGGAAGCAGGGCCGACAGCGCGCGCGGGCCGGGGGGATGGCAGTCTGCTCCCGTGGACGCTGTCGTCGTGATCCTGCTGATCCTGTCCCTGCTGGGCATCGTCGCCGCCGCCCTGATGACGATCGGCGTCGCCCTCGGCCGCAAGCAGGGCTGACTCGCCGCAGGGCTGGGCCCCACCGGGGCGCCGCCGCCGGGCTAGTGGGCCCAGCGGCTCGCCGCGGCGACCTCCTCGGGCGAGGACCCGTCGAAGAGCTCCAGCTCGGACTCCCGGACGGCGCGCACCGCGCCGCTGAGCTCGACGCCGAGCTTCTCGGTCAGCCCGGTGTCCGCGACGAAGGCGTCGGTCGCCTCCCGCAGCGTGGTCGGCAGGCGCCGGATCCCGCGGGCCGTCAGGGTCTCCTCGTCCAGCGCCGCCGGGTCGACGTCGACCGGCTCCGGGAGCGCCACATCCCGCGCGAGCCCGTCGGTACCGGCGGCCAGCAGCCCGGCCAGCATCAGGTAGGGGTTGGCGTGCAGGTCGAAGCACTTCACCTCGAGGTTGGCCGCCCAGTCCTCGCTGCCGCGCGAGCCGGTGACCATCCGCAGCGCCGCCTCGCGGTTCTCCAGGCCCCAGCACGCATAGGCGCCGGCCCAGTGCTGCGGCACGAGCCGGAGGTACGACGCGACCGAGGGCGCACCGAGCACGAGCAGCGCGGGGAGGTGCTCGAGCACGCCGCCCGCGAACGCCGTCGCCTCGGGGGTCAGCCCGAACCTGCCCGAGCCGCCGGCCATCAGGGTCCGGCCGCCGCGGTTGAGGCTGAGGTGCACGTGGCCGCCGTTGCCGACGCCCGCCGCGTCGACCTTGGGGGAGAACGACGTGCGCAGGCCGTGCTCGACGCCGACCGCGCGGATCGTCGTCCGGACCAGCACCGAGGTGTCCGCGGCGTGCACCGGAGACTCCGGCCCGACCGAGAGCTCGAGCTGGCCCGCGGCGTACTCCGGGTGGAACTGCTCGACCGCGACGCCCTGCTCGGCCAGTGCCGCGAGCAGGTCGCGGGAGTACTCGGAGGCGTTGGTCAGCCGAGCCAGCCCGTAGGCCGGGCCGGAGGCGGCGGGGACGTAGTCCTCACCCTCCTCGGAGACGACCCACTCGATCTCGATCGCCGCCGACATCTCGATCTCGCGGGCGGCCAGCTCCTCGACGAACCGCGTGAGCAGCAGGCGCGAGTCGAGCGGGTAGGGGTCGCCGGTCTGGGCGTACCTCTCCCCGGGGGCCCAGGCCCACCCGGGCTGGGCGGCCAGGACGACGAGCCGATCGAGGTCGGGCAGGATCCGCTGGTCGCCGACCGGCGCCTGCCCGCCCGGGGGTGCGGCCACCCAGTCGTCGAAGCGGAAGTAGTCGAAGGCCGTGGAGAACCCCACGCCCCAGGCAGCCAGCGCGGGCAGGCGGTCCAGTGGGACCGACTTGGCCCGGGAGATCCCGGCGTTGTCGACGAAGCTGGTCGCGACGGCTACGACGCCGGCGGCGGCGAGGTCGGGGACCAGCGCCTCGGCGCGGGTCCGGCGGCGTTCACGATCGGCGAGGTCCACGGGCGTTCCCTTCGGATCCGTGCGTGCCGGGAGGCGCGCGCCACGCAATTGAGGGCAGACGATGAGTCTGGACAAAGGATACGGGCGGGATCAGACTCCGAGCGAGGTCAGTTCCCGTCCGAGAGGATCCCCCGATGACCGCACCGGTCCGTGAAGGTACGTCGCTCCGCCGCTCACTCTCGGTCTGGCAGGCGGTCGGTCTCTCCATCGCCCTGATGGCACCCAGCATGGCTGCCAACATCAACCCCCAGGGGACCGCGGGCCTGGTCGGCCGCGCCACCCCGCTCGCGTTCCTGCTCGCCGCCCTCGCGGTGCTCCTGATCGCCTATGTGTTCGTGCGCCTGTGCCAGTACTACAAGCACGCGGGCTCGGTCTACGTGTTCGTGGGGGCGACGCTCGGCGCGCCCGCGGGTGCGATCGCCGGTCTCTGCCTGATGGGCACCTACATCTTCTACGCCCTGGTCACCGCGTCGGCGGCGGGCATCTTCGGGTCGCAGTTCCTCGACATCATCGGGGTCTGGAACAACCAGCCCTCCTGGTCCGGCTTCCTGGTCGGCTTCGTCGCCCTCGTGCTGGCGCTCTTCCTCGCTGTCGTGCCGGCCAAGCGCGCGGCCGAGGTGCTGCTCAGCGTCGAGGGGGTCACCGTCGCGCTGATCCTGGTCGTGTCGGTGGTGGTGCTGGTCAAGCTGCTCGGCGGGAGCGCGCCGAACGACGCGTCGTTCACCATGAAGGTCTTCTCGGTCCCGTCGGGGACCCCGACCTCCGACCTGTTCCTCGGCATCATCTTCGGCCTGCTCTCCTTCGCCGGCTTCGAGGCCGCCTCGACGCTGGGCGAGGAGACCAACAACCCGCAGCGCGACATCCCCCGCGCGATCTTGGGCACCGCGATCTTCGGCGGCATCTACTTCACCGTCGTGACCGCGATCGAGATGATGGGCTTCGGCACCAGCAAGGCGGGCGTCGCGGCGTTCATCGACTCGGGCAACACCAAGGGGACCCTCGGGGTGCTGGGCTCGTCGTACATCGGGAGCTGGGTCGGCGACCTGGTCACGCTCGGTGCGGCCGTCTCGGCGTTCGGGTGCTGCCTGGCGTGCGTCGTCGGCGGCTCGCGGCTGCTGTTCGCGATCGTGCGCGACCTCGCGCCCGGACACCCGCTGGGCCGCACGGGCGCCAGCGACACCCCCGCGGTGGCCGCCATGGTCGTGGCCGTCGTGGTCGCCGCCATCGGCTTGGTGTGCAAGGTGCTCTTCAGCGCGGTGCCGTTCGACACGTTCCTGTGGAGCGGCACCATCGGGACGCTGATCCTGCTGGTGGCCTACGTGCTGGCGACCCTGGGCTGCATCAAGCTGATCTGGGTCGACAAGAAGATGCCGCAGGTGCCGACGTGGCAGATCGTGATCCCGGTCGCGGCCGTGGTGGTCATCGGCTACACGCTCTATCGCAACGTGTTCCCCTACCCGTCGTCCGGCCCGGCCCACTGGTTCCCGATCGTGGCCTTCGGCTGGGTGCTGCTGGTCGCGCTGGTGGCCTTCCTGGTGCCGGGCTTCGCCCAGCGCCTGTCCGTGGGCCTGCGCCAGCTCGACGAGACCGAGCCTGAGGTCCTGGGTGGCTGACGACTGGGCGCTCTCGGTCGACCAGGCTTTGGACGTCTCGCTCGAACGCGCCATGGACGACCTGGTCGACCACCACTGCCACGGGGTCCTCACCGACGACCTCGACCGGGCGGCGTTCGAGGCACTGATGAACGAGGCGGTGCGTCCGGCGCCGCTCGGCACGACGCTCTTCGACTCGACCCTGGGATGGGCGATCCGCAGGCACTGCGCGACCGTGCTCGACCTCGAGCCGCTGGCCCCGGCCGAGGAGTACCTCGCCCGGCGCACCGAGCTCGGCGGCGCCGAGGCCAGCCGTCGGCTGCTGGGTCAGGCGCGGATCGCCACCCTGCTGGTCGACACCGGTCTGGGACCCGACGACCTCACGTCGATGGCCGAGCTCGCGGCGTTGTGCGGGGGTACGGCGCGTGAGGTCGTGCGACTCGAGCGGCTGGCCGAGCAGGTCCTGGCTGCGGGCACCGGCGACTTCGCCGGCGAGGTCGAGGAGCGACTGCGGCAGTCGCGGGCGTCCGGGGCGGTGGGCGCGAAGAGCATCGCGGCCTACCGCGTGGGGCTCGACCTGCCGGCGACCAAGCCCGCCAGCGACGAGCTGGCCGCGGCCGTGGCCGGTGTCGACCCGCGACGCCTGGTCGACCGCACGGTCAGCGGCTGGCTGGCGCACACCGCGCTGGAGCTGGGCCTGCCGCTCCAGCTCCACGTGGGGTACGGCGACAGCGACCTCGACCTACTCGCTTGCGACCCGCTGCGCCTCACGGCGTTCCTCCGGAGCACCCAGGAGCACGGCGCGCCGGTGCTCCTCCTGCACAACTGGCCCTACCACCGGCAGGCCGCCTACCTGGCCCAGGTCTTCGACCACGTCTTCATGGATCTCGGCCTGACGACCCACAACACCGGTGCGCTCTCGACGGGGATCTTGCGCGAGACACTCGAGCTGGTGCCGTTCGGGAAGCTGCTGTTCTCCTCCGACGCCTACGGACTCGCCGAGCTGTACCTCCTGGGCGCGGTCCTCTTCCGGCGGGCCATGACCACCGTGCTCGGGGAGCTGGTCGCGGCCGGAGAGGCGACGTCGGACGACGCGCTCCGGGTCGCCCGGCTCGTGAGCCAGGAGAACGCGCGACGGGCCTACGCGCTGTGAGGAGCAAGCAGCGGTGAGCGTCGAGGAGCTCGCCGCGACGTGGCGGGTGGCGGTGCACGACCTGCTGCCGGAGGCGGTGACGCTGCGCCACCAGCTGCACGCCGCGCCGTCCCTGGGCGGCCACGAGACGCCGACCGCGCAGGCCGTCGTCGACTGGATCGGGGTGGGTGAGGGCACGGTCACCGCCCAGACCGGTCGGCTGCTGCGCCTGCCCGGCGGACCGGGCGCGGCGGTCGCGGTCAGGGCGGAGCTCGACGGCCTGCCCGTCGAGGAGGCCACGGACGCGCCCTGGGCCTCGACGAGCGGGGCGATGCACGCCTGCGGGCACGACGTCCATCTCGCCGGCCTGGCCGCGGTGGTCCGGGCCGCGGCCGGCCTCGACCTCCCCCGTCCGCTGGTCGCCCTGCTCCAGCCGCGCGAGGAGGGGGTCGACTCCGGCGCCAAGGACATCGTGGAGGAGGGTCGCCTCGAAGGCGTCGAGGCGGTCGTCGCGGCGCACGTCCAGCCGCGGGTCGAGGCCGGCGTCCTGGCCGTGACCCCGGGACCGGTGAACGCCTCCATGGACACCTTCGCGGTGACGGTGACGGGTCGCGGAGGTCACTCCGGCTACCCCCACACCGTCGACGACTCGGTGCTGGCGCTGTCGGCTGTCGTGGTCGCCCTCCAGCAGGTCGGCGCACGCCGGATCGACCCGACCGCGGGGGTCGCCTGCATGGTCGACCAGCTGCGGGCCGGCTCCGCGGACAACGTCGTGCCCTCGCAGGCCGTGTGCTCGGGGACCGTGCGCACGATGCGGCCCGAGGACCGCGAGCTAGCCCACCGGGCGATCGAGGAGATCGCCGTCGGCGTCGCCGCGGGTCACGGATGCCGGGCCGAGGTGAGCATCGGCGTCGGCGAGCCGGTCCTGGTCAACGACGTGGGGCTCGCCGTCCGCGCGGGAGAGCTGCTGGCCGAGCTGGGGCACGCCGTCGACCCGACGTTCCGGTCGTTCGGCTCCGACGACTTCGCGGCGTACTGCGAGCAGGCGCGCGGACTGATGGTCTTCGTGGGCACCGGCGCCGACCACGGCGGGCTCCACGACGCGTCGTACCTGCCGGACGACGCGTACGTCGCGACCGTCGCCGACGCGCTGATCGCGGGCTACTGCGCGGCCCTGGTGCCCTGACTTCTGAGGTATCTGCTGCCCTCGGCCGGCCTCCTGTCCTGTGGATCCGGCTCTCGGGACCGGATCACAACGTCACAAGCGGGCACCTCCTGGCCCCGCGTGGGGCATTGCCCCCGAGCACGTCCGGTGGCAGGCTCCGGCCGAAACCATCATGTCGATGGAAGAAGGGGACAGCACACATGACCGACCAGCCCGGGGAGAACCCCACCGAGAACACCGGGGAGGGCGCAGGTGCAGAAGGCTCCGCCACGCCTCCTCCCGCTCCTCCGCCTCCGCCGGCCGACGCGCCCTCGGCTCCGGCGGCGCCGTCCGCACCCGCTGCACACGCGGCTGCAGGGCCCGCCTACGACCTGAACGACGCCAAGGCGACGCTTCAAGGTGCCAACAAGCTCGACCTCGGCATCATGGCCGCCGGAATCGTGGCGTTCCTGGCCGGGTTCATGCCGTTCTACACGATCTCGGTCTCCGGGTTCGGCGGCTCGGGAAGCTGGTCGGCGTGGCACGGCTTCTTCGGCTGGTTCGCCGTACTGGTCGCCCTGGTCGGCGCCGCGGCGGTGGCCCTGGAGCTGTTCAACCTCGTGGCCATGCCGATGCCGGTGCTCCAGATCGCCGCCGGGGCCTTCGCGCTCGCGTTCGTCTGCCTGGTGCTGGCGCTGTTCGTCAACCCGCTGCCCGACTGCGGCGGCGCGTGCAGCCGTGGGCACGGCTTCGGCTACTGGCTGGCGCTGGTCGTGGTGCTGGCGGGACTGGTCCTGTCGGTGCTGCGGATGCGCGAGCCCGACGCGAAGCGCGCCTGACACCCAGCAGCCGAACAGCCATCAGCACGACCCAGCACGCGCTCCGGGCGTCGGCCGATTCGGCCGGCGCCCGCTGTGCTTGCTAGCCTGACCCGGTCCGGCCCAGCCCGGACTCGCGGCCCCGGCCCACGCAGCACGTGTCCGGCCGTCGCACCACGCAAGCCCTCCTGCCACGGACCGTCCGTGGCCGCTCTAGTCCAGAGGAGGTGGAGACCGCTGTGCGTGCCTATGAAGTCATGGTGATCCTCGACCCGAGTCTCGAGGAGCGGACGGTAGAGCCGTCCCTCGACAAGTACCTCAACGTCATCCGCAAGGACGGCGGCAGCGTCGAGACCGTCGACGTGTGGGGCCGGCGCCGGCTGGCCTACGAGATCGCCAAGAACGCCGAGGGCATCTACGCGGTCATCCACCTGACCGCGGAGCCTGGCACGGTCAAGGAGTTCGACCGTCAGCTCGGGCTCAACGAGTCGGTGCTCCGCACCAAGGTGATGCGTCCCGACGCCCACTGAGCCGGGGGCCCTGTGGCCCCTGTGGCCCCTGTGGAGGAGCGCTGGCGAATGTCGGCAGCACCCACCACGATGGGCCTCACCGATTCCTTTGCACCTCTCCGAGGAGACCTGAACATGGCAGGCGACACCCAGATCACCGTGGTCGGCAACCTGGTCGACGATCCCGAGCTCCGCTTCACGCCCTCGGGGGCCGCGGTGGCGAACTTCCGGATCGCCTCGACCCCGCGCACCTTCGACCGTCAGACCAACGAGTGGAAGGACGGCGAGGCGCTGTTCCTGTCCTGCTCGGTGTGGCGGCAGGCCGCGGAGAACGTCGCGGAGTCCCTCCAGAAGGGGATGCGCGTCGTGGTCCAGGGCAACCTCCGCTCGCGACAGTACGAGACCCGCGAGGGTGAGAAGCGCACCGTCTTCGAGATCCAGGTCGACGAGGTGGGCCCGTCGCTGCGCTACGCCACGGCGAAGGTGACCCGCACGCAGCGCTCGGGTGGGTCGACGTACGGCGGTGCCGGTGGCGGTCAGTCCGGCCCGTCCGACAACGACCCGTGGGCCACCCCGGCCCAGTCGCAGGCTCCGGCCCAGGGCCAGGGTGCCCCGGCCGCGGGCGGCGCCCCGGCCAACGACCCGTGGGCGACCCCGGGCGTCAGCTCGGACGAGCCGCCGTTCTGATCCACCACCGCTGGTCGAGCGGGCGCGCCAGCGCCGTCTCGAGAAGCACGACCGAACATCCAGACCCACTCCATTCCGACCCTGCGCTCACTCAGGGACGGGCTCACTGAAAGGGAGCACCACAATGGCCAAGGCAGTGATGCGCAAGCCGAAGAAGAAGGTTTGCCAGTTCTGCAAGGAGAAGGCGACCGGTGTCGACTACAAGGACACCACCCTGCTCCGCAAGTTCATCTCCGACCGCGGCAAGATCCGTGCCCGTCGGGTGACCGGCAACTGCGTCCAGCACCAGCGTGACGTGGCGATCGCGGTGAAGAACGCCCGCGAGGTCGCCCTGCTGCCGTACACCTCGACCGGGCGCTGAGAGGAGCGGAGACGATGAAGATCATCTTGACCCAAGAGGTCACCGGCCTCGGTCAGCCCGGCGACGTGGTGGAGGTCAAGGACGGCTACGGCCGCAACTACCTCCTGCCTCGTGGCGTGGCGATCCGGTGGACTCGCGGCGGCGAGAAGACCGTCGACTCGATCAAGAAGGCCCGCTCCACCCGCGCCGTCCGCGACCAGGAGCACGCCGACCAGCTCAAGGGCAAGCTCGAGGCCGCCCCGGTCGACGTCAAGGTCAAGGCCGGCTCGGCCGGTCGGCTGTTCGGTGCCGTCACGACCTCGGAGATCGCCGGCGCGCTCGCCGTCGTCGCAGGTGAGGACCTCGACCGCCGCGCGATCGCCCTGGGCAACCCGATCAAGACCCTCGGCGCCCACGCGGTGTCGGTGCGGCTGCACGACGAGGTGTCCGCCACGGTGGCCCTCAACGTCATTCCCGCCTGAGGCTCTCGCTCTGCCCTTGACACGTCGTCCGGCGGGTCCGTCCGGCACCTGTGTATGACCGGTGGATATCGCCCGGAGAGGTGCTCGTGGGGGCGATCTGTCGACAAACCAACGGCCAAATCCCAGATGTCGACAAGGTGAACGAGAACGTGGGCCGACTTTTCTGCCTGCACACCTGTGGATGCGCATCTGCCCAGGTCAGAAGCACCATAGAGGCAGATCCCGACGGTCTCTCCACACGTTGTCCACGGCGCTGGCCACAAGTTGGTGCGTGTCGTCCACGGCTCGACGTCGGTTATCCCCAGGGCCTGTGGACAACGTCCTATCCGCGACCCCTGCCGGGAGCCTAGATTCTCGTTCTGTGGGTCGGCGGGAGAGGTCGACCTCCGCGGGGACGGGGCTCGCCGTCGCTGTCGGCGGCCACCCCTAGCGTCACTCCTGTCACGACCGCCGGGTGCATGGGGCACGGGCGATGAGGGCCGGAAGGGCAGCGCTGAGTTGAGTATCACCGAGCAGGGTCCGTGGGACGTTCCGGGCCTGCCCGAGCCGCCGCGCGACGACTGGGGCGACGGTCCGGCGACGTACGAGCCGGGGGAGCGGCCGACGCGCGCGGGAGACCGCACCCCGCCGCAGGACAACGCGGCGGAGCAGAGCGTGCTCGGAGCGATGCTGCTGTCGAAGGACTCCATCGCCGACGTCAGCGAGGTCCTGCGCGGGGCTGACTTCTACCGTCCGGTCCACGAGGTGATCTTCGACGCGGTCCTCGACCTCTACGGCCGTGGTGAGCCGGCCGACCCGATCACGGTCGCCAACGAGCTCCAGCGTCGGGGCGAGCTGACTCGCATCGGCGGCGCGCCGTACCTCCACACGCTGTCGGCGAACGTCCCGATCGCGGCCAACGCGGGGTACTACGCGGAGATCGTCCGGGAGAAGGCGATCCTGCGCCGGCTCGTCGATGCCGGCACCCGCATCGTGCACATGGGCTACGCCGGGCAGGGCCAGGTCGACGACGTGGTGGACCAGGCGCAGGCCGAGGTCTACCAGGTCACCGACCGGCGTTCCTCGGAGGACTACGCGCCGCTGAGCGACATCATGACCGGGGTCCTCGACGAGATCGAGGCGATCGAGAACCGCGAGGCCGGGCTGTACGGCGTGCCCACCGGCTTCGCCGACCTCGACGAGCTGACCAACGGTCTGCACAAGGGCCAGATGGTGATCGTGGCGGCGCGGCCGGCGGTCGGGAAGTCCACGCTGGCGCTCGACCTGTGCCGCGCGGCGTCGATCCACAACAACCTCACCTCGTGCTTCTTCAGCCTGGAGATGAGCCGCTCGGAGATTGTCATGCGCCTGCTCAGTGCGGAGGCGAAGGTCCCGCTGAACTCCATGCGCAACGGTCACATGCGCGAGGAGGACTGGCAGAAGCTGGCGCCGCGGATGGCGCAGATCTCCAGCGCCCCGCTGTTCATCGACGACTCGCCGAACATGACGATGATGGAGATCCGGGCCAAGGCGCGGCGTCTCAAGCAGCGCCACGACCTGCGCGTGATCGTCATCGACTACATGCAGCTGATGACGTCGGGCCGCAAGGTCGAGAGTCGCCAGGTCGAGGTCAGCGAGTTCTCCCGCCAGATCAAGCTGCTGGCCAAGGAGCTCGAGGTCCCGATCATCGCCCTCTCCCAGCTCAACCGCGGGCCGGAGCAGCGCGGGGACAAGCGGCCGATGATGAGCGACCTTCGCGAGTCTGGGTCTTTGGAGCAAGATGCCGACATGGTGATCCTGCTGCACCGTGACGACGTCTACGAGAAGGAGTCGACGCGCCCCGGCGAGGCCGACCTGATCGTCGCCAAGCATCGCAACGGCCCCACCCGCGACATCGTCGTGGCCTTCCAGGGCCACTACTCCCGCTTCGTCGACATGGCCCACTGACCCATCCAGTCGCGGCGACTCGACCCAGCACGTCTGACGAACCGAGGGTGACAGCCCTCGATCCGGAGGGCGTCCGCACGTGCGGCCAGGCGGTGCGGGCTGGCCGCCCGGGATGGTCTACATTCCGTCGTCGTGAGCGTGCAGGCCCCGTCGGCGGTGATCCTGATCCGGGCGGAGAGGTTCCGGCCGAACCCTTCCACGGCGGCCGACAACGCCTTCCAGACCGATGTCCCCGCCGGGCAGTCGTCGGACGAGACGGCGGTCATGGCCCTGGCCGAGATGGACGCCGTGGCCGCGCGCCTCCGCGCGGCCGGGGTGCGGGTCCACACCTTCGTCGACGAGGACCACACGCGCCCGGACAGCGTGTTCCCCAACAACTGGCTCTCGACCCACGCGGGCGGGCAGATCGCGGTGTACCCGATGTACGCCTCCAACCGACGACACGAGCGACGCGCCGACGTGCTGGAGCTGCTCAAGTCGC
The DNA here is from genome assembly GCF_036267815.1 of Nocardioides sp. Taxonomy (GTDB): domain Bacteria; phylum Actinomycetota; class Actinomycetes; order Propionibacteriales; family Nocardioidaceae; genus Nocardioides. The sequence continues at coordinate 213,157 of NZ_DATAVI010000035.1, read as the reverse complement.
AGTACCGCGTCCAGACGATCGTGGACTACTCCGGGCTCGAGCCCGACGGCATCTTCCTCGAGGGCACGGGCGCCATGGTCCTCGACCACATGTCGCGGGTCGCCTACACCGCCCGCAGCCATCGCGCCGACACCCACGTGCTCGAGCGCTTCTGCACGGACTTCGGCTACGAGCCGATGGCGTTCGACGCGGTCGACTCCGACGACGTGCCCGTCTACCACACCAACGTGATGGGATGTGTGGCCACCGACGTCGCCCTGTTCGCGCTGGGGATGATCCCCGACGAGCAGCGGCGCGAGCAGGTCCGCGAGCGGCTGTCCGTGGGCGGCCGTCAGATCGTCGAGCTGACCGAGGAGCAGGTACGCCGGTTCGCCGGCAACGCCGTCGAGCTCACCGGTCGCGCACCCGACGGCTCGCGGCAGCGGATCATCGCGATGTCGCTCAGCGCCCGCGAGAGCCTGCGGCCCGAGCAGGTCGCGGTGATCGAGCAGTCGTGCCGGATCGTGTCGGTCGACATCCCCACGATCGAGCTGGCCGGTGGGTCCGTGCGCTGCATGATCGCCGGGATCCACCTCGACCCGCGGCCCGACTCCGAGCCCGAGATCACCGAGGCCGTCGAGGCCATCGACGAGAACCCCCTGACCGCGGACGGCCGCGACGTGTCGGGGGCGTGAGGCGGCCTCAGCCGTGGCGGCGCCGAGCCTGTCCGCGCGAGCGGACCACGACGTACGCCGTGGGATGGGCGCCACCGGTCTCGAAGGTCGCCTCCTTGATCACCCGGAGCCCGCGGGTGCGCTGGATGGAGTCGACCAGGAGGCGCTTGTCCTCGGTGAGCAGCACCGCCCGGCCGTCGCCGGTGAGCACCCGGTCCAGCTCGCGGCAGAACCGCGGGTAGAGCTCCTGGTTGGCCCCGTGCGAGCCGACCCGCTTGCCGAACGGGAGGTTGCCGATCACCCGGTCGGCGCAGCCCGAGGACAGCGGCAGCCGGGTGGCGTCGGCGCGCACCAGACGCAGCGGGGCCTCGCGCCGCGTGGCGTTGGCCCGGGCCGGGGCGAGTGAGTCGGGTCGGTGGTCCAGGCCGACCAGCAGCTCTGGCCCGGTCATCGCGTGGGCCAGGAGCAGGTTGGTGCCGGCTCCGCAGAAGGGGTCGACGACCACCGCCCCCGGCGGGATCTTCGCGAGCCGCACGAGTGCGGCGGCCAGCACGGGCGTGGTCGAGGCCGGGAGCCGCTCGAGCCGGCCGTGCCGGCGGGTGAGGTGGAGGTCGCCCACCGTGGCGAGGAGGTGACCCTCGACGAGGTCGAGGTTCACCTGCCAGCCGCGCGGGGCGTTGTCCCAGCCCCACGTCTGCACCAGCCGGTCTCGGAGCTCCCAGCGCTCGTCGCCCAGGTCGCCCACGCGAAACCGCACGGGCCCCGGCAACGCCGACAGCGCGCCCTCGGTCAGCGAGATGCGGAGCCGCTCCTCGGTCTCGGACGGCTCACCCAGGTCGACGGCGGCCTCGGAGAAGAAGTGGAGCGGACGCAAGGCCGCCAGCGGACCGGTCAGCTCGACGTCCAGCCGGTCCGGACGGCGACGCACGACCTCGACTCTCGCGGTCGTCGTGGCGGACACCTGGCGCAGCTCGTCGGCAAGGTAGTCCGTCGCCCCGCGCAGACTGCGGAGCACCAGGCGGTCGCTGACGATGCCGCCCCAGTCGAGCCCGGGGCTCGCGGACGGGTCGGCCATGTCCGGCAGGCTACCGATCGCCCGGCACTAGGCTCCGCGTGTGACGAGTCCCGCCTCCCCCGCACCCGCCAAGGATCGGGAGGAGCTCATCCTCGACGCCGTCCTCGCGCTGCTCGCGCGCCACGGCATCTCCGGGGTCAGCATCCGCGCGGTCGCCCGCGCGGCCGGGGTGGCCCCCGGGCTGGTGGGCTACTACTTCCAGGACAAGACGAGCCTGATCGGGGCGGCCCTGCGCCGGATCGACGAGGAGGTCGTCGCGCTGGTGACACCCGACCCGGGCGGGACCCCCGAGGCACAGCTGCGCTCGGTCCTGCGACGCGTCGCCGCCCCGAGGTTCCTGACCACCGAGTACCTCTCCCTGCGACTCCAGCTGTGGTCGCTGGCGCAGGCTCACGAGGACTTCGCCGCGATCAACCTCGACGGGCAGAAGCGCTACCGGGCGGGGCTGGCCCGCCTCATCCGGGCGGCGCGGCCCGAGCTCTCCCGAGCCGAGTGCGACCGGCGGGCCGCCGACATCGACGTCGTGCAGAACGGGTTGTGGCTGACCGCCCTGCTGGGGCTCGACAAGGCCTCCCTGCGCCGGGCGGTGGAGCGGTGCGAGGAGATCGCGCTGTCGTGAGCGGCGCAGGGGTCGCGATCGTCACCGGCGGAAGCCGGGGGATCGGGCGCGCGATCGTCGAGCGGTTGTACGCCGACGGGGCCGAGGTCGTGACGTGCGGGCGCGGTGACCGACCGGCGTACCTGCCGGACGACGTGGTGTGGGTCGCGGCGGACGTCGCGCGCTCCGGCGACGCGGAGCGGCTCGCCGAGACCGCCGCCGCACGGGGGCCGGTGACACTGCTGGTGAACAACGCGGGGGTGCTCGTCGCGAAGACCGTCGCCGACTCGACCGACGACGACTGGGACCTCCAGGTCGGGGTGAACTGCCGAGGCGTCTTCACCACCTCGCGCGCGGTGTTGCCGGGGATGACCGCGCACGGCGGGGTGATCGTCAACGTCGGCTCGATCTCCGGCGTGGTCGCCGACGGGACCAGCGCGCTCTACAACGCCTCGAAGGCGTTCGTGCACGCGCTGACCCGGTCGATCGCCCTCGACCACGGGCCGATGGTGAGGTGCAACGCGGTGCTGCCGGGGTGGGTCGAGACCGAGATGGCCGACTCCGGGTTCGCGCTGTCCGCCGACCCGGAGTCCGCACGCCGCGACGCCGTGGCCCGGCATCCCCTCGGTCGGCTCGGTGCCCCCGCGGACATCGCGAACGCCGTGGCCTGGCTGGCCTCCGACGAAGCCTCCTGGATGACCGGTCAGTGCCTGACCGTGGACGGCGGGCTGACCGCGGCGTCCCCGATCCGGCCCGAGCTCTCCTAGCGACGGGACCACCGGACGCTGGTGCTCGCTGTGTCAGAGCACCTGGGCCAGGTCCATCGCGGCGATCCGCTCGGGGTCGACCAGGATGTTGATCTCGACGATCCGGTTGCCGCGGACCACCGGGCTGAAGACCGAGAACGGCCGGCCGTCGCGCATCCCGACCAGGCCCACGGCGCCGTTGACCAGCACCCACGTCTGCTCCGGCTCGTGGCCGGCCCGCCGGAACGCCGAGGCCTGCGAGGCGACCTCGAGGGCGCCGCGCACGATGCCGGACGCCGCTCCGGTGCCGCCGTCCGCACGGAGCACGACGTCGGGGTCCAGCACCTCCAGCAGCGCGTCGAAGTCGCCGTCTCGCGCGGCGGAGGTGAAGGCCTCGAGGACCCGGCGCTGCGTCGCGAGGTCCGCGGCCGGCGGCGGCGTAGCACGCACGCGGCGGCGTGCCCGGCTCGCCAGCTGGGTCGCGGTTGCCGGGGTCGCGCCCACGATCTCGCCGATCTGGTCGAACGGCACCCCGAACATGTCGTGCAGCACGAACGCCATCCGCTCCCGCGGGTTCAGGGTGTCGAGCACGACCAGGAGGGCCAGCGTCACGGCGTCGGCCCGCTCCGCGGACGCCGCGGGATCGGCGTCGAGACGGGTGACGACGGGGTCCGGGAGGTGGAAGTCGAGCGGCTCCTCGCGGCGCGACCTCCGCGACCGCAAGAGGTCCAGGCAGATCCGGCTCACCACGGTGGTGAGCCAGCCACGCAGGTTGACCACGTCGTCGGTGTCGGTGCGGGCGAGGCGCAGCCAGGCCTCCTGGACGGCGTCGTCGGCCTCGGTGACCGAGCCGAGCATGCGGTAGGCCACCGAGCGCAGATGGGTGCGGTGGACCTCGAACTCCTGGGCCAGCGTCTCCTGGGTGGGCATCTGTCAGGTTCCTCCTTCGTGCTCCGTCGACTGGCTGACGAACAGAACGGACCCGACCTGACAGGAGCTCGATCATGGAGGCCCAGACCGTGGAAGCCCGGACCGTGGACGCGATGACCATCGAAGCACGGATGACCCATCCGGTCTTCCTCGTCCCTGCCGCGCTGGCGGCCCTTCAGGCCTATGCCCGCGCGGCCGAGGGGCTGGGCGTCCCCACGCAGACCCTGGAGCTGGTCCACCTGCGGGCCAGCCAGATCAACGGGTGCAGCGTGTGCGTCGTGCTGCACGCGCAGGCACTGCGCCAGGAGGACGCGGGTGACGAGCGGCTCGCGACGGTCGCGGCGTGGCGCGACGCGCCGTACTTCACCGACGCGGAGCGGGCCGCGCTGGAGCTCGCCGAGGCCGTGACCCGGGTCGCCGACCGGGGTGACCCCGTCTCCGACGCGCTGTGGGCCGAGGTCGCCCGTCACTACGACGAGCAGGGTGTCTCCGCGTTGCTCATCGCGATCACGTCCGTGAACGTCTGGAACCGGCTCAACGCGGCGACACGGCAGGTCGCGGGCGCCTGGTCCCCATGAGCCGCTGAGCCCGCGGGGCCGGAGGTTGCCTAGGCTGCTGCCGTGACCTCCGAGCCGCCCGGTCCCCTCAGTGCCTCGCGCCTGCTGAGCGCCGACCTCCACGCCGAGATCGTCGAGCCGGACGGCGGCTCCGAGGCACTGTCGACCGCGAGCCACGCCCTCCTCGAGGCGGCGTTCGAGGTCGGCGTGTGGGAGGCGGGGCCGGGCACCGACACCGACCTCGAGGTCGACGAGCTGTTCCTGGTGCTGTCCGGCGAGGGCACGGTCACCTTCCAGGACGGCAGCTCGGTGGACCTTCGCGCCGGCGTGCTGGTCCGGCTCCGCGAGGGGGACCGCACGACGTGGTCCATCACCCGGCGCCTGCGCAAGCTCTATCTGATCTGACGTCGAGCCGCGCGACGCGTGGCCCTACGCTGCGACTGATGTCCACCTACGCCGGCCGGGTGAGGGCGCCGTGGCCGGTCCGGCGCGAGCCCGTGCTGATCGGCCTCGGCATGCTGGTGATCTACGTCGTCTGGGGCTCTGTCTACGTCGCGATCCGCTACGTCGTCGAGGACGTCCCGGCGCTGTACTCCATCGGCCTGCGCTACGTCGTGGCCGGCCTGCTGCTCTCGTCGTACGTCGCGGCTCGGCGTGGCCCGACGGTGCTCCGCGCACCGCGGCGGGCGGTGCTGGGCTGCGTGCTGCTGGCGATGCTGCTCCAGGTCCTCACCAACGGGACTGTCACCTGGGCCGAGAGCATCGGGGTCCAGGCGGGTCCGGCAGCCCTGCTCAGTGCGCTCGCCCCGATCGCGATCGTCGTGCTCCGGCTGGTCACCGGCGACCGGCCGCGGGTGGTGACCTGGGTCGGGGTGGTCGTCGGCTTCGCCGGGCTGGCGATCCTGCTGCTGGGTGGCCGGTCGGTGCCGGGGTTCCCGCTGTGGCCCTCCCTGCTGGTGGTCGCCTCGGCCGGCTGCTGGGCGGTCGGGTCGTTCCTCCAGCCGCGGCTCCTCCTGCCCGCGAACACGTTCGTCACCACCGCCTACCAGCTTCTGGGCGGCGGCCTCGTGCTCACCGCGGTCGGCTTCGGCTCCGGCGAGCGCACGTCGTTCGACTTCCCGATCTCGACCTGGCTGGTGCTGGGCTACCTCACGCTCTCGTCGGTGGTGTCCTACACCGCCTACGTCTGGCTGCTCCAGCGCGCTCCGATCTCGCTGGTCTCGACCCACGCCTACGTCAATCCGGTCGTGGCCGTGCTGCTCGGCTGGGCCTGGCTGGGCGAGCCGGTGACCTGGCCGGTGGTGGTCGGTGGCGCCGTCGTGCTGGTGGCCGTCGGTCTGGTCATGGCCGAGCGACGTCGCGTTCCGGACGAGCCGCCCCTCACCTGACCCGGGCGGCGGTCGGGGGTCGCCGGGTCACCGCCAGGGCGTCGAGCGGACCAGGCGCAGGGCCCGCTTGGCGACGAAGGGCTGGCTCTGCCGGTACAGCCAGGGTCGGCCGACCCACAGGTAGGCGTCGACGTACTTCCGCGCCAGCCGCGAGACGTGGGCGGACAGCCCCCAGCGCGCGGCGCCGACGCGCGTGGTCGGTGGGATGCCGAGCGTCGCGCAGGTGGTGGTCGCCGGCACGGTCGCCGAGGCGCACACCATCGGGTTGTCGGGGTCCTTGCCGGTGTAGTCGCCGTAGACGTAGGGGTGCCCGTTGCTCGAGGTGTTGATCACGGCCGTGCGACCGGCGTACCCCAAGGTCGCGAGCCGGCGGGAGATCGCCGCGGCGCGCCTGACCTCGGCGGTGGTGGAGTCGAAGTGGGTGCTGTCGAGGGCGAAGCCGCGGGCGTAGCGGACGCCGCCGCGGACCAGGAGCCTCGCCGCGGCGCGGACGCCGCCCTGTCCGGCGGCCGGCCAGTCGGCGGCGCCCGCCTCGACGTAGACGCTGGCGTTCGGCTGGCGGGCGATCCGCTTCGCGGCGTACGACACCAGGTGGGAGGGAGCCTTGGAGCCGTGCGGGGCACAGAGCGCGAACGGCCCGTCGGGCTGCACGACGACGGCGGCACGGGCGGAGCCGACCGCCTTGGCGAATCGGTTGACCCAGCGCTTGTACGACGTGCGCTCGGCCTTGGTGGGCAGGCGCTGGCAGGCCTCCTGCTCCCAGGGGACCATCCGGAAGACGGTCAGCTGCACGAGGGTCGACGGGTCGCCGTGCTGGGCGTTGGCGATGTACTCCGAGACCCGGTCGGCGATCTGGTCGTCGGGGATCCATGCGCCGAACCACTTGGCCTTCGGCGCCAGCGCGATGTAGCCGAGCAGCTTCTTCCGGTGCCCGGTCGCGTTCTGGTACGGCGCCCAGGACAGCTCCTGAGGGCCCTCGTAGGTGCCCCAGGGATGCCCGGCCAGGGGGTTGCCGCTCGCGGCACGAGCCTCGTGCGGCAGCGCGGTGCCGGCGGTGGTGCCGGTGGTGACGCCGGGGCCGAAGCCGAGGGGGAGCAGCAGAGCGGACAGGAGGCCGAGAAGTGCGCTGGGCATGCCGCCATCTTCCAACAGCAGGGCCTCGAGCGCAGAAGAGCCGGCCGCGAGGCTCGCGGCCGGCTCTAGGTGGTGGTGGATGGCTGGTGTCGGTCAGGCACCTCAGCGACCGTTGCGACGGTTCATCAGGTAGTCGTCGTAGGGCCGCAGCTGGAGCAGCGCCCGGTTGGCGGCGACCTGGTCGCTCCAGACGTAGTGCATGAAGGTGCGGAACCGGCTCTTGGCGGTGTTCTGGTGGGTGGTCATGCCTCTATGGTGGCTCGGGCGATTGTGAAGCACAAGCGATGGTTTCTTATTAACAATGTAGCGATGCTGTACGATGCTCCCATGATCGACGTGCAGAGGCTGAGGGTGTTCCGGGCCGTGGTGGCCAGCGGCTCGGTGCAGGCCGCGGCCGACCATCTGGGGTACACGCCCTCGGCTGTCAGCCAGCAGATCGCGGCCCTCCAGCGCGAGACCGGGCTGGTGCTCTTCGAGCGGGCCGGGCGCGGCATCTCCCCCACGGCCTCGGCCAAGGTCCTGGCCGCCGAGAGCGAGGAGGTGATGGGCAGCCTGAGCCGGCTCGGCGGTGTCGTGGAGCACCTGCGCGACGGATACTCCGGCAGTCTGGCGATCGGCACCTTCGCCTCGGCCGCGCAGATGTGGCTGCCGCACGTCGCCAAGGGGCTCCAGCGGGAGTTCCCCGACCTCGTCGTCGAGCTCAGCCTCGACGAGCTGGGCAGTGCCGGCCACGCGCCACCTCAGCGCCGCGACATCGACGTCACCACCGAGGCCGCCGACGCGCCGGGCACCGAGCGGGTGGGCTACGAGCGGCTGGTCCTGGTCGAGGAGAGCTATCGGGTGGCGATCCCGAAGGGTCACGAGCTGCTCAAGCTCTACGACGGGCCGGTGCCGATGGCGGCGCTCGCCGACGTGGCGATGATCGACGCCGACTTCAGCGACACCGGCTGCGCCGTCATCGTCCGCAACGCCTGCCGAGCCGCCGGCTTCACGCCCCGCTACGTCGCCCGCTCCGACGACCACCACACCGCACTGGCGTTCGTGGCCGGCCGGATCGGGGTGACCCTGCTCCCGGAGCTGGCGGTCGACGAGGCCATGCCCGGCTTCGAGAGCCGCGAGCTGGTCAGCCCCGCGCCGCGTCGTCGCGTCGTGGCGTTCGTGCGCGACTCCTCGGCGCTGAGCCCGCCGGTGCGGCGGGCGGTCGAGCTGCTGGCCGAGGCCGTGGCGAAGACCGTCGCCCGCCGCGGTGTCAGGTCGTCCGCCTGACGCCGGGTTGGCGACGTGCTGATCAATGGCGCCGTGGCGCGCAGCAGGCGGGATTGATCCGCGCTTCCTCAGGGCCCGGTGTCAGGCGGACGACCCGCGCTTGCGGTCGGAGACCAGCACCAGCACCAGCGCCATGACCACGACGCCGAGGGCTCCGGCGACGCGGAAGGCGTCGGTCCACGCGGCGTCGACCGAGGCCAGCAGGGCGGGGTCGTGCCGCCCGGCCTGGACGCCCTCGATGACGCTCTGCGCGGCCCTCGACCCGGTGTGACCGAGTCGGGCGCGGTAGACCACCGTGCCGAGCGAGCCCAGCAGCGTCAGGCCGAGGGCGATGCCGAGCTCGTTGGCCAGCTGCGCCAGCGAGGCACTGGACGCTGCCCGCTCCATCGGCGCGGCACTGATCACGCCGTTCATGAGCATCGGGAAGCAGGCACCGATGCCGAACGTCGCCAGGCTCCCGGCCAGCGCGACCCACGGGCGCCCGAGGTCGCCGCCCGGGACGGTCGCGTAGAGGGCGAACCCGGCGGTCATCACCCCGAGCATCGACACGACCACCGTGCGCTGGGGCAGAGTGCGGCACAGCCACGGGGCGAGGTTGGCCGACGCGATCATCGCCAGCATCTGCGGCAGCATCCACCAGGCGGCGTGGAAGGCCGAGAGCCCCTGCACCTCCTGGAGGTAGAGGTTGAAGAAGAGGGAGATCCCGCCCATCAGCACCGCCGTCAAGAGCAGCGCCAGCAAGGTGCGGCGCACGCGAGGAGCGCCGAGCAGGGCCAGGTCGACCAGCGGGTGTGCCAGGCGGCGCTGGCGTCGTACGAACGCCGTCCCGATGGTCGCGCCGGCCAGCGCCGCCACGAGCACCGCCGGGTCCACGCCGGTGCCGACCGCGCGCTTGAGGGCGAAGACGAGCAGGAGCACCGAGGCCACGCTCAGCACCGCGCTGGCCAGGTCGAGCGGCGCGGGCGTCTCCGACTTCGACTCCGGGACCAGCCGCGGGACGGTCAGGACCGTCACCACCATCACCGGCACGCCGAGCAGGAAGACCGAGCCCCACCAGAGATGGGCCAGCAGCAGCCCGCCGACCAGCGGCGCGATCGCCATGCCGCCCAGGAAGACCGTCATCATGGCGCCCATCGCCTGGATCCGGGCCCTCTCGTCGAGGAAGAGGCCCGCCAGCAGTGCCATCGACGCGGGCAGGATCGCCGAGCCGGCCAGGCCCATGACGCCGCGCGCCACGATCACCAGGTCGGGGGTCGTCGCGAAGGCGCCGACGGCGGAGGCGGCCGCGAAGATGGCCGCGCACACCAGGACCATCCGGCGCCGGCCGATCCGGTCGGCGGCGGCGCCGGTGGTCAGCATCGCGCCCGCGACCATGAAGTTGTAGCTGTCGGTCATCCAGAGCAGCTGGGTCGCCCCGGCGTGGAGCTCGCGACCCATGGTCGGCAGCGCGACGTTCAGCACGGAGATGTCGATGGCCACCAGCAGGGTCGGCAGGGCCAGCGCCGCCAGGGCGAGCACGGCTCGCGCGTTGCTCCTGCGGGCGGGCGCCGCGGCGGCGATGGCGGTGGTGGCGGTGGTGGTGCTCATGGCGGCTCCCGGATCGTGGAGGTCCCTCACCCCTACATCGATCGGGAGACCCCGAATACGACCCACCCGCGAAGGTAAAGTTTTACCTGTTCCGCTGCGGTGGGAAACGGGGTCGCCAGAGCATGGCTGGCGCAGGCCTAGTCCACCTCGAGCCAGTCGGAGCACCAGATGACACGCGCTGCCCGTATCGCCGTGTGCGCGATCGCCGCTGTCCTCATGGCCTCCGTCGGGACTACCGCGAACGCGCTGCCGGCGCGCCACGGCGGGACTCATCACCACCACCGGCACCTCGAGCACGACGGGTCCACCCGCGTGCTCCTCGCCCTCGGCCGCCTCGACCGTCAGCTCGCGCGCTCGATCCGCCACCGCCTGTCCCCCCTGACGGATGCGGATCGCGCCATCGTTCGGGCCAATGCGGCCTCGGACCAGGCGACGGTCGAGGCGGTCGCTACGGCGTACTCCAGTACGCCGAGCGACCACCACCTCGACCTTGCTCGGGGCCTGCTGCGCAGCTATCACCCGCAGCGCTACATCAGGGGGACGGCGATCCTGCGGCGTGCCGGACGCTGTGCCGACACGATCGTCCGGATCCGCCCGTCGGTGGCTCCGGGCAGTCGCGCGGCGACCGAGCTGCGCACCGCTGCCCGCCTCCTCGGTGGCATCCGCCCGCACACGATCACCGCGCACACGTCGTCGGCGGCGATGGCTCGCGTCCGGCACGCCGTGCAGAGGGCCCGCTCGCTGGTCCAGCACGTGCGGGCCGGCCTCGCCCGTCGCTGACCGGGCGCGAGCGCCGGTCGACGGCAAAGAAACGCGCGTTCCGCGGACGACGGCGCTCGCGGTCCGCCAGCATGAGCGCGCAGCACGACCACCGCTGCCGGCCTCCGGGCCGGCTCACGCAGGTGTGTCGCATGGGGGGTTGAGCACCGGACCTCAGCCTTCGAAGCGACATCGGGCCCACCCGTTGCGGGTGGGCCCGATGCCGTCTGCGGGTCGCGGTCAGCCGGCCAGCACGAGGTCCTCGCGGGTGGCGTCGACGTCGGCGACCAGGTGTGCCTTGCGCAGGGCGCCGAAGGCCATGGCCCCACCCGCCACCACGAGCGCGGCGGCCAGGTAGAGACCGCTGTGGTACCCGATGAGGTAGGCCTGGACCGGAGTGTGTCCGGATGCCAGAGCCGAGCTCTGCCGGCTGGTCAGCACCGCACCGATCACGGTGATGCCGAGCAGGCCGGCGACCTCGCGCGAGGCGTTGAACACCGCCGAGGCGACACCCGCCTGGCTGGTCGGCATCACGCCCAGGACCGTGGCGGTCAGCGGGATCGTCAGCCCGCCGCCCACGCCGATCACCGCGAAGCTCGGCATCAGCGACAGGAACGACGCGCCCTGCCCGAGCAGCGCCGTGGCGCCGATGCCCGCACCCATGGCGAGCATCCCGAACCCGGTCGATCGGTAGGCCCCGAAGCGCACTGCGACACGGTCGGAGACGATCGCCGAGGCCGCCATCAGCAGCGCCATCGGGACGAACGCCGAGCCGGCCTTGGTCGGTGAGAAGCCGAGCACGCCCTGGAGGTAGAGCGAGGTGAAGAAGTAGATCCCGAACAGGCCGAAGGCCCACAGCATCAGGGCGACGATCCCGCCGGTGAACTCCCGGCGCCGGAACAGGCTGACGTCGACCATCGGCTGCGCGACGCGACTCTCCACGACGACGAAGGCCAGCGCGGACACGGCCGCGACACCGAACGCCCCGAGAATGCCGGTCGAGGTCCAGCCGAGGTCGTGGCCCTCGATCAGGGCCCAGGTCAGCGTGAACAGGGTCAGCGTCGAGAGCCCCAGTCCGGGCAGGTCCATGCGTCGGACCTCGTCCTCGCGCGACTCGCGGATCGCCCAGGCGCCGAGAGCCATCGTGACGATGCCAACCGGCAGGTTGATCCAGAAGATCCACTCCCACGACACGTGCTGGGTGAGGGCGCCGCCGAGTACGGGGCCGACCGCGAGCGCCAGTGCGCCGACGCCGCCCCAGATGCCGACCGCGGCGTTGCGCTCGCGCGGGTCGGTGAAGGTGGCGCTGATGATCGCCAGGGTCGTCGGGGTGACGGCCGCGGCACCGATGCCCTGGAGGGCCCGAGCCGCGATCAGGGTAGTAGCTGCGTCGGCGAAGCCGGCGAGCACCGAGGAGGCGGTGAAGACCGCCAGGCCGATCAGGAACAGCCGGCGCCGTCCGAACGCGTCGGCGAGGCGGCCGCCGGCGAGCAGCAGCCCGGCGAAGGTCAGGATGTAGCCGCTGACGACCCACTCGATGCCGGCGGTGGACAGGCCCAGCTCGCGCTGGATGTCGGGGATCGCCACGTTGACGATGTTGTTGTCGAGGTAGGTCATGAAGGTGGCCAGTGCCACCGCCACGAGCGCCCATCGGTTCCGGTTCATGTCACGTCTCCTATACGTCGTACATGTATGCCGTACAGGAAAGCCTGTACGACGTATAGTTGTCAAGCCATATGGTGTATAGTTCTGGCCATGACCCCACGAGCCGCCACGGCCGCCCGCTCGGGCAGGGCCGTCAAGGACGGATCCCAGGCCGGCGCCAAGCCCGACCTCAGCCGGGCCGCGATCGTCGAGCGTGCCCTGTCGGTGATGGATGTCGAGGGGCCTGACGCCGTGACGATCCGGCGCCTCGCGCAGGAGTTCGGTGTGACGCCGATGGCGCTCTACTGGCACGTCGCCAACAAGGACGAGCTGCTCGCGGCCATGGGCGACGCCCTGCTCGACGGGATCGCGCCGGCCGTCACCACCGGCGCCTGGTCGGCGCAGCTGCGGGGCGTGATCACCGCCCTGGTCGACGCCATGCGCCGACACCCGGCCGCCGCCGAGCTCGTGCTGCCGCGGATCCTGGTCCACCCCGACGGGCTCCGCCTCACCGAGTTCACCCTGGCCGTGCTGGAGGACGCCGGCTTCACCGTCGCCCAGGCGGCAGACCTGGCCCGCACGGGCCTCCAGACCGCGATCATGCTCGTGAGCCAGGTGCCCGGTGCCGAGACCCAGGCGGCCGAGGAGCAGCGCGACCTGCTGCTCAAGCAGAAGCGCGACTACATCGCCGGTCTCGAGCCGACGGCCTTCCCGCACGTGCGCGAGGCGTCGTTCGCCCTGACCGACTGCGCCGACGTCGACGGGTACTACGGCTTCGGCATCGACCTGTTCGTCGCGGGCTCCGAGGCGCTGCTGCGGCGCCACAAGCGCTCGCCCGCCTGACGAGTCTCAGGCGACAAGCGACCTCGGGTCGGCGATGCTGACGCCTCGTGGCGCGTCGACTGGTCTCTTCGCTGACCGTGCCCGGCGTCCTGCGTGACGAGCCGCAGTACCGGCAGCCAGATCCTCAGCGTCCTCGGCGACCGGGTCACCCGTGTCGCCCTCCTGTTCGCCGCGACCGCGCGGTTCCTGCCGTTCGTCGTGCTCGCCGTCCCCGCCGGGCGATCATCGGCAGCCACCTGCCGGTGTGGGGGGTTCGGGCTGCTCGGGCTGCTCACCGGTGTGTGCGTCACCGGGATGTTCGCGCCGTGGGAGACCTCTCTCGGCGAGCACATCCCGCCGCGGGCGCTGTCGCGGGTGTCGAGCTACGACTACCTGGCCAGCACCGGCATGATTCCGCTCGGCAACGTCCTGGTCGGCGGCCTCGCGGCGGTGCTGGGGAGCTGCCCGGCACTGATGGTGATGACGGTGTGTGGCACCGGTGCGGCCGTGGTCGTGGTCTCGACCCCGGCGGTCCGCCGGCTCCCCCGCGGGACCCACGGCGGTGAGGTGGCTGTCGGCGCCGCCACCTAGCCTCGGACCATGGACATCATCTTGATCCCGGGCCTGTGGTTGACCGCTCCGTCGTGGGACTCCGTCGCAGGCGGCCTCGAGAAGGCCGGGCACGTGCCGCACGCCCTGACCCTGCCGGGGATGCACTCACCCGACGGCCGACGCCACGGGGTCACCCGCCAGGATCACGTCGACGCCGTGGTGGCCGCGGTCGACGCCGTCGACGGCGGCCGCCCGGTGCTGCTGGTCGGCCACTCCATGGGCGGCGTCCTCGCCTGGGCCGCGGCAGCGGAGCGGCTCGACCGGGTCTCCGGCGTCGTCTTCGTGGCCAGCGAGCCCGCCGTCCCCGAGCAGTCGGCGTCGATGTTCCCGGTCGTCGGGGACGACGTGCCGCTGCCACCGTGGGGGTTCTTCGACGACGAGATGGTCGCCGACCTCGACGACGACCTGCGGTCGCGGATCCGCGACGAGGCCGTGCCCTCGCCCGTCCGCGCCGTCACCGACGGGCTGTCCTTCGACGGCGGCGAGGGTGACCGGCTCCATGACCTGCCGGTGACCATGGTCACCGCGGAGTACGACGCCGCCCAGCTCCAGCAGTGGGTCGCCGCCGGCGAGTCCGGCACCGAGGAGATCGCGCGGCTGCGCGCCGTGACCTGGGTCGACCTGCACTCGGGCCACTGGCCGCAGTACTCCCGGGTCGACGACACGGTCGACGCCGTCCTCGGCGCGGTCCTCCGCGCCTGAGCGTCAGCTGTGGGCGACGCAGCGCGTCGCCCAGGGTCGTGCCTCGAGCCGGGCCTCGGGGATCGGCTCCCCGCACACCTCGCACGTGCCGTAGGTCCCCGTGCGCACGCGCTGCTGCGCACGTCGTACCTCGTCGAGCATCGCGAGCAGGTGCTCCTGGGCGGAGACGGCCGCTAGCCGGTCGACGGCCATCGAGGTGCCCTCGCCCACCCTCTTGCCGAACGAGATGCTCCCGAGCTCGCCGGGCAGCCTGGTGAGCTCGGCCAGCTCGGCCTCGAGCTCGGTCTCCCGGGCGGCCAGCAGCCGGGCCGGGTCCTCGTTCATCCGGCCAGCCTACGCAGGGGGTGACACGCCGAAGGAGCGACGCACGCCCTAACGTGGCGTCATGCCTGCGCCCCCCTGTCTCTCGGTGATCTCGGAGTGGTGCTGTCGCGGTGCCTGACGGGTTGCGGTTCGAGGGCTCGATCGCCGGGGTCGGCACCACCAGCGGGGTGCGGATCGTGGTCGGCAGCTGGACCCGGTCGCCGTTCGGGCCCTTCGACGACGTGATGCTGGCCGACGCCGACGGCACCCGACGGCTGATGGCCCCGACCCGCGACATCGCCGACTTCGTGGCGGCGACGTACTCCTTCGACGACGTGGCGGTGGTCCGGGTGCAGGTGCGACGCGACTGGTCGTTCGTCCGGGTCCTCGCGGGCGCGCTCGACGTGCGCTACCTGGTCGGCAGGCGGACGCCGCTGGGCGTGGCGCTGCACGCCCTTCCCCCGCGCCTGTCCGGCGCCGCGTGGTGGACCCACGTGACCGACCCCGTCGCGAGCACGCTGATGCGTGGGGTGCACACCAGGGGCAGTGCCGGCAACGGCCGTACCGAGACCTACGCCGCCACCGACCACCATGCGATCACGCGGGCGATGGGGACCTGGCGAGGGGTCGAGCTCGGCTCGCTGGCTCCGGTCGCCCCCGACCCGGGCTTCGGCTTCGGCTCCACGCCGGAGCGCCCGTCCCTCACAACCCTCACCACGACCGTCCAAGTTGGGTAGTCCCTGACAGAACGGTCGCCGTCCAGCCCGAACGACGACGAATCTGTCAGGGACTACCCCAACGCGGGCGCGCTAGCCTGAGCCGGGTGACCCTCGATCCGGCTCAGCCGTGCTCACGGGTGGCCGCCGACGAGCTGGTCGACGCCGACCCGACCCCGGGGATGGCGCGCCGCGTGGCGATGCACCGCGACGCGATGTGGTCCGGCACCGTCGACACCGAGCCGCACGCGACCTCGGGCTGGCACCACCACGGCGACCACGAGACGACGTTGTTCGTCCTCAGCGGCCGGATGCGGATGGAGTCCGGTCCTGGTGGCACCGAGGTCGTGGAAGCCGGCCCGGGCGACTTCCTGCGGGTGCCGGCCGGCGCGGTCCACCGCGAGTCCAACCCCTCCGACGAGCCGGGGCGCGCCGTCATCGTCCGCTGCGGCACGGGTGAGCCGACGGTCAACGTCGACGGCCCGGCGTGACGTGTGCTCGCCCGACCCGATAGGAGCCCCATGGCGCCCACGCTGACCCTCGCCGACGGCCGCGAGCTCGAGCTCGAGGTCACGGGCCCGGACGGCGGCGGCGTCCTGGTCTTCATCCACGGCACCCCCGGCGGCTCCCACCAGCTCGGGCAGCTCGCCCGGGCGGTGCACGCACGCGGGCACCGGCTGGTGACCTGGTCGCGAGCGGGGTACGGCGCGTCGTCGCGGCGGGCGGGCCGCGACGTGGCCAGCGAGACCGCCGACGCCGCCGCGGTGCTGGACCATCTGGGCGTCGAGACGTGCGTCGTCGCCGGCTGGTCCGGCGGCGGGCCGCACGCGCTGGCCTGCGGCGCCCTGCTGGCCGACCGGGTCCGGGCCGTGACCACGATCGCCGGGGTCGCGCCGTACGACGCGGAAGGGGTGGACTTCCTGGCAGGGATGGGCGAGGACAACCTCGAGGAGTTCGGCGCGGCGCTGAAGGGCGCCGAGCCGCTTCGAGCCTGGCTGACCGCGGCGCGTCCCCAGCTCGCCGACGTCACCGCAGCCGAGGTCGCGGCGTCCCTGGAGACCCTGATCTCCGAGGGCGACCGGGCCTCGCTGACCGGGGAGTTCGCCGACTTCCTGGCCGCGGAGTTCCGCCAGGCGGTCGCGGCAGGTGTCGACGGGTGGTTCGACGACGACCTCGCGTTCGTGCACCCGTGGGGGTTCGACCTCGGCGACATCGCCGTCCCGGCGTACCTGTGGCAGGGCAGCGAGGACCTGATGGTGCCGTTCGGCCACGGCCAGTGGCTCCACGGGAGGATCCCGGGAGCCACGGCCCACCTGGAGGCAGGGAGGGGACATCTCGACATCCTGCTCGGCCACCTCGACACCTGGGTCGAGGAGCTGCTCGCCGCCGGCTCGGCCTGATCCGGCCCGCTGGGGCTGGACCTCGCCGTTGTGTCCGGTACCGGACAGAGCGCTGGTCGCGATCCGCACACACTGGTGTGCACACCGATCGACACCCGACACGCCAGGAGACTCTCCGATGTCCCCCCGCCCTCTGCTCGCTCGCATGCCCGCCCGCGCCGCCGTCCTGGCCGCGGCCGCCGCCCTCGGCACGGGCGTCATCGCCGCCGGTGCCCCGTCCGCCTTCGCCGACACTCCCGCCACGGGCAGCGCCGCGATGTCCTTCACCCACCCGTCGCGGGTGCTGGTCAGCGGTGAGGCCAGCTCGCACGGCGTTCTCCTGCGGACCTTCCACACCGACGGTGCGTCGGTCGTCAAGTCCAGTGACGTGCAGGGTGCCGAGGACGTCAACGTGGTCTACGACCTCCAGACCCTCGGCTCCGACGGCGTCTGGGTGCAGGTCCCGCACACCTCCGAGGGCTACTTCTGGAACATCGTCGGCGAGGGGCAGACCACCCAGTTCCCGGCCTGGGACTTCACGGTGCCCTACGCGGCGACGAACACCGACGCTCGGTACCGGGTCGCGATGTACGCCGCGTGGTACGGCGACAACACCGTCCTGAAGCGCGAGGAGCTCGACTCCGACCTCTCGAGCCAGGTCGCCTGCGAGAACGTCGAGCTCACCTGCACCGTCGGCGACGGGTTCGTCCAGAGCGGGAGCGGTGTGAAGTACGACGCCGACGCGGTGACGCCGACACAGGCGGACGAGATGGTCGTCAGCGGCGAGAGCAGCTTCGCCGGTCGCGACTTCCGCACGTTCTCCACGAGCGGGGCGACGGTCGCGATGCCCTTCTTCGCCGGTGCCAGCCAGAAGGTCCAGACCTCCTACGAGCTCCAGACCGAGACCGGTCCGGGAGTCTGGGCGCCCGTGAAGGGCGTCGACCGCGAGGACCTGGACGAGGTGACGCTCTCGGGCAAGGACCAGCGGGTCGCGCTCGACCCCGCGCAGTTCACCCTGCCCGCCAAGGACACCGACGACTCCGCGACCTACCGCGTCGCCTACGTCGTGTCCTGGTACGACGAGGACGACACGGAGACCGGCGGCCAGCCGGTGTACTCCGCGACGCTGACCTCCGACGAGGTCAAGAACTCGGCGCAGTGCCGCAACGTCGAGCTCACCTGCCGGGCGCAGGACGGCACCATCACCACCTGACCGCCAGCCGGCGTGCCATGCTCCCGCCATGCTCTTCCGGCTGACCGTCATCGCCGTGGGCGGTGGCTACGTCGCCTACCGGGTGGCGCTGGCGGTGCAGATCCTCAAGGCGAAGCGGGCCGGGGACGCGCTGCGCGAGCAGCAGCTGCGGACCCGCGGCTTCGGTCTCTACCGCTGGGCGGTCGGCGTGCTCGTGCTGGCTCTGGTGGTGCTGCTCCTGCTGGTCTGGTCCAGCTCGCGCTGAGCGGTCAGCCGGCGGCGTCCGCCAGGACGGCCCGCGCCGTGTGCAGCCCGCGCAGACAGCGCTCGCGCAGGGTGTGCCAGTAGTACGGCGGTCCCATCAGCGCCAGCACCAGGGCCCACCCTCGGGCGAGCCGCCACGTGACGTCGTCCACCGCGAGCGCGGTGCGGAACGTCGTGCGCGCGGCCGGGTCGAGCAGCTGCCAGGCGACGGCGAGGTCGTTGGTCGGGTCGCCGACCGAGAGGCCGCCGAAGTCGAGGACGGCGACGAGCCGGCCGTCGCGGACCAGCAGATTCTCCGCGTTCAGGTCACCGTGGTACCACCGCGCGGAGCGCGCTCGGGCGGCCTCGGGCATCCGGACGGTCTGCTCCCACACCAGCCGCGCCCGGTGCAGGTCGAGGTCGAAGCCGTCCTCGTCGACCAGCCCACCGCACTGGTCGAGGAAGCCGTGCATGTCGGCATCCATCGTCGCCAGCGGTCGTCCGCGGTACCACTCCAGCGACGGGTCGCCGTCCGCCTCGACGGGCACCGGGAGGTCGCCGAGCGAGCGTACGACGCCCGCCAGGTCGCGGGCCAGCCCGTGCCGTGCCTCGCCGGGCTGCGGCAGCGTCGGCCGGTCGCCGTGCAGGAAGCGCACGACCGACCATCTCTCGGGATACCCGAAGGCGGGCTCCCCGACGGCCACCACCTCCGGCACCGCGACCGGGAGGCGGGACGCGACGTAGGGCAGCCAGCGCCGCTCCTTGTCGATCGTGGCGGTCCCACCGGGCTGGCGGGGCAGGCGGACCAGCAGGTCGTCCCCGAGCCGGAACAGCGCGTTGGTCGATCCCGTGGCGTCGAGCGGGTGCAGCGGGAGCCCGGCGTACGACGGCGACAGGGTGCCGAGCAGGCGCCGCACGAGGCCCTCGTCGACGTCGATCTCGTCGTCGTGCAGCCGGCCGTCCACAGGGTCAGCCCAGCCCAGGCGGGCCGCCGTGTCGAGCGGTTTTCCGCAGGCGGTGCCGCCGGGCATAGTGGACGGCGTGCCGCGCAACCGGGCCTCGGGCGACTTCGACACCGACGCCCTCTACGCGGCGCTGGACCGGCAGCGCACCGAGCGCGGCCTGACGTGGACCGGAGCCGCCCGCGAGATCTGGGAGATGTCCTCGGTCTTGAACCGGCAGCGGCCCGGCGACCACCCGCTGGCGGCGTCCACGATGCGCAATGTCGCACGCAACGGCGACACCTCCTGCCAGCACGCGCTGTTCTTCGTGCGCTGGCTCGGGCGCACCCCCGAGAGCTTCGTGCCGGGAGCCGATGACGCCGGCCGGCCCCTGCCCGGCAGCAGCGACGATCGCCGGCCGCGATGGCACCTGCGACGTCTCTACGACGCCCTCGACGAGCAGCGCCGCACCGAGGGCCTCACCTGGAGCGCCCTGGCCGGCGACCTGCACTGCACGCCGAACCAGCTGACCGGCCTGCGGACGGCGCGCTACGCGACCTCGATGCGGCTGGCCATGCGGATCTGCCGTCGGCTCGGTCGCCCGGCCGCCGACTTCGTCTACGCGGGCCGGTGGTGACCACCGGCGGAGCCGGCGAGTGTGCCGCGCCGGAAGAGCGTTGCCCAAGTCCGTGCTCGGGGACCATGCGTCGGACTTGCGGTGCGGGGCACCAGTGGTAGACCGGGACCATGCCCGACTCCCTCGACGTCCCGGTCGCCGGCGGCACGCTCCGAGTGGCGGCCTGGTCCGGAACCGGCGCGCCGGTCCTGGCGATCCACGGCATCACCTCCTCGTCGCGCTCCTGGCCGTTCGTGGCCGACGCCCTCGACAACCCGGTCTTCGCTCCCGACCTACGCGGGCGGGGCCGCTCGAACGCCCTGCCCGGCCCGGCCGGGATGGCGCAGCACGCCGAGGACTGCGCCGCCGTGGCCGAGGCCGTCGGCGGGGCGCCGATGGTGGTGGTCGGGCACTCCATGGGCGGGTTCGTCGCCACCGTCCTCGCCGCCCGCCGGCCCGAGCTGGTCCGGGCGCTGGTGCTGGTCGACGGCGGACTGCCGTTTCCGCAAGCGGACCAGGAGGCCACCCTGGCCGGGCTGGCGCCGATCAAGCAGCGTCTTCGGGCGACGTACACCCGCGAGGAGTACCGCGGCTGGTTCCGCAGCCACCCGGCCTTCGGCCGCGACTGGACCCCCGAGGCCGAGGAGTACGCCGACTACGACCTGCCGGACACCCCCGGCCGCCCCTCCGCCGTCCCCGAGGTCGTCGAGGAGGACCAGCTCGACATGGTGGCCGGGTCGGCGTACACCGAGGCGCTGGACAAGCCGATGCCGCCGCGCATCCTCCTCCATGCCTCCCGTGGGTTCGCCGACGACCCGCCCGGTCTCTACCCGCAGGCGACGGTCGACGCGTACGCCGCGCGGTGGCCCGACCTGGACGTCCGGCACGTGCCGGACGTGAACCACTACACGATCGTGCTCAGCAGCCGCGGCGCCGACGCCGTCGCGCAGGCGGTCCGCGATCTCGGCCTGAGATCCGAGTCCAACCCTTAGGCTCGGCACCATGAGTCAGGCCGAGTTGGTCGACGACATCTCCACTGCCGACGAGCCACCGGTGCTCGGGCCCACGGCGCGCAACGTCGCCTTCGCCCTGATCGTCGGCGGGATGCTGCTCTCCGCCCTCGACTCCACGATCGTGGCTACGGCGCTGCCCACGATCGTCGGCGACCTCGGCGGCGCCGAGCACATGAGCTGGGTGGTCACGGCGTACCTCCTCACCCAGACCATCGCCACGATCCTGGGCGGCAAGTTCGGCGACCTGCTGGGCCGGAAGTGGATCTTCGTGGGCAGCATCGTGCTGTTCACCGCGGCCTCGGCGCTGGCCGGTCTCTCGCAGACCATGACCTGGCTGATCGGCTCCAGGGCGCTCCAGGGCATCGGGGGCGGCGGCCTCACCGTCACCGCGACCGCGATGATCGCCGACATCATCCCGCTGCGCGACCGCGGCAAGTACCAAGGCGCGATCGGCGCGGTCTTCGGTGGCACGACCGTGCTCGGCCCCCTGCTCGGCGGCTTCTTCACCGACCACCTGTCCTGGCAGTGGGTCTTCTACGTCAACGTGCCGGTGGCGCTGGTGATCCTGCCGTTCGCCGTTCGCCTGCTGCCCTCGGTGCCGACAGCGGCCAAGCCGGTCTTCGACACCCTCGGCATCGTCTTCGTCTCGCTCGGCTCCGCCGGCCTGATCCTGGCCACGAGCTGGGGAGGCACGCAGTACGCCTGGGGCTCCGCGACGATCATCGGCATCGTCGTCGGCGCGGTCGGGTGCCTGGTCGTCTTCGGGTACGCCGAGCGGCGGGCCGCCGAGCCGATCCTGCCCCTGCGGCTCTTCCGCCGGAACGTGTTCAGCGTCAGCGCGGTCCTCAGCTTCATCGTCGGCTTCGCCCTGCTCGGCACGATGACCTTCCTCCCGACCTACCTCCAGTACTGCCAGGGCGTCAGCGCCACGGTCTCGGGCCTGCGCACGCTGCCGATGGTCTTCGGCCTGATCGTCGCCTCGGTCGGGGCCGGCACCGTCGTGAGCAAGACCGGACGCTACCGGGTCTTCCCGATCGCGGGCGCGATCGTGATGGCGGTCGGGATGCTGCTGCTGGCGCGCGTCGACGAGCACTCGTCGACCACGTCGGTGTCGCTGGCGATGCTGGTGCTCGGGGTCGGCATCGGCCTGGCGATGCAGGTGCTGACGATCATCGTGCAGAACACCGTGGACTACCGCGACCTGGGCGTCGCCACGTCGGGCGTCACGTTCTTCCGCACGATGGGCAGCTCGTTCGGGGCCGCCGTGTTCGGCACGATCTATGCCAACCAGCTCAAGCCGAAGCTGGGGGCGGCCGTCGTCTCCAGCGGCGCCGACCCACGGCTGGTCACCACCCCCGAGGGCGTGAAGTCGCTGCCCGCCGCACAGCACGCGAGCGTGGTGCACGCCTACGCCGAGTCGCTCCAGCACGTGTTCGCCTCCGCCGTCCCGGTCGCCGTCCTCGCGCTGCTGGTCGCGCTGGTGCTCCGGCAGGTGCCGATGCGCGGGCTGACCCGGCCCGGCGCCGCGGATCTCGGCCACGGGTTCGCGATGCCCGACCAGCGCACCTCGCAGGAGCAGCTCGAGGCACAGGTGGTGCGGATCCTGCGCGCCCGGCTCCCGGAGGCCGCCGCCGCCCTGCTCGACTCCTCGCGCGCGGGTCTCGACGCCGTCCAGGTGTGGACCCTGCGGCAGATCGCGGCCCAGCAGCTGCGGGCGCACGGGGCCATCGACCCGCTCACGATCGCCGCCGCCCACCGGGTGCCGATGGCCCTGGTCCGGCCGGCGCTCGACGACGTCCTCGACGCCGGAATGGTCACCGAGCAGGCCGGGCTCGTCGAGCTGAGCGAGACCGGCCGGGAGAGGTTCCGCGCGTTCGTGCTCGAGCTGTGGCAGTGGCTGGTCGCGCAGGTCGAGGAGGCCAACGGCGCCCCGCTCGACGACGCCGGCCGCGACGATCTCCGCCTCATCGCGCGCCGCGTCCTGCTCTCCGAGGACCCCGTCAGCGAGCCCATGGAGATAGCGCAGGCCGGCGGCTGAGCCGGGGGCGGCTCAGGAGAGCGGCGGGAACTCCTGGAGGGCGTGGTCGGCGATGCGCCTCATCATCCACACGTCGATGCCGCCGCCGACCACGCCGCCCGCGAGGGGTACGGCGCGACCGAGGCGCGCGAAGGCCTTCTCGCCGACCCCGCGCAGGAGCCGGAAGGCGATCGCCTTGTTCACCATGAGCAGGGCGGCCGGCGGGAGCTGCTGCCCGACCAGCCCGACCACCTTCCCGGTCCCGCCGGTCAGCCCGGCCTTGGCCAGCACCTCGTCGGCGTCCGAGCCGACCAGGGTCAGCAGGACGGCGGTGCGCACCTGCGGGTCGTTCACGTCGTACCCGCGCAGCTCGGCGATGGCGGCCACCATCCGGGTGGCGACGACGTAGAACTCCAGGACGTTCGCGGGGAGCGCGACCGGCATCGTCACGAAGCCGCCGACGCTGGTGACGAACCCGCCCACGCCACCCTTGACCACCTGGGAGCGGATGACCTTCCTCACCGCGCTCTCGGGGGTGCGGGTCAGCCGCGCCTGGTCGGCGAGCTCGCGAGCGGAGTGCAGCGGGCCGACGCCGTCGATCCCGGCATCCAGCAGCAGGTCCACCAGGCGGCCGACGACGCCGTCGTCGCTGCCTCGCCGGGTCGTCACCGGCGGCCGCTGGCCGGCCGGTCGCAGTGTCACGCCCCCGTCACCTCCCCGTCAGCCGTTGCTCGGGGGGACGTCACTCGCGCCGGCGTCTGGGCCGGCATCTGGGCCGGCGGCGGGGCCTTTGTCGGGGCCGGCGTCGCGCTGCTCGGCGATCCGGTCGACGCCGCGCTCGAGCGACCCGCGCACCTGGCTGATCCGGTCGGCGTGCTTGCCGTCGGTGTGCCGGTCGACGACGCCGACCGCCTTCTCGAGCAGCCGGTCGATATCGCCCTTGTGCTCGTGGACGAGGGAGCCGGCCTTCGCCACGCCCTGGCGCACGGCGCCCTCCAGGGTCGAGGCCAGGTCGCCCAGGTGCCGGTCGACGTCGTACTCCTCCATCTTGGCGCGGATCGAGTCGGCCAGGGGTGGCCGGGCTGAGCGGCTCTCGTCGGACGGCTGGTCGGAGGGCTGGCCGGACTGCGGGTCGGACGGCTGGTCGGACATGGCATCTCCTGAGGTGGCTGGACCTCCATCCTGCCCGTCGGGGGCGTCAGGCCCAACCGGCGCGTCAGGAGCGCACGAGCCGCGCGATCGCCGCGGACGCCTCGGACAGCTTGTCCTCGGCGCCCTCCCCGGTCGCCACGGCGTCGCGCACGCAGTGCGCCAGGTGGTCGTCGAGAAGCCGCAGCGCGACCGCCTGAAGCGCCTTGGTCATCGCCGAGACCTGGGTGAGGATGTCGATGCAGTACTGCTCGTCGGCGACCATCCGCTGCAACCCGCGCGCCTGCCCCTCGATGCGTCGTAGCCGGGTCAGGACGTCGTCCTTGTCATGCACGTAGCCGGGCGTCTCCATGCCGGAACTGTACCGGGAGGGGGTATCCGTGGTTGCCCCCTCCGCCGAGTCGTCATAGGACGACTCGGCGTGTTTGCGACGTACTTCTTCGCCGACTCGGTGGGAATTGTGCGTACCTTTGCGCCGAGTCGGCGTGACCGGTGGGTGAACGTCGGGGGAATGCGGTCGACCGGTCGGTGACCATGGGAGGCATGGTCGAGCAGCCCCCCGTTCCGGACCGTGCTCCGGACCGTGCTCCGGACCGGTCGCCGGACCGGGCGCTACGGCGCGACATCCGCCGGGTGACCTCCATCCTCGGCCAGACCCTGGCCCGCACCGAGGGCCCCGAGCTCCTCGAGCTGGTCGAGCGGGTCCGGGGCCATGCCAAGGACGGCAGCCTCGACGAGCTGCCCGACTTCGACCTCGCGACGGTGAC
Source organism: Nocardioides sp. (assembly GCF_036267815.1). Lineage (GTDB taxonomy): Bacteria > Actinomycetota > Actinomycetes > Propionibacteriales > Nocardioidaceae > Nocardioides. The sequence goes on along the minus strand of NZ_DATAVI010000035.1, from coordinate 188,348 downwards.
CCGGCTCGTGCGGGCCTTCACGGCGTACTTCCACCTGGCGAACATCACCGAGCAGGTCCACCGCGGGCGGAGCCTGACCAGGATGCGCGACGAGCGAGGCGGCTGGGTGGAGCAGGCGGTCGGACGGATCACCGAGGCCCGTGTCGCGGCGGACGAGGTCGCCGAGATCATGCGCCACGTGGGCGTGCGTCCGGTGTTCACCGCCCACCCGACCGAGGTGGCCCGTCGGTCGACCATCGACAAGCTGCGCCGCGTCGCCGCGCTGCTGGCCGAGGCGGACACGCCCCGGCGCACCCGTCGCCTGGAGGAGGCCGTCGAGCTGCTCTGGCTGACCGACGAGATCCGCATCGAGCCGCCCGAGCCCACCGACGAGGCCCGCAACGTCGTGTACTACCTCGAGGGGCTCTCGGGCGCCGCCCTGCCCGACGTGCTCGAGGAGCTGCGCGACGGCCTGGCCGCCATCGGGGTCGACCTGCCACCGGACGTGCGGCCGCTGCGCTTCGGCACCTGGGTGGGCGGCGACCGCGACGGCAACCCCCGGGTCACGCCGGCGACGACCCGCGAGGTGCTGGTGCTCCAGGGAGTGCACGGCATCCGGCTGCTGCGCCGACTCGTCGAGGAGCTGCGTCGCGACCTGTCGGTGAGCAGCCGGCTGGGCGCGGTCTCCGACGAGCTGGCCGAGCGCCTCGCGGCGGTGCTGCCCGTGCTGCCGGAGGTGGAGCCGCGCTACCGGCGGCTGAACGCCGAGGAGCCCTACCGGCTCTACCTCACCTGCGTGGACGTGCGGCTGGCCCTGACCGAGCGCCGGCTCCAGGCCGGGGCGCGCCACGTCCCGCACCGCGACTACGCCGACGACACCGAGCTGCTCGACGACCTCCTGCTGCTGCGGCGCTCGGTGCTCGAGCAACAGGGCCCGGTGGTCGCCGGCGGCGAGGTCGAGCGCCTGGTCCGCACGGTCGCCGCCATCGGCCTGACGCTGGGCACGCTCGACGTCCGCGAGCACTCCGCCAAGCACCACCACGCCGTGGGACAGCTGCTCGACCGGGCCGGCGAGCTGGCCGTGCCGTACGCCGAGCTGGACGCGGTCACCCGTGCGAAGATCCTCGGGGAGGAGCTGGCGAGCCGTCGGCCGCTGGCGCACGAGCCGCTGCCGCTGGACGACGAGGGCGCCGTCACCGCCGAGACCTTCCAAGCGGTGCGGTGGGCCCTGGACGAGCTCGGCCCACGCGCGGTCGAGAGCTACATCGTGTCGATGACCCATACGGCCGACGACGTCTTCGCGGCCGTGGTGCTCGCCCGCGAGGCGGGACTGGTGGACCTCGCCGACGGGGTCGCCCGGATCGGGTTCGTGCCCCTGCTCGAGACCGTCGACGAGCTCGAGCAGGCCGAGTCGATCCTCGAGGAGCTGTTGGCCGAGCCGTCCTACCGCCAGCTCGTGCGGCTGCGCGGAGACGTCCAGGAGGTGATGCTGGGCTACTCCGACTCCAACAAGGCCGGTGGCATCACCACCTCGCAGTGGCAGATCCAGCTCGCTCAGCGCCGGGCGCGCGACGTCGCCCGCCGGCACGGCGTCCGGCTGCGGTTCTTCCACGGCCGGGGCGGCTCGGTGGGACGTGGTGGCGGCCCGACGTACGACGCGATCATGTCGCTGCCGTCGGGCACGGTGGACGGCGAGGTCAAGATCACCGAGCAGGGCGAGGTCATCAGCGACAAGTACGCCCTTCCCGCCCTCGCCCGCCAGAACCTCGAGCTCGCCCTCGCGGCGACGCTCGAGGCCAGCGTGCTCCACCGCACCGACCGCCGTACGCCCGAGCAGGCCGCGCGCTGGGACCGCACGATGGACCGGATCTCGCAGGCCGCGCACGAGCGCTACCGCGGCCTGATGGACGACGAGCGGCTCGCGGAGTACTTCCTCACCTCCACGCCGGTCGACCTGCTCGGGGCGCTCCACATCGGCTCGCGCCCCGCTCGCCGTCCCGGCGCCGACGCGGGCATCGACGACCTGCGGGCCATCCCGTGGGTCTTCGGCTGGACCCAGTCGCGCCAGATCGTGCCCGGATGGTTCGGGGTCGGCTCGGGCCTGGCCGCGGTCGCAGACGTCGAGGTCCTGCGCGAGATGTACGGCGCCTGGCCGTTCTTCCGTACCTTCCTCGGCAACGTCTCGATGACCCTGGTCAAGACCGACCTCGACATCGCCGAGCGGTACGTCGCGCTGGCGCCGGAGCCGCTGCGCCCGCTGCTCGACGTGGTCCGGGCGGAGTTCGACCTCACCCTCGAGCGGCTGCGCACGGTCACCGGCGAGCGCGCCCTGCTCGACGGCGAGCCGACCCTGCGGACGACCCTGGAGATCCGCGACAACTACCTGCTGCCGCTGCACCACCTCCAGATCGAGCTGCTCGGGAGGTATCGCCGGGGCGAGGACGACCCGGCGCTGGAGCGCGCCCTGCTGCTGACGATCAACGGCATCGCGGCCGGGATGCGCAACACCGGCTGACTGTGCGACGGCCGGGTCACCGCGTTGTGGCCATGACCGACTGGGGCGCGCTCCAGCACGCCAACGTCGAGGCCGTGACCGCGCTCGCCGAGGGTGCCGACCAGGCCGTGCTGGCCACGCGGGTGCCCGCCACCGCGGCGTGGACCGTGCGCGAGGTCCTGGCCCACCTCGCCGGCTCCCCGACGACGTCGTGAGCGGACGGATGGACGGTGCCCCGGGCGATGCCTGGACCGCGCGCCACGTCCGCGAGCGTGCCCGGCGCAGCATGGCGGAGCCCGTCGTGGAGATTCATTCCTGCGCCGAGCCGGTACTGGCCACCCTGGCGGGCAACGACCGACCCGCGCTGGCGTGGAACCTCGCGGTCCATCACGCCGACCTCCACGAGGCGCTCGGCAAGGGCGCCCCTCGGGAGCCGATGTGGTTGCCGGTGGTCGAGGCGATGGCGCCGTCGCTGGGCGAGCACGGGCGGGCGTTCGACGCCGTACCCGACTACGAGCTGTTCCGGATGTACCTCTCCCGGCGCTCGCGGGCGCAGACCTCTGCCTGGAGCACCGGCCTGGACCTGCCGACCCTCGACGGGCTCAGCGTCTTCGGCCCTCGCGACGACGACCAACCGGCGCCGCGACCTGATCGGACGCCGCGGTCGGCCGCGGTCGGCCGCGGTGGTCGCGTGCCCTTGCGCGGCGAGATGAGCACGCGTACTCTCGCGATATATCGCGAACGGTCGGCGAGGTATCGCCGAGGTATCGCCGAGGTAGGGGAAGCACGATGCGCAGAGACTGGGGACGCGAGTTCGAGACGATGCTCCAGCAGCACGGCCGCGGCCGTGGCTGGGAGGGCCACGGGGGCCCCGGCGACGACGACTGGGCCGGCCCGTGGGGCAGCGGAGCCTGGGGCCAGTCGTCGCGCCGAGGCGGGCGAGGTGGCCGGGGCGGACCGCCGCCGTGGCTCGCGGGGCTGTTCGGGATGGCCCAGCAGGAGCGCGCGCGCGGACCGCGCGTACGACGGGGCGACGTGCGCGTGGCGATCCTCGCCGTCCTCGCCGACGGCCCGCTGAACGGCTACCAGGTCATCGGTGAGATCGCCGACCGCACCGACGGCGAGTGGCGTCCCAGCCCCGGGTCGGTCTACCCGACGATGTCGCAGCTCGAGGACGAGGGGCTGGTCGAGGGCGACGACGAGCGTGGCCGGCGGCCGCTGCGGCTCACCGAGCAGGGCCGGACCTACCTCGAGGAGCACGCCGACGAGGTCGCCGAGGTGTGGGCGCCGTTCTCGCGAGACCGCGAGGGCGGTGCGGGCCGGGGCGAGGACCCTCGTCGCGACGGGCCCGACTTCGCCTCGCTCAAGCCCGAGCTCGGGCGGGTGATGAACGCCGTGTGGCAGATCATCAGCACCGGCACCGACGAGCAGCGGCGGGCCGCGATCGGGGTCCTGATGGACGCGCGACGCGCGCTGTACGGCATCCTCGCCGACCATCCCGGCGAGGTCGACGACCTGGGCGACCGTCCGGAGTCCGAGGAGGAGCGATGAACGACGCGCTGCGCATCGGCGACGCCGAGCGCGAGGTGGCCGCACGGGAGCTCGGCGAGCACTACGCGATGGGCCGGATCAGCGCCGACGAGCACGCCGAGCGCCTGGAGAAGATCTGGGCCGCCCGCACCGCGGCCGACCTGACGCCGGTCTTCCGCGACCTCCCGCGTCCTGCCGCGTTGCGGCCGCGGGCTCAGCAGGCCGGGCGCCCGGCGCGCGCCGAGCGCGCTCCTCGCGGGTGGCGACCAGCGTGGCCGCGGATGCCGTTCCTGTTCAAGGCGCTGCTCGCCGTCATCGTGCTCTGGTGGGGCTTCCACCACCCGCCGTTCCTGCTGGTCGCCCTGGTCCTCTACGTCGTCGTGGTCCGGCGCGTCGTCCACCGGGCGCGTGGTGGCCGGCGTGGCCCGCGGCCGCCCTGGGACCGCCACTACCAGGCCGGCTGGCGCTGAGATGCTGCTCGCCTGGCGCTACCACCCGCGTGGCGCCGCCTTCTCACACGCCGGTCGCGCGGTTCAGCCAGACGTCCCCGACGACCATCCCGACCTTCTCGTAGAGGCTCAGCGCGCCGGTGCGCGAGTCGGTCGAGAGGCACTGGCGAGTCGCCCCGCGTGAGCGGCCCTCGGCGAACGCGTCCGCGAGCAGCGCCTGGGCCAGCCCCTGGCGGCGCTGGTCGCGACGTACGGCGAGCCGCTCGATGAACGCCTCCGGGGGCGGCCCCGCGAACATCAGCACGACCGCGGCGCCGACGACCTCGCCCGAGGGGTCGGTGACGACCCGGAGGTTCCACGGCTCGAAGCCGGGACGGCCGATCACCGAGGCGTGGTAGTCCTCGTAGGACTCGCGCTCGCGGACCGACCACTCCAAGAAGGCGTCCTCGATGACGTCGTGGATGGCGTGGTAGTCGTCGGGCGTCGCCCCCCGCACGGCGTAGCCCGGCGGCAGCGCGCGCGGCGCGACCTCGGTGCCCTCGGGGAGGTCGAGCACCCAGCTGGTCCACCGCACGCGGTAGCCGAGCCTGTCCAGCAGCCGGTCGCCGGCGGAGCCCTGGGGCACCGGGCTGCCGTAGCCCTCGCCGCCGAGGTCGAGGGCGGTCTGCCGCATCCAGCCGGCGACCGCCGTGCCGATGCCGCGCCGCCGGTAGTCGGGGTGGACGGCGGCGTCGCCGCGGTCGGCGCCGGTGATCTCGCCGTAGGCGACCATCCGGTCGCCGTCGAAGACGCCGAGGGTGTGGGTGGCGACGTCCCAGCTGGGTCGTGACCAGTCGCTGAGGATGTCGGCCAGCTCGACCTCGACCCTGCCGATGTCGGCCTGCTCCTGCGCGGCGGCCAGCTCGTAGACGGCCTCGGCGTCAGCCTGGCTCAGGACCCGGGAGGTCAGTGGGTCCGGCAGGTCCAGGGTGCTCATGGAGGGACATCCCACCAGTCCCGCCCCGCTGCCGCACCCCCATAAGCAACGCCGAGTCGGCGCGTAGGTACGTCCCCACGACGCCGACTCGGCGCAAAACGACGCTCAAATCACGCCGAGTCGTCATAGGCCGACTCGGCGAGGTGTGTCACTGGGCGATGGCGGAGATGTCGAACTCGAGCTTGATCTTGTCCGACACCAGGAAGCCGCCGGTCTCGAGCGCGGCGTTCCAGGTCAGGCCCCAGTCCTTGCGAGAGAGCGTGGTGTGACCCTCGAAGCCGATCCGCAGGTTGCCGAACGGGTCGCGCGCGGAGCCGGTGGACTCGAACTCGACGGTGATCGGCTGGGTGGTGCCCTTGATGCTCAGGTCGCCGGTGATCGTCCAGTCGTCGCCGTCGCGCTCGACCCGGGTCGAGCTGAAGGTGATCTCGGGGTGCGACTCGACCTCGAAGAAGTCGCCGCCGCGCAGGTGGGCGTTGCGGTCCTCGACGCCGGTGTCGATGCTGTCGGCCTTGATCCGCAGCTCGACCTTGCTGTTGGCCGGGGTCGCGGTGTCGACGTGCGCGGAGCCCTCGAAGTCCTTGAACGAGCCGCGGACGGTGGTGACCATCGCGTGGCGGGCGCTGAAGCCCAGGTGCGAGTGCGAGGCGTCGATGACGTAGTCACCGGCGATGTCCTCGATGACGGTGGTGGCGGGGTCGAACTGGCTGTTGGTCATGGTGAGGCGGGTCCCTTCTCAGGATTGAAGTTTCAACCACTGGCAGCGAAAACCGCACTCCGGTCCGCTTCATTCCCGACCACGCGTGTGACCCAGACCACATTGCTACGGCGACCGCCCGACCCCGCGCGGAGGCCGCCGCGAGCCGAGGGGGCTGGCACCACGTCGTACGCGGTGCCACGCTGAGCCATGCCCCCGTCGCAGACCCCCCACAAGATCCTGCTGTCCGAGAGCGACCAGCCGACCCGCTGGTACAACGTCCTCCACGATCTGCCGACGCCGCCGCCGCCCGTGCTGCACCCCGGCACCGGCCAGCCGGTCGGACCCGAGGACCTCGCGCCGCTGTTCCCGATGGACCTGATCCTCCAGGAGGTCTCCGGCGAGCAGTACGTCGAGATCCCCGGCGAGGTCCTCGACGTCTACCGCCTGTGGCGCCCGTCGCCGCTCTTCCGGGCCACCCGGCTGGAGCAGGCGCTCGGCACCCCGGCCCGCATCTACTACAAGTACGAGGGCGTGAGCCCGGCTGGCTCGCACAAGCCCAACACCGCGGTCCCGCAGGCGTACTACAACGCCAAGGCCGGCATCAAGAAGCTCACCACCGAGACCGGAGCCGGCCAGTGGGGGACGGCGCTGGCGTTCGCCTGCGCGCAGTACGACCTCGAGTGCGAGGTGTGGCAGGTGCGGGCGTCGTACGACCAGAAGCCGTACCGGAAGACGATGATCGAGACCTTCGGCGGCACCGTCCACCCGAGCCCGAGCGACCTGACCAACGCCGGGCGCACGATCCTCGCCCAAGATCCGCACAGCACCGGCAGCCTCGGCATCGCGATCAGCGAGGCGGTCGAGATGGCGGCCGGCGACCCCGGCACCAACTACGCCCTGGGCAGCGTGCTCAACCACGTGCTGATGCACCAGACGGTGATCGGCGAGGAGGCCCTGCTCCAGCTCGCCATGGTGGGCGAGACGCCGGACCTGCTGGTGGGCTGCACCGGAGGGGGCTCGAACTTCGGCGGCCTCGCCTTCCCCTTCCTGCGCGAGAGGTGGGCCGGCACGATGTCGCCGACCATCCGGGCCGTCGAGCCGGCGTCCTGCCCCTCACTGACCCAGGGCACCTACGCCTACGACTTCGGCGACACCCTGGGCATGACACCCCTGATGAAGATGCACACGCTCGGGCACGACTTCGTCCCCGACCCGATCCACGCCGGCGGGCTTCGCTACCACGGCATGAGCCCGCTGATCTCCCATCTCTACGCGACCGGGGAGCTCGAGGCCGTCGCCAAGAAGCAGTCGGAGTGCTTCGCCGCCGGCGTGCTCTTCGCGCGCACCGAGGGGATCCTGCCCGCACCGGAGCCCACCCACGCGCTCGCCGCGGCGGTCGAGGAGGCGCTGGCGTGCAAGGAGTCCGGCGAGGAGAAGGTGATCCTCACGGCGCTGTGCGGGCACGGCCACCTCGACCTCGCGGCGTACGACGCCTACCTGCGCGGCGACCTGGTCGACCACACGTGGGACGACGTCGAGCTCCAGCAGGCCGTCGCCGCTGCGCTGGAGAGGCTGCCGGTCGTCAGCGGTTGAGCGGCGGTCGCGGGGTTGTCCGCAGGGTCGTCGCAGGGTCGTCGCAGGGTCGTCCGGTGACCCGAGGCGGCCACCTGTGCCAGCACCCGGCGCAGTGCGGTCAGCTGCCGAGCGCGGCCTCGTCGGCGTCGGTGCCGACCAGCTCGCGCACCCGGTCGATCGCGTCCCAGTCGTTGACGTGCATCCCCGCGACGACCTGGTCGCCGCGCAGCCACCACACCCGGAAGACCCGCCCCTCGACCGGCCCCTCGGTGTCGCCGGTGACCACGACCCTGTCGAAGCCCTCGGGGCCGGGGTGGCCGACGTACTCCAGGCCCAGGGCGTACTGGTCGGTGAAGAAGTACGGCAGGTGGTCGGCCGCGGCCTGACCGCCCAGGAGGTTGGTGGCGGCCACGGTGCCGTGCTTGATCGCGGTGTCCCAGTGCTCCACCCGTACCCGCCGGCCGAGGACCGGGTGGTCGACGTTGGCGACGTCGCCCGCGGCGAGGACGCCGGGCGCGGAGGTGCGCAGACCGGCGTCGGCCAGGACGCCGTTGTCGACCGCGATCCCGGCGCTGCCGGCGAGGTCATCGACCGGCAGGACGCCGACGCCGACGACCAGGCGGTCGACGGTGAGCGTGTCCCCGCCGGCCAGCCCGATCGTCGTGCCGACCGAGTCTGCTCCCGAGGGTGCCACGATGGTCTCGATCCGGGCGCCGGTGCGGACGTCGACGCCCTGCTCCCGGTGGAGCTGGGCGAAGAGCGCCCCGACCTCGGGCCCGACGACGTTGAGCAGCGGCTGCTCCAAGGCCTCGAGCACCACGACCTCCGCGCCGGCCTGGCGGGCGGCGCTGGCGACCTCGAGCCCGATCCACCCGCCGCCGATGATCCCGATCCGGGCACCTGGGGTGAGGTGCGCCTTGAGGGCGGTCGAGTCGTCGAGCGTGCGCAGGTAGTGCACCGGTGCGCCGGAGTCGTCGGCCATCGCGAGCCGCCGCGGCGTCGCGCCGGTGGCCAGGAGCAGACCGGTCCAGGTCAGCTCCTCACCGCCCGCGCGCAGAGTGCGGGCAGCGGGGTCGACGGAGTCGACGGTGACGCCCGTGCGCAGGTCGACGTCGTGCTCGGCGTACCAGCTCTCGACGTTGACCAGGGCCTTCTCGGCCGGCTCGTTGCCGAGGAGGTACCCCTTGGACAGCGGCGGTCGCTCGTACGGCGGGTGGGGCTCGCCGGCGAAGACCACGAGGTCGCCGGCGTATCCCTGCGAGCGCAGCTCGCGGACGGCGGTGCCGGCGGCCAGACCGCCGCCGACCAGGACGATGGGAGCACTCACCGGGAACCTCCGGATCTCGAGACGCGGTCGCGGGTCAGGGACAGGAACTCGGCGCGGGTGCGCGCGTCGTCGCGCAGCCGGCCGTGCAGGGACGCCGTCACCGTGCGGGCGCCGTCGGCCCGCGCCCCGCGCAGGCTCATGCAGGTGTGGTCGGCCTCGATCACGACGCCGACCCCGAGCGGCTGGAGGCGCTCGGTGAGGTGCTGGGCGATCTCCACGGTCAGTCGCTCCTGGGTCTGCGCTCGGCGGGCGAAGAACTCCACGGTACGCGCGAACTTCGACAGGCCCAGGATGCGAGTCCCGGGCAGGTAGCCGACATGGGCGACCCCGGTGAAGGGCAGCAGGTGATGCTCGCACAACGAGCGGACGGGGATGTCGCAGACCAGCACCAGCTCGTCGTACCCCGAGGAGTTGGTGAACGTCGTGGAGTCGAACTCGGGCGGCGTCAGCATCTCGGCATAGGCGTGGACCAGCCGGCGCGGAGTCTCGACCAGGTCCTCGGAGTCGACCGGCAGACCGAGGGCCGCCAGCATCTCGGCCGCGGCGCGCTCGGCCCGCTCGAGGTCGATCCCGGGGTCGTGGCGAGCGATCCGCGGACGCCGCGGGATCTCCTCGACACCCCGGTCGAGGGGAAGGGCCACCGCCTCGCTCATGCTGCTCTCCTCCTGGACGCGAAGTCTAAGTGTGAGTAATATGTCTGTTAGAAACGCGGGCGTCAAGCACGAGGTGGTGAGGAGATGGCCGAACGGACCGAACGGTCCTCGGCCGCCTCGCCGTACTCCGCGATCGGTGCGCTGGCCGACCCGGTCCGCCGGCGGCTGTACGACGCGGTGGTCGCGCGCGGGGACGGGATCGGTCGCGAGGAGGCGGCGCGGGAGGCCGGCGTGCCCCTGCACACGGCCCGGTTCCACCTCGACAAGCTGGTCGCGGAGGGCCTTCTCGACGTCGGCCAGCGCCGGCTCTCCGGCCGCACCGGGCCGGGCGCCGGCCGACCGGCCAAGGTGTACCGGCGATCAGACGTCGAGCTCGCGGTCTCGGTGCCCCGGCGCGGCTACGACCTCGTGGGCGAGGTGTTCGCCGCCGCCGTGGAGAGGTCGCTGGACGGCGCCCCGCTCGCCGGGGCCCTCGCGGAGGAGGCCCGGGCGGCGGGCCGCCGCGACGGCTCGGCGTACGACCAGGTGGGCGACCAGGTGGGCGACCAGGTGGGCGGTGAGCTCGAGCGATCGGCCGGGGTCCTGGCGGGACGCGGGTTCGAGCCGGCCCGCGGCGACGACGGCCTGGTCCTGCGCAACTGTCCCTTCGGCGCGCTGGCCCGGGCGCACGCCGCGCTGGTGTGCGGGGTCAACCTCGACTACGTCGAGGGCGTGCTGGACGGCCTCGGGTGCACGCGGACGCGCGCCCGGCTCGACCCGGGCGCGGACCGTTGCTGCGTGCGGGTCACGGCCACGGCGGCGCGGCCCACCTGACCGAGCCCGCGACCGAGCCGGTGACCGAGCCCGCGACTGAGCCCGCGACCGAGCCGGTGACAAGATGACCGGCATGGGGTCCCGCCGCCGGCTGCACGTCGTACCCGTCCTGGCGCTGGCCCTGGTCCCGGCGCTCGCCGCGTGCGGAGGCAGCCACGGGCCCTCGCCGGACCCGACCGCCGACGCGCTGGCGACCGGCCTGTCCTCGGGCGACCTGTCCGCGGTCAGGCTCACCGGCGGCACCGTGGCCGAGATCCAGCAGGAGTACGCCGCCGACGTCGCCGGCCTGGGCGAGGTGAAGCCGAAGGTCACGGTCTCGTCGGTCTCCAGGAGCGACGACCAGCACGCGACCGCGACGCTGAGCTGGAGCTGGCCGGTCGGCTCGGGCTGGACGTACTCGACCAAGGCGGCCCTGCGCACGAAGTCCGGCAGCGGCGCGTGGGAGGTCGAGTGGGCACCGAGCGTGGTCGCGTCGTCGCTGAGGACCGGCGAGACTCTGCACGCCGCGACCGAGTCGGCCAGACGCGCCGACATCCTCGGCCCGCACGGCATCGGGCTCGTCACCGACCGGCCGGTCGTGAAGCTGGGCGTCGACCGGCTCAAGGTCTCGGCGTCCAAGGCCGCCGCGTCGGCCCGCAGCCTGGCCCAGCTGGTCGGCATCGACGTCGCGCCGTACGTCGCACAGGTCAAGGCGGCAGGCCCGAAGGCGTTCGTCCAGGCGATCGTGTACCGCCAGGACGAGGTGCCCTCGACGGTCACCGCCCACTACACCGGCATCAAGGGCGTCGACGCGATCGCCACCCAGCTGCCGCTGGGCATCACCAAGGAGTTCGCGGCGCCGATCCTGGGCACCGTCGGGCCGGTGACCGCCGAGATCATCAAGGACAACCCCGGCGTCTACCGGGCCGGTGACCTCGCGGGACTCTCCGGGCTCGAGGCACGCTACGACGCCCAGCTCCGCGGCGCGCCGGGTGTCGTGGTCACGGCCGTCGACGGGTCGGGCACGTCGCGCACGCTGTTCAAGCAGGGTGCCCATCGCGGCCCGCCGCTGCGGCTGACCCTCGAGCCGCGGCTCCAGATGCTGGCCGAGCACATCTTGTCCACCGTCGGCCCGCCCAGCGCGATCGTCGCGATCAGGCCGTCGACCGGCGCCGTCCTGGTCGCGGCCAACGGGCCGGGCAACAACGGGTACGACGACGCGACGTATGGCCGCTACGCGCCGGGCTCGACGTTCAAGACCGTGGCCACGCTGGCGCTGCTCAAGCAGGGCGTCACGCCGTCGTCGCCCATCGACTGCCCGACCAGCGTCGACGTCGACGGCAAGATCTTCACCAACGACAGCGAGTACCCGCCCGGCGCCAACGGCCGGATCACGCTGGCGACGGCGCTGGCCAACTCCTGCAACACCGCCTACATCAACGAGCGCACGAAGCTCGGCAGCTCCGACCTCGTCTCCGCGGCGGCGACGCTCGGCATGGGCGTCGACCACGACCTGGGCTTCCCGGCGTACTTCGGCAACGTCGTGCCGCCGACCTCGGAGACCACCAAGGCTGCCGACATGATCGGGCAGGGCCAGATCCTCGCCTCGCCGATGACGATGGCGACGGTGATGGCCTCGGTGCTGGCGGGGCACACCGTCGTACCCCAGCTCGTGACGTCGGTGCAGCCGCCGCCGGTCCGCACGCCGTCCATCACGGGCTCGCAGGAGGCGGCGCTGAAGCAGATGCTGCGGGGCGTCGTCGAGCACGGCACCGGCGAGGGACTGCTCGACGTCCCCGGGCCTCCGGTGATCGCCAAGACCGGGACGGCGGAGTTCGACAGCGGCGGCCAGCGGCTCACCCACGCCTGGATGATCGCCGGTCAGGGCGACCTGGCCGTGTGCGCCTTCGTGAACGTCGGCCACACCGGCGCCGGCGTCGCCGGCCCCCTCCTCGAGCAGTTCCTCCGCGGCGCCCTCGCCCGCTGACCCCCGCCGCCCCGCCGACTCGGCGCAAAAGTGCTCCGAAAACCCCCCGGGTCGGCAGAGAAGTACGCTGATTTCGCGCCGAGTCGGCACGTGCCGACTCGGCGGAAGGGGGTGGGGCACGGTCAGCGTTCGCGGGTGAAGACGTGACGGGCGACGTCCTCGGGCATCGGCTCGTAGTGGCCGAACGAGCGGGTGAAGGAGCCGGCGCCGTGGGTGGCGGAGCGGAGGTCGACGGCGTACCGCACCAGCTCGGTCTGGGGGACCTCGGCGTTGATCACGGTCCGGTCGTCGCCGAGCTTGTCGGTGCCGAGCAGCCGGGCCCGGCGCGAGGACAGGTCGCTCATCGCCGCCCCGACGTGCTCGTCGGGGACGACGACCGCCACGAGGTCGTAGGGCTCGAGCATCGTCACGCTCGTCCCCGTCGCGGCCTCGCGCAGGGCAAGTCCCCCGGCCATCTGGAAGGCCATGTCGGAGGAGTCGACGCTGTGCGCCTTGCCGTCGGTCAGGGTGACCCGCAGGTCGACCATCGGATAGCCGGCGCGCACCCCTCGCTCCATCTGGGCCCGGACGCCCTTCTCGACCGACGGGATGAAGTTGCGCGGTACGGCGCCGCCCACCACCTTGTCGACGAACTCGAAGCCGCCACCCTCCGGCAGCGGCTCGACCTGGATGTGGCACACGGCGTACTGCCCGTGCCCTCCCGACTGCTTGACGTGTCGCCCCAGGCCCTGCCCGGTCCCACCGAAGGTCTCCCGGAGCGAGACCAGGAAGGGCGCGGTCTCGACGTGGACGGCGTATCGCTCGGCGAGCCGTGAGATCAGTACGTCGGCGTGCGCCTCGCCCATGCACCACAGCACCAGCTGGTGGGTCTCGGCGTTGTTCTCGACCCGCAGGCTCGGGTCCTCCGCGGCCAGCCGGCCGAGCGCCTGCGAGAGCTTGTCGTCGTCGGCCTTGCTCTTCGCCACGATCGCCACCGGGAGCAGCGGCTCCGGCATCGACCAGGGTCGCAGCACGCGCGGTTGGTCGATCGACGACAGCGAGTCGCCCGTCTCGGCCCGGCTGAGCTTGCCGATGGCACACAGGTCGCCGGCGACGACCTCGCTCGCCGGCACGTAGGAGCCGCCGAAGACGTAGGAGAGCGAGCCGATCCGCTCGTCCTCGTCGTGGTCCTCGTGGCCGCTGCCGGCCGAGTCGGAGAAGAACGACGAGACGTGGCCGGAGACGTGCACCGGCTCGTCGGCGCGCAGCGTCCCGGAGAAGACCCGGACCAGGCTCACCCGGCCGACGTAGGGGTCGCTGGCGGTCTTGACGACCTCGGCGACGAGCGGTCCCGAGGGGTCGCCGGCGATCGGGTCAGCGTCCTTGCCGGCCGGTGTGAACACGTCCGGAGAGGGGTGCTCGCGCGGGGAGGGGAAGCCGTCGACGGCGAGGTCCAGCAGCTCCGCGCAGCCCACCCCGCTCATCGAGCACACCGGGACGACCGGGTGGAAGCTCGCCCGGGCCACCGCCTTCTCGAGGTCCTCGGTGAGGTTGTCGTGGGAGAGCTCCTCGCCGCCGAGGTAGCGGTCCATCAGGGTCTCGTCCTCGGACTCCTCGATGATCCCCTCGATCAGCGCCCCGCGGAGGCCAGCGTGATCGCCGTCGTCGGTCATCAGGTCCACCAGGCCGGTCACCCCGCCGCCGGCCTCGCGGACCGGGACGTACAACGGCAGCACCTTGTCCCCGAACGCCGCCTGCGCGGCCTGGAGTACGCCGTCGTAGTCGGCGCGGGCCTGGTCGAGCTTGGTGATGACCACCGCCCGGGGCATCCCGACCTCCGCGCACTCGCGCCACAGCGATGCCGTGGCGCCCTCGACCGCCTCGCTGGCCGCGATCACGAAGAGCGCGCAGTCGGCGGCCCGGAGGCCGGCCCGGACCTCGCCCACGAAGTCGGCGTACCCCGGGGTGTCGACGAAGTTGATCTTGGTGTCGCGGTGGACGACGGGGGCGACGGCCAGCGAGATCGAGCGCTCGTGGGACTTCTCGGACTCCTCGAAGTCGCACACGGTGGAGCCGTCCTGGATGCTCCCGGGCCGGGGAATGGCCCCGGCGGAGGCGAGCAGCGTCTCGACCAGCGTGGTCTTGCCGGACCCTCCGGGTCCCACCAGCACCACGTTGCGGATCCGGTCGGGGCTGCTCGCCCCGAGATCTTGGCCCGCTGCTCTACGCCCGCCCGCCTTGTCCGCCACGGCAGCCTCCAGGTCTGCTCGAGACCCGGCGGTCCATCCGACCGCCGAGCCGGAACCAGTGGAGACCAAACCAACTCCTGTCGAGCGCCGGATTCAAGAGGGGGCGTCGTCGGAGCGGGGACCGGAGATGGGGCGAGCCCCTCGCAGCATGGGGTCAGCGAGGGGCTCGATATCGTCCGGCGGGCATGCCCCCTGGCCGATGGTCACAGGGTGTCAGACTCGCGACGACGCCGTGAACACTTTTGCCAAACTCGACGCAATGACAGGCTGATTCCATGACTGGACTAGACCTCTTGGCCAAAACCGGCTCCCGCGGGCTCTTCATCGCCGGCGACTGGGGCGAATCGCGGACCGGCGCGAGGTTCGAGGTGCACGACCCGGCGGACGAGTCGGTGATCACCGACGTGGCCGACGCAGACACCGACGACGCGATGGCCGCGCTGGACGCCGCCGTGGCCGCGGCCGCCGACTGGGCGGCGACCCCGCCGCGCGAGCGCGGGGAGATCCTGCGGCGCTCGTTCGAGGCGATCATGGACCAGGCCGACGACTTCGCCGAGCTGATCAGCCTCGAGATGGGCAAGACCCTCGCCGAGGCCAAGGGCGAGGTGACCTACGGCGCGGAGTTCTTCCGGTGGTTCTCCGAGGAGGCCGTGCGCATCCACGGCCGCTGGATGACCGCGCCGGCGGGTGGCGCGCGGCTCCTGACGATCCGCAAGCCGGTGGGTCCGTGCCTCTTCCTGACGCCGTGGAACTTCCCGCTCGCGATGGGCACCCGCAAGATCGGCCCCGCGGTCGCGGCGGGCTGCACGATGATCGTCAAGCCCGCCGAGCTGACGCCGCTGACGATGCTGGCGCTGGCGAGCGTGATGAGCGAGGCCGGGCTGCCGGGCGGGGTCCTGAACACCGTCACGACGTCGAACTCCAAGGCGCTCAGCGCCACCCTGATGGCCGACGAGCGCCTGCGGAAGGTCAGCTTCACCGGCTCCACGCCGGTGGGCCGGGTCATCGTGCGGCAGTCGGCCGACCAGCTCCAGCGGGTGTCGATGGAGCTCGGCGGCAACGCGCCGTTCCTGGTCTTCGAGGACGCCGACGTCGCCGCTGCGGTCGACGGCGCGATGATCGCCAAGATGCGCAACATGGGCGAGGCCTGCACCGCCGCGAACCGGTTCCTGGTCCACGAGTCGGTCGCGCAGGACTTCGCCGACCGGCTCGGCAAGCGGATGGGAGCGCTGAAGACCGGCCGCGGCCAGACGCAGGGCACCGACGTCGGGCCCCTCATCAACGCCGACGCCGTGGAGTCGGTCGGCGCGCTGGTGCGGGCGGCGGTCGACGACGGCGCTCAGCTGGTCACCGGCGGCGAGACGCCGGAAGGGCCGGGTCACTTCTACTCCCCGACCGTGCTGCTCGGCGTCCCGGCCGGGTCGCGGATCGTGACCGAGGAGATCTTCGGCCCGGTCGCTCCGATCACGACGTTCACCACCGACGACGAGGCGATCGAGCTCGCCAACGCCACGGAGTACGGTCTGGCCTCCTACGTCTACACCCGCGACCTCGCCCGTACGGTCAGGATGGCGGAGGCGCTGGAGTTCGGGATGGTCGGGGTGAACACCGGCCTGCTGTCCAACCCCGCCGCTCCGTTCGGCGGCGTGAAGGCCAGCGGCTTCGGACGCGAGGGCGGCTTCGAGGGCATCGACGAGTACCTCGACACCACCTACGTGTCGATCCCCGGCTGACGCCGACCCGGCAGAGGCTCACCGGGGCCACGCTGCCCACCCGCCCGTCCCTCGCGACGACCACCACGACCGTCCAGGTTGGGTAGTCCCTGACAGAACGGCCGCCGTCCAGCCCGAACGACGACGGATCTGTCAGGGACTACCCCGACGGGGGCGCACTGGCGTGAGCCAGGCGACCCACGATCCGGCTCAGCGGGGCTGGCGCGGGCCCGAGAGGGCGTCGGCGAGCTCGTGGCGCGAGGTGATCGACAGCTTGCGCAGGATGTGGGACACGTGCCACTCCACCGACTTCACGCTGACGCCGAGCTCGGCGGCGATCTCGCGGTTGCGCTTGCCGACGACGATGAGCTGGGCGACCCGGCGCTCGGCGGCGCTCAGCTCGGCCAGCCGGCCGGGCAGCTCGCCGTCCGGCGCCTCGCCCAGGCGCTCCAGCAGCCAGCGGATGCGGGAGAGCAGGGGCGTGAGCTCCTCGTGGCGCGCGTACTTCTCGGCGCTGCGCAGCAGGTCGATGGCGCGCGCCGACTCGCCCGGGTGCAGCAGCAGCAGCCAGCCCGCGAGGTCGGTCCGGATCTGAGCGTCCAGGCGCGCGGCGGCGTAGCCGTCGAGGATCTCGAGGGCCTCGTCCAGCAACCCGACGCGGCGGTTGGTCGCGGCGATGGCGGCGTAGGTGCGCAGCGCCGAGGCGATGTCGTACGGCGTGCCGGTGGCGCGAGCGTCGGCGAGCTCGGCCTCGACCAGCGCGGCGGCGGCCGTCACCTCACCGCGCCCGGCGAGGACCCGCGCCAGCCCGCTGCGCCAGGGCAACGGCGCGAACCTGGCCGGCCGGGCGGGGGAGCGCGACGACGCGAGCTCCTGACCGGCCCGCTCGAAGTAGCTGACGGCCTGGTCGGCGTTGCTGCGGGCGGCCGCGAACTCACCGAGCCCGTACGACGCCATGGCCCCGACCGGGCCCCGCACGCGCATCAGGTTGGTCAGCTCACGGGCGTACGCCGCCGCGCCGCGCAGATCGCCCAGAGCCAGCTTGCCCAGCAGGCCGGTGAGGTTCAGCGAGGCCCGCTGGCCGTCGCTGAGACCGAGGTCCGGGCGGGCGCGCTCGACCGCATCCATGGCCTCTGCGATCCTGCCCTGCGACAGCGCGTCGCGAGCAGCGTGCACAATACGGGCGGAGTCGTCCGTCGCAGGTTCGAACATGCTGGAGTCCGCCCCCCTGGGCTCGAGCATGGTTAGACGTTAAGGCCTGCGGGCTCATTTGGGCAGGGCCTGAGTGGTGATTTAACGAACCGTTGCCCGGGTGAGGGTCAGCGCCCGTCGAGCCGCCGGCTCGGCCCGGCCCCGGTCGCGGTCGCGGAGCCCGACTCGGGTCCGCCGGTCCAGCAGGTCGCCGACGTCGTGGGCCCCCTCGTGGGTGATCCCGAAGAGCAGCTCGGCCAGGGTCACCGCAAGCCCGTCCGCCACCGGCTCGAGCAGCTCCGCGTCGCCCAGGCCCGAGACGTCGCGACCTGAGGCGAGCACGAGCGCGGCATCGGCTCCGAACCTGCGGACGAGCCGGGGCGAGGGCGACTCGGCAGCCAGCCGGGCGAGCTCGGGCCGCGGGGCGGCGCCGGCCAGTGGCAGCCGTGCGGTCGTGCAGGGCCCGGCGTCCAGCCCGCCCTGGCGGCAGGCGGCGTCCACCGCGTCCTGCGCCATCCGGCGGTACGTCGTGAGCTTGCCGCCGACGACCGTGACGACGCCGTCGCCGGAGGTCAGGACGGCGTGCCGGCGCGACAGGTCGGCGGTGCGGCCGGGCGCGCGGAGCAGCGGTCGCAGGCCGGCGTAGGAGCCGACGACGTCCGCGCGCGACAACGGTCGCGCCAGGGCCGCCGACGCGGTCTGGAGCAGGAACTCGACCTCGGCTTCGGTCGGCTCGGGCACGTCGGGCCGCTCGCCCTCGACGGGGACGTCGGTCAGGCCGAGGTAGATCGGACCGTCCTGCTGGGGCACGACGTTGAGGAAGCGGTTGCGCTCGCCCGGGACCGGCACGGTCAGGGCGACGGCGAGCCCGGACAGCGCACCCGGGTCGAGCACGAGGTGGGTGCCCCGGCTCGGCCGCAGCCTCACGGTGTCGACGAGGTCGCCGGACCACACCCCCGCGGCGTTCACGACCGCCCGCGCCGTGACCTCGTGGGTCGTGCCGGTGAGCTCGTCGCGCAGCATCGCGCCGAGCCCGTGCACGGACAGCACCCGGGCGCGGGTGCGCACCTGTGCACCGAGCCGGGCGGCGGTCCGCGCGATCGTGGTGACCAGCCGCGCGTCGTCCTCGAGCTGGCCGTCCCAGGCCAGGATCCCCCCACGCGTGCCAGCCGTGAGCACCGGAGCCAGCCGGCGGCACTCGGTGGCGGAGATCCGCCGCGGTCGCGGCAACGTCTCGCGGGAGGTGCCGGCGGCGATCCGGAGCAGGTCGCCGGCGCGGAAGCCGGCGCCGAGCAGCGCCGCGTCCCGGCGGCGCGTCGCCCCGTCGAGGGGCAGCAGCATCGGGAGCGCGTGGGTGAGGTGCGGCGCCGTCGTCTCCATCAGGATGCCGCGCTCGACCGCGCTCTCGCGGGCCACCGCGACCTGGCCGCTGGCGAGGTAGCGAAGGCCGCCGTGGACCAGCTTGCTGGACCAGCGCGACGTCCCGAACGCTAGGTCGTGGGCATCGACGGCCAGGACCGACAGGCCGCGGGCGGCGGCGTCGAGCGCGCAGCCGGCGCCGGTGACGCCGAGCCCGACGACGAGCACGTCGACCTCGAGCGGAGCGTCGGCGAGACCGGCCCGGATGCGGGTCATGGCGAGACGACGCTGCGGACGAGGTGCTCGAGCTCGTGGTCGAGGTCGGCCTCGCTCACGCTGTCGTCGACCATGGTGTGGGCGCTGAGGACGAAGCCGTGCGTGGCCAGCAGCAGCGCGCGGGCCATCGCGACCGGGTCGCCGTCACGGACGCTGCCGTCCTGCTGCCCCTCGCGCAGCCGCTCGGCAGTGAGCGCGGCGACCGCCTCCTGGCTGCGACCCCGCCGGGTGAGCAGGTAGGGCAGGAGCAGCTGTGGGTCGAGCTCGACGATGCGCACGAACAGCTCGTTGTCGCGCAGCGCGCGAGTCGTCGCCACGACCTGGGCCACGATCCGCGCGGCCGCGTCGGCGGACTCCCCGAGCGCGGCGTCGGTGCCGGCGACGGCGCGGGCCACGACCTCGCCCCACTCGCGGGTCATCAGGTCGCCGAGCACCGCCGGCATGTCCGGCCAGGCGCGGTAGATCGTCATCCGGCTGACCCCGGCCCGGCGGGCGACCTCGGTCAGCGTCGTACGCCGCCAGCCGACGTCGAGGATGCAGGCTCGCGCCGCGTCGAGGTAGGCCGACTGCGCCACGGCGTTGTGACGAAGTGACGACATATGTCACAATGTAACATATGAGCACCGAGATGCACCCGACCCGCTGGGGCGACCCGGCCCGCGCCTCCGCCCTGCCCCAGACGGCTCGCGACCTCGTCGCGCTGGTGTTCCCGGTCGCCGACCGGATGGTCGCCGACGACGCCGCGGTGTCCCTGCCGCCCTCGGTCCTGACCGCGGAGATGCTGGCCGAGCTCGCGTCGGTCGTGGGCCCGGACCACGTCCTGACCGACGAGCGGTCGCGACGACTGCGGGCCGGCGGGAAGTCCACGCCCGACCTGCTGAGGGCCCGCTCCGGAGACGTGAGCCAGCCGCCGGGGGCGGTGGTCAGACCCCAGAGCCACGACGAGGTCCAGGCCGTGCTCGAGATCGCCAGCAGCCACCGGGTCGCCGTCGTCCCCTTCGGCGGAGGGACGTCGGTGGTCGGCGGCCTCGCCGTGCGCCACGAGGGCTACGCCGGAGGCATCAGTCTCGACCTCGGCCGGATGACCCGCCTGCTCGCCGTCGACCCGGTCTCGATGACCGCGACCCTCGAGCCCGGCCTGCGCGGCCCGGACGCGGAGGCGCTGCTGGCCGAGCACGGGCTCACCCTCGGGCACTACCCGCAGTCGTTCGAGTACGCCACCGTCGGCGGCTTCGCGGCGACCCGTTCCAGCGGCCAGTCCTCCGCCGGGTACGGCCGCTTCGACGCGATGGTCACCGGACTCGTCGTGGCCACCCCCGCCGGCCCGGTCGAGCTCGGGCGTGCCCCCGCGAGCGCCGCGGGCCCGGACCTTCGGCAGCTGTTCTTGGGGTCCGAGGGCGCGTTCGGCGTCATCACGGCGGTGACCGTGCGGGTGCGTCCCGCGCCCGAGACCGGGGTCTACGAGGGGTGGCGCTGGGCGACGTTCGACGCGGGGGCCGACGCGATGCGCCGACTGGCCCAGGCGCAGCTCCTCCCGACCGTGCTCCGGCTGTCGGACGAGAGCGAGACCGCGCTCAACCTGGCTGATCCCGACGCCATCGGAGGCGGGGTGGCAGGCGAGTCGGGTGAGGCCGGTGAGTCCGGTGGAGGCAGCCTGATGGTCGTCGGCTTCGAGGGCACCGTGGAGTCCGTGGCGACGCGACGTGCGGCCGTGACCGCGGTGCTCGCCGACCTCGGGGGCGAGCCCGTCGGGGAGGAGCCCGGTCGCCGCTGGCTCGCCGGACGCTTCGACGCGCCGTACCTCCGCGACTCGCTGCTCGACGTCGGGGTGCTGGTCGAGACGATCGAGACGGCGGCGTACTGGTCCGGCCTGCGTCGCACGTACGACGCGGTGAGCGCGGCCCTGCTGGAGGCGCTGGACGGGCCGGCACTGGTGCTGTGTCACGTCTCCCACGTCTACGAGACCGGGGCCTCGCTCTACTTCACCGTCGCTGCGGCCGACGGACCCGACCCCCTGGGCACCTGGGCCGACGCCAGGTCGGCGGCGCTGGATGCGATCGTCGACAGCGGCGCGACCATCACCCACCACCACGGCGTCGGAGCCGACCACCTGCCGTGGCTCGAGGACGAGGTCGGCGCGGTCGGGGTCGAGGTCCTGCGGGCGGTGAAGGCGGCCCTGGACCCCCAGGGCGTGCTCAACCCGGGCGTGCTCATCGCCTGACGGGCGGCTCGTCGAACGCCCACGCCAGGAGCTGCGTCGGGACCGCGGCCGTGACCTCGAGCCGGTGGTCGCCGGTGACCTCGAAGGCGTCGCCGGCAGCCAGCGGCTCGGCCAGGCTCGAGCGTCGCAGGGCACCGGTGACGACGAAGAGGTAGCGCAGCGGCGCCGCGGGCACCGTCACGGACGCTCCCTCGGCGAGGGTGACGATCCGCAGGCCCGCTCCGGGAACGCCGAGGTCGTCCTCGCCCGCGACGAGCACGAGGTCTCCCGAGTCCAGGTCCGGCGTCGTCGTGCGCCGGCTCGGCTCGCCGCCGGGCCGCCCGGGCCGCAGCCACGCCTGGACGAAGCGGACCGGGGCAGCACCGGCCCGCTCGGTGTGCCTGATGCCGGAGCCGGTCCGGGTGACGGCGAGCTCTCCGGCCGGCTGACCCGGGCCGCTCGCGGTGTCGCTCGCGGTGTCGCTCGCGGTGTCGCTGTGCACGAGCGTCCCCGAGACCACCCAGGTGACCAGCACGACGTCCGCGTGCTCGTGCTCGTCGTAGCCCGAACGCGAGGCGAGGAGGTCGTCGTTGAGGGCGAACAGCGGCCCGAACGAGACCCGGCCGGCGTCGTAGAAGGATCCGAACGAGAACGAGTGCCGGGTCTGCCGACCCGGCTCCCGGGTGACGAACCGGTCCATTCCTCGTCGAACGACTACGGTCACCGACACAATGATCCCCGTGCCCCTCCCCCTGCTTCCACCGGGCTTCCGGTTCGGTGCCAGCACCGCGTCATACCAGATCGAGGGAGCGGCCGCGACCGACGGCAAGGGCCCCAGCATCTGGGACACGTTCAGCCATCAGCCGGGCCGGATCGCCGACGGTTCGACCGGCGACGTCGCGTGCGACCACTACCACCGTCTCGACGAGGACCTCGACCTGATGGCCCGGCTCGGTCTGGGCGGCTACCGCTTCTCCATCTCCTGGCCGCGCGTCCTGCCCACCGGCAGCGGCGTGCCGAACTCCGCCGGGCTCGACTTCTACGAGCGGCTCGTCGACGGGCTCCTGGCCCGCGACATCCAGCCGATGGCCACGCTCTACCACTGGGACCTGCCCCAGGAGCTCGAGGACGCCGGCGGCTGGCTGGCCCGCGACACCGTCGAGCACTTCGCGGAGTACGCCGCGCTGGTCGGCGAGCGCCTGTCCGACCGCGTCGAGCACTGGATCCCGGTCAACGAGCCCAACGTCGTGACGATGCTCGGCTATGGCAACGGCGTGCACGCGCCCGGCAAGAACCTGATGTTCGACGCGCTACCGGTCGCCCACCACCTGCTGCTCGCCCACGGCCGCGCCGCGATCGCGCTGCGGGCGGCCGGCGCCGCCAGCGTCGGCTGCGCGAACAACCATGCGCCGATGTGGCCCGCCAGCGACGACGAGGCCGACGTCGGCGCCTCCAAGCTGTTCGACGCGCTGTGGAACGGCATGTTCTCCGAGCCGATGCTCTTCGGCCGCTACCCGCAGGACCTCGCCCCGCTGGTCGCACCCGTCGTCCGCCGCGGGGACATGGCGACGATCCGGCAGCCGCTCGACTTCTACGGCGTCAACTACTACAACCCGATGCGGATCGCGGCGGCCGACGAGGACGCGCCGATGCCCTGGGAGCCGCTGGAGATCGTCGGCTACCCGACCACCGACTTCGGCTGGCCGATCGTGCCCGACGCCCTCCGCGAGTGGCTGATCACCCTGCGTGCCCGCTACCGCGCGGCGTTGCCGCCGATCATCATCACCGAGTCGGGCTGCTCCTACGCCTCGACCCCCGACGCCGACGGCGTTGTCGACGACCAGCAGCGCATCGAGTACCTCGACGCCCACCTGCGCGCCGTCGCCGTCGCCGTCCGTGCCGGGGTGGACGTGCGCGGGTACTACACGTGGTCGCTGCTGGACAACTTCGAGTGGGCCGAGGGCTACCGCCAGCGCTTCGGACTCGTCTACGTCGACTACGACACGCAGGCTCGGATCCCCAAGCGCTCCTTCGACTGGTACGCCGAGACCATCAAGGCCCAGCCCCCCGACAACTGACGCCGACACCGCATCCCAGGTCGGGGTAGTCCCTGACAGAAATGTCGTCGTTTGGGCGGGATGGCGACCGTTCTGTCAGGGACTACCCCGACCTGGGATGCCGTGGTGGGTGACGTCCTGCCGGGTCGGCGCTCTGGTCGGCGCTCTGGTCAGCGCTCTGGGCGGCCGACGGCGCGGGCGGTCCAGCCGGCCGAGCGCCAGGCGTCGAGGTCGAGGACGTTGCGGCCGTCGAAGAGCCGGCGCCGGCTCACGACGTCGTCGAGGTCACCGGGGGTGATCTCGCGGAACTCGGGCCACTCGGTCAGGTGCAGCACGAGGTGGGCGCCCCGGGCGGCCTCGACCGCGGACTCGGCGTACTCCAGGGGCGGGAAGACCCGGGCCGCGGACGCGTTGGCGCGGGGGTCGTAGATGCGGACCCCGGCCCCGCCCAGGTGCAGCTGACCGGCCACCCACAGGGCCGGGGAGTCGCGGACGTCGTCGCTGTCCGGCTTGAACGCCGCGCCCCAGACGCCGACCTGTGCCCCGTCGAGCCGGCCGCCGACCATCGCCGTCGCGACCTTCACCACGCGCTCGCGCTGGCGCTGGTTGATGTCGTCGACGTGACGCAGGAAGCTCATCGCGTCCTCGACGCCGAGCTCGCCGGCCCGGTGGACGAACGCCCGGATGTCCTTGGGCAGGCACCCGCCCCCGAAGCCGATCCCGGCATTGAGGAAGCGGCGCCCGATCCGGTCGTCGTGCCCGATCGCGTCGGCCAGGTCGACGACGTCGGCGCCGGTCGCCTCGCACACCTCGGCCATCGCGTTGACGAAGGAGATCTTGGTGGCCAGGAACGCATTCGCTGCGACCTTGACCAGCTCGGCGGTCGCGAGGTCGGTGACGACGACCGGTGACCCGTCGTCGATCATCGGCGCGTAGAAGTCGCGCAGGACCTTCTCGGCCCGGCCGTCGGCGACGCCGAGGACGATCCGGTCGGGGTGCAGCGTGTCCTGGAGTGCGAAGCCCTCGCGGAGGAACTCCGGGTTCCAGGCGAGCATCGCCTCCGCTCCGGCAGGGGCCAGCTCCGCGAGCGTGAGCGACAACCGCTGCGCCGTACCGACCGGCACCGTCGACTTGCCGACGACCAGGGCGGGCCGGTCCAGGTGGGGGGCCAGCCCTTCGACCGCCGTCACCACCTGACTCACGTCGGCAGCCAGGCTCTCGGGCGACTGCGGTGTGCCGACGCAGAGGAAGTGAAGGTCGGCGAACGCCGCGACGTCGGCGTAGGAGTCGGTGAAGCGGAGCCGGCCGGTGCCGACCGCCGCCGAGAGCATCGCCGCGAGACCCGGCTCGTACATCGGCACCTCGCCCCGGGCGAGTGTCGCGCGCCGTCCGGGGTCGGTCTCCATGCCCAGCACCTCGTGACCCAGATCCGCCATCGCCGCGGCATGGGTGGCTCCCAGATAGCCACATCCGATCACGGAGATCCGCATGGCCCGGAGTCTAGAGAGCCCGTCGCGGCCGGCGGCCGGGGCTTGCGTCCAGATACCCCCCATGGGTATAAAGATGCGATGACCGACAGCTGGCGGATGGCCATCACGGCGACCCGGCACTGCCTGACCGGGTGCGCCCTCGGCGAGATCGCCGGGATGGTCCTGAGCACGTGGTGGGGGTGGGGCAACGCCGCCAACATCGCACTGTCGATCGTGCTGGCCTTCGCCTTCGGCTACACGCTGACCTACACCGGCCTACGACGTGCCGGCGCCGACTGCCGCACGGCCGTGCGCGCCGCGCTGGCCAGCGACACGATCTCGATCCTGACCATGGAGCTGGTCGACAACGTGTTCATCCTGCTCGTGCCGGGCGCGATCTCGGCCGGCCTGGGCGACGCGCTGTTCTGGTGGTCGCTGGTGGTCTCGCTCTCGGTCGCCTTCGTCGCGGCCGTCCCGGTCAACCAGTGGCTGATGGAGCGCGGCAAGGGCCATGCGGTCGTGCACCAGCTCCACGAGGGGCACGCCCACCACCGGTGAGTGGGCGTCCCGCGGCGTAGCCGACCGGGATGGTTAGCATTCCCGGCATGCGCACGCCTCGAACGGCTGCCGTTCTCCTTCCGCTCATGCTCCTCGCGCTCGGGTGCGCGCCGCAGGCAAGCTCGACGGCCACCGACACCTCCAGCACCCCCGCCAACCAGACCCCGGCCGAGTGCGCCCAGGGCAAGACCCTCAAGCCCGGGGTCCTGACCGTGGGCACCGACTCGCCGGCCTACGACCCGTGGTTCCGGCACAACGACCCGACCAACGGCCAGGGCTACGAGTCGGCCGTGGCCTACGCGGTGGCCAAGCAGCTCGGCTTCGCCACCTCGGCGGTCACCTGGACCAAGGTGCCGTTCAACGCGTCGTACGCGCCGGGTCCGAAGCACTTCGACTTCGACATCAACCAGATCTCGATCACCAAGGCGCGCGAGCAGGCGGTCTCGTTCTCCGACGGGTACTACACCGCGGCCCAGGCCTTGGTCGCGCTCAAGGGGTCGCCGGTCTCGAAGGCGACCTCCCTGGCGGACCTGAAGAAGTTCAAGCTGGGTGCCCAGACCGGCACCACGTCGCTGACCGCGCTGCGCGACGACGTCAAGCCCGACAGCGACCCGGTGGTCTTCCAGAACACCAACGACGCCAAGCAGGCACTGCTCAACCACCAGGTCGACGCGATCGCCGCGGACCTGCCGACCGCCTTCTACATCGCCGCGGCGCAGATCCAGGGCTCGGTGATCGTCGGGCAGTTCCAGCAGACGACCGGCACCCCCGAGCAGTTCGGGATGCTGTTCAAGAAGGACAGCTCGCTGGTCAGCTGCGTCAACGAGGCACTGGCGAACCTCAAGGGCGACGGCACCCTGGCGGCGCTCGAGAAGAAGTGGCTGAGCAACACGGTCAACGTGCCCGTCCTGAAGTGAGCGCCGCCAGCGGCCCGGTCGGCGAGACCTGGGAGCCCAGCGTCCGCGAGCTCGAGCGGCGAGCGGTACGCCGTGCCCGGGCGCGCCGCGACATCCTGGTCGCCACCGGTGCTCTCGTCGTGGTCCTCGGGCTGCTGGTCGTCGGCGTCACCTCGGCACCGGGCTGGCCGCGGGTGCACCAGCTGTTCTTCAACTGGGGCGTCGTCAAGGGCTCGTTCCCGCACGTGATCAAGGGCTTCGGCAAGAACGTCGTGATCTTCCTCGTCGCCGAGCCCTGCATCCTGGTCGTCGGCGCCGGGGTCGCCGTGCTGCGCTCGACCACGGCGGCGGTGCTGCTCCCCTTCCGCGTGCTCGCGGTGGTCTACGCCGACGTCTTCCGTGGGATCCCCACGATCCTGCTGGTCTACCTGGCCGGGCTGGGGGTGCCGGCGCTGGAGCTGCGCGGCCTCACGACCAACACCCTCTGGCTCGGCACCGGCGCCCTGGTCGCGTCGTACGGCGCCTACGTGTCGGAGGTGTTCCGCGCCGGCATCGTCTCGATCCATCCCTCCCAGCTGGCCAGCGCCGACACGCTCGGGCTCAGCCGCTGGCAGTCGATGGTCCACGTGATCCTGCCGCAGGCCACGCGCCGGGTCGCCCCACCCCTGCTCAACGACTTCATCTCGTTGCAGAAGGACTCCGCGCTGCTCTCGGTGATCTTCGTCTTCGAGGCGATGTTCTCGGCCCAGGACTACCAGAACTACCACTTCAACTACACGCCGCTGGTCGTGGCCGCCGTGCTCTTCATCTGCCTGACGATCCCGCTGACCCGGTTCACCGACTGGCTCGGCAACCGGATGCTGCGGCGCGAGTTCGCGGGAGTCGTGAAGTGACCGGGGCGGCCGCTGCGCCGGTGGTCCAGCCGTCCGCGGGGGCGCTGCTCGAGGTCACCGGCCTGCGCAAGTGCTACGGCGACAAGGTCGTCCTCCACGACATCGACCTGCGGGTCGACCAGCACGACGTGATCTGCCTGATCGGCTCCTCGGGCTCGGGGAAGTCGACCCTGCTGCGCTGCCTGAACCTCCTGGAGGACGTCGACGACGGCGTCATCGCCTTCGAGGGCCGCGAGATCTCCGACCCTCGGGTCGACCGTCGCGCCGTACGCGCCCGGATGGGGATGGTGTTCCAGGCCTACAACCTGTTCCCGCACATGTCGGTGCTCGGCAACTGCACGCTCGCACCGCGCCGCGTGCACGGCGTACCCAGGGCCGAGGCCGAGCAGCGGGCGCGCGACCTGCTGGCGAGGTTCGGCCTGGCCGACCAGGTGGAGAAGCATCCCGACCGGATGTCGGGAGGTCAGCAGCAACGGGCCGCGCTGGTGCGTGCGCTGTGCACCCAGCCCGTCCTGCTGATGCTCGACGAGATCACGGCCGCGCTCGACCCGGAGCTGGTCGGCGAGGTCCTCACGATCGTCCGCGAGCTGGCCGAGCAGGGGACCACGATGATCCTGGCCACCCACGAGATGGCCTTCGCCCGCGACATCGCCACCAGGGTCTGCTTCCTCGACCAGGGCCGGATCCTGGAGCAGGGCCCGCCCTCGGAGATCTTCAGCTCCCCCCGCGAGGTCCGGACCCGCCAGTTCCTCGCCCGCGTCCTGGGATAGTCCGGCCCGCGCTCGCCCTGCTACGCCGTCCCGGGGCCTGGGACTCCGGCTGGGATGATCGAGGGATGACCGTCCAGCCAGTCCCGCTCGGCGAGGGCACCGGGCCACTGCGCGGCGTCAAGGTCGTGGAGCTGGCCGGGATCGGGCCCGGTCCGCATGCGTGCATGATCCTGGCGGACCTGGGCGCCGACGTGATCCGGGTCGACCGGCCCGGCGGTCAGGCCCTGACCGGCGGCGGACACGACCTGCTCAACCGCGGCCGGCCCAGTGTCGCC
Source organism: Nocardioides sp. (assembly GCF_036267815.1). Taxonomy (GTDB): domain Bacteria; phylum Actinomycetota; class Actinomycetes; order Propionibacteriales; family Nocardioidaceae; genus Nocardioides. The sequence goes on along the minus strand of NZ_DATAVI010000035.1, from coordinate 160,002 downwards.
CTCGACCTGAAGCATCCCGACGCCGTGGCCACCGTGCTCGACCTCGTCGAGCGTGCCGACGTCCTCGTCGAGGGCCTGCGCCCGGGCACGACGGAGCGACTCGGCCTCGGCCCCGACGACTGCCTGGCGCGCAACCCGCGCCTCGTCTACGGCCGGATGACCGGATGGGGCCAGGACGGTCCGCTCTCCGCTACGGCGGGCCACGACCTGGGCTACATCGCGATCACCGGCGCGCTCCACGGCCTCGGCCAGGACAAGGCCCGGCCACACTTCCCGACCAACCTCGTCGGCGACTTCGGCGGTGGCTCCACCTACCTGGTGATCGGCATCCTCGCCGCGCTCCTCGAGTCGCGCGTCTCCGGTCTGGGGCAGGTGGTCGACGCCGCGATCGTCGACGGCACGGCCCACCTCAACGCGATGGCGACCGGGCTGCTGGCCGGCGGCCTGGTCACCGAGGAGCGCGCGGCCAACCTGCTCGACGGCGGCGCGGCGTACTACGACCTCTACGAGACCGCGGACGGGCGGCACCTCGCGATCGGGGCGCTCGAGCCGCAGTTCTACGACGCGCTGGTGGCGGGGCTCGGCATCGCCGACCACGCACCCGAGCGCACCGATCCCGCACGCCATGACGAGCTGCGTCGCGTCATCGGCGAAGCCGTCCGCGGGCGCACCCAGGCCGAGTGGGTCGAGGTCTTCGACGGCACCGACGCCTGCGTCGCGCCGGTGCTGCCGACGAGCGAGGCGTTCACCCATCCGCACCTCGTGGCGCGCTCGACGTTCGTCGACCACGAGGGCACGATCCAGCCGGCGCCCGCGCCGCGCTTCTCGCGCACGGTCGCCTCTCTGACGACGCCTCCCCCACGGCGGCCGGGTCAGCACACCAGGGCGGCGCTGACTGCCTGGGGAGTCGCCGACGTCGAGGGACTGCTGGCCTCCGGGGCGGCCGCGCAGGTCGACTGACCGGCGCATCCGCGCGGCCGGACGGGGTACGAGCCCGGCGTAGGCAGACAGCCGCCACCACGAGGGGAGTCATCATGGGACTCGACGACAAGCTCCAGAACGAGGGCACCGAGGCCAAGGGCAAGGTCAAGGAGGCCACAGGCTCGGCCACCGGGAACGACGACATGCAGAACGAGGGCAAGGCCGACCAGGGCGAGGCGAAGGTCAAGAAGGCCGGTGAGCACGTCAAGGATGCGGTCGGGAACGTCAAGGACGCCTTCAAGGACTGAGCTCGTCCCCCGCTCGTTCCCCCGCTCGTTCCCCCAGCGCGCCCGCGTAGGGTGACCGGCGTGCTGGCCGGCGTACGACGTCTGGTGCGTCGCACCCTGTGGGAGCAGGTGCCGCGCGACCACCGGCAGTCGCCCGCCGGCCTGTGTCGACGACAGGTCGTCAGCGGCCTCGTGGTGCTGGTCGGAGCGGTCGTGCTCGGGGTGTCGCTGCGGATCGAGCCGGGCAGCCACGCGTTCTATCCCGCCACCCTCGCGCTCGCGGCGATCTGGACGGTGGGCGCCTTCGCGTCCGGTCCGCTGCACCTCGGACGGACCGTCCAGGGCGCCGACCCGGGGCCGCGTCCGGTGCTGGTGCCGCTGGCGTACGGCGTCATCCTGGCGCTGGTCTTCGTCGCCGGCGCGCTCGTCGTCCGGCAGGTGCCGTGGCTCGACCACCAGGTCGGTCACGTCCTCGACCACGCCGACCACGGCTCCGTGCCGCTGCTGGTGGTGATCACCGCCGTCAACGGCGTGGCCGAGGAGCTCTTCTTCCGCGGAGCGTTGTACGCCGCCATCACCCGGCGCCCGGTCGTCGCCACCACCGCGGCGTACGTCGCGGCCACGCTCGCCACCGGCAACGCGATGCTCGCCTTCGCCGCGGTCCTGCTCGGCGCGCTGGTCGGCCTCGAGCGCCGCGCCACCGGGGGGATCCAGGCCCCGGTGATCACCCACGTCACCTGGTCGGTGCTGATGCTGGTGGCGCTGCCCCTGCTCTTCTAGGAAGTGCTGATCAATGGCGCCGTGGCGCGCACCAGGCGGGATCAGCGCTTCCCCAGGCACCACCCGGGTCGGCGGGTCGGTCAGCGCGCGCCGGGGGTGTCCTCGAGGGCTCGGCGGACCGCCTCGGCGTAGGGCAGCGGCTCGCCGGGGACGAGCTCCTCGATCGACCGGTCGGTGACCACCACCTCGGTGCCCATGGAGTCGACCAGGTTGCGCCCGGTCGTGACGTCGACGTCGGTGACCAGCCAGAGCCAGTACGACGAGAGCCGGGGCGTCAGCACCGGGACCCGCAGGATCGGCACCCGGCGGCCGGTGGCGACCTCGGAGGCGACCTCCAGCATCTCCAGATAGCTCATCTGCTCGGGGCCGCCGACCTCGAAGACCCGGCCGTGCGCGCGCTCCTGACCGGCCACGCCGACCAGGTAGCGGATCACGTCGTCGACGGCGACGGGCTGGGTGCGCGTGGACGCCCAGCGCGGCACGATCATGGCCGGCAGGTTCTTGACCAGCTGCCGGGTGAGCTCCCACGAGATGCCGCCACGACCGACGACGATCCCTGCGCGCAGCACCGTCACCGGCACGCCGCCCGCCCCGAGCAGTCCCTCGACCTCGCGGCGGGATCGCAGATGTGGCGAGAGGTCGGTGCCCTCGGCCCCCAGCCCACCGAGATAGACCAGCTGGCGCACGCCCGCCTTCTCGGCCTGCTCGCCGAAGGCCCGGGCCGCGCGGCCGTCCCGCTCGGCGAAGTCGGCCGAGTCCAAGGAGTGCACGAGGTAGTAGGCGACCTCGACACCCTCGAGCACCGACGTCAGGGAGGCGGGGTCGTGGACGTCGCCGCCGACGGGGGTCCCGGGCCCGTCGTAGGCATCGGGGCGCCGCGTCATCGCGCTGACGTCGTAGCCCTGGTCGAGGAGTGCCGGGACCAGCCGGCTGCCGATGAAGCCGGTGGCGCCGGTGACGAGGACTCGGGTGGCCGTCACGGACAGCGACGTACCCGGGCAGCGCAGGTCAACGCGCCCGCTTGGCGATGTTGGCTCGGCGGGTCTGGTCCATCCCGGCCTCGTAGGCTCCGACCAGCGAGGCGATCGAGAGTGGCTTGAGGCGCTCGACGACCTCCTGGATCGTCTCGGGCGAGACGCCCTGCTCCTTGTAGACCGGCCACACCATCGTCCGGAAGAGCTCGTAGAGCTCCTCGGCGATCGCGCGCCCGTGGGCGGCGTACACCTCGGCGGCGGCGCGGGCTGCCTCGATCGGGTAGCCGAGGTCGAGCAGCCCGAGCCCGACGCCGAGCTGGGAGCGGGAGACCTCGTAGCGACCGCGCCGGCCGGCCCGCAGGACCCCGAGGGCCGCGAGGGTCTCGATGTCGGAGGGGCGAAGCCTTCGACCCGCGTGGCGCTCGAGCTCGGAGCGGCTCACGTCGTCCCAGGAGTCCGCCATCCAGGGCGCCAGCATCGTGCGGTGCAGGGCGATGTCCTCGGCGGAGGCGTCGGCCGGGATCCGCGCGACGTAGCGCTCGATGGCCGACAGCGTGAACCCGTGGCCCTGAAGCTCGCAGACCAGCTCGAGCCGCGCGACGTGGTCGGCGGTGTAGAAGCCGCTGCGCCCGCGCCGGATCGGCGGCGGGATGAGGCCCCTGGTGGTGTAGAAGCGCACGTTGCGCACGCTCATCGCGACCCGCTCGGTCAGCTCCTCCAGCGTGAGCAGCGTGACCGTCCCCACAGCGGGGCGGTCTTCCTTGACGACCATGACAGTAAGAGTGTCACAATCGTGGGTATGGCTCCATCCTCCGCACAGACTCCCCAGGAAGCGTTCGTCTACGACCACCTGCGCACCCCTCGGGGGAAGGGGAAGGCGGTCGGCTCGCTGCACGAGGTGAAGCCGGTCGACCTGATGGTCGGCCTGCTCCAGGAGGTGCAGACGCGCAACCCCTCGCTGGACCCCTCCCGCGTCGACGACGTCGTGCTCGGCGTCGTGACGCCGATCGGGGAGCAGGGCGGTGACATCGCCAAGACCGCCGCGCTGGCGGCCGGCTATCCCGAGACCGTCGCCGGCGTCCAGCTCAACCGCTTCTGCGCCAGCGGCCTGGAGGCGGTCAACCAGGCGGCCGCGCGCATCCGCAGCGGGTTCGAGGACCTGATCCTGGCCGGCGGGGTCGAGTCGATGAGCCGGGTGCCGATGGGCTCCGACGGCGGCGCGTGGGCGGCCGACCCCGCGACCGCGCTGACGACGGGCTTCGTGCCGCAGGGCATCGGCGCCGACCTGATCGCCACGCTCGAGGGCTGGGACCGGGCCGACGTCGACGCCTACGCCGCCGAGTCCCACCACCGGGCCGCGAAGGCCTGGGCCAACGGCTACTTCGCCGAGGCGGTCGTGCCGGTCACCGATCCCAACGGCCTCACCGTGCTCGGGCACGACGAGCTGATCCGGCCGGACACGTCGGTGGAGGGCCTGGCCGGCCTCAAGCCGAGCTTCGCCTCGATCGGCCGGGACGCCGGCTTCGACGACGTCGCGCTGGAGAGGTACCACTGGGTCGAGCGCATCGACCACGTCCACCACGCCGGCAACTCCTCGGGCATCGTCGACGGCGCTGCCCTGGTCGCGATCGGCTCGCAGCAGGTCGGCGAGCAGCTCGGCCTGACGCCGCGCGCGCGGATCGTGATGACCGCTGTGTCGGGCGCCGACCCGACCATCATGCTCACGGGACCGGCTCCGGCCGCCCGCAAGGCCCTGGCCAAGGCCGGTCTCGAGGTGGGCGACATCGACCTGTGGGAGATGAACGAGGCCTTCGCCGCGGTCGCCATGCGGTTCATGAGGGACATGGGCATCACCCACGAGGTCACCAACGTCAACGGCGGCGCGATCGCGATGGGGCATCCCCTGGGAGCCACCGGCGCGATGCTGCTCGGCACCCTGGTCGACGAGCTCGCCCGCCGTGACCTACGCCGGGGGCTCGCCACCCTGTGTATCGGTGGCGGCATGGGAGTCGCGACGATCGTGGAGCTGACCCGATGACCCACACCCAGAGCCAGACCCAGGGCCAGCCGCAGGGCCAGCAGACGTCCGTCCGCTACGAGCGCGACGCCGACGGCATCGTCGTGCTGACCCTGGACGACCCGACGGCCAGCGCGAACACCATGAACGAGCTCTACCAGCGCTCCATGCACGAGGCGGTCGACCGGCTCTACGACGAGCAGGACGAGGTCACCGGCGTGGTGGTCACCAGCGCCAAGAAGACGTTCTTCGCCGGGGGGAACATCGGCCTGATGATGCGGGCCACGCCGGACGACGCCCCGTCGCTGTTCGCCGGGATCGAGGCCATGAAGGCCGACCTGCGCCGGCTGGAGAGGCTGCCGCGCCCGGTGGTGGCCGCGATCAACGGCGCCGCCCTCGGCGGTGGCTTCGAGATCGCCCTGGCGTGCAACCGCCGGATCGTCGCCGACGACCCCGCCGCGGTCGTCGGCCTGCCCGAGGCGACCCTCGGGCTGCTGCCCGGAGGCGGCGGCGTCACCCGGGTGACCCGGATGCTCGGCCTCCAGTCGGCCCTGATGGACGTGCTCCTCCAGGGCACCCGCTTCAAGCCGCACGACGCGAAGGCCAAGGGGCTGGTCGACGACGTGGTCCTGCCCGACGACCTGGTCACGGCCGCGAAGGGCTGGGTCCTCGAGCACCGCGACGACCCCGACGCGAGCACCAACCCGTGGGAGCGCGAGGGCTACCGGATGCCGGGCGGCACCCCGCAGTCACCCAAGCTGGCTGCGTTCCTCCCGGCGTTCCCGGCGCTCCTGCGCCAGCAGACCAAGGGTGCCGTCTACCCCGCCCAGCGGGCGATCCTGTCCGCGGCCGTCGAGGGCGCCGGCGTCGACTTCGAGACCGCGAGCCGGATCGAGAGCCGATACCTGACCAGGCTGATCGTCGGCCAGAACTTCAAGAACATGGCCCAGGCCTTCTTCTTCGACCTCCAGGCCATCAACGCCGGCCGGCTCCGGCCCGCTGGCTTCGAGAGGTTCACCGCCACCAAGGTCGCCGTGCTCGGGGCCGGGATGATGGGTGCCGGGATCGCCTACACCTGCGCCCGCGCCGGCATGGCCGTCGTCCTCAAGGACGTCTCGGCCGAGGCCGCCGAGCGGGGCAAGGGCTACAGCGAGAGGCTCAACGCCAAGAGCGTCGAGCGTGGCCGGCTCTCGGAGGAGAAGAGCCGGGAGATGCTGGCCCGGATCACGCCGACCGCCGAGGCCGCCGACCTCGCCGGCTGCGACCTGGTGATCGAGGCGGTCTTCGAGGACCCCTCGCTCAAGCACCAGGTCTTCGCCGAGGTGCTGCCCCACATCGACGCCGACGCGCTGTTGTGCTCGAACACCTCGACGCTGCCGATCACCGAGCTCGCCACCGGCGTCGACCGGCCGGGCGACTTCATCGGCCTGCACTTCTTCAGCCCCGTCGACAAGATGCCGCTGGTCGAGATCATCCGTGGCGAGCAGACCTCCGACGCCGCGCTGGCCAAGGCCTACGACGTCGTCCTCCAGATCCGCAAGACGCCCATCGTCGTGAACGACAGCCGCGGCTTCTACACCTCGCGGGTCATCGGCACGATGGTCAACGAGGGCCTGGCGATGCTGGCCGAGGGCGTGGCCCCGATGTCGCTGGAGCGCGCGGCGACGCAGGCGGGCTATCCCGTCGGCCCGCTCCAGCTGACCGACGAGCTCAACATGGACCTGGTCGCGAAGATCGCCGCCGCCGCCCGCGCCGCCTCCGAGCGCGACGGCACGCCGTACGACGAGGACCCCGGCACGGCCGTGGTCGCCACGATGATCGGGCTCGGACGCCCGTCGAGGCTGAAGGGCGCCGGGTTCTACGACTACGCCGACGGCCGGCGTACCCACCTGTGGTCGGGCCTGGCCGAGGCCTTCCCCGTCGCCGACGAACAGCCTCCCTTCGCCGACGTGAAGGACCGGATGATGGTGATCGAGGCGCTGGAGACGGCGGCATGCCTCGAGGAAGGGGTCATCGAGTCCGCGGCAGCCGCGAACATCGGGTCGATCATGGGCATCGGCTTCCCCGCCAACTCCGGCGGCGCCGCGCAGTTCATGACCGGCTACCAAGCCGTCGACGAGCACGGCGAGGGCGTCGGCCCGATCGGCCTCGAGGCGTTCCTGGCCCGTGCCGACGAGCTCGCGGACCGCTACGGCGAGCGGTTCCGGCCCACGGCCTACCTCCGGGACCTGGCGGCGAAGGGCTCGGGCTTCCCTGCCTGACGCCTTCGGCTCCGTCCCGGCTCCGGCTCCGGCCCCGGCCCGGCTCCGGCTTGGAGAAAACGCGGAAGAACGACGCGCGTGCTCGGCGTGTCGTTGTCGTTCGCTCGCGTTTTCTCGCCCGGGGCGACCTGGTGCGGGCTGACACCGCGAGCCTCCGCGACGTCGGCGATCGCCGGGTGCTCCTCGGCCAGCTGCTTGGCGTTGCTCAACCCGCCCAGTGGGCTCCAGGGCAGGAACGCCGGACCGAGCTCCTCGCAGACGTCGATCTCGGGGCGGCTGCTGCGGAAGCGTGGCGAGAACTGGTTCCGCACACTGACGAGACGGTCGCCCAGGACCTGGTGTGCGGATCTGATCTGCCGCTCGTCGGCGTTCGACAGCCCGATCATCGCGACCTTCCCGGAGTCCGCGATCGCGCTCAGGGTCTCGATGACGTCGTCGTCGGCGACGTCCGGGTCCGGACGATGGTGCTGCCACAGCGTCAGCTGCTCGACCCCGAGTCGCGCCAGGCTGTCGTCGACCGCGCGCACCAGGTGCGAGCGAGAGCTGTCGGTCGACCACTCCCCGCCGTCGGTGCGGACGTGGCCGCCCTTCGTCGCCAGCACCACGCGATCGCGAACGCCGAGCTCGTCGAGCAGGGAGGCGATAAGCCGCTCGTTCTCTCCCTGGGCGCCCGCTCCCAGCACGGAGCCGGGCCCGTAGGCGTCGGCGGTGTCGAAGAAGGTGACCCCGGACTCCAGGGCTGCCGTGACGGTGGCGGCGAGCTGGTCGCGGGGTTGGGAGCCGGACTGGTCGAAGGTCATCAGACCCAGCCCGACGGCGCCCACCTCGAGCCGTCCGACGGTGTCGTTGCCGATGGTCCTGGTGCGCATGCCTCGGCGTACCCCCGGAGCAACCTCGGTCATTCGCCGAGCTCGGGCCACTACGGTGACCGCATGGCGCAGTACCAGATCCAGCTCCAGGGCGACGTCGAGGAGCTGGTCGCCCATCTGGACCAGCAGATCCTGCGTGGCAGCGTCAGCGCCAACATCGAGGACGGGTCGGATCTCCGGCTCGGGGACGCGCGCATGGTCGTGCGCGTCTACGAGCGCTACAGCGCCTTCGGTGGCAACCGGGTGAGCCTGGGCATCAGCATCCTCGCGGTCGCCGGCCAGCTGGCGGTCGCGGCGATCACCGCCGGCGGCAGCCAGGCGATGTTCTTCAAGATCAACACCGTCGGCGAGCAGAGCTTCCTGTCCAAGGCGGTCGAGGCGCTCCAGAGCTTCCCCGGCGCCCACGGCTGAGGGCCCTGTCGGCACCTGCCACCGTCCGATCGGGGCGCGGAAGGAAGTGCCGCCGCAGCTCGTGGGCGTAGGTGCGGCCCAGTGAGTCGCCGTTGCGCGCGATCCACTCGGTGATGCTCGTCGCGCCGGTCGAGGGTGCGTCGGAGTCGGCGAGGCCGTCGGCCATGGCGAGGTACTCCTCGCGGGTGAGGAGCGTGTCGCGCAGGACCCGGCCCAGCGCCCAGGTGACGGCGGGGAAGGCGCGGCCCGGAACCGGGGCGAACCTGGTGTGGCTGCCCGTCGCCGTGCGGAGGTGGCCGAGCAGGTCGACGAAGGCCAGTGACTGCGGACCGACGGCGTCGGTCGTGGTCGTGCCCTCCTCGTCACCGAGGTCGGCCATCAAGGTGGCGAGGTCGGCGACGTGGATCCCCCGCACCCGGTAGTCGCCGCCACCGCCGACCAGCATCACCGGGAACCGGCGCATCAGCCAGGCGATGTTGTTGATCAGCACCCCCTCGCCGCCGAACAGGATCGCCGGACGCACGACCGCGTGGGAGACACCGCAGGCCGCCAGGCTGCGCTCGACCCGGCCCTTCCCGCGGAAGTAGGCGTACGGCGAGGCGACGTCCGCGTGGGTGATCGAGACGTGGACGATGCGACGCACTCCCGCCTCTGCCGCGGCCTCGAAGAGGCGCGCGGAGGCCTCGACGGCGGCGTCGAAGGTGACCTCTCCGTGGGGGAAGCGCACCCAGTAGGTGTTGTAGAGGACGTCCACGCCGGTCAGCGACCGGCGTAGCGCGTCGGGGTTCGTGAGGTCCAGCGGGTGCACCTCCATGCCGAGCGCCTCCGGGGCCGGGTGGTTGGTCAGGGTCCGCACGGCCCGGCCACGCCGCCGCAGCTCGGCGGCGACGGCGGCGCCGGAGTAGCTGAACGCACCGGTCACGACGTCGCGCATGGCGTACCTCCGAAGGCTGAGTTTGAGCGAGCGCTCAATTCCTAGGAAACCACGATTTGAGCGATCGCTCAAGTCTCCGGAGGCATCCGCTCGGCCCGGCGCTCACGGATGGGGACGGACTTTGCCCGTTCCGGAGTCAGGACGCCGAACGGTTGAGAGGATTCTCGGGTGACCCAACCCCCTGTCGTCGACGTGCGCGGCCTGCACGTGCGCTTCGGCGAGGTCGAGGCCGTGGCCGGCATCGACCTCGAGGCGTACGCCGGCCAGGCGACCGCGCTGCTCGGGCGCAACGGCGCCGGGAAGTCGACCACCATGCGCGTCCTGGCCGGAGTGGTGCCGCCGACCGCGGGCAGTGTCACCGTCGCCGGCCTCGACATCCGCACCCAGACCCTGGCCGTCAAGCAGCTCACCGGCTACTGCCCCGACGTCGGCGGCCTGGTGCCCCGGGCGACGCCCTGGGAGCACCTCCAGCTCAGCGCCCGGCTGCGCCGTCTCACCGGCTGGGAGGAGCGGGCCCGCGACCTCCTCGAGCGCTTCGAGCTCGGCGACGTGATGAACCGGGTCACCGGCGGCTTCTCCCACGGCATGGGCCGACGCCTCTCCGTCGTCCTCGCGGCGATGCACCGGCCCCAGGTCCTGCTGCTCGACGAGCCCTTCGACGGTGTCGACCCGATCGGCGTCGAGGCGACCTTCGAGGTCATCGCGGACGCGCGCGCTCGTGGCGCCACCATCTTGCTCTCGACCCACCTACGCGAGCTCGCCGTCCAGGCCTGCGGGACCGCCCTGGTCCTGCGCGGCGGATCGCGCGTCGCAGCGGTCGACGCGGAGGGGATGTCCGGCGAGGAGGGGGCACGTGCCTACCGCGCTCTCCTCGACTGACGAGCCCACGCCGTACGCCGCGCCAGGTCGGGTCGCCGCCGCCCGTCGGGCCGTGGGCGACGTCGCGATCCTGTTCCAGTTCCGTCGTCACGCCGTCCGCCGTCGCCACCTCGCGCGGGTCCTGTCGCTGGTCTTCTGCGCCATCACGCTCGGAGCCGCGGCCGTCCCGGCGCTCTGCCCGGGCGCGGGCGAGAGCGTGGGCACCCATGCCTTCGACATCCGGCTGCTGCTGCCCTCGGCCTGGGCCGGGATCCTGGTGCTCAACATGGCCTCGGCCATCGCCTCGGGCGGCGGCCGCGAGCTGATCTCGCGCGAGGAGGCCGCGCCGTACCCCGTCAGCCCGACCACCGACCACCTCGGCGCGCTCGTGCTCGCGCCGCTCAACATCGCCTGGATGGTCCAGGCCTGGATCCTGCTCGGCTCGGTCTCCTACTCGATGCCCGGCAACCGCGTCGTCGGGTCCGAGATCCTCACCCTGCTCTGGCTGGTGTTCAGCACGTCGGCCGCGCAGGTGGTCGCGTGGGCGGTCGAGGCGGTCCGCCGCGGTGCGCACGGCATCGCCATCACGCGGACCCTGCTGGTCTGCCTCGGCGCCGGCGCCGGCGCGATCCAGGTGTCGGGCAACGCGACGCACCTTCTCGACCAGGTGCCGACGCGATGGTTCATCGTCGGCGCGATCGACGGCTGGACCTGGCGCTGGGCGGCCTCGGTCGCCGTCCTCGCGGTCGCGACCGTCGTCGCGGTGGCGCTCGGCGCCGTCCCGACCCACCTCGCCGCGCGGCGCCTGCCCCGCGACGAGGCGCGGATGGAGACCGACCAGCACGCGCCGCGGCCGATGCCGCGCAGTGTCCTGGGCATCTTGATCCGCACCGACCGGGCCTCGGTGTGGCGCTCGGTGCCGATGCGTCGGGGCGTGCTGGTGCTGGCCGTCGGTCCGGGCCTGGTGGCGCTGGCCGGCGACCTCAAGTGGTCCCAGATGACGATCCTCCCGGGGCTGGTCGCCTCGGGTGGCGCGCTGCTGTTCGGCGTGAACGCCTGGTGTCTGGACGGTCGTGGAGCCCTGTGGCGCGAGAACCTGCCCGCTCCCGCGACGGCGCTGTTCGACGCCCGGATGCTGGTGCTGGGGGAGTTCCTCGCCGTCGCCTCGCTGATCACGGTCGTGGTCGGCGGGCTCCGAGCCGGGCTGCCCACCAGCTACCAGCTCGCGGCGCTGCTGTGCACGATCCTCGTCGTCACCGTCCAGGTCGTCGGAGGCGCCCTGCGCTGGTCGCTGGCCCATCCCTACCCGGTGAACCTCCGCTCGGCCCGGGCCACCCCGGCGCCACCCGCGGCGATGGTGGGGTACTCCGCCCGGCTGGCGACGAGCACGACGTTCACCAGCCTGCTGTTCTCCGGGTGCGCCCACGTACCGGACTGGCGGCTGCCGGTGATCGTCGCGCTCCCCTGCCTGCTCTGGTCGGGCCTGCGCCTGGCCGGCACCCGTCAGCGCTGGCAGGACCCGGTCACCCGGGCTCGGGTCGTCGCGACCGTGGCGGCGTAGCACCGCGCGGCACTCCGGGGCTCCGGGACGCGAACTAGGCTCCCGTCATGGACTTCGCGCCGTCGCCCCGGGCCGCCGAGCTCACCGCGCGGGTGGCCGAGTTCATGGCGACCGAGATCGCGCCGGTGGAGCCGGCGTACCACCGCGACCTCGCCGAGGCCCGCCGCGCTGGCGACCCGTGGACGCCGTTGCCGGTCCTGGGCGAGCTCAAGGCGAGGGCGCGAGACCTCGGTCTGTGGAACCTGTTCCTGCCGCGCGAGCACGCGGGGGAGTACGCCGCGCGGTTCGGCACCGACGGCGGCGAGGGGCTGTCGAACCTCGACTACGCGCCGCTGGCGGAGCAGATGGGCCGATCCGCGATCGCGCCGCTGGTCCTCAACTGCAACGCCCCCGACACCGGCAACATGGAGGTGCTGCTCCGCTACGGCTCCGCCGAGCAGCGCGAGGCCTGGCTGGAGCCGCTGCTCGAGGGCCGGATCCGCTCGGCGTTCACGATGACCGAGCCCGACGTCGCGTCGTCGGACGCCACCACGATGGCGGCGACCTGCGTGGTCGAGGGCGACCAGGTCGTCGTCAACGGCCGCAAGTGGTGGTCGACCGGGGTGGGCAACACCGAGTGCAGGATCCTGGTCTTCATGGGCGTCACCGACCCCGACGCCGACCGCCACCGTCGGCACTCGATGGTCCTGGTGCCGGTGGACACACCGGGGGTCGAGGTGGTGCGGATGCTCAGCACGATGGGGCTGTACGACGAGCCGCTGGGGCACGGCGAGGTGTCGTTCACCGACGTCCGGGTGCCGCTGGGCAACGTGATCGCGGGGCCCGGCGAGGGGTTCGCGATCGCGCAGGGCAGGCTCGGTCCCGGCCGGATCCACCACTGCATGCGGCTGATCGGGCTCGCCGAGCTCGCGCTGGAGCTGGCCTGTCGCCGTGGTCTGGAGCGGACGGCGTTCGGCCGGCCGCTGGTCGACCTCGGCGGCAACCGCGAGCGGATCGCCGAGGCCCGGATCGCGATCGACCAGGCCCGGCTGCTGGTGCTGCACGCCGCCTGGAGGCTCGACCAGGGCGGACCGGCGGGCGCCCTCGCGGAGGTCTCGGCGATCAAGGTCGCGGTGCCGACCATGGCCCAGCAGGTCATCGACATGGCCGTGCAGCTGCACGGCGGCGGCGGCATGTCCGACGACTTCCCGCTCGCCGCGGCGTTCGTCAACGCCCGCGCGCTGCGCCTGGCAGACGGTCCCGACGAGGTGCACCGCGCGCTCGTCGCCCGGCTGGAGCTCGGCAGATACTCGTGAGGGTCCTCGTCACCGGCACCGCCTCCGGTCTGGGCGAGGCGCTCACGAGGGCCTATCGACAGCGCGGCGACGACGTCCTCGCGACCGACGTCGCCGGGTCGGGCGAGCTCGGGTCCGGCGCGGGTGCGGACTCCTCGACGACGGCCCGGCTCGACATCACCTCCGATGACGACTGGGCGGCTGCCCGGAGCTGGGTGGACGAGCACTGGGGCGGCCTGGACGTGCTCGTCAACAACGCGGGCGTCGCCGGCGGGGGCCGCATCGACATCGCCGGCATCGACGAGTGGCAGTGGATCGTGGACGTCAACCTGCTCGGCGCCGTGCGCGGCTGCCGGACCTTCGTGCCCGTCCTCAAGCGGCAACGGTCGGGCACGATCGTGAACGTCGCGTCGCTGGCTGGCCTGGTCCACCCGGCCGGGATGGCGTCGTACAACGCCGTCAAGGCGGGCGTCGTGGCGCTGACCGAGACCCTCGGCCACGAGCTCGCGGCCTACGGCGTCCGGACCCACGTCGTGTGCCCGTCGTACTTCCGGACCAACCTGCTCGCCTCGCTCCGGGGCGCCGACCGGGCACTCGGCGCGGTCGTGACCCGGCTCGTCGAGACCGCGCCGTTCACCGCCGACCAGGTCGCCGCCGCGGTCCTGGCCGGGGTCGACGCCGGCGACGAGCTGATCCTCCCGGACCCGGTGGCACGTGCGGCTCACGAGCAGAAGCTGCACGACCGGCCTGCCTACGACGCCCAGCTGCGGCGGCAGGCCGCCGCACTCGACGAGCTCGACCGATGACGGTCCCGTCGGTTCCTCTCCTCCGGCGTCGTTCCTGGGGCATCGTGGTCTCATGACGGCCGGGTACGACGAGTGGGCGGCGGCGCGCACGCCGGCCCTGCTCGCCTTCGCCCTGGCCCTGACCGACGACGTGGCGACGGCCAACGCAGGCGTGGCCCGTGCCCTGGCCCGGACGCGTGCGGCCTGGCCACGGGTCTCGCGCGACGACCCCGACCTCGTGGCGCGGCGCCACGTCCTGCGGGTCTGCTCGAGCAGCCGGCGCGCCGCCGGGGTGCTGCGGCTGCTCGAAGAGCGCTCCGACGCCGAGATCGCGGAGATCCTGCACTGCTCGGAGTCGGCCGCGCGGCGCCACGTCGAGCGAGGTCTGGCCGAGCTGTCCGCGGCTGGCAGGGGCGGGACGGACCCGATCACGGGCGACCCCCCGAGGGCGATGCTCGGCGCATCCTCGGTCGCCCTCGTCTCGCCGTCGCCCCCGGTGCTCACCGGCGGCACCGGTCGCTCTGCCCCGCCGCGACGCCACCGCGGACCGTGGCTCGCGGCCGGCGCGGTGCTGCTGCTGGTCGGAGGCGTCGCCCTGGTCGCCCACGAGACGCGCACCCCCGGCGGGGTGATCAGCTATCCCAGGGTGTCGGTGCCGGACACGTGGCGCTACGAGTCCTACGCCGGCGTCCAGCTCGAGGTCCCCGACACCTGGGGTTGGGGCGGCGCCCCGATCCGGGCGTCGTACTTCGAAGGCCCGCGCCACCTCGGGTCGTGCGGCGCCAACCAGGCCGCCGTGCTCTCGCCGGCCGACCACTCGTCGTACGTCTCGCCGTTGACGCGGTTCGTCGGACGCCCGGCGATGGTGGCCGCGACCTGCACCGAGTGGGGTTCGGACGGCACCCTGCCCGAGGGCGAGGCCGTGTGGTTCGGCTCCCCGCTGAAGGCCGGCGTCAAGGACCTGCCCGGCACCGTCGCGGAGACCCGCCAGGTCGGCGCCCAGCGGGTGACCGTGTTCGCGCCCGGATCGGCCCTGCGCCGCCAGATCCTCGGGACGGCGCAGTCCGTCGACGTGGACGGGCATGGCTGTCCCACCCAGGTCGTGGCGCGGCCGACAGCGGGCCCGACCGGTCTCCGGCCGACCTCGATGTCGGTGTGCGTCTACTCCCAGGACACCGGCGTCGCGATGCTGCTGTACTCCACCAGCGTCTCGGCAACCGCCGCGCGGAGGTACGCCGAGGGGGTCGCGTCGGCGACGTCCGCGTCCGGGGGCTCCTCGTGCCTGACGCCCAGCGGCCAGTGGGTCGCGCTCGGTCTGCACGACCGGCGGGGGACGCGCTGGGACGTCGCGAACCTGCGGTGCGACCGACTCCAGCTCGCCGGCGAGAGGACCGCGGGTCTCACGGTGGCAACCGTGCGGGACTGGGCCGTGGCGGGCGTGCCGGCGTACGTCGTGGCACCGAGGGGCGGGCACGCCCTGGACGACCTCCTCCGGGCGCCCCGGCCATACTGAGCCCGTGGTCCCGGCAGGCGCGGTCGACGAGTCACGCCCGGTCCGCGACGAGGACGCCGTCGACGTCGCGGCCGTGGTGTGGTGGCTGCGCGGACAGGGTGGGCAGGGCGGGCAGGGCGGGCCGGGCGTGCCGGCCGGCGAGCCGGAGGTGCGCCAGTTCCCCGGCGGCGCCTCGAACCTGACCTACCTGCTGACGTGGCCCGACCGCGAGCTGATCCTGCGCCGGCCGCCTGCCGGCGCCAAGGCCCGCGGTGCCCACGACATGACGCGCGAATACCTCATCCAGCGAGCCCTGGGCCCGGTCTATCCCTACGTCGCCGGCATGGTCGGGCTCTGCCGGGACGAGTCCGTGATCGGCTCCGACTTCTACCTCATGGAGCGCGTCGACGGGACGATCCTGCGCCGGGACCTGACCTTCGAGCTCACGGCGTCGTCGGCGTCGCTGCTGTGCGAGCGCGCCTGGCAGGCACTGGTGCGGCTGCACGAGGTCGACGTGTCCGGCGTTCCCGAGCTCGCGGCGCTCGGGCGCGGTGCGGGCTACGTCGCTCGGCAGGTCGCCGGGTGGACCGAGCGGCTCGGCCGGGCCGTCACCGACGACCTCGGCGACTGGAGCGACCTGACGTCGTGGTTCGACGCGCATCAGCCGGCGGATCTCGGACAGTGCCTGATCCACAACGACTGGCGCTTCGACAACCTCGTGCTCGACCCCGCCGACCTGCACGTCGTCGGCGTCCTCGACTGGGAGATGGCCACCGTCGGAGACCCGCTGATGGACCTGGGCGGCGCCTTGGCGTACTGGGTGCAGGCTGACGACGACGCCTTCTTCCGCGACTTCCGCCGGCAGCCGACGACGGCGCCGGGCATGTGGACGCGGCTCGAGGTGGTGCGGTGGTACTGCGAGCGCCGCGGCTTCGAGATGACCCCCGAGCGGTGGCGCTTCTACGAGGCCTTCGGGCTGTTCCGGCTGGCCGTGATCATCCAGCAGATCTGGTATCGCTTCTGTCACGGCCAGACGCACAACCCGGCCTACGCCGGCTTCGGTGCCGCCGTGGGCTACCTCGAGCAGCGGACGCGCCGGGTCCTCAGCGAGGGTGGGGCGGCGGCCTGATGGCGCTGGTGCTGCTGGTCCGGCACGGGCAGGCGTCGTTCGGAGCCGAGGACTACGACGTGCTGAGCGAGACCGGCGTCGAGCAGAGCCGGAGGCTCGGCGCCGCGCTCGCCGTCCAGGGGCTGACGCCCGGCGCTCTCGTCCACGGGGCGATGCGCCGTCAGCGAGACACCGCCGCGGCGCTGGCCGAGGGTGCCGGCTGGGCGCTGCGCCCCGAGCTCGACCGTGGCTGGGACGAGTTCGACCATGTCGCGGTGGTCTCGCGCGGTCTGGCCGCCGACGCGGACCTCACGGACCGCCGTACCTTCCAGCGAGTCTTCGAGAGGGCCACCGCGCGTTGGTCCGACGGCGCCCACGACGCCGACTACGACGAGCCGTGGCCGGCGTTCCTGGGTCGGGTGCGCGAGGTGCTCGGCCGGGCACTCGATCGGGAAGCGGTCACGGTCGCGGTCACCTCGGGCGGCCCGATCGCCGCGGCCTGCGCGCAGCTGGTCGACCAGGATGCGGCGACCGATGTCCTGCCCCGGCTCTGGAGCTCGTTCAACACCGTGCTCGCCAACGCCTCGGTGACCCGGGTCGTGCAGGGGTCGACCGGCCGCCGACTGCTCTCCTTCAACGAGCACTCCCACCTGCCGCGCACCCTCCTCACCTACCGTTGAGCGGCGAGCTCCCAACCACGCCGACTCGGCACAAACGTGCACAAAAAATGCCCCGAGCCGGCACAAACGTCCCCGGAAACGCCGAGTCGGCCCAAAGGTGCACAAAAAACACGCCGAGTCGGCACAAGGACGCACAAGAAACCTGCCGAGTCGGCATAGGACGACTCGGCGTTTCCGGGTGCCTTGTGCCGACTCGGCGTGCTTTTCGCGCACCTTTGCGCCGAGTCGGCGTGGTTGTGAGCTCGACGCTCAACGGGGAGGCGCTGCTGGGAGCGGATCTGCTGGCAGCGGCGAGCCCTTCGCCGAGGACCCGCCGGGTGTCACCGTGGCGACATGAGTGAGACGACGGCCTGGGGCCGCATCGACGACGAGCTGGCGAGCAGCCTGCTGGACCAACGCACCCTGCTGATGGGCGGTGTCCTCGACGAGGCGCTGGGAAACCGGCTCTGCACCGGGCTGATGGTGCTCTCGGCCCGCGACCCGCAGGCCGACATCCACCTCTGGATCAGCTCGCCGGGCGGCTCGGTGCCGGCGATGCTGGCGATCCGCGACGTGATGACCCTGGTACCGAACGACGTCTCGACGCTGGCGCTGGGGATCGCGGCCAGCGCGGGGCAGTTCCTGCTCAGCGCCGGGACGCGGGGCAAGCGCTTCGCGATGCCTCACGCCCGAGTGCTGCTGCACCAGGGTTCGGCCGGGATCGGCGGCACGGCCATGGACATCGCGATCCAGGCCGACGACCTGCGGCACACGCGCGACACCGTGCTCTCGCTGATCGCGGCCGACACCGAACAGAGTGTCGAGACCGTCGAGCGCGACTCCCGTCGCGACCGGTGGTTCAGCGCCGACGAGGCGCTGGAGTACGGGTTCGTCGACCACCTCGTGTCCTCGGTCGACGAGGTGCGGGCGTCCGTCGTCCGCCCTCTCGGACTGGGGGTGCGCTGAGATGAGCGGCTACCCGATCCCCTACGTGACCACGCAGACCAACCGCGGCGAGCGCACGGTCGACGTCTACAGCCGACTCCTCGCCGACCGGATCATCTACCTCGGCACGCCGATCGACGACGGCGTGGCCAACACCGTCATCGCCCAGCTCATCCACCTGGAGTCGGAGAACCCCGACGCCCCGATCAACCTCTACCTCAACTCACCCGGCGGGTCGATCCCGGCGATGCTGGCGGTCTACGACGCGATGCAGTTCGTCCGGCCGGCCGTCGAGACGACCTGTGTTGGTCAGGCGGTCGCGACCGCCGCGGTGCTCCTGGCCGGTGGGGCCGGGGGCCACCGCCAGATCCTGCGGCACGGCCGGGTGGTGCTGCATGCTCCCGCCACCGAGGGCCGGGGCACGATCCCCGACCTGATCCTCGAGGCCGAGGAGGTGGAGCGGGTGCGCTCCCTGCTCGAGGAGCTCCTCGCCCAGGACACCGGAAGGACGCCTCAGGAGGTGCGCGACGACACCGAGCGCGACCTCGTGCTGACGGCACCGCAGGCCTTGGAGTACGGCGTGGTCGATGCCGTGATCACCGAGCGCGACACCCCGGCGACGATGCTGGCTCAGGCCGCCAGGCAGACCGGCGACTGAGGGCCCGTCGGCGTCCGCGGCCGCGCGGGCGTCGACACGACGCGGGTCGCGATCTCGACGACGCTCAGGCCCAGCGCGCCGGCGATCGCCGCGAGCAGCTCCGAGGACGGGTCCTTCAGACCGCGCTCCACCTCGGAGAGGTACTGCGGGGAGACCCCTGCCCCTGCGGCCACGTCGACCAGCCGCTTGCCGGCGGCGAGGCGCTCCTCGCGGAGCTCGCGGCCGACCGACTCGCGCCACAGCGGCTCCATCTCGGTCGGGACACCCGTCGGCGCCGGTGACGGCGCCGGCCCGGCGGACCTGCGCGGCCGCGACGGCGGCTGCTCACGACGTTCCGGCAGTCTGACGACGTCACCCATGGGCCGACTCTAGGGCTGCGTGGCGCGCGATCCCGGCGGATTCTGCCCAGAGCAGAATCCGACGTCGCCCGGTGTGCCGGACCGGCGTCTCAGTAGGGCCGCGGCTCCTGGGTGGTGGCGTGGATGACGTAGGTGCTCAGGATCTTGTCCGCGAAGGTCTGCTTGCGGGAGTCCCAGATCGGCCAGAGGTAGCCGATGTCGCAGGGCAGGGAGTCCACGATGTGCAGGATCTGCCGCAGGAAGCACCAGCCGCCGCCGATGGGCTGCAGGTCGGAGTTCACCAGGCGGATCGCCAGCACGCTCTTGCCGATCGTCGCGCCCGTCCTGCCCTGGCGGATGCAGATGTTCCAGATCCCGAACACCAGGCCGGTCAGGAACCCGAGCCCGATCAGGGAGAGGCTCAGTCCGGCCGAGTGCAGGTGGACCCGCTGGCTGCCGTCGGCGTTGGTCGTCGTGGTCGCGTTGGAGAGCAGGAGGACGTAGCCGACGATCGCAGGCAGGGCCGCCACGGCACCGAGAAGGTTGTCGATGAGGTAGGCGCCGACCCGGGTCAGCCAGCCGGCGTACCCGCCGAAGCCGAAGGTGGGCTTGGTGGGGTTCGGGGTGCCGGCGTAGGGGTTGCCGCCCTGCTGGGCTCCCGGCGCACCAGGGGCGCCGTAGGGGTTCGGGGAGCCGTCCGGGCTCGGGGGAGCGGAGGGATCCGGCCCCGGTTGCTGGCCGTGCGGGTCGCCGGCAACGAACGCCTGGCTACCGGTCTGTGGCGCGTCCCAGTTGACGGGGTAGGGGTTGTACGGCGCGGGCTCGCCGGCGTGGGTGCCGGGCGGCTGCTGGGGCCGGGCGGCGTTCGGCTCGTCCTCGGGCGGTGGGTCGCCGTAGTGCGACATGGCTCGGGTGTCCCCTCGTGGTGGCCGGCCTGGTGCCGGCGAGATGAAGTATCACCCGCGCCCGGCGCCGGGGCGCGGACCACGGCGTTCGACCCGCGACGCGGCAGCTTGCATACCGGGTATATGATGAGTTATACATACCGAGTATCCACGGCCGCGGGGGACGTGGAGCGCCTGGAGAGGAGCCACCGATGTCGGTGCGCAACGCCCTGCTGGCCCTGCTCGAGCAGGGGCCGCGCTACGGCTACCAGCTGCGGGCGGAGTTCGAGGACCGGACCGGCGGCACCTGGCCGCTCAACGTCGGCCAGGTGTACACCACGCTGTCGCGCCTGGAGCGCGACGGCCTGGTCGAGGGTCGCGGGACGGACGGCGACGGCCACGTGGTGTACGCCGTGACGACCGCGGGCCGCGACGAGGTCGCCGCGTGGTTCTCCTCGCCGGTCGCGCGCACCCAGCCGCCACGCGAGGAGCTGGCGATCAAGCTCGCGCTCGCCGTCAGCGTCCCCGGGGTCGAGGTCGGCACCGTCATCCAGCAGCAGCGGACCGCCACCATGGCCGCACTCCAGGACTACACGCGGCTCAAGCGCCGCGCGACCGGGAGCGACCCGCACGAGCTGGCGTGGGGGCTGGTCCTGGACAGCCTGGTCTTCACCGCCGAGGCCGAGATCCGCTGGCTCGACCATTGCGAGGCGCGGCTGCGTCGTGCGGCCGTCGAGCGCGCGGTGGAGCCGCCGCCCGAGCCGTCGTCCGAGCCGTCGCCCGAGCTCGTCGAGACCACGCCGACCGATGTCCGGAGGACCCGATGACCGCCGTTCTGCGGCTCGAGCGGGTCACCCGCGTCCACGGCTCGGGAGCCACCGAGGTGACCGCGCTGCACGAGGTCGGCTTCGCGGCGTACGCCGGCGAGCTGGTCGCCGTGATGGGCCCGTCGGGGTCCGGCAAGTCCACGTTGCTCACGCTGGCCGGCGGCCTCGACACGCCGACGTCGGGCGTGGTCCGGGTCGAGGGCACCGACCTCGCCGCGCTGGGACAGAAGGGCCGGGCGGCCATGCGCCGTACGTCGGTGGGCTACGTCTTCCAGGACTTCAACCTGATCCCCGCGCTGACGGCCGTCGAGAACGTCGCGCTCCCGCGCGAGCTCGACGGCGCCGGCTCGCGGTCGGCGCGCAAGGACGCGCTCGCAGCCCTGGAGGAGGTCGGCATCGCCGACCTCGCCCGGCGCTTCCCCGACGAGATGTCCGGCGGCCAGCAGCAGCGGATCGCGATCGCCCGCGCCATCGTCGGCGAGCGGCGGCTGATCCTGGCCGACGAGCCGACCGGTGCGCTCGACAGCGAGACCGGCGAGGACATCCTGCGCCTGATCCGGAGCCGGTGCGACGCCGGTGCCGCCGGCGTCCTGGTCACCCACGAGGCGCGTCATGCCGCCTGGGCCGACCGGGTGGTCTTCCTGCGCGACGGCGTGGTCGTCGACGAGTCGGGGGCCGACGGGGCCGATGTGCTGCTCGAGCGCTCGAGATGAGCCTGGTCTCCGGATGGCGCCTCGCCCTGCGGCTGGCGTGCCGCGAGGCCTGGCAGGCCAAGGGCCGCAGCGCGGTGGTGCTGGTGATGGTGACGTTCCCGGTGGTTGCGGTGGTCGCTGCCGACGTCGCCCAGGCGACGGCGAGCGTCAGTCATGTCGAAGGTCTCAGCCGGCAGATGGGGGCGGCGGCGGCGGAGATCACCCCGGCCTTCCCGGGCCAGGGCTCGGGTCAGGGCTCCGGTCAGCACGGCAAGCCCGCACCGATCGCCCAGGTCGTGCGTGCCCTCGGTAGTGGCCCGCGCCCGGCGATCCGGCTCCGTACCGACGCTGTCGGCGTCCGCACTCGGCTCGGCATCTTGTACGCGACGGCCACCGCGGTCGACGCTCGTAGCCCGCTGGCGAACGGCTTGTTCCGGCTCACGTCGGGGCGGTTGCCCTCCACCTCGGACGAGGTCGACGTCAACGCCGAGCTCGTCAGCCAGGGCTTCGCCGTCGGTGACTCCCTCACCGAGGCCAACGGCACCACGCTCCGCATCGTGGGCACGGCCGAGGACGCAACGAGCCGCACCACGCCGTACCTCCTGGGCACCGCAGACCTCCCGATGGCGGCAACCGACGCGGGGACGTCGTGGCTGATCGGCGGCGCACCGGTCTCGCGGCCCGAGGTGCACGCGGCGGAGCAGCTCGGCGTCGACGTCACCTCGCGGCAGGTCGAGGAGCATCCGACCAAGGCCCAGCAGGCCCTCGAGAGCGAGAGCTCGGATCACGCCCAGCTCTACCCCGCCCTGGTGCTGATCGGCGTGATGGCCCTGACCGAGGTGGTGCTGCTGGCGGGGCCGGCGTTCGCGGTCGGTGCGCGGCGACAGTCGCGCAGCCTGGCCCTGATCTCCGCCAACGGCGGGACGCCCGCCCAGTCCCGGCGGGTGGTGCTCGGCACGGCGATGGTGATCGGGACCTTCGCCGGCGTCGCCGGGATCGGCCTGGGGATCGGGCTCGCGAGACTCCTGCTGCCCCTGCTCCAGAGCATGTCGGACAGCTACTTCGGGCCGTTCCAGGTCCGCTGGGAGCACGTCGTGGGTGCGGCGGCTCTGGGGCTCCTCAGCGCCCTGCTGGCGGCCGTCGTCCCGGCGTGGGTCGCCTCCCGGCAGGACGTCGTCGCGGTACTCGCGGGGCGTCGTGGGGATCGTGCGGCGAGCCTGCGGTCGCCGGTGCTCGGCCTGGTGCTGGTCGGATGCGGCGTCATCGTGGCCGCCCTCGGCTCGCGCAGAGGCTCCAGCGAGCTGCTGATCGGGGGTGCCGCGGTGCTGACCGTCTTCGGGATGGTGCTCGTGGTGCCCGTCGTCGTCCTGGGGGTGGCGCGACTCGGCCGGCGGATGCCGCTGCCCCTGCGCTACGCCGTCCGCGACGCGGCGCGTCATCGGACGCGCACCGTCCCCGCTGTCGCCGCCGTCGCGGCCACCGTCGCCGGACTCGTGGCGCTGGCCATCGGCACCAGCAGCCAGCAGGCCAGGTCCCGAGCCGACTACATTCCCCAGCTGCCGGTGGGCGAGAGCTCGATCAGCCTCAACGGCGGCCACGTCGATCTCCGTGCGCTCGAACAGGCCGTCGCCCGGGTGGCGCCCCGGGCACGGACGAGCGCCGTCGTCGGGGTGCAGGGGAACCGCGAGTTGGGCACGGGCAGTGGCAGCCTTGCTGGGATGGGGATCGTCTCCTCGCTGCCGCTCCAGGCACTCGTCAGTGACGGGAGCGCCCAGCCGGCCCTGATGCGCCAGCACCTCAACGAAACGGAGTGGAGGCGTGTCTCGCCGATCCTGAGGGCCGGCGGTGTCGTGATCTTCGGTACCCACGACGTGGCAGCGGGTCATGCGGTGATCAGGCTGCGCGGTCGACCCGGCGTACGCGTTCCCTCGGCCACCGTGGGCGTCGGAGCAGCCACGCCGGCTGTGGGCGCAGTCCTGGCTCCTCAGGTCGCGAAGGCGCTCGGGTTGCGGGTGAAGACCGTCGGCGTCCTGGTGACCGGCCCGCCGCTGACGTCGCAGCAGGAGTCCGACCTTCGGCAGGTGCTGGCCGGCACGGACCGAGCCAGCTACCTCTACACCGAGCGCGGATACCAGGTGTCGGGCAGGGAGCGAGTGGTGCTCTGGATCCTGTTCGGGCTCGCCGCGGTCCTCATGGTCGGCGGCACCCTGACCGCGACGTTCCTCGCGCTGTCCGATGCTCGTCCCGACCTCGCGACCCTGTCGGCCGTCGGCGCACCACCCCTGGTGCGGCGGACGGTGGCCGCGGCGTACGCCGTCTCGGTGGGGCTTCTGGGAGCACTGCTCGGGGCCGCGGTCGGCCTCGTGCCTGGGATCGCGGTGTCGTATCCCTTGACCCGGACCTTCGGCGAGGCGCCCGGACCCGCCCACTACCTGTCCATCCCGTGGCTGGAGATCGGCGCCGTGGTGCTGGCCCTGCCCTTGCTCACCGCGCTGGTCGTCGGCGTGCTCGCCCGCTCCCGCCTCCCCCTCGTCGCCCGCCTCGACTGACCCGTTGACGTTGAGATGCGTGTTCTGACCGGTTGAGATGCGTGTTCTGACCCCCCTCGACCACCCCCACGAGCACCGCACAGCAGGGACCACCCGGGGGTTGGGCTTTGTCTCCAGCACCTGTTCGGGTGGTCCCTGCTGTGCGGTGCTCGTGGGGGTGGTCGAGGGGGGTCAGAACACGCATCTCAACCGGTCAGAACACGCACCTCAACGTCAACGGGGGAGGGGGCGGACGACACGGGCCGGGTTGCCGACGGCGAGGACGCCGGGCGGGAGGTCGTGGACGACGACCGAGCCCGCGCCGACCACCGTGTCGTCCCCGATCCTCACCCCGGGACAGACGACGACGGCACCACCCAGCCAGACGTTGCGGCCGAGGGTGATCGGCTGGGCGCTCTCCCAGCCCTCGCGCCGCGACTGCGGGTCCAGCGGGTGGGTCGGGGTCAGGAGCTGGACCCCGGGGCCGAGCTGGCTGTCGTCGCCGATCGTGATCGGTGCGACGTCGAGGCAGACCAGGCCGAAGTTGGCGAAGACCCGCTCCCCGACGTGGATCTGGTAGCCGTACTCGCACCGGAACGGCGGCCGGATGTTGCTGCCGGCCCCGAAGGTGCCGAGCAGCTCGCCCAGCCGGTGGTCGCGCTCGTCGTCCTGGCCGGGAGCCGCCTGGTTGATCCGGTCGAGCAGGAGCCGGCACCGGCGGGTGTCCTCGGCCAGGGACTCGTCGAACCGGTACGGCTCCCCGGCCAGCATCCGCTCCCGCATGCTCACCCCCGCATCCTGGCAGGTCCCCCCGGGGCGGGTAGTCCCTGACAGACCTGTCCTCGACACGCCGTCCTGGGCGGTGTTTCTGTCAGGGACTATCCGGAATTTGCACAAACAGACAGGCTTGACTGTTTGTTTGTACGGCGGGAGCATGGCCCGGGTGTCGGGCACGCTGCGGGTTCCCCAGGAGGAGCGCTCGCGCGCGACCCGGGCCCGGCTCATGGAGGCGACGGTCGAGTGCCTGGCCGAGGTCGGCTTCGGCAGGACGTCGACCACCTTGATCAGCGAGCGGGCCGGGGTCTCCCGGGGCGCCCAGCTGCATCACTTCCCCACCAAGGACGCCCTCGTCGTCGCAGCGGTCGCGCACCTGACCGACGTCCGCGGGGCCGAGCTGGCCACGGCCGCCCGGGCCGTGCCGGTACGACGTACCCGCGACGTCCTGCGGATGCTCGGCGACCACGTCGCCTCGCCGGTCTTCATGGCGGCCCTCGAGCTCTGGGTGGCGGCTCGGACCGACCCCACGCTCCATGCCGCCGTCGAGCCGCTCGAGCAGCGGATCGGCCGGCAGACCCATCGCCTGACCGTCGAGCTGCTGGGCGCCGACGAGTCGCGACCGGGGGTGCGCGAGCTCGTGCAGGCGACCCTCGACCTGGTCCGCGGACTGGGACTCGCGGCCACGATCGGCGACGACACGGCCCGTCGCGGCCGGATTCTCGACCAGTGGGCGCGCACCCTCGACGAGGCCCTGGCATGAGCCTGCTCGAGGACGTGGTCACCGACCTCACCGTCGAGAGCGACCATCTCGACGCCCTCGTCGGCGACCTGCCCGACGACGCGTGGCGGACGCCGACGCCGGCTCCGGGGTGGGACGTCGCCACCCAGATCGCCCACCTCGCCTGGACCGACGAGGCGGCGTACGCCGCGGCGGCCGACACCGAGCGCTGGGACGCGCTGGTCCTCGAGATGCTGGCCGACCCCGACCACGCCGTCGACCGGGCGGCACTGACCGGAGGCATCGCGGCGGCGCCGGTGCTCCTGGGCCGCTGGCGCACCGCGCGGACACGTCTCGCCGCGATGCTCCGGGCCTGCCCGCCGGGGCTGCGGATCGCGTGGTTCGGGCCGCCGATGTCGCCGACGTCGATGGCGACCGCGCGCTTCATGGAGACCTGGGCGCACGGGCTCGACGTGCACGCGGCCCTCGGTGTCGAGCCGGCGCCGACCGACCGGATCCGCCATGTCGCGCACCTCGGCGTCCGCACCCGCGCCTACGCCTACTCCCTGCACGGCACGCCGCCGCCCGGTCGCGACGTCCGGGTCGAGCTCACCGCACCGTCGGGCGCGACCTGGTCGTGGGGAGCCGAGGACGCCGACCAGCGGGTGACCGGCCCGGCGCTCGACTTCTGCCTGCTCGTCACCCGGCGGGTCCACCGGGCGGACACCGCCCTGGTCGCCGACGGCGACGACGCCGACCGGTGGCTCGACATCGCCCAGGCCTTCGCGGGGCCGCCGGGCGAGGGACGAGGGCCGCGCGGTGGCTGAGGCGGCGACGAGCCCGCCGGCTCGACCGATCCGGATCGGCAACTGCTCGGGCTTCTACGGCGACCGGCTCTCGGCGATGCGCGAGATGCTCGACGGCGGCCGGCTCGACGTGCTCACGGGCGACTACCTCGCCGAGCTGACGATGCTGATCCTCGGCCGGGACCGGCTGCGCGACCCGGCGCTGGGATATGCCCGGACCTTCCCCCGCCAGCTGGAGGACTGCCTGGGCACGGCGCTCGAGGCCGGAGTGCGGATCGTCAGCAACGCCGGCGGTCTGAACCCCGAGGGCCTGGCCTCCCGCGTGGCCGAGATCGCAGCAGCACAAGGGCTCTCGCCCCGCATCGCCTACGTCGACGGCGACGACGTCCGGGCCCTCGGGGCTGACCTGCGCGTGGACGGCGAGACCGCAGAGGCCCCGCTGACCGCCAACGCCTACCTCGGCGGCTCCGGCATCGCGCACGCGCTGGCGGCCGGCGCCGACGTGGTCGTCACCGGCCGGGTGACCGACGCCTCCTTGGTCACCGGGCCGGCCCGCTGGTGGCACGGCTGGCCCGCGACGGCCTACGACGAGCTGGCCGGGGCGACGGTTGCCGGCCACGTCCTGGAGTGCGGCTGCCAGGCGACAGGTGGGAACTTCTCCGGGTTCGCCGCGTCGGCCCTGATCGCGGGAGCGGCTCGACCATTGGGGTTCCCGCTGGCGGAGATCGCTGCCGACGGGTCGTCGGTGATCACCAAGCACGAGCGCACCGGGGGCGTGGTCAGCCTCGACACGGTGACCGCCCAGCTGCTGTACGAGGTCTCGTCGGCGGCGTACCTCGGCCCTGACGTCACGACCCACCTGGGCTCGGTGTCCCTGCACGGGGACGGCCCCGACCGGGTCGGCATCTCGGGCGTCCGCGGCACCGCACCGCCGGAGCAGCTCAAGGTGTGCACCAACCGGCTCGGCGGTCACCGCAACGCCGTCGAGCTGGTGCTGACCGGCCTGGACGTCGAGGAGAAGGCGGCCTGGGTCCGGCGTCAGCTCGAGCCACTCCTCACCGCGTCCCGCGTCACCTGGACGCTCGGGCCCCTGCCCACGCCGGACGCCGAGACCGAGGAGGCAGCCTCGACGGTCCTGCGCTGCGTGGTGCGCGACCCGTCGCCCGAGCCGGTCGGCCGCGCGTTCGGCGCCGCGGTCGTCGAGCTCGCCCTGGCGTCGTACCCGGGGTTCACGATGACCGCGCCACCGGGCGACGGGACGTCGTACGGCGTCTACCGCGCGGGGTTCGTCGACCGCGCCCTGGTCACGCAGCGCGTGCACGTGCTCGGGGGCGACTCCCAGGTGGTGGCACTGTGAGGGCCCCGCTCGGCACCTTCGTGCACGCCCGCTCCGGCGACAAGGGCGGCGACGCCAACCTCGGCCTGTGGGTCGCGCGCGTCGGGGCCGGCCGCGAGGGGGCCGGGCCTGCCGACGAGAGGTACGCCGCACGGGTCGCCTGGCTGCTCGGGCTGGTCACGCCGTCGTTCGTCCACGACCTGCTGCCGGAGACGCGCGACCTCGGCGTCGAGGTCGTCGCGCTCCCCAACCTCGGTGGGGTGAACGTCGTCGTGACCGGGCTGCTCGGCGACGGCGTCGCCGCGTCGACGCGCTTCGACCCCCAGGCCAAGGGCCTGGGGGAGTGGGCCCGGTCCCGTCACGTCCAGATCCCGGAGGAGCTGCTGTGAGTGCCCGGCGACAGGAGGTCTCGATCCGCGTGGCCGCACCGCCCGAGGCGGTGTGGGCGCTGGTCAGCGACGTGACCCGGATCGGGGAGCTCTCCCCGGAGACCTTCGAGGCCCGGTGGATCCGCGGGTCGACCGGCCCCGAGGTGGGCGCCTTCTTCAAGGGCCACGTCAAGCGCAACGGCGTGGGCCCGACGTACTGGGCTCTGTGCCGGGTCACGGAGTGCGTGCCGAACGAGGTCTTCGAGTTCGCCGTGGGGACCGAGCGGACGGCCCTGACCCACTGGGGCTACCGGCTGCGGCCCGACGCTGGCGGCACCGAGGTCACCGAGTACTTCCGGATCGAGCCGTCGCTGCCGATGCGCGTCTACTGGACCGTGCTCGGACCGCTCCGCGGGCGCACCAACCGGCGCGGCATGCGCACGACCCTGGACCGGGTCAAGGCGGTGCTGGAGTCATGAGCCCGCCCGGCTCTGCGAGCGCCGGGGACGCGGTGGGGGACGCCGTGGGGGACGCCGTGGGGGACGCCGTGAGCCCCGCGACCAACCGCGAGGCGATGCTGGCCAAGCTCGCCGAGCTCGACGCCGAGCAGGCCAAGGCCGTGGCCGGCGGTGGCGAGAAGTACGTCGCGCGCCACCACGCGCGCGGCAGGCTGCTCCCGCGCGAGCGGATCGAGCTGCTGGTCGATCCCGGGTCGGCGTTCCTCGAGCTCTCGCCGCTGGCCGGCTGGGGCTCCGACTTCGCCGTGGGCGCGAGCGTGGTGACCGGGATCGGCGTCGTGGAGGGCGTCGAGTGCGTGGTCACGGCCAACGACCCCACGGTCAAGGGCGGCGCGAGCAACCCGTGGACGATGAGGAAGATCTTCCGCGCCTCACAGATCGCCGAGGAGAACCACCTGCCCACGATCTCCCTGGTGGAGTCCGGCGGCGCGGACCTGCCGTCGCAGAAGGAGATCTTCATCCCCGGTGGCCGGCTGTTCCGCGATCTCACCCGCGCCTCGGCCCGCAAGCAGCCCACAGTCGCGCTCGTGTTCGGCAGCTCGACAGCCGGCGGCGCCTACGTGCCCGGGTTGTCCGACTACACCGTCATGGTGAGGGAGCAGGCGACGGTGTTCCTGGGTGGTCCCCCGCTGGTGCGGATGGCCACCGGAGAGGAGGCGGACGAGGAGTCACTCGGAGGCGCGTCGATGCACGCGCGCATCTCCGGCCTGGCCGACTACCTGGCCGACGACGAGCTCGACGCGATCCGGATCGGGCGCCGGATCGTGGCGCGGCTCAACCGTCGGCGCACGCGTGGTCTCGGGTCAGAGCCGGTCCCACCCTTCGTCGAGCCCGACGCCGACGTCGAGGACCTGCTGGACCTCGTCCCCGCGGACCTGCGGGAGCCGTTCGACCCGCGCGAGGTGATCGTGCGGATCGTCGACGGGGCGCGCGACGACAACGCTCGCCCGTTCGACGAGTTCAAGCCGCTCTACGGCGCGTCGCTCGTCACCGGCTGGGCGCGGATCCACGGTCGTCCCGTGGGGATCCTGGCCAACGCGCAGGGGGTCCTGTTCAGCGAGGAGGCGCAGAAGGCGACGCAGTTCGTCCAGCTGGCCAACCAGGCGGACACGCCGCTGCTGTTCCTGCACAACACGACCGGCTACATGGTCGGGACGCAGTACGAGCAGGGCGGCATCATCAAGCACGGCGCCCAGATGATCAACGCCGTCAGCAACAGCACGGTGCCGCACCTCAGCGTGATCATGGGGGCGTCGTACGGCGCGGGGAACTACGGGATGAGCGGCAGGGCCTACGACCCGCGGTTCCTGTTCACCTGGCCCAGCGCCAAGGCGGCGGTGATGGGTCCGGTCCAGCTCGCCGGGGTGCTCTCGATCGTGGCCCGGGCCTCCGCGGAGGCCAGCGGCCGGGAGTACGACGAGCACGGCGACGCGGAGATGCGGGCGTTCGTCGAGGCCAGCGTTGAGGACCAGAGCCTCCCGCTCTTCCTCTCGGGGATGCTCTACGACGACGGCGTGATCGACCCGCGCGACACCCGGACGGTGCTGGCGATCTGCCTGTCGGTGATCGAGAACGCGCCGTTCGCCGGTGGCGGTGGCTACGGGGTGTTCCGGCCATGATCACCCGCCTGCTCGTCGCCAACCGGGCCGAGATCGCGAGCCGCGTCTTCCGCACCTGCCGAGACCTCGGCATCCAGACGGTCGCCGTCCACTCCGATGCGGACGCCGCGCTGCCGTACGTGCGTCAGGCCGACCTGGCGGTGCGCCTGGCCGGGTGGTCTCCGGCCGAGACCTATCTCGACGCGGGCCTGCTCGTCGACGCCGCACGCCGTTCGGGAGCGGACGCGGTCCACCCCGGATACGGGTTCTTGTCGGAGAGCGCCGCGTTCGCCCGCGCCGTCGTCGACGCCGGGCTCACCTGGGTCGGGCCCCTGCCGGAGACGATCGAGGTGATGGGGTCGAAGGTGCGCGCCAAGAAGCTGGTCGACGCCGTGGGCGTTCCCGTGCTGGAGGCGCCGGAGCAGGCGAGCGCCGATCACCTGCCGCTGATCGTGAAGGCGTCGGCGGGCGGAGGCGGCCGTGGGATGCGCGTCGTCCGCGACCTCGACCGGCTGGACGACGAGCTCGCGGCCGCGCGGGCCGAGGCCGAGTCGGCCTTCGGCGACGGCACGGTCTTCGTCGAGCCGTATGTCGAGCACGCTCGTCATGTCGAGGTCCAGGTGGTCGGCGACCGGCACGGCGGTGTCGTGGTGCTCGGTGAGCGCGACTGCTCGCTCCAGCGCCGCCACCAGAAGGTCGTGGAGGAGACCCCCGCACCTCGACTGCCGCAGGCGACCCGGAGCGCCCTGCACGAGGCGGCCCGCTCGGTCGCCGCCGCGGTGTACTACGTCGGCGCCGGGACGGTCGAGTTCCTCTACGACGCGGCTGCCGACCGCTTCTACTTCCTGGAGATGAACACCCGGCTCCAGGTCGAGCACGCCGTCACCGAGCTGGTCCACGGGGTCGACCTGGTCGCCCTCCAGCTGTGGGTCGCCGAGGGCGCCCGCGTCCCGGTCGACCCCGGTGTCTCGGGCCACGCCGTCGAGGCCCGGCTCTACGCCGAGGACCCGGCCGCCGGCCATGCCCCGACCAGCGGAGTACTCACGACGTTCGAGATCCCGGGCGCCCCGGGCCTGCGCGTGGACGCGGGGTACGAGTCGGGCAGCGAGGTCTCGACGTTCTACGACGGGATGCTCGCGAAGGTGGTGGCGCACGCACCCACCCGGGAGCAGGCGGCGCGGACCCTCGCCGGTGCACTGGCTCGCGCACGCATCCACGGCGTCCTGACCAACCGGGACGAGCTGGTCGCGGCGCTGCGCGACCCCGGCTTTCTGGCGGGCGAGGTGACCACGGCGTTCCTGGACACTCGTCCAGCCGCTCCGGCGCCGCCTCGCGGCGACCACGCGGTCGCCGCCGCGTTGGCGCTGTCCGAGCGAGACCGGGCCCGGCGCGTCGTCCAGCACGGGATCCCCGTGGCCTGGCGCAACGTCGTCAGCCAGCCGCAGCGCACCAGCTTCCAGCCCCTCCTCACCGGGGGGTCCGCTCCCGGCCGGACCCCAGCCCGGCGTCCGGCCGAGGCCCCGGTGGGCGTGGAGTGGGCAGGCGGCCGGGACGGGTACGCCGTACCCGGTCTGAGCGTGCTGTCGACGTGCGCGCTCGGCGCCGGGTGGCGGATCGTCCTGGAGCGTGACGGGGTCGCGACGGCGTACACCGTCGCCATCACGGATGCGTCCGGCGCGGCCGGTGCGGACACCGACGTCCACGTCGACTGTCCCGCCGGCTACGTCGCGCTCCGGCTCGTGCCGACCTTCGTCGACCCGCAGGCGGCGGTGCCGAGCGGCGGTCTGCTGGCGCCGATGCCCGGCCTCGTGGTCGGCGTGGCGGTCGAGCCCGGCCAGTCGGTCGAGGCCGGGCAGCCGGTCCTCGTGCTCGAGGCGATGAAGATGCAGCACACCGTGACGGCTCCCGCGGCCGGCGTCGTGACCAGGCTCGACGTAGGAGCCGGCGGGCAGGTAGCCGCCGGCGACGTGCTGGCCGTCGTCTCGCCGGCGCCGGCGGACCCGGCAGTCCCGGCGGACCCGGCAGGCCCGGCAGAACCCCAGCAGCCCCACGACGAGTGACGCCCAGCAGAGGAGAAGGCATGACGCGCTACACCGAGACCGAGGAGCGTCAGACGCTCCGCCGAGAGGTGGCCAGGCTGGCCGGCAAGTACGGCCGGGCGTGGTTCACCGAGCGGGCCCGCGCTGGCGAGAAGACCACCGACCTCTGGCTCGAGATCGCCCGGCAGGGGTACCTCGGCATCAACATCCCCGAGCAGTACGGCGGCGGCGGGGGCGGCATCGGCGACACCGCGGCCGTCTGCGAGGAGCTCGCGGCGCAGGGCTGCCCGCTGCTGATGATGGTCGTGAGCCCGGCGATCTGCGGCAGCATCATCACCCGTTACGGCACCGAGGAGCAGAGGCGCCGCTGGCTGCCCGGTATCGCCGACGGGACCGGGACCGTGGCCTTCGCCATCACCGAGCCGGACGCCGGCACCAACACCCACGACATCGCCACGACTGCCCGACGCACCGACGACGGGTGGGTGCTGAACGGGCGCAAGATCTACATCTCCGGCGTCGACGAGGCCGAGCACGTGCTCGTCGTGGCCCGCACCGAGGACGCCCGCACCGGACGGCTGCGCCCGGCGCTGTTCGTCGTCCCGACCGCCGTCGAGGGTCTGGAGTACCGCGCGATCCCGATGGAGATCGTGAGCCCGGAGCAGCAGTTCCAGGTCTTCCTCGACGACATCTCGCTGCCCGCGGACGCCCTCGTCGGCGACCCGGACGCCGACGACGGGCTCGCACCGCTGTTCGCGGGGCTCAACCCCGAGCGGATCATGGCGGCGTCGTTCTCGACCGGGCTGGCCAGGTTCGCGCTCGACCGGGCCGCGGCGTACGCCCGGGAGCGGGCCGTGTTCGGGGCGCCCATCGGCACCCACCAGGCGGTCTCGCACCCACTGGCGCAGTCGAAGATCGAGGTGGAGCTGGCGCGGCTGATGACCCAGAAGGCGGCCGCCCTCTACGACGCGGGCGACGACCTGGGGGCGGCCGAGGCCGCGAACATGGCGAAGTACGCCGCGGCGGAGGCCGCCTGTGACGCCGTCGACCGGGCCGTGCAGGCCCACGGCGGCAACGGGATCACCCAGGAGTACGGCATGGCCGGCCTGCTCGTGGCGACCCGGGCCGGCCGGATCGCCCCGGTGACCCGCGAGATGATCCTGAACTTCGTGGCCATGCACTCCCTCGGCCTGCCCAAGAGCTACTGAGGCTCACCGCGAGTCACCACCCGGCGCAGGTGCCTCAGGCCGACCAGAGGGTCGCTTCCTCGAGCCAGTCGGCGGTGGGCAGGACGCCGCGCAGCTCGGGCCGTCGGGCCAGCAGGTCGGAGACGCCGCTGGCCGACCGGGCCTCGCGCTCGCGGGCGGCGGCGCCCCGGTCGGGCTTGGGTCCGGTCCTGGCCGACTGGTGCTTCTCGACGTTGGCGACGACGGTCATGGGACCAGCCTGGCGCGGGACTGTTGCCGCGTCCCGACTTCACGTGAACACTGCGTGAAGACCTTCGAGGGTGCAGGCCCCTCGAGGTGAGGACCTTCGAGGGTGCAGGCCCCTCGAGGTGAGGACCTTCGAGCAGATCTCGAGCCCGGGCCCCGCCCCGCGGTCAGGTGAGGAGCGGCCCCGTGAGCGGTTCCTGGCGATGGGTCACCGACGGTGGCCTGGAGACCGACCTGATCTTCCACCGGGGTGTCGAGCTGCGGGAGCTCGCGGCGTACCCGCTGGTGCGCAGCCCGGACGGTCGCGACCTCCTGCGCGCCTACTACGAGGGGTACGCCGAGATCGCCGAGACGGTCGGGGCGGGCCTGCGGCTCGAGGCGCCGACCTGGCGGGCGAACCCCGACTGGGCCGCCAGGCTCGGCGACGGGTCCGCGGCTCTCGACGCGGTCAACCGTGCGGCTGTCGAGCAGCTTCGCGAGCTCGCCGGTGAGTGGAGCGGTCGCGTCGAGGACACGACCGTGGCCGGGATCGTGGGCCCCCGCGGCGACGGCTACGCCAGGGGTGAGGCGGCCACGGCGGAGGAGGCCGCCGAGTACCACGCGCCGCAGGTCGCGGCCTTCGCGGCGGCCGGCGCCGACGAGGTCGTCGCCATGACCATCGCCGGCGCCGCCGAGGCGCTCGGGATCGCCTGGGCCGCAGAGTCCGCCGGAGTTCCCGCGGTCATCTCCTTCACCGTCGAGACGGACGGACGCCTGGCTGACGGCTCGGCGCTCGCGGAGGCCGTGAGGACCGTGGACCGGGGCGGCCGCCCGGCGTACTTCATGGTCAGCTGCGCCCACCCTGCCCACGTGCTGCCCGCGGTCGCCGGTGGAGGCGACTGGCTCGAGCGGATCCGCGGGATGCGGTGCAACGCCTCGACCCTGAGCCATGCCGAGCTCGACGAGGCCGAGACCCTCGACGAGGGGGACCTCGGCCTCCTGGTGTCGGCGCACCGGCAGCTCGAGCAGCTCCTCCCGGCCCTGGAGGTGGTCGGTGGCTGCTGCGGGACCGACGCCCGCCACGTGGCCGCGCTCTGGGGTCTCGGACTCAGCGCAGCGGGACGAACCGGTACGACCCGTGGCGGGTGATGCCCAGGCCGCGCATCGACGAGGAGACCCGGAGCATCGTGCCGGCGACGGGGATCACCAGCACGCCGCCGGTGTGCAGCTGCGAGACGAGCTCCGCGGGCAGCTCGCGGGCCATCGCCGAGACCAGGATCCGGTGGTACGGCGCCGCGTCGGGCAGTCCGAGCGCGCCCGGCGTCGCGTCGTAGATCTCGGCCCACGGGACGCCGGCCCGGTCGAGGTTGGCCCGGCCCAGGTCGCAGAGGTCCGGCTCGAGCTCGATGCCGAGGACCCGTCCGGTCGGGCCGGTGAGCCGCGCGAGTAGGGCCGTCGTCCAGCCCGAGCCTGACCCGACGTCCAGGATCCGATGACCTGGACGCACGTCCAACAGTCTCAGCATCGCCTCGACGGTGCTCGGCTGGGAGCTGGTCTGGCCGTGTCCGATCGGCAGCGGTCCGTCGTGGCCGGCCCTGGCCCGCTGGTCCGCCGGCAGGAACTCGGCCCGCGGGGTCGCGACGAGCGCCTGCCCCACCGGGTCCCTCCCACCGGTCATCCACCCACGCTACGCCGGCAGGGTTGCGGGGGTGGCGATGCGCCGGGTCAGCGTCTTGGCGGCCGGGGGACGAAGAGAGGGACCCGGGCGGCGTACTCGTCCCAGCCCGGTCGCTGGGACATGGTCTGCTCCAGCAGCTTCGCGCCGGTCACGTTGCGCAGGAAGTGGGTCATCGCCACCGGCGCCAGGACCGAGACCAGGCCCGGCCACCAGCCGGAGGCGGCACCCCCGGCGAGCCAGATGCCCCACCAGAGCAGGGCGTCACCGAAGTAGTTGGGATGGCGGGTCCAGCCCCACAGGCCGCGGTCCATCACCCGGGGCCGGTCCGGGTCGCGCTTGTACGCCGCGAGCTGGGCGTCGCCGACCGTCTCGACGACCGTGCCCGCCGCCCAGACCACGACACCCACCCAGACCAGCCACGAGACCGCGACGTCCCAGTGCGCGGCGGCCATGACCGGCAGGGCCAGGAGGCAGATCGCCAGTCCCTGGGGGAGATACACCTTGCGTACGGCGGCACGCGGCCCCGCGCCTGCGAGCAGCTCGGCGTATCTCGGGTCCTCGCCCTGGCCCCGCGCCCGGTCGAAGACGTGTCGCGACAGCCGGCCGCCCCACAGGAGCACCATCGCCGCCAGGACCCACCGGCGCCAGGGCGTCGCCGTGCCGGCCAGGGCGGCCGCGAGGGCGAGCACCGCCAGCGCCAGGCCCCACGTCACGTCGACCACGGAGACCCGGCCGGCCCGCCGGGCGGCGTAGGCCGTGACCACCATCGCCAGCGCGGCCACGCCGACGGCGAGCAGAGCCAGGCCCCACCAGGAGCCGATCACCAGGCACGCTCCGCGGGCAGTCCGTTCGCCGCGCCGGGCCGGACGCACAGGATCTGGTCGACGCCCATCCGCCCGTCGCGGAACGCCAGCGCGCCGCCGACGAGGTAGAGGCGCCAGACCCGGACCACCTCCTCGCCCACCAGCGCGGTGAGCTCGGCGAGGTTGAGCTCGAAGCTCTCCAGCCAGCCGGCGACGGTGCGCACGTAGTGCTCCCGCAGGGCGTGCACGTCGCGCACCTCCAGACCGCCTCGCTCCAGGTAGGCGACGGTCTCGCCCACGGGGCGCATGTGCATGTCCGGGGCGATGAAGGACTCGATGAAGGGTCCGCCGCCGGGGTGCCGACCGGTCCGCGACATCTGCTGGACCAGGACGCGACCGCCGGGCCGGACCGAGCGCCGCAGCGCCTCGACGTAGGTCGGGTAGTTGCGCTCGCCGACGTGCTCGCCCATCTCCAGGGATCCCACCGCATCGAAGAGGTCCCGCTCCGGGATCTCTCGGTAGTCCTGGAGCCGGATGTCGACCAGATGCTCCAGACCGCGCTCGGCGACCCGGCCGTCGACGAGCTGCTTCTGCTCCCGCGAGATCGTCACCCCGACGACCTTCGCGCCGAAGTGCTCGGCGGCGTGCAGGGACAGCGATCCCCAGCCGCAGCCGACATCGAGCATCGTGCGCCCGGGGCCGAGGTCGAGCTTGCGGCAGACCAGGTCCAGCTTCGCGCGCTGCGCCGATGCGACGTCCTCGTCGGGGTCCTCGCCGTAGTAGGCGCACGAGTAGGCCATCGAGGGGTCGAGGATCAGGGCGTAGAACTCGTTCGACAGGTCGTAGTGGTGGCTGATCGCACGGCGGTCGCGGCTTCGGGTGTGGAGCCGTCCGCGCACCTGGGCCTGCGAAGCCGGCGGCGGCAGCGGGCGGCCCAGGACCCCGATGCTCCGCAGCGTGCGCACCCCCTGCGCAAGGGCTGCGGGGCTCGGCCGCCCGGTGACCCCGCGCTCGCGACCGACCGCGAAGGCATGGGTGAGGGCGGCCTCCAGGTCGCCGGGCACGTCCAGCTCCGCGGTCACGTAGGCCTGCGCCGCGCCGAGCTCGCCCGGGTGCCACAGCAGCCGGCGCAGCGCGTCGGGTGAGCGCAGCTCTACCAGCGGTGCGTCCGGCGGCCCGGCCTCGGAGCCGTCCCAGGCGCGGAGCCGGACCGGCAGGTCACCGCCGACGAAGGGTCGCGCGGCGGCCGCGAGCTCGCCGGCCACGCCCGCGGGTCGAGCGTCCGTCGTACGCCGGAAGCACGACGTCGTCGGCGTGCTCGTCGGGGCGGTCATCGGGGGCCCGTCCGGGTCAGGACGAGCTGGTTGACGTCGAGGTATCCCGAGGCGAAGCCGGCGCGGGAGTACTCCAGGTAGAAGTGCCACATCCGCACGAACGTGTCGTCGAAGCCCAGCCGCAGCACGGCATCGCGAGCGGACAGGAAGCGGTCGTCCCACTGGCGCAGGGTCTCGGCGTAGTGGGAGCCGAACGACAGCTCCTCGGCGACGTGCAGCGAGGTGTGCCGCCGGGTGATGTCCTTGATCGCCTCGACCGACGGCAGGAACCCGCCCGGGAAGATGTACTTGTTGATCCAGGTGTAGGTACGCCGCGTGGCCAGCATCCGCTCGTGCGGCATGGTGATCGCCTGGATCCCGATCCGCCCTCCCGGAGCCGTCACCGTGTCGAGGATCTGGAAGTAGCTGGTCCAGAAGTCGTAGCCGACCGCCTCGATCATCTCCACCGAGAGCACCACGTCGTAGGTGGTCTCCGGCGGCAGGGCGCGGTAGTCGAGCAGCTGCACGGTCACCCGGTCGGCGAGCCCCTCGGTGGCGATCCGCCTCTCGGCCAGGTCGCGCTGCTCGGTGGACAGGGTGATCGTGTGGACGACCGCGCCGCGCCGCGCGGCCCGGATCGCCAGCTCGCCCCAGCCCGTGCCGATCTCGAGGACCGTGGTCCCCGGGCCGACGCGGGTCCGGTCGAGCAGGCGGTCGATCTTGCGTGCCTGGGCCGCTGCCAGGTCCGCACCCTGCTCGGGAGCGGACATCCCGGAGAGCTCGCCGCGGGTCAGCTCGCTGCCCTCGAAGAGCGCCGAGGAGTAGCTGAGGCCGGCATCGAGGAACTGCTCGAACAGCTCGTTGGACAGGTCGTAGTGATGGGCGATGTTGCGACGCGAGTTCGCCCGCGTGCTGCGCTCGTGCTTCGGCGGCCGCCGGACGGCGAGCGCGCGCAGGCGCTGGAGGACGTCGGGGACGAGCCGGGGCAGCTCCGCCGCGAGCACCGTCAGGAAGGCCCCGAGGTCGGGTGAGTCCCAGGCATCGGTGAGGTAGGACTCGCCGAAGCCGATCAGCGCGCCCCGGCCCAGACGCCGGAAGAACTCGTCGGGCCGGTGCACGGTCATCTCCGGACCGCCGCGGCCCAGGGTGCGCCCCTCCAGGTGCACGCTGACCGAGAGCCTGCTCACCCCGGCTTCGAACAGCCGCCGGGCGACGTAGGCCGACACGGCGGCCCGCGGACCGCTCGGGACCTGGCCCAGGTCGGGCCACTGGTCGATCGCGGGACGGTTGACCAGCGTGGTCATCGCCGACTCCCCTCGTGGTCCTGGTGATGCCCGGCGTCGTGGCCCTCGGGCCGGGGCCGCACGGGGAGACGGCGCAGCCAGAGGGCGATGCCGTGCACGCGGATCAGCGTGGAGGCGCGAAGCGCGGCCGTCGCCGCCCGCCGTGGGGTGGCCCGGGAGCGCCGCCCGGCCAGGGAGGCGCTGAAGGTCGCGCCGTCGTCGGTGTGCAAGGAGACGGCGATCAGCAGGTCGTCGCCGGGGACCGGCACCCGCACGTCGTACCACCCGTCGGTGCCGTGGAACGGCGAGACGTAGAGCTCCTTGGCGACCCGTGCCCGGCCCTGGTCGTCAGGGTGGACGAGGTAGGCGTGCCGGCCGCCGTAGGTGTTGTGGACCTCGACGACGACCCCGGCCAGGTGCTGCTCGCGGTCGAAGCACCAGAAGACGCTGATCGGGTTGAAGCAGTGGCCGAGTGCTCGCGCGTTGGCCGCCATCAGGATGCGGCCGTCCGCGACGTCGACCCCGCGGTCCGAGAGGAACGCGTCGAGGTTGGCGCGGAGCGGGGCGCCGGGGTCGCCGACGTGGTCGCGTGCCTCGAACCTGCCGAGCACGCCATGGTCGGGAAGGTCGTCGAGGTCGACGACCCAGGTGTGCGCGCGGCTCTCGAAGCCGCGGCGCCACGGCGTGCGGCGGGTGTGCCGGATGCGGGTCTGGTAGATCCCCGGCTCCGTGACCGGAGGTGCCGCGGGCGCTGCCGTCGAGGGCGACCCCCAGGACAGGCCGAGCCGCGAAGCCGCTGCGGCGCCGGAGCGGGCGCCGTCCTCGTGGAAGCCCCAGCCGTGGTAGGCACCCGCGAACGCGATGCGCGTGGTGTCGGCCTCCGGCAGCCGCCGCTGCGCCGCGACGGAGTCCGGAGTGTAGAGGGGATGGGCGTACTCCATCCTCGCCACGACCAGCTCGGGGTCGACGAGGTCATCGCCGCCGAGGGTCACCAGGTAGTGGGTCGAGGTGGCGAGCCGCTGGAGCCGTGTCAGGTCGTAGGTGACGGTCACGGCGCCGCGGTCGGTGCCCCGCGGTCGCAGGAAGTTCCAGGAGGCCCGGGCCCGCTCGGCCTTGGGCAGCAGCGAGGTGTCGGTGTGCAGCAATGCGGTGTTCGCCGAGTACGTGATCGCGCCGAGGGTGCCCCGCTGCGCTGCCGTCGGCTCGACGAGCATCGCCAGCGCCTGGTCCGGATGGGTGGCGACCACGACCGCGTCGTACGTCGTGGTGGTGCCGTTGCCGTCGGTGACCCGCACCCCGTCGGGCGTCTCGAGGATCCCGGTGACCTTGGTGCCGAGGCGCACGTCGTCAAGACGCGCGGTGACCGCCGCGACGTACTCGCGGGAGCCGCCGGTGACGGTGCGCCACTCGGGTGAGCCGGTGCTGGACAGCATCCCGTGGTGGGCCAGGAACTCGAAGAGGTACCGAGCCGGGTAGTCCAGTGCCAGCGCCGGGTCGCAGGACCAGACGGCCGCGACGAGCGGCTCCATGAACTGGCGGCGGAAGCCTGCCGAGAACCCGCCAGCATCCAGGAAGTCCCGCAGCGTGGAGTCTTCGCAGGGGGAGGTCTCGGTGAGCAGGCGCCGGGCCTGCCGGTGGAACCGCGGGACCTCGGCCAGCATCCGCAGGTACGCCGGCCGGCCGAGGTTGCGCGCGGACGGGAACAGCCCGCGCGCGCCCAGCGCGCCGGCGTACTCCAGACCGCTGGCCTCGTCGCGCACCGACATCGACATCTCCGAGGGCTGCGTGGCGATGCCGAGCTCCCCGAAGAGCCGGAGCAGCGTCGGGTACGTGCGCCGGTTGTGCACGATGAACCCGGTGTCGATCGCGAGCCCGTCGACGTCGTGGGTGTCGGCGTGCCCGCCCGGACGCGGGTCGGCCTCGTAGAGCGTGACGTGGGCCGTGTGGGCCGCGACGTGCGCGGCCGTGAGCCCGGCCACGCCGGATCCGACCACCGCGACGCGTCGCCGGAGGGGCGGGTGCGCGGTCATGCCGAGCTGGAGCCTGACGCGCCCGAGCTCAGCGGGAAGAGCGCGACCGGCTGCGTGGTCGGCTTCTTGGAGCCGCCCGCCGGCTCGACGCTGACCGCAGCGGCCTTGGCCGTGGTCGGGTCACCGCTCAGCAGGGTCGCCTGGTGGCTGTCCGGCATCAGACCGGCCGAGACCATGCCCTCGCCCGGCTCCTGGAGCCACAGCTGGTAGGTCTTGCCGGCCGGCGGCTCCGGCACGGCCTCGCCGACCATGACGGCCCGCTTCAACGACGCCGAGCGCACGAGCGTGAGCTCGCCGTGTCCGCCGGGAAGCTTCTCGGTGGTCTTCACCGCGTCGGGCGCGTGGAGCACCTGGTCGGCCAGGGTGGTCTGCCCGGAGGTCCACGGATGCCACGCGAACGCGCCGGCGGTGACCAGGACGAGCACCGCGGCCGCGGCGACGAGCATCGGCAGCGTCCGCCGGCGCAGGGTCACGACCGTGGAGACAGGCCCCGCTGTCTCGACAGCAGCAGTCTCCGGAGGAAACGGCCGCACCTGGCTGATCCCGGCGAGCACGCCCGCCCGGAGGGACGCCGGCGGCACCGGCTCCGTCTCCGCCTCGGTCATGATCGCGGTGGTCTCCCGGAACGACTGGACCTCCGCTCGGCAGGCCGCGCACTGGGCCAGGTGCCTCTCGAACTGGACCCGCTCGAAGTCGTCGAGGGCGTCGACCGCATAGGCACCCGAAAGTGCGTGGATGTCGCTGCTCATGCCTGCGCCACCTCTCCGACGCCCAGTGCGTCTCTCATGCGGATCAGACCATCCCTGATCCGGGTCTTGGCGGTCCCGATCGGAAGATCGAGCAGCGCGGCCACCTCGGTATGGGTGTATCCCCCGAGGAAGGCCAGCTGCACCGCCTCTCGCTGCTTGATGGTGAGTCCCGCCAGCGCTGACCGCACCCGAGTCGCCTCGAGCGACGCGGTCGCGGCCTCGGCGGTCTCGTCGTGAGCCACGGCGATCTCCCGGTGTCCGTACGCCGTGTCCCGCCGGCTGGCGGCCTCGGCCGACCGCACCCGGTCGACCGCCTTGCGGTGGACGACCGTGAGCAGCCAGGACACGGCACTGCCCTTGGCCGGGTCGAACCTCGCCGCATGTCGCCAGCAGTCCAGGTAGGCCTCCTGGGTGACCTCCTCGGCCTGTGCCCGGTCGCGCAGCACCCGGACGGCCAGGCCGTACGCGCGAGCCGAGGTGGCGTCGTACCAGAGCGCGAAGGCGCTCTCGTCGCCACGGCTCGCCCGCCTCAGCAGGTCGGCGAGGCGCGCCCCCAGGGACCCGCCCTCCACGGAGGGCGGGTCCTCGGGCACCTGGCTCAGGTGGCTCACGTCGTGATCCTTGCCTGTCGGGGGTCGGCTG
Source organism: Nocardioides sp. (assembly GCF_036267815.1). Classification (GTDB taxonomy): domain Bacteria; phylum Actinomycetota; class Actinomycetes; order Propionibacteriales; family Nocardioidaceae; genus Nocardioides. The sequence goes on along the minus strand of NZ_DATAVI010000035.1, from coordinate 117,869 downwards.
TCAGCGTCTGTCGTCGGACGGTCTGTACCCCGTCACATCGTCGGCATCAGGACCGAGCCGATGATGTAGACCGTCGCATTGGCCGTCGAGACGTTGCCGCACACGATCGAGGCCTTCTGCTTGCCGACCGTGTAGTCGTCGTTCGATCCGCTGATCGTGAGCTTGCCGCCCTCGAGGGTCTTGTGGGTCCCGGCCAGCTGGTCGGGCGCGATCTTCCCGGCCACGACGTGGTAGGTGAGGATCTTGGTCAGCTCGGCCTTGTTGGCCAGCACCGCCTTCAAGGTCTTGGGCGGGATGGCGCTGAACGCGTCGTTGTCCGGTGCGAAGACGGTGATCGCCTTCTGAGAGTTGAGCGTGTCGACCAGCCCTGCCTTCGTGACGGCGGCGACCAGGGTCGAGAGCACCGGGTTGGCGCTGGCGGCCGAGGCGACCGGCGCGGTGGCCATGCCCTGGAACGAGCCGGCGCCGCTCTTCGGCACCGCGGCGCAGCCCGACCCGAAGGTCTGGGAGGCGGCGCTCGTGCCACCGTTCGTGCCGGTGCCTCCGGTCGTGCCGGCGTCGCCGGAAGCCGAGCTGCTGTTCGAGCTGCCACAGGCGGCCAGGCCGAGGGTGGCCCCCAGGGCCAGCGCGGCGATCCCCGAGCGTCGGAGCGTGGTGTTCATGGTGACCTCTTCTGTTGCTGGTGCGGTTGGCTTCTTCTTGGGTGGTGCGTCGGGAGTCGTTCGTGGCCGGGGGCCACCCGGATGGGTCCTCTCACCGGGTGGGGGGTGTGGCTCACGCCACGGAGACGACCAGCTTCTGGAGGCCCGAGGAGCCGTTCGGGAACGGCGTCGCGCGGACCGCGGTCTGGACGTTGCCCTTCTTGTCGGTCGCACGACAGGAGAGCTGATGTGAGCCCGGGTCGGCGTTCCAGGGCAGGTACCACTGGCGCCAGTAGTCGTTGCCCGCGCTGGGGCCGAGCGTCGCCGGTCGCCACGGCCCGCCGTCGATCTGCACCTCCACCTTGGCCACGCCCACGGGCTGCGCCCAGGCGACGCCGCCGATGAGCGCGCGTCCCCCTTTCACGTGCAGCCCGTTCGGGGTGTCGATGCGGCTCGCGACCTTGATCGGGGCGTCGGTCGCCCAGCCGCGGTGCGTCCAGTACGCCGTGTCGTCGTCGTAGGTCGTGAGTGTCATGCGCGTGATCCACTTGCAGGCGCTGATGAAGCCGTAGAGGCCGGGCACGACCATCCGCGCCGGGAAGCCGTGCTCGCGCGGCAACGGGTCGCCGTTCATGGCGACGGCGATCATCGCGTCCCGCCCGTCGGTGGCCAGGGCCAGCGGAGTGCTGATCGTCATCCCGTCGACGTCGGTCGACAGGATCTGGTCGGAGTGCGTCCCGACCCCCGCCCGGTCGAGGAGGTCGGTCAGGCGCACACCGAGCCACCGCGCGCCACCGACGTAGGGGCCGCCGATGTCGTTCGAGACGCAGGTCAGGGTGATGTCGCGCTCGATGAGCGGCATCGCCAGCAGGTCCTCGAAGCTCCACGACTGCTGGTTGCCGACATCGCCGTCGACGGTGAGGGACCACGACGAGGCGTCGACGATCGGCAGCGTGAGGCGGGTGTCGACGCGGTAGAAGTCGGCGTTCGAGGTGCGCAGCGGGGTGATCCCCGCGACCTTGTCGTCGAGCCCGCGGGGGAACGGACCCGCCTTGCTGTGCGGCCTGGGCAAGGTGATGTTGCCGATGGCCTCGCGCGAGCGGGCGACCAGCCGTCCGGCATACTCGCCGGCCGCCGCCACCGCGGCGACGCCGGCCACCCCGAGCAGCAGCCCGCGTCGTCCCGGCCCCGGCGGCGCCGGCCCGGTGGAGCCGGCAGACCCACGGGGCGGGCCGGCTCCGAGCCCGGTACCGGGTACCACCGCCGCTCCGGTCTCCAGTCTCGTCAGGAGCCTGAGTGCGACCAGTCCGACGATGCCCGTCAGGACGCCGGGAAGGGCGTCGACGGGACGCACGACCGGCCGGGTCAGGGCGGCGTACAGCGCCACGGCCACCAGGAGTGACAGCAGCCCGGCGCCGAGACGGAACGACCGCTTCGCCAGCAGTCCGGCGACGCCGGCCAGCACGAGCACCCCGATCAGCACCGAGCCCACCAGGATCGTCTTGTCGTGGGTGCCGAAGTGGACGATCGCCCAGTCCTTCACCGGCGTCGGGGTGTGGTCGATCACCAGCTCCCCGACCGCGAGCACCGGAGACGCCGCGGGATCGGTCAGCGCGGCTGCCAGGTGCCCGACTCCCGAGCCGGTCAGGGCCGCGAGCACGCCGTACCCGGCGTATCTGAGCTTGGTCACACATCGTTGTTCGACGCCGGCCGCCTGGGGGATTGCACCGCCGGCGCCGCCCGTCGTCGCTCCCGCCTGGCTTGACGCCGTCCACGGCCAAGGCCGAGCGCCGGACGGGTTTGGCAGGATGCGGGGCATGCCCGATGAGCTGGTCCACTACGAGGTCGCCGACTCCGTCGCCACGATCACCCTCGACTCCCGGCACAACCGCAACGCCCTCTCGCGCCAGCTGGTGACCGAGCTGGTCGAGCGGCTCGGGCGCGCGGACGCCGACGACGAGGTCACGGTGGTCCTGGTGCGCCAGGAGGGGAGCGTGTTCTGCTCCGGCGCCGACATGTCGGAGGCGACCACCGACGGCATGGAGGAGGGTGCGCTGCGCATCGTCGCCCTCCAGCGGCTCGTCGCCACGATGGACAAGCCGGTGGTCACCCGCATCGCCGGTGCGGTGCGTGCGGGCGGCATCGGGATCGTGGCGGCCAGCGACGTCGCGATCGCCGCCGAGGACGCGACGTTCGCCCTCACCGAGGTGAGGCTGGGCCTGGCCGCGGCCATCATCTCGTTGACCGTGCACGCGCGGATGACGCCGCGAGCGGCTGCCCTGACCACGCTCGGGGGTGAGGTGTTCAGCGGTGAGCAGGCCGCGGCGTACGGTCTGGTCACCCGCGCCGTCCCCGCCGTCGAGCTCGATGACGTGGTCGCCGGCCTGTGCGCCACCCTGGCGTCCGGCACGGCACAGGGGCTGCGCGAGTCCAAGCGGATCCTCAACGCCGACCTCGTACGCCGCATCGACGCCCTCGGCGGTGAGATGGCCGCGCTCAGCGCCCGGCTCTTCGCCTCCGACGAGGCGCGTGCGGCGATGACCGCGTTCCTCCAGCGGAAGCGGTAGGCAACCATCGAGGCGGGTCACCGGGTATGACCCGACATGAGCACCACGACCGTCCTCGACTCGGGAGGCCGAGTGGGACCCGGTGACCAGGCAGCGACGGCGGCGCTCGACGAGTTCGTCGCCGCCCGCTCCGGGGCCCTGCTGCGCACCGCATACCTGCTGACACGTGACCACGCCCTGGCCGAGGACCTGCTCCAGACGGCCCTGACCAAGGCGTGGTTCGCCTGGCGCCGGATCCAGGGCGAGCCCGAGCCGTACGTCCGCAAGATCCTGGTCAACACCTACGCGTCGTGGTGGCGCAGGAGGTGGAACGGCGAGCAGCCGACCGAGACCCTCCCCGAGCCAACGGCCGTGGACACCGTCGGTGACGCCGCGGAGCCGTCCGACCTCTGGACGGCGATGGGTCGGCTGCCCCGGCGGATGCGGGCGGTCCTCGTCCTGCGCTACTACGAGGACCTCACCGAGGCGCAGACCGCCGAGGTGCTGGGCTGCTCGGTCGGCACCGTCAAGAGCCAGGCCAGCAAGGCCCTGGCCAAGCTGCGCATCGACCCCGCCCTGGCCGAGCCGGGCGAGCCGGGCCCGGGCGCCACCGACGACGAAGGAGACCTGCGATGACCACGATCGCCGACCTGCGCCGGGTCCTCGACCAGCATGCCGACGAGGTCGGCGTCCCGCAGACCGTCGCCCGGACGGCCGGAGTCCACCAGCGCGTCGCCGCCGTGCGGCGTCGCCGGCGCGCGGTGGCAGTCGGCACGCTGGCCCTCGTCGTGCTCGGTGGAGCGGCGGTAGCCGTCGTGCCGCGACTCGGTCCCGCCCAGCCGGCGGCACCCACGCTCCTGGGCCGCAAGGCGCCGACGACCATGCACGCGCTCGGCTTCACCTATCGCACCGACGGCCACGGCGAGACGTTCGCCGGCTCGGGCTCCTTCCACCTCTCCGAGTCCGACCAGCCCCGGCTGTTCACGTGGACGACCAGCCCGCGGTCGTCGGTCGTGCTCGGCCTTCCCGACAACACCCGGTGGCACTCCCGCGAGTCGCGCTTCCGTGACTATGTCGTCGTGCCCGCGGGCGAGAGCGGGACCGTCCAGGTCTCGGCCCCCAACGGTCGCGTCGGGATCGCGTCGTACGACCTCACCGGCGCGCCGCCGCCGGGCTACACGAAGGCCGGGCTCACCTACCGCAGTGACGTCGCGGGCACGGCTCTCCTGCGGGCCATGGTCTCCGATCGAGGGCAGGTGGACCTGAGGGGATCCTTCAGCGTGCCCGACGGCGCGGTCGCCGTGGCGCCGGTCTGCTCCGGGCTGCCCGCCGACGACGTCATCCACCTCGCGTTCGACGGCTCCGAGCGGACCGAGGTCTCGGGGTCGCAGTGCGACTCCTCCGACTTCGCGGACGCCGGCTCGCACGTGACCTCGACGTTCTCCGCGGCCCTCAGGCCCGGGACCGAGCCCGGGACCGCCGCGACGATGCGGATGTGGGTCACCCACGGGGACGACGACACCCAGGTCGTCGCGGCGGGATCGGCGCCGGACCTGCGGATGGGCCTCGGCGTCTACGGATCGCTGCGTTCGGAGAGGGTCGGCGGCGACGACCTTCCCGATCGCGTGGAGTACCTCGGCCACACCTGGGCCCTGCGCACGATCGCCAACGGGTCGACCGGCGGGGTGCACCCCTCGCTCCCGGTCAGCAAGGTCGACCGGGTCATCGGCATCGCCTGGACGAACCACGGGCGCATCCGGGTGTCCTTCCACGCCGGGACAGCGAGCGGCGGTGGGGAGTTCAGCGGAGTGGGCAGCGGCTCGATCGGCGACCTGTGGGCGGCGGCCGGCACCACGCCGACCGTGACCCTGACCGGAGGGACGGGTCGGTACGGGATCGCCGCCTACGAGCGGATCGACTGACGCCGCGCGGGCCGGGGTCGCGGGTCAGTGCGTCTCGACCAGGCTGCGGGTCAGGAAGACGAGCGTCATGAAGGTGCGGAACGCCGAGAGCGGGTCGTCGTCGGTGAACGACACCGTCCGCGAGCCGACGCGCGCGACGCCGCGGAGCCAGGTCGCCTGCTCCGCCATGTCGGAGGAGAGCAGGTCGACCTCGAGCGTCGCGGGCAGCGAGATCGCGGGCGGCGTGAGGGCTTCGACGCCGCGCAGAGCCGAGGTCACTCCCGCGCGGATCCGGTCTCGCGAGACCTCGGGGTGCAGGTGCTCGGCGGCGTAGCGGCTCACGGAGCGCTTCACCTCGATCGCCGTGATGTCCGGGCAGAACGGCGAGGCCTCGGGCCCGACGTACTGGTCGCCGGTGATCACGGCGACGGGGACACCGTGGTGCTGCGCGACGAGGGCGTTGATGCCCGCCTCGCCGGTGCCGACGCCGTTGATCCGGACGTCGCCGATGGCGCGCGGGTTGTAGGTGTGGGAGAGGACGCCGGGCGTCGGCATCGCGGCGTGGTAGCCCAGCAGCACTGCCGCGTCGTACGACGGGTCGAGGCCCTCCATCATGTACAGCGGCTTGAAGCGTCCCGAGAGGTAGGCCGCGTGGCCGGCCAGCCCGGCGGGCGGGAGGTTGCGCATCAGCGAGTGGCTGTCGTTGACCAGGATCTCGGTGGCACCGGCCGCCACGGCGCCGTCGATGGCGGCGTTCACCTCGCCCAGCACGAGCTCGCGGCCCGACGCGTAGTCGTCGCCGCCGGCGATGCACTGCTCCCAGTCGCAGATGCCGGCCACGCCCTCGGCGTCCACCGAGATGTAGACCTTCACAGCCGCAGCCTGACACAGGGACAGGTCGCGCATCCGCGGGGAGCGGGCGATACGATAGTCAACTTGCTTGCTGCTGGTGGCGCCGTCCGTTCCGGGCGGCCGGGTTCGAGGGGAATGCGTTCGTTGGCAGACGAGGTGCTGGCCGCTGAGCTCGCCGCTGAGCAGGTCTTCGTCGACCGGGTCTACGTCCAGCTCGAGAGGTCGGCGCGCAACGCGCGGGCGCTGGCCCGGGAGGGCCACGGCCGAGGCGCCCTCGGGCACGAGGGCGGGCTCGTCGAGCGCGACGCCATGGTCTTCCAGGCCGCGCGCCGGATCGCTCAGCTCGACGCCGCGCACGAGGGGCTCGTCTTCGGTCGCCTCGACCTCCACGACCGGGTCGACGCGGATCCGCGCTACATCGGCCGGATCGGGCTGCGCGACGACAGCCGCGACTCCCTGCTGATCGACTGGCGGGCGCCGGCCGCCGCGGTGTTCTACCAGGCGACCGCTGCCGAGCCCCACGACGTCGTACGCCGTCGGGTGCTGCGCTGCGCCGGCCCGACGGTCGTCGGCGTCGAGGACGAGCTGCTCGACGCCGAGGCCGAGACCGACCTGCCGATCGTCGGCGAGGGCGCGCTGATGGCGCAGCTCTCGCGAGCCCGCGACCGCTCGATGCACTCCATCGTGGCCACGATCCAGGCCGAGCAGGACCGCGCGATCCGTGCGCCCGGCAAGGGCGTGGTCACGATCAGCGGCGGTCCGGGGACCGGCAAGACGGTCGTCGCGCTGCACCGCGCCGCGTACCTCCTCTACAACGACCGGCGGCGCTACGAGACCGGCGGAGTCCTGGTCGTGGGCCCCTCGGGCGTGTTCATGCGCTACATCGAGCGGGTACTGCCCTCGCTCGGTGAGACTGCGGTCGCGCTGCGGTCGCTCGGCGAGGTCGTCAGCGGGCTGCGGGCCACGCGGCACGACTCCCCGGCGGTCGCTGCCCTCAAGGGCTCGGCCCGGATGGCGGAGCTGATGCGACGTACGGCGCGCCAGCAGGCGCCGGGGTCGGCCAAGGAGTTCCGGGTGTTCTGGCGCGACGACGTCATCCATCTCGACCGTGGCGTCCTCGGCAGGCTGCGGCGACAGCTGATGGGCCAGGGCCAGCGCAACCGGCAGCTGCCGCGGGTCGCCTCGGCGCTGCTGGACGCGATGTGGCGTCAGGTGCGCGGCGAGCGCGGGCGCGAGCGAGGGCGCGAGGCGTTCGACGACGACATGCTCTCCTCGCAGGCGTTCCTCGACTTCGCCCTGTCGTGGTGGCCGCCGCTGTCGGCGCCGGAGGTGCTGGCGTGGCTTCGCGACCCGGAGTTCGCCACGCGCGTCGGCGAGGGCGTGCTCAGTGCCGACGAGCTCCGCCTGCTCGTCGACTCCTGGCAGTCCACCGGGCTCGCCGTCGAGGACGTTCCGCTCGTCGACGAGCTGCGCTACGCCCTGGGCGACGTCCCCGACCGCGCTCGCGAGGAGGACCACGAGCTCGACGACTTCCTCGGCGGTGACCTCCAGGAGCTCACGACCGCGGCCGAGCGCGAGTACGGCTCGTCGGCGCCGTGGCAGCCGCCGACCCACCGGATCGAGGACGACGGCTATGCCCACGTCCTGGTCGACGAGGCCCAGGACCTCACCCCCATGCAGTGGCGGATGGTGGGCCGCCGCGGACGCGCCGCGACGTGGACCATCGTCGGCGACGCCGCGCAGTCGTCGTGGCCCGTCCCGGCGGAGTCGGCGTCGGCTCGTGCGGCTGCGATCGAGGGCAAGGAGCTGCACGAGTTCCACCTGTCGACCAACTACCGCAACTCCGCGGAGATCTACGAGTACGCCGCGGCGTACGCCGAGCGGGTCGGGCTCGGCGCCGACCTGCCGACCGCCGTTCGCTCGACCGGTGTCTCGCCCCGCGAGGTGGCGACGCAGGGTGGGCTGTCGCAGACCGTGCGGCGTGAGCTCGCCGAGATCGCCGCCGAGGTCGGCGGCACGATCGGGGTCGTCGTCCCGGCCGCCCGGCGCGCCGAGGTCTCGGGCTGGCTGGCCTCGTGGCCGGAGTACGCCGCCGATGCTCCTCATGCCGCCGACCCGGGCACCGCGGGTGAGGACCGGATCGTCGTCCTGACGGGCATCGACACCAAGGGGCTGGAGTTCGACGGCATCGTCGTCGTCGCCCCGGACGCGATCGAGGCCGAGTCCCCGACCGGCCGCGCCACCCTCTACGTCGCCCTCACCCGCGCCACCCAGCTCCTCACCCTGATCGGTTGAGTGGCGCGTTCCGACCCGTTGAGTGGCGCGTTCCGACCTGTTGAGTGGCGCATTCCGACCCGTTAAGGTGCGGGCTCGCCGTAAGAACGGCTCAAGGGCTCAGAGCTCGTCGCTCAACGGGGGGCGAGCTCGAGCTCGCGCTCGACCGCCTCCTGGTGGGCGTGGACCTGGTCGCGCGACGGCAGCAGCAGGCTGGCCAGGGCGGCCAACGCGTAGCCGCAGGCCGCCACCCAGCACGCCGCCATCAGGCCCGAGCGCAGTGAGGCCGCGTCGTACGACGTGCCGACGTCGGTGAAGAACACCGTGCCGGCGATCGCGATCCCCAGAGCCGCGCCGACCTGTTGCACGGTGCCATAGGCGCCGGACGCCGCTCCGGCCTCGGCGCTGGGCACCGTGGCCAGCGCGACGTCGACCAGGGGGACGACGAGCAGGCCGAGCCCGATCCCGCTCACGACGAGCGCGGGCACGAGGTCCCACGTCGTGAGGCCGTCGCCCTGGCCGTGGATGGTCGCGAGGACCCACACGGTGGCCGCTGACTGCAACGCTGCGCCGGTCGCCATCACGACCTTGCCGAGCCTCATGCCCAGGGGCACCGAGATCCCGGTGCCGACGAAGGCACCCAGGCTGAACGGCAGGAGGGTCAGCCCGGCGTGGATCGCCGACCAGCCGAGCCCCGTCTGGACGTAGATCGTCAGGACGAGCGCGAACCCCGCGAGCGAGCCTTGGAACGCGCCCTGCGTGACCAGACCGGCCGAGAACCCGCGGTCGCCGAACAGCCGCATCGGCAGCAGCGCCGAGCCGGTCCTCTGCTCACGATGTCGCTGCTGGGCCACGAACGCCGCGAGCAGCACCAGGCCCCCGGCGCCGACCGCCCAGACCCACGCCGCCCAGTCCTGGTCGCGACCTTCGACCAGTGCGTAGACCACGCCCAGCAGGCCGGCCGTCGCCAGCAGCAGCCCGAGGGGATCCAGCCGGAGCGGGTGCTCGGACCGGGTGTCGGGCACGAACCGCAGCGCGAGCGCGACGAGGGCGGCACCGATCGGCAGGTTGATCAGGAAGATGCTGCGCCAGCCGATCCCGAAGGCGTTGCTGCTGACCAGCCAGCCGCCGAGCACCGGTCCGATCACCGCCGACATCCCCGACACCGCGCCGATGACCCCGAGCATCGCGGCCCGCTCCCGCGCGTCGTACAGCGCCTGGAGGGACGACAGCACCTGCGGCACCATCATCGCCGCGAAGCCGCCCTGGACGACCCGCGCCAGCAGGAGTACGCCGATGGACGGCGCGATGCAGGCCAGGGCCGAGCCGAGCGTGAAGCCGACGACACCGGCCACGAACAGCCGGCGCCGCCCGAAGATGTCGCCGAGGCGCCCCCCGGTGATCATCAGGACCGCGAAGGCCAGCAGGTAGCCGCCGACGGTCCACTCGAGCTGGGCGCCGCTGGCGCCGAGGTCGTCACGGATGGACGGGAGCGCGACGTTGACGATCGTCGCGTCCAGCAGGTCCATGAACGACGCGAAGATGAGCACGCCCATGGCGAGCCCCCGCTTGTGGAGCATCTCGTTCTCCTGGTTCGGGTTTCGGGTAGTCTTTGGGAGTCAGAGATCCCGTTCTGGGATATCTCTGATTCGGAATAGTTCCGATGCGGAGAGAATAGCGAGGGCTGTCTGCGTTGTCCACCCGGAAGCAGCTCGGCACCCAGATCGCCTACGTCATGCAGGAGGTGATCGCCTCCGCGGTGCTGACCAACGAGCGCATCGCGCGCACCGTCGGCCTCAACGTCGTGGACTTCCAGACGTTCGGCGTGCTGCTGCGCACCGGGCCGATGACGCCGGGGCAGGTCGCCGCGGCCACGGAGCTGCCGTCCAGCACGACCACCCGCGTCCTGGACCGGCTCGAGGGCAAGGGGATGGTCAGGCGCGAGGCCGACCCGTCAGACCGGCGCAAGGTGTGGGTGCACGCCGTCCCGCTCGACGACGACCGCGTCAACTCGGCCTACGCCGAGATCGTGGGCCAGCTCGACCAGGCTCACGCCACCTTCACCGTCGCCGAGCTGGAGACCGTGCTGCGCTACCTGGACACCATCAAGAACGTGCGCTGAGTGGCCGGGCCACCACGAGCGAGACCACGGCGGCGCCCCGGAGTCTGCCCGCGATCTCGCGACGCGAGGGGGCGAGCGGATGAGCGCTCAGCGACATCCGAGCAGGGTGCCGTACCTCACCCCGGTCGACCATTCTCCGAGAGGGGCAGGGGTCTCACCCGTCCAACCCCCGCAGCGTGTCGCCGAGATAGGGGATCGCGAACTCCAGCCGGCCGCGACCGGCCGGCTCGACGACGCCGGCGGCGATCAGCCTGCGCCGGTAGGTGTTGACGTACTGCGCGTCGCGGCCGAGCCGCTCGGCGACGTCGCCGACCCTGGACGCGCCCGAGTCCTCGGCCATCGCGCGCAGGAACTGCCGGTCCACGTCGGACAGGAACCTCAGGGCCGGTTCGTGGAGCAGCTCACCGAGCCGGGTCCGGGACTGGGCGACGGCACGGTCCACGGCGGCCGCTCCGATGTCGTCGGCATCGGTGCTCCGCCAGATCTGGTGACCGATGAGCTGCACCAGGAAGGGGTAGCCCTCGGTGGCCCGCGCGGCGCGCCGGCACGCGTCGACGTCGATGGTCCGGCCGTTGTCGGCGAACGTCTCCACGAACGCGTCCTCGACGTCCTGGAGGTCGAGTGCCCCGAGCACGTGCCGGTCGGCCCGGCGTAGGAACGTCAGCACGTCGTCGTTGAGCAGGGACGAGATCGCATACGGCAGGCCCGCCATGCAGAGAGCGAACTCGCGGTCGTCGCGGACCAGGTGCTGGCTGAGCACGGCCAGCTCGCGCAGCTCGGGGACCTGTCCGGCGTGGATCTCGTCGACGGTCAGGAGCAGACCGCTGTCGCGTCGTCCGAGCAGGTCCGACAGGTGCTCGACGGTCTCGCGGAGATCGGCCGGCTCCGGCGCGGGGCGCTGGAGCTCGATCCCGGCGCCGCCGGGCAGGCGGACTCCGGTGATGCGTCCCTTCGCGGGCGGCTCCTCCGCGCTCAGGAGCCGTGCGGCGCCCCGGAGGATGCGGCCGGCCAGCCCTGGCGTGGCGGTCTCGCTGAGGTGGAGCCAGCCGGCTCGGTCGAAGACCGCCTCGACCTCGTTGAGCATCACCGTCTTGCCGACTCCGCGGGGGCCGGTGAAGAGCGTCGTCCGACCCGGCGCCCCCGGGCCGTCGGCGATCGCGTCGCGCACGTCGTCGAGGTGACGCTGGCGGCCGATCAGCTCCGGCGGCGACGAGCCGGGGCTCGGCTTGAACGGGTTGGCGCTCATCGAGGCCCTTCTTGCTAGTCCTTCTCATTTCTTCTCATTCATTATCATTGCTTGCCAACGCCAGCCAACCCCTGGCACGGCAGGCTGGTCGTGTCCCGGCCACAGTAGATTCGGGCGGCATGACCGCAGACCTCCCTGATCGAGGGTTCGATCGAGGGCCAGATCGAGGCTCAGATCGAGGGTCAGATCGAGCGCAGAGCGCCCGGGACGCCATCGCCGCGCTCCAGGGGCACGAGGCGTGGGCGATCATCCGGCGCTCGACGCGAGCGGGCGACCGCGACACGGTCGGCCTGGTCGGCGGTCGCCGGCACGTCGTGGAGTCCCTGCTCGACATCCCCCTCGAGACGGGCGTCCCGGAGCACGGGCTGATCGCCGACCGGCTGGTCGCCGTCCCGTTCCGGCAGGTCCGCGAGCGTGGCCTGGAGGCCCACGACGACGGCACCCCGCTGGTGGTCGTCGACGTCGAGACCGAGCTGGAGTTCACCGTCGCCGACGTGCTCGCCGCGATCGACGACGACGCCGTCGAGCTGGCCGACCGCGGTGGCTTCGACATCGACGACACGGCGTACGCCGAGCTGGTCGAGACGATCATCCGCGACGAGATCGGGCAGGGCGAGGGAGCCAATCTCGTCGTCGGTCGTCAGTATCACGCCCAGGTCGCCGACTGGGACGCCGGCAGGGCGCTGACCGTGTTCCGTCGCCTACTCGAACGCGAGCGCGGCGCGTACTGGACGTTCGTGTTCTTCACCGGCGACCGGTACCTCATCGGAGCAAGCCCGGAGCGGCATGTCTCCGTGCACGGCGAGGACGTCCGGATGAACCCGATCAGCGGGACGTTCCGCCTCGGCGTTGACGACGTCCGCCGCGGCCTGCTGGAGTTCCTGCGCGACGAGAAGGAGATCTACGAGCTCTTCATGGTCGTCGACGAGGAGCTGAAGATGATGTGCGACGTGTGCGACAAGGGCGGGCAGGTGCTCGGTCCGTTCCTGAAGCCGATGAGCCGGCTGGTGCACACCGAGTACTTCCTGGCCGGCCGCACGAGCCGCGACCCGCGCGAGGTGCTGCGCGACACGATGTACGCCGCAACCGTCACCGGGAGCCCGCTCCAGAACGCCTGCCGCCTGATCAAGAAGTACGAGTCGCACGGGCGCGCGTACTACGGTGCCGCGCTGGCGATCCTGGGTCGCGACGCCGAGGGCGCGACCGTCGTCGACAGCCCGATCCTCATCCGGACCGCCGATGTCGGGCTGGACGGGCGGCTGACCATCACCGCGGGTGCGACGCTCGTGCGCGACTCCGAGCCGACGTCCGAGGTCGCCGAGACGCACGCGAAGGCGGCCGGCATCCTGTCGGCCTTCGGTCTCGTGGATGCCGCGCCCAGTCCCGGCGTCGACGTCGCCGAGCTGGTGAACGACGAGGACGTCCTGCTCGAGCTGTTCGCCCGCAACCGCCGCCTCTCGTCGTTCTGGCTCACCGACCAGTCGGGGGCGCGGCCCGACCCCGCACTCGCGGGCAAGCGCGTGGTCATCCTCGACGGCGAGGACGACTTCGTGAACATGCTCCGCCACGTGCTGGGCGTCGCCGGGATGACGAGCACCGTCGTCACGCACCCGGCGTACGCCGACGGGGCCCTGGACGACGCGGACCTGGTGATCGTGGGTCCCGGCCCAGGGGACCCACGTGACGACGCCGATCCCAAGATCGCGACGTTCCGGCGCGCCGTCGACCGGCTGCTGGCCGGCGACCAGCCGTTCCTCGCGGTCTGCCTGGGTCATCAGGTGCTGTGCGACCGGCTCGGAATCCCCTTGGCCTACAAGGACATCGTCTTCCAAGGCACCCAGGACGAGGTCGTGATCGACGGCCACCCCGAGCGCGTGGGGTTCTACAACACGTTCGTCGGGCGCGTCGCCGCCGACCACCAGCTGCCGCCGGGGGTGTCGGTCGACGCCGACCCCGGCTCGGGCGACGTCCACCTCGTCCGCGGCCCCCACTTCCGCGGCATCCAGTTCCACGCCGAGTCGATCCTGAGCCAGCACGGGGCAGACCTCGTCCACCGCCTCGCCACCGATCTCCTCGCCCAGCCCGAGACACGCTGACTCGGCGCAAACGCGCGCCCAAAGCACGCCGACTCGGCGAATAAGTACGCCCAAAGCACGCCGACTCGGCAGGTGCCGACTCGGTGAGGGCGTCAGGAAGGCGTCAAGACCCGTGGGTACGCCGAGCGGGGCACGCAAGGTGGGACCGTGAGCATCCACGCCTCGGCGCGCCGGGACACGTTCCCCCCGGTGTCCGGCATCCCCTGGGCAGAGCTCGCCGGCGTGCGGGTCGGGATCGTGCTGTGGGGCGGCCTGGCCGTCCTCGACCTGGCCCGCATCGCCGCGGTCTCGTCGTACGCCGCCGGAGCGGTGATGGTGCTGCTGGTCACCGCGGCGTCGGTGGGCGCCGCGACCCGGGCAGGTCTGGGCGCCGCCGGCACGGGCTGGCTCCTGATCGACGGCTTCGTCGAGCACCGGGCCGGCGTCCTCGGCTGGGACGGCCGGCACGATCTCGCCCTGCTCGTCGGGATGACCGCCCTGGCTCTGCTCGCGACCCGGGCACGTCGATGACTGCGTCGACCAACACCGCCGTCCCGCTGACCCGGCGGGCCAAGGCATGGTTGGTCACCGAGGGCGAGCTCGGTCACGACCATGCCGGCAAGCCTTGGTGGAAGGTGATGTGCCTGACCGGCGTCGACTACTTCTCGACGCTGGGCTACCAGCCCGGCATCGCTGCCCTGGCAGCGGGCCTGCTCTCCCCGATCGCCACGCTCGTGCTCGTCGCACTCACCCTGTTCGGTGCCCTTCCCGTCTACCGCCGCGTCGCGGAGGAGAGCCCCCACGGCGAGGGCTCGATCGCCATGCTGGAGCGGCTGCTGAGCTTCTGGAAGGGAAAGCTCTTCGTCCTGGCGCTGCTCGGCTTCGCCGCGACGGACTTCATCATCACGATGACGCTGTCGGCGGCCGACGCGAGCGCCCACCTGATCGAGAACCCGAGTCTGCACCCCTATCTGGCAGGCCACCAGGTCGCGATCACCCTGGTCCTGCTTGCTCTGCTGGGCGCGGTCTTCTTGCGCGGGTTCACCGAAGCCATCGGGGTGGCCGTCGCTCTGGTCGTGAGCTACCTCGGGCTGAACGTCATCGTGATCGGCGTGGCCTTCTGGCACATCGCGCAGGCCCCGGCCCTCGTCCCGGACTGGAAGCACGGACTGGTGGCGGCGCATGGCAACCCGTTGGCCATGGTGGGAGTCTCGCTGATCGTGTTCCCCAAGCTCGCGCTCGGCATGTCCGGCTTCGAGACCGGCGTTGCGGTGATGCCCCATGTCTCGGGCGACGCCGGCGACACGGAGGCGCGCCCCACGGGTCGCATCCGGGGCACGCGCCGGCTCCTGACGACCGCTGCTGTGCTGATGAGCGCCTTCCTGGTGACCAGCGCGTTCGCCACCACCCTGTTGATCCCGGCTGCCCAGTTCAAGGCCGGCGGTCACGCCAACGGGCGTGCCCTGGCCTACCTGGCGCACCTGTACCTCGGCAACGGCTTCGGGACGGTGTACGACGCCTCGACGATCGCGATCCTGTGGTTCGCCGGGGCCTCTGCGATGGCCGGGATGCTGAACCTCATCCCTCGGTACCTTCCCCGATACGGGATGTCTCCGGAGTGGGCCGGTGCGGTCCGCCCGCTCGTGCTGATCCTCACCCTCGCTGCTTTCGTGATCACCTGGATCTTCCATGCGAGCGTGGACGGCCAGGGTGGTGCGTACGCCACCGGTGTCCTGGTCCTGTTCACCAGCGCCGCCACCGCGGTGACCCTGGCTGCTCGGCGCGCCGGGCAGCGATACCGCTCGGTCGGGTTCGCGGTGATCGCCCTCGTGTTGGCCTACACCACCGTCAGCAACGTCGTTGAGCGTCCGGACGGCGTGAAGATCGGTGCCTGCTTCATCGCTGCGATCGTGCTGGTCTCGCTCCTGTCCAGGATCAAGCGCGTCTTCGAGCTGCGTGCGACCGAGATCGACTTCGACGCCACCAGCCGGGTGTTCCTGCGCGACTGCGCGCGCCGGACCATCCGCCTGGTGGCCCACAAGACGGAGGACCGCGATGCCGACGAGTACGTCGCCAAGGTGCGGCAGCTGCGCCGCGACCACGACCTGCCGTCGGACCCCGACGTCGTCTTCGTCGAGGTGACGGTCGTCGATGCCAGCGACTTCGAGGGCCAGCTCCACGTGCGCGGCGAGGTCCTGCACCACCGCTATCGGGTGATGAGCGTCAACGCGTCGTCAGTGCCCAACGCGCTGGCGGCGCTGGCCCTGCGCATCCGCGACGACGCCGGCGTGATCCCGCACGTGTACTTCGAGTGGACCGAGGGGAACCCGGTCCAGCAGCTGCTCCGGTTCCTGCTCTTCGGCTCCGGCGAGGTCGCGCCGGTCACCCGCGAGGTGTTGCGTCGGGCCGAGCCCGACCCGGCCCGTCGCCCGCACGTCCACGTGGGGTGAGGTGTCCGCGCAGGTCCTCGACCCGGCCCTGATCGGGGACACTGGGGCCGTGCAGAGTCCGGAAGCGGGTCGGTTGAGCCGTCGGCGACTGGTCCTCGGCTGGGCCGGTGTCGTCCTCGGGCTCCCGCTGCTGACCGAGGCGCTGGCGCGGCTGGCGTCCGGGTCGTCGCGCAGCTCCCTCGCCACGATGCTCTACCTCAGCCTCGCCGTCCTGATCGCCCTGGTCGGTGGCCGGTGGCCGGGCCTCGCGGCCGCCGTGCTGGGTGCACTGCTGCTGAACTTCTACCTCCTGCCGCCCCTGCACACCTTCGACGTCGCCTCGGGGGACGACCTCTTCGCCCTGCTGGTCTTCGCCGTCACCGCGATCGCCGTCGCGGCGGTCGTCGACGCGGCGGCGCGCGGACGGGCAGAGGCGCGGGCGGCCGGCCGGGAGGCGGGGACGCTCGCCATGCTCAACCGGCAGGTGCTCGGCGGGGAGTACGACGTGCCCCGGCTGCTGGACCTGGCACGCCGTACGTTCGGCGCCGACGACGCGGAGCTGGTCGCGCAGGAGCCCGGCGCACAGCCGGGTGCCGTCGTGGTGCCGGCCGGTGCCGGCGGCTGGCTCGTGTTCTCAGGCGCCGAGCTCGGCCCCCGTGAGCGCTCGGTCGCCGCCGCGTTCGCATCGCACGTCGGGGTCCTGCGCGAACGCGAGGAGCTGGCCCGGCAGTCGATGGCGGCCGAGCAGCTCGAGGCAGGGAACCGCACGAGGACGGCGCTGCTGGCCGCCGTCTCGCACGACCTCCGCACCCCGCTGGCGGGCCTACGATCGGCGGCCGAGACCTTGCGGGTCCACGACCAGCGGCTCGACGTCGCCGAGCGCCGCGAGCTGCTCGCGGCGATGGAGTCGTCGATCTCACGACTCACCCTCATGGTCAGCGACCTGCTCGACATGAGCCGGCTCGAGACGGGCGCGGTGGTGCCGATCGCGGGCGACGTCCCGCTCGGAGAGGTCGTCCGCCGTTCGCTGGTCGGACTCGAGGACGCCGGCAGGGTCGAGATCGGCGACCTGCCCACGGCGTACGTCGACGCCGGGCTGCTGGAGCGGATCGTGGCGAACCTGGTCGGCAACGCCCTGCGCTACAGCGAGGTCGTCGAGGTGGTCGGCGAGACCCGCGGTTCGCGAGTGCGGCTGTGCGTCGTCGACCACGGCCCCGGCGTCGAGGTCGCCGACCGGGCCCGGATCTTCGAGCCGTTCCAGCGCCGCGGCGACTCCGGGAGCGGGGTGGGCCTGGGTCTGGCGGTCGCGCGCGGCCTCACCGAGGCGCAGGGCGGGACCCTGGAGGCGACCGAGACGCCGGAGGGCGGGCTGACGATGGCCCTCGACCTGCCCGGAGCCGGATCGTGAGGATCCTCCTGGTCGACGACGACACGACTCTGCGTCGCACTCTGGGCATCGGACTGCACGCGGCCGGCCACGACGTGCTGATCGCGGCCGACGGACGCTCGGCGCTCCAGGCCCTGCGCGAGGACAAGCCCGACCTGGTCGTCCTCGACCTCGGGCTGCCGGACATCGGCGGCGTCGAGGTCCTGCGCCGGCTGCGGGCGTGGAGCACGGTGCCGGTGGTCGTCCTGTCCGCGCGGGCCGAGTCCGGCGAGAAGGTCCTGGCTCTCGACCTGGGTGCCGACGACTACGTCACCAAGCCGTTCGGGATGGACGAGCTGCTCGCGCGGATCCGTGCGGCGGGACGTCGCGCCGGCTCCGACGTGCCGGTGCTCGAGGCCGGTGACCTCGTCATCGACCTGCCCGCGCGGCGCGTCACCAAGGGCGGCGCGGTGGTGCGGCTGACGCCGACGGAGTGGGGACTGCTGGAGATGCTGGTCCGCACCCCGGGGCGGTTGGTCAGCCAGCGCGAGCTGCTGCACGAGGTCTGGGGTCCGGCGTACGGGAGGGAGACGAACTACCTGCGCGTCTACGTCGGGGGACTGCGCAAGAAGCTCGAGGACGAGCCCGCGCGGCCCCGGCACCTGATCACCGAGCCCGGCATGGGCTACCGCTTCGAGCCCTAGCTCTTCTTGGCCTCGCACTCAGTCGAATCCCCCGCTTACGCGGGGGAGTTGACACTTACTGGCCGTTGCAACCCCCAATAAGTGCCAACTCCCCCGCGTAAGCGGGGGATTCGACAGACGCCGAGCCCCAGCTCAGGTGGGGGTGGCGAGGAGGGGGGCGCCGGGGAGCTGCATGATCATCCGGGTCCCCCCGGCGTCGGTCTCGTCGACCCGGACGACGCCGGAATGGCGCTCGATCACCTGGCGGACGATCGAGAGCCCGAGACCCGAGCCCGGCATCGACCGGGACTCCTGGGAGCGGTAGAAGCGGTCGAAGACATGCTCTCGGTCGCCGGCCGCGATGCCGGGACCCTCGTCGTCGACGGTCAGTGTGCCGTGGTTGAGCCGGATGCCGACCCGGCCCCCCGAGGGGCTCCACTTCACGGCGTTGTCCAGCAGGTTGGTCACCGCGCGCTCCAGGGACGCCGACTCGCCGATCACCCACCAGGGCTCGGTGTCCACCTCGAAGGTCAGTCCGGTGCCGCGGCGCCGGGCGCGGGCCACGGCGCGATCGACGACCTCGGCCAGGTCGACCTGCTCGACCACGGTGCGCAGCGGCTCGTCGCGGGCGAGCTCGACCAGGTCGCCGACCAGCGTCGACATCTCCTCGATCTGACCGCGTACGTCGTCGAGCAGCTCGTGGCGGGCGGCGTCGTCCAGCCCGCCGGAGCTGTCGGCCTGGAGCATCAGGTCCAGGTTGGTGCGCAGCGACGTCAGCGGCGTGCGCAGCTCGTGTCCGGCATCGGCGACCAGCCGTCGCTGCCGGTCTCGCGACGCGGACAGTGCGACGAGCATGTCGTTGAACGCCGTCGCGAGCCGCGCGATCTCGTCGTCGCCCTCGACCGGCAGCGGCTGGAGGTCCTCGGTGCGGGCGATCCACTCGACGCTGCGGGTCAGCCGTCGCACCGGGCGCAGACCGTTGCGGGCGACGGCCCAGCCCGCGGCCGCGGCGCCGATGACGCCGGCCAGGCCGAACAGCAGCATCACGGCGCCCAGGCGCTTGAGCACCCGCTGCTCGGGCGCCATGTTCTGGGCGAGGACCAGCGCCACGCCGGGGTAGCCCGAGGGGACGCTCACGACGCGGTACTGGACGGTGTTCACCGTGATCGTCCGGATGCTGTGGGCGGAGTGACCCGCGGCCACCTGGCGTTCGGGAGATCCCAGCGCCAGCGGGGTGTTGTCGCCCTCGATGGCGTACTTGTGGCCCTGGTAGTTGTACATCATCATGTCGACGCCGCCGGCGCCCAGCGCCCACCGCGGCACGGAGGGGTTCTGGTTGACCGACGGGATGCCCGCATCGGCGATCGCGTGCGCCCGACCGATCAGGGAGTTGTCCAGGGAGTTCTCCAGCGACATCCTGACGGTCACGAAGGCGCCGAGCGCGACCAGCGCGACCGCGAAGCAGACCGCCATCGTGGTCATCAGGATGACCCGACTGGCCAGGGAGCGCCGGTAGTGCCATCGCGGCTCGTCGAGAGCCGACGTGCGCGACGTCGGCTCGGCCGCCGGGGCGGCCTCAGCGGCGGGTGCGGCCGACGCCTTGGCCGCCTGACGCACGCTCACCCCTCCTTCAGGACGTACCCGACGCCTCGAACCGTGTGGATCAGCCGGGGCTCGCCCTCGGCCTCGGTCTTGCGGCGGAGGTACCCGACGTAGACCTCGAGGGAGTTCGCGGTGGTCGGGAAGTCGTAGCCCCAGACCTCCTCGAGGATGAACGCGCGCTCGAGCACGCGCCGTGGGCGGCGCAGGAACATCTCCAGCAGCGTGAACTCCGTGCGCGTCAGCTCCATCGCGCGCCCGTCGCGGCGTACGTCGCGGGTCGCGAGGTCCATGGACAGGTCGGCGAAGGACAGCACCTCGAAGTCCTCACCGTCATTGGGTACGACGCGGCGCAGCAGCGCCCGCAAACGGGCCAGCAGCTCCTGGAGGGCGAAGGGCTTGGTGAGGTAGTCGTCGGCCCCGGCGTCCAGGCCCTCGACCCGGTCGCCCACGGCGTCACGTGCGGTCAGCACCAGGATCGGGACGTCGTTGCCGGCCTTGCGCAGCGTCTTGGTGGTCTCGATGCCGTCGAGGCGCGGCATCATCACGTCCATCACGACGACGTCGGGACCCTGCCCGTGGCCGATGCCCGCGAGCGCCTCGGCTCCGTCGGCGGCCAGGGACACGGCGTACCCGTTGAACTCCAGGCTTCGGCGCAGCGACTCGCGCACCGCCTTGTCGTCGTCGACGACGAGCACGTGCGGCTTGCTGCTCGCGGAGGTCGACGCGGGTGTCACCCCCCTACTGTGCCCGATCGTCCTGAGTCGTGCCTGAGAAGCGAGGACGGCGCGCGATCAGGCGTACCGGCCCGCAACCTCGGCCGCGCGCGCGCCGTAGCCGCCGCCGAACCGGCAGGCGTGGACCAGCAGCGGGTGGAGCTGGTGCAGCCCCACGCGGTCCTCCCAGCCCTCGGCCAGAGGCGACACCTCCTCGTACGCCTGGAGCACCCGAGGCAGCTGGGGCAGCCCGAACAGGGCGAGCATCGCGAGGTCGGTCTCCCGGTGACCGCCATGAGCAGCCGGGTCGATCACGCAGGAGCCGGCTTCGTGGGTCCAGATGACGTTGCCGTTCCACAGGTCGCCGTGCAGCCGTCGCGGTCCCTCCTCCGGGACCAGGCCGGGCAGACGGCCCACGATCCCCTCGACCACGGCCGCCCCGTCGGGGGAGATGGCGGCGCGGTCGCGGGCCAGCTTGAGGTAGGGCAGGACCCGCCGGGTCGCGTAGAACTCCGCCCAGGTCGGGGCCGCCTTGTTGGGCAGGGGCAGCCGCCCGATGAATCCCTCGCGACCCGAGCCGTACGCCGCGGCCCCGGCGTCGTGGGTCTTGGCCAGGGCCCGGCCGAACTCCGCGGCCGCCTCGGTAGACAGCTTCCCGGGCTCGACCCACTCCAGGATCAGGCAGTCGGCCTGGACGGCGAGGACCTCGGGCACGTGGACCCCGGCCGCCTCGCCCAGCCAGCGGAGCCCGGCCGCCTCGGCCTCGAAGAAGCCGGCCGGCGCGTTGGTCAGCGTCTTCATGAACGCCGACCGGCCGCTGCTCAGGCGCAGCTTGGTGGCGATCGCGACGTCACCGCCGGCAACCGGAGCCGTGGCCGCGACCGCGGAGCCCAACAGCTCCTCGGCCCGGCGGGCGATGTGGGGCTGACGCGTCATCGCGACCTCCTCGGATCCGGCAGGGTTCACCGTACTGCGCCGCGCCAGCCTGCTCCGCGGGTCGTCCGTCCCAGAGGTCCTCAGTCGATCTCCCACCCGTGCCAGTGGGTGATCTCGACCCACGCGCTGACGCGGGCGGACGCGCGGTTGCCGAAGGCCTGCCCGGTGTAGTGGCGAGCCAGCCGGTCGATGTCGGCCAGTGCTCGCTGCTCGTCGTGCTCCCAGCGCGCGACCTGGCCGCGGACGCTGACGTGGACGTACCACTCGTCCTCCTGGAGCACCGTGAGGGAGACGAACGGGTGCTCCTGGATCCAGCGCAGCCGCGCGCGACCGGCATCCATGTTCACCAGCACGGTGCCGTCGTCCTCGAGGAGGTACCACGTCGCGACCGACATCGGATGCCCGTCGGGCCGGCGGACGGCGATCACGGCCGGGTTCGGCTGCCGCAGCAGCGCGAGGGCGGCCTCGGGGAGCGGCGGCTTCGGCATCGGTTCCTCCTGTGGCGGCGTGGCGGCGTGGCGATGTGGCGATGTGGCCGCGTGGGCTACGGCGCGGACCGCTCGGACTGCCCGGACAGCCCGGACAGCCCTGACAGCTCGGTGACCAGGGCCTCGGAGGTGCGCTCGACCAGCTCGAGCACGGTGTCGAAGCCGTCGCTCCCGCCGTACCACGGGTCGGGCACGTCCGCACCCGGCTCGACCGGGTCGAAGTCGCGGTAGAGCCGGACCCGCTCGGACCGGCCGCCCACGTCGGCGAGGTTGGCCGAGTCCATCGCCAGCACGAGGTCGTACGACGCGGCCTCGGTCTCGTCGTACTGTCGAGCCCGGTGGCGGGTGGGGTCGTAGCCGGCCTGGTCGAGGGTCGCGGCGGCGCGGTCGTCCATCGGCTCGCCGACGTGCCAGTCGCCGGTCCCGCTGCTGCTCACGCTCACCCGGCCGTGGAGCCCGGCGTCCGCCAGCCGCTGCTCGAGCACGACGTGGGCCATGGGTGAGCGGCAGATGTTGCCCAGGCAGACCAGGGTCACGCGGTAGTGACCCGGCCGCCGCGGGGGCGGCAGCGGCACTAGCCCTGCCCCTGCCGGGATCGCGAGCGAGACCGCGCCCGCGACCGGGACCCCGGGCGGCGGTCGTCGTCCTCGAGCACCGCGACGTCGATGAACCAGTTCACCACCGTGATCACGATCGAGCCCCACAAGGCGTTCCAGAAGCCCTGCACGTGGAAGCCGATGCCGAGCCCGCCGGCGATGGAGGCCGTCAGCATCAGCATCAGCGCGTTGATCACCAGCAGGAACAGGCCGATGGTGAAGATGATGAAGGGAATGGAGAAGAACGTGACCACGGGCTTCACGAAGCTGCTGACCAGGCCCAGGATCAGGGCGACGAGCAGCAGGGGCAGGAGCTTGTGCTTCAGCTCCGCCTGCCCCGTGTGCGGGCCGGTGAGGTAGATGCCGGAGATCAGCCAGGTCGCGACAGCGACCCCCGCGGCGGTGGACAGCAGCCAGGTCACGAACCTCACCTCTAGAAGCATAGGCGAGGGGTCGGCGGGTCAGGTCAGGTCGAGCCGCTCGATGATGGCGTCCTCCGCGCCATGCAGATGGACCTCCAGCTCGGCGATCGCGGCGTCGGTGTCTCCGGACTCCAGCAGGTCGAGCAGGTGGTGGTGGCTGCCGGCCTGGTCGCGGGCGTTGCGGCGCACGCGGTCGATCTGGGCGAGCACCAGCCGCAGCTCCCCGACGATGGACTCCGCCATCGCGACCAGTCGGGGCGATCCCGTGAGGCCGACCAGGCTGAGGTGGATGCCGAGATGGAGCTCGTTGAGCTCTCGGTACGACGCGTCCGCGGCAACGGCCCGCTCGTAGTCGGCGAGCGCGTACCGGACGGCGTGACGGGCCTCCTCCGAGGCCCGGGCCCAGGTGCGCACCCCGGCCGTCTCCAGGACCGTTCGCGCGGTCGACACGTCGCGCACCGACTCGGGGTCGGGGCTCGCCACGCTGACGCCGCGGTTGGGCTCGCGGGTCGCCAGCCCCTCGGCGACGAGCAGGGCCAGCGCCTCGCGGACGGTCGGTCGCGAGACCCCGAGCGACTCGGTCAGCGCGACCTCGCGCAGCGGTGTCCCGGACTCGATCTCACCGTCGAACACGGCCCTGCGCAGCTCGTCGGCCACGCGCTCGACGGTCGAGGAGTGCTCCAGGCTCAGCCCGTCGAACGGCGAGCCGTCGCCGGCCGCGCGGACGGAACCGGGCTCGACGGGGGGCATGTCGGCCATTGTCCGACAGCCGGGGCCCGGACGCCGACTTGCCGGCCCTCGACCCGTCCTCCATACTCGATCTTGTCAGATTGTCTGACAAAGAGTTGTCGGCGCCCCGCCTCGGGCCGGCGCTCCTGCGAGAGGGGTACTCCGTGTCGATCACCCGGCCACTGCGATGGGGACGCCGCTACGTCATGGTCCGTCCCGACCACTTCCGCATCGACTACGCGATCAACCCCTACATGGATCCCGCCGACCAGCCCGACGCCCGCCGCGCGATGGCGGAGTGGATCGAGCTGGTCGCGACGATCGAGCGGCTCGGTGGCACCGTCGAGGTCGTCCCGCAGCGCGAGGACGCCCCCGACATGGTCTACGCGATGAACCTCGGCCTCGCGATGGTCCTCCCCGAGGGCCTCGCGGCCTCTCGCGGACACGTCGTGATGTCCCACATGCGCTTCGCGGAGCGCCGGATGGAGACGCTCACCTCGCAGCCGTGGTTCGAGCGCAGCGGCCGCACCACGTCGTACGTCGGTCGCGATGGCGTCGGCGCCCACCTCGAGGCGGGCGACGTCTTCGCCTGGGGCGACGCCCTCGTCGCCGGCTACGGTCCGCGCACCGAGGAGATGGCGCTCAAGCACCTCGCCACCGAGCTCGGGGTGCGCGTGCGCGGTCTCCGCATCACCCACCCCGCGATGTACCACCTCGACCTGGCCTTCTGCCCGCTCGACGACCGCCGCGCGATGGTGGCGCCGGGAGCCTTCGACCAGGCCTCGGCCGAGGCGCTGCTCTCCCTGGTGCCCGAGCCGCTGGTGCTCACCGACGACGAGGCGCTGTCGACGTTCTGCGCCAACTCCATCGTGATCGGCCAGACGGTGGTGCTGCCGGCCGGCAGCCCCGCGCGGGTTCGCGAGCAGCTGGTCGCGTGGGGCTTCGAGGTCGTGGAGGTCGAGGTGTGGCAGTTCCACAAGGCCGGCGGCTCGGTGCGCTGCCTGACCAACCCGGTCGACGTCACCGTGGGTCGCGACCTGCCGTCGGTGCCGGGCGGGCAGGTGCTCCTGCCTCCCGTCTGACCGCCCGCCCGAGCCCGGCCGCCAGGACCGGCAGGCCGGGACGCCGTCCGGCACCTCGCCCTTACCCTCGACGACATGGAACCGATCGGTGGCATCACCTGGATGCTGCTGTTCGCCGCCGCCGCCGGACTCTTCTCCCTGGTCGTCGGGCTGGCGGTCGGGCGCCGGATGGGGGCGCTTGCGGGCGTCGCGTGGTTCGGGCTGCTGTGGAGCCTCGTCGTGATCGCGATCGTGACGCTGGTGCCGGCTCGCAACGGCCTGGGCTACATCCCCGCCGACGAGCACGCGACCAGGTGCAGCTGGAACATCAACGGCCCCGCGCCGGGTGGCTTCTGGATCTTCGGTGGCGGCCAGGAGCTGCTCAACACCCTGCTGTTCGTGCCCGCCGGGGTCTTCGGGGTGGTCGCGGCCTCGCGGTGGCGAGCCGGCCGGGTGCTGGTGCCGCTGGGCCTGCTCGCGCTCGCGGCGTACTCCCTGGGCATCGAGGAGACCCAGCTCCACGTCGCGCGGATCGACCGTGCCTGCGACGTCACCGACATCATCGACAACGTCTCGGGAGCCCTGATCGGCGTGGCGGCCGGACTGGTCCTGCTGCCGGTCCTGCGGCCGTGGCGAGCACGGTCAGGGCACGGTCACGGCACGGTCACGGTGCGGGGACGGCGGAGATAGGTTGACCGCATGACTTCGCCGCAGCCGCGCGAGTGCGTCCTCCGGATCCCGGCCTACGTCGCGGGCAAGCCGCCGAAGACGCGCGAAGGTCTGACGACGTACAAGCTGAGCAGCAACGAGAACCCCTACCCGCCGCTGGCGGGCGTGGTCGAGGCGGCCGCGCGGGCCGCCGAGCAGATGAACCGCTATCCCGACATGGGCAACACCGCGCTCTACGCCGCGCTGGGCGACAAGCTCGGCGTCGACACCGACCGGCTGGCCCTGGCGACCGGCAGCGTGGGCCTGATCTACCAGCTCGTGCAGGCGTTCTGCGAGCCCGGCGACGAGGTGGTCTACGCCTGGCGCAGCTTCGAGGCCTACCCCATAGCCGTCACCGCCGCGGGTGCCGCCAACGTCCAGGTGCCGCTCGCCGCCGACGGTCGCCACGACCTCGACGCCATGGTCGCGGCCGTCACCGACCGCACCAAGGTCGTCATGGTCTGCACGCCGAACAACCCCACCGGGCCGTCGGTGACCCAGGCCGAGCTCGACAGGTTCCTGGAGCGCATCGGGTCCCACGTGCTCGTGGTCGTCGACGAGGCCTACCTCGAGTTCGTGCGGATGCTCGACGCCGTCGACGGTGTCGCGACGGTGCTGGCTCACGACAACGTCGTGTCCACCCGCACCTTCTCCAAGGCCTACGGGCTGGCCGGCTTCCGGGTCGGGTACGCCGTCGCGCCTCCCGCCGTAGCCGCTGCCCTGCGTGCCGTGAGCCTGCCGTTCGGCGTCTCGGGGGTCGCCCAGGCCGCGGCGATCGCCTCCCTGCGAGCCGAGCCGGAGCTCCTCGAGCGCGTCGAGGGCCTGGTCGCGGAGCGCGAGCGGGTGGTGAAGGCGCTGGCCGACGCCGGCGTCACGGTGCCGGAGGCGCAGGGCAACTTCGTGTGGTTCGCCGTCGGCGACCGCACCACCGACCTCGCCGCTGCGGCCGACGAGCTCGGCATCGTGGTGCGCCCGTTCGCCGGCGACGGGGCACGGGTCACGATCGGCGAGACCGAGGCCAACGACCGGGTCGTCGAGCTCGGCCGCACCTTCCAGCGCTGACGCGGCCGGGTCAGCGCTGTCAGGCGGCGACGGTCTCGCGGGTGGGGGCGGGCTCGCGGCGGCTCATGCCGCGGAAGCTCGGGAAGAGAGCGGGCGCCATCGTCGCGGCGAAGTAGCCCAGGCCGACCACCAGCAGGGCCGGTGAGAGCCCGATCCGACTCACCAGCACGCCGCCCAGGACACCGCCCACCGGCATCAGCGACCAGCACAGCGCGCTGGACAGGGCCGTCACCCGGCCCACCATCTCGCGCGGGATGCGCTCGAACTGCACCGCGCCGAGCACCGGGTTCAAGAAGCCCGACGACGCCCCGCCGACCACGCACATCGCCAGGATCGCCCACAGCGGCACGCCCAGCGCGAAGAGCACGAACCGTGGCAGGCCGGTGACCAGGAACGCCACGAGGTAGGTCGCGAACCTCGGCAGCCGGGTGCCGTACGTCGCGGCGACGACCGAGCCGAGCATCGACGCGCCACCCCAGACGGAGAAGACCAGACCGACCGCCCCGACCCCGGCGCCGGAGTCGTGCGCCCACACCGGCAGCAGCACCGCCGACCACGCGAGGTCGAGCAGGTTGGTCACCGCCACCATGACGCACAGACTCATCAGGACGGCGTCGCGACGCAGGAAGTCCCAGCCCTCGCGGAGCTGCGCGGCGTACGACGACGTCTCCGGCTCGGTGACGGTCTCGGCACCGGACGGCTGGGAGAGCTGGGCAGGCGTCGTCTCCAGGCTCCCGGTCGTCGCGACGAGCACCAGTGCGCACAGGCCGAACGACGCGGCGTCGACGGCGACGGCGTCGGCCGCGCCGATGGTCGAGACCAGGCCGCCGGCGATCGCCGCTCCGACCATGGTCGCCCCGCGCTCGATGGCCGAGGACAGTCCGGTGGCGCGCTCGTAGGGCACCTCGGCCCGCTCGACGAGCGCGGGGACCAGGGCGGTGCTCGCCGCGTCGCCGGGTCCGCGCAGGGCCCCGGCGATCGCGACGAGGCCGAGCAGGACGCCGAAGCTGAGCGCACCGGCATGGTGCAGGACCGGGATCGTCCCGACCACGAGGCAGGAGAGCGCATCGGCGGTGATCGCGAGGCGACGCGCACCGACGCGGTCCACCACGGGTCCGCCGAAGGCCTTGAGCAGCACCATCGGCGTGATCTCGGCGAAGGCGACGAGCCCGGTGCGCGTCGGTGAGCCGGTGGTGATCAGGACCAGCCAGGGGATCGCGATCATCGAGACGCGGGTGCCGAGCAACGAGATCGCGTCGGCGGTCAGCCACCCGTAGAGCGGGAGTCGGCGGCCCGGCTTGCGGGTCGATGCGAGGGTCATGCCTGCGGTCCCTCCAAGACGACGGTGCCGGGCCTGGGGAACGCGTTGAGGTTGACCACGAAGGTGTCCGCGCCGGGGCTGTCCTCGTCTGCCTCGGTCCAGCCCTCGATCACGTCGACCAGCGCCAGCACCAGCTCCTCGGCCCGCTCGGGGGTCAGCCGGAGGTGCCAGTCGCTGGTGGTGCTCGCAGACCGCCAGGGGGCGGGGAGGTAGCGGTGCTCGGCGGCGAACTGCATGAGGGTCTCGGTGTAGAGCAGCGCGACCGAGTGCAGGTAGGCCTCGGTGCTCTCGGCCTCCTCCTCGGTAGTGCGCGAGTCGAGGTCGGCGCGCGTGTTCATGTGGGCGGCCCGCCACCACCGGTCGCGTCTGTCGCCGCGGCCGGCGTCCTCGACGATGAAGCCGTGCTCGGCCAGCTGTCGCAGGTGGTACGACGTGGCGCCGGTGTTGAGGCGGAGCAGCTGGGCCAGCTGGGTGGCGGTGGCCGGGCCCTCGAGACGCAGGAGCATCAGCATCTTGAGCCGGGTCGGGTGGGACAGCGCGCGCAGCCCGGCGGAGGTGGGGGTGACGGTGGAGTCGGCCATACCCACAACATACCTTTGCAAAGAACACTTTGCAAAGGGTGCTGTGGCGTTTCTGCGTCGTCGGCCGACCCGGCCCCGGTCAGCCGCCACGGGACCGACCCGGTCGACACTCGGCGGCACTCGGCCGGCCGCAGTCGGTTCGCCTGTGGCCGTCCCCCTTGGCGGCCGACGACCTGCGCACGTGTCGCCCGGGTCGGGTCCCGTGGCGGCCGACCGGGGGCGCGGCTGGAGGCTCGTGGGCGCCTCCGGTGGTCCGGGTCGTGGCTGGCGAGTCTCGGGCTTGGTTGCGGGTACGACGTGAGGATGGCGGCGTTCGAGCGCGATACCGACTACCTCCCGGACCGGGTCACCCGCGAGTCGGGACGCTCACAGGACCCGGCTGTGGGTGACCTCGACACGACCACCTGGCCGGCCGAGGCCGGTCGGTACCGGCTGGTGGCGGCGTGGGCGTGTCCGTGGGCCAACCGGGCGATCATCGTGCGCCAGCTGCTCGGCCTGGAGGACGTCATCTCCATGGGGGTGTGCGGGCCGACGCACGACGAGCGCAGCTGGACCTTCGGGCTGGACGCCGACGGCCGCGATCCCGTGCTCGGGATCGAACGTCTCCAGCAGGCCTACCTCGCCCGCGAGCCCGACTACGCCAGGGGGATCACGGTGCCGGCGATCGTCGAGGTGGCGTCGGGGCAGGTCGTCACCAACGACTTCCCCCAGATCACCCACGACCTCTTCTTCGAGTGGCGCGACCACCATCGTCGCGACGCGCCGGACCTGTGGCCGGTCGACGTCCGCGCCGAGATGGACGAGGTGATGGAGCGGATCTACACGGAGGTCAACAACGGCGTCTACCGCTGCGGCTTCGCCGACGACCAGGCGGCCTACGACGAGGCCTACGACCGGCTCTGGACGGCGCTGGACTGGCTCGAGCAGCGGCTGACCGACCGCCGCTACCTGATGGGAGCGGCGATCACCGAGGCCGACGTCCGGCTGTTCACCACGCTGGCCCGGTTCGACGCGGTCTACCACGGCCACTTCAAGTGCAACCGCACCAAGCTGTCGGAGCTGCCGGCGTTGTGGGGCTATGCCCGCGACCTCTTCGGGACCCCCGGCTTCGGCGACAACACGGTCTTCGACCAGATCAAG
The DNA here is from genome assembly GCF_036267815.1 of Nocardioides sp. Lineage (GTDB taxonomy): Bacteria > Actinomycetota > Actinomycetes > Propionibacteriales > Nocardioidaceae > Nocardioides. Next base: position 88,375 of record NZ_DATAVI010000035.1, on the reverse strand, counting down.
ACCCACTACTACGTCGTCCATCGGCAGCTGAACCCGTCCGGGATCGTCCCGAGGGGGCCGGGTCTGGACGGCTGGCTCACGCCGCACGGCCGCGACAGACTCTGAGCCGTGAGCGGGCAGGTCAGGGTCGGCATCTCGGGATGGCGCTACCCCGCGTGGCGCGGTGACTTCTACCCGACGGGCCTGCCGCAGCGGCGCGAGCTGGAGTACGCCGCCGACCACCTCACCTCGATCGAGGTGAACGGCTCCTTCTACTCCCTGCAACGCCCCTCGTCGTACGCCGCGTGGCGGACCGAGGCGACCCGGGTCAAGCCGGCGTTCGTGTTCTCCGTCAAGGGTCCCCGGTACGTCTCGCATCTGAAACGGCTCAAGGGCGTAGAGATCCCACTCGCGAACTTCTTCGCTTCGGGAGTTCTCGCACTCGGGCCGGCGCTCGGGCCGATCCTGTGGCAGCTGCCGGAGAACCTCCGGCTCGACGCCGCCGTGCTGGACGAGTTCCTCGCGGGCCTGCCACGCTCGACGACCGAGGCCGCCGAGCTCGCCACCCGTCACGACGACAAGGTGCCCGATGACCGCGCGCTCACCGCGGCCGAGGACCACCGGCCGATCCACTACGCACTGGAGTTCCGGAGCGCCTCCTTCGCCACTGCCGAGGCCGACGCCGTACTGCGCCGGCACCGCATCGCGACCGTGCTCGCCGACACGGCCGGGCGCTGGCCCAAGGTCGACCAGGACACCGGTCCGGTCCGGTACGTCCGGTTGCACGGCGACCAGGAGCTCTACGCCAGCGGGTACACCGACCGGGCCGTCGACGAGTGGGCTGACCGGTGCCGCGGGTGGTCCGCGGCCGGGCAGGACGTCTTCGTCTACTTCGACAACGACGTCAAGGGCTATGCGCCGCGCGACGCGATGCGCCTCATCGACCGACTGACGTGACCTCGCTGCGCTTGGTCGTGCGGCGCACCGCCCGGCAGTGGATGCAATGACCTTGCCCTCGGCCCGAGCCCGACCCGGGCGCACCGTGGCTCGCGACGTTCACGTGGTCCGGCTCGGACAGCGACGGGTCGACCCCGGTCGACGACGTGCAGCTGTCGGAGGCCGGCCGGAAGGGGGGTCCTACGCCTGGGGTCCAGGACGGTCGCCGCACCACGGCCACGGAGACCGACGCCGAGTTCGAGGGTGGGTCCCCGTGCTTCCGCGCGCGGGCCGTGGACCCGGCGGGCGAGAAGCCGCCTGGCGCGTGCGCTGCTTCCGGGCCAGGGCCTACCACCCCGTCGTTCGCTGGCCCGGTCATCGGCTGACAGGGTCGTGTGTCCGAGCCCGCGCTAGACCGCGCTAGACCGCGGTCTCGGGCACACGACCGGAGTCATCGGTGGGCTGGCCCGTCGCAGATCGGTCGACGAAGTCCTTCTGCCGGATCAGGACCAGGCACAGCGCCCCGACGACGAACGCCATCACCGCGGCGATCATCGTGATGTGGTTGAGCGAGTCGACCACGCCCGAGGTGCCGACCGACCGCACGAGGTCGTAGGCCTGCTGGCCCGCGGCGGCCCCGCCCTGAGCTGAGGCCGCCTGCTGCGCGCCGGTCGCGGCGGGCACGACCTGCCCGCCCGAGAGGGCCGCGGTGAGGCCGTGGACCGCGTTCGCGGGGACGTGACCCGCGACCAGCTGGGGCCGGACGGCGTCCGCCACCCGCTGGCTGAAGATCGACCCGAGCGCGGCGATCCCGGTGGCGATCCCGACCTGTCGGAACGTCGAGTTCACGCCGCTGGCCATGCCCGCGCGGGACACCGGGACGACGCCGACCGCGGTGGACGCCAACGGCGGGTTGATCATGCCGACCCCGAAGCCGGAGACGAGCAGGCCGGGGATCAGGTGGGTCCACGACGAGTCTTCGTGGATCCCGTGGATCAGCAGCAGGCCGACGCCGAGGATCAGGAAGCCGGGTCCGATCAGCCACTTCACGGGCATCTTCTCGGTGAGGCGGCCCGCCACCGCCGCCGCGAAGAACGACGCGACGGACAGGAACAGGAACCGGACGCCGGTGGCGACGGCGGAGTAGCCGAGCACGTTCTGCACGTAGATCACGAGGTAGGTCAGCAGCGAGAAGATCGAGGCCGAGACGCCGAACGCCGCGATCAGGCCTCCGGTGAACGTGGGCTTGCGGAGGAGGCCGAGGTCGAACATCGGATGCTCCTGGAGAAGCTGGCTGACGACGAAGACCACCAGCAGCACGCCGGACAGGACGAACGACAGCACGACCCGCTGCTCGCCCCATCCGTCCTCACCGGCCTCGATGAGCCCGTAGACCAGGGCGCCGAGCGCGATCGAGAACGACACGAAGCCGAACCAGTCGGGACGCCCGGCGTGCCGGTCCTTCGACTCGACGAGGCGCATCAGCGTGACGGCCAGCGCGACCAGGCAGATCGGCACGTTGACGAAGAAGATCCACCGCCACGACAGGCCGCTGGTCAGGGCGCCGCCGAGCACCGGACCGATCGCGACGGCGACGCCGGTGGTCGCGCCGAAGACGCCGAAGGCCGTCCCGCGGTCCTTGCCGTGGAACGCCGCGGCCAGCAACGCGAGCGCCGTCGCGAACATCGCGGCGCCGCCGATGCCCTGGAACGCTCGAGAGATCGTGAGGAACGTGATGTTCTGCGCCGACCCGCACGCGACCGAGCCGAACGTGAACACGACCAGCCCGATCACGAACACCAGGCGGCGCCCGTACAGGTCGGCCAGGGACCCGGCGGTGAGCAGCAGGGCGGCCAGGCTGAGGGCGTAGGCGTCGATGACCCACTGGAGGTCGGACAGCGAGGCGTGCAGCTGGTCCTGGATGTCCGGCAGCGCGACGTTCACGATGGTGATGTCCAGCAGGAGCATGAAGACGCCGAGGCAGACGGCAGTCAGGGTCCACCACTTCGGGTCGGCACCCGAGGTCGCCGGGGGGTGCTGCTGGCTCATGGTGTCTCCTCCGCCTGCCGGCAGGGATCACCGACCGGATATCGTCACACAGTTAACGATTACCCTCGGTACGATACTCGAGACGAGACGATCGTCAAGCGGCTAACGATCAGGGAGGTGAGGGAGTTGGGTCAGCAGCTGCCCGGTGCGCCGCAGGTGCTGCATCCCGCGCTCGCCGATCTGGCCGGGCACGTCGTATGGCGTGCCCACGCCAAGGTCGCCGCGGCCATCGAGTCGGTGCTGCCGGAGAGCATCGACGTGCACGGGTACGCCGCGCTGGTCGCCCTCGGCGACGGTGTCCCCCGATCGCAGCAGGGTCTGGCCCGGTCGATCTGCGTGAGCCGCACCACCGTCATGCGGGTGGCGGCCGACCTCGCCGCCCGGGGCCTGGTCGGCCGGGTGCGCAACCCCGAGGACCGACGCTCCTACCTGCTCACCCGCACGCCTGAGGGGGCGGCCGCGGCGCGCACCTGGCGCCGCCACGTCGACCAGCTCGAGGACGCGGTGATCGCGGGGCTCACCGCACGCCAGCAGGACGACCTGCGTGCTCTGCTGGGCAAGGTCGTCGAGCCCGACCTGGCCCCGGACACTCCCGACGCCCTCCGGCACAGCATCGGCTTCCTGGTGACTCGCCTGCACATGCCGATGCGCACGGAGTTCAGCAAGGCCCTCGCCCCGATCGGGATCGAGCCGCCCCACGTCGGCGTACTCACCGCCCTGCGGGCGACGGGCCCCGTGTCCCAGTCCGAGCTGGCCAGGATCTTCGCGCTCAGCGGGGCGCACATGGTCCAGCTCGTCGACGAGCTGGAGGAGCGTGGCCTGGTCGAGCGACGCCGGCTTCCGGCCGATCGACGCGCGCAGGTGCTGCACCTCCGGCCCGGCGCGCGGGAGCGGCTTGCCGAGGCTCTCCCTCTCGCCGACGCCGTCGTGGCCGACTCCCTGTCGCCGCTCACGCCGGCGCAGTCCCGGCGCCTGCTCGACCTCCTGCGCCGCCTGGTCACCACCTGACGCCGAGTCGGCACGTGACGACTCGGCGCGATTTCGGCGTACACATGTGCCGACTCGAGGCGTTTGGAGTGCACATATGCGCCGAGTCGGCGTGGGCGGCGGGGGCTGGGTGATTCGCGGGGTCTCGGTGCGTCCCGGTACGTTGGGGGACATCATTGTGGTCCCAGTCACAGCGGCGTCATGGCGCACCACCCCGCGCCGTACGCCGTCCGGAGCAGGCAGGCGGCGACCCCGCGAGCCTTGAGCACAAGGAGCAACCGTGACCCAACCCGGCTTCGGGCCCGACCTCGCGGAGGTGTTCGGGCCGGCCCGCCAGACCAGCGCAGAGACAGGGGCCCTCGGCCTCGTTCAGCTGCTCACCCCGGAGGGCGAGCGCGTCGAGCATCCGGAGTTCTCCTTCGGCGACGACCTGGCCGACGCCGAGCTGGCCGAGACCGTGCGCGGCTTCTTCCGCGACATGACCCTCACCCGCCGCATCGACGTCGAGGCGACCGCGCTCCAGCGGCACGGCGAGCTCGGGATCTGGGCCCAGCTGCTGGGGCAGGAGGCGGCCCAGGTCGGCGCCGGTCGAGCCCTGCGGCCGCAGGACTACGTCTTCCCGACCTACCGCGAGCACGGCGTCGCCTGGTGCAAGGGCGTCGACCCGTTGAAGCTGCTCGGCCTGTTCCGCGGCGTCGACCAAGGTGGCTGGGACCCTCGCGAGAACAACTTCGGCCTCTACACGATCGTGATCGGCGCGCAGACGCTGCACGCCACCGGCTACGCCATGGGCATGCAGCGCGACGGTGTCGTCGGCACCGGTGACCCCGACCGCGACTCCGCGGTGATCGCCCACTTCGGTGACGGCGCGTCGTCCCAGGGCGACGTGAACGAGTCGTTCATCTTCGCCGCCAGCTACAACGCCCCGGTCGTGTTCTTCTGCCAGAACAACCAGTGGGCCATCTCGGAGCCGATCGAGCGCCAGACCCGGATCCCGCTCTACCAAAGGGCTCTCGGCTTCGGCTTCCCCGGGGTGCGCGTCGACGGCAACGACGTGCTCGCGACGTACGCCGTGACCAGGGCGGCGCTCCAGCGGGCCCGCGACGGCCAGGGTCCGACGTTCGTGGAGGCCTACACCTACCGGATGGGCGCCCACACGACGACCGACGACCCCACCCGCTACCGGCTCTCCGACGATGTCGAGCGCTGGAAGCTCAAGGACCCGATCGCGCGGGTCGAGGTCTACCTCAAGCGCAACGGCCTGGCCGAGCAGAGCTTCTTCGACGACGTCTCCGCCGAGGCCGACGACCTCGGCCACCGGCTCCGCGAAGGTTGCAAGGCGCTCCCTGACCCCCAGCCGTTGAGCATGTTCGACCACGTCTTCGCCGAGGAGACCGACGAGCTGGCCGCCCAGCGGGATGGCTACGCGGCGTACCTCGAGAGCTTCGAGGGGGCCCACTGATGACCACGGACAGCCGGCCCAACCAGAAGGTCACCCTCGCCAAGGCGCTCAACATGGGCCTGCGCAAGGCGATGGAGGACGACTCGAAGGTCCTGCTCATGGGCGAGGACATCGGGACGCTCGGCGGGGTCTTCCGGATCACCGACGGCCTCCAGAAGGACTTCGGCGAGGACCGCGTCATCGACAGCCCGCTGGCCGAGTCCGGCATCGTCGGTACGGCGATCGGCATGGCGCTGCGCGGCTACCGGCCCGTCGTCGAGATCCAGTTCGACGGCTTCGTCTACCCCGCCTACGACCAGATCGTGTGCCAGGTCGCCAAGATGTGCTACCGCTCGCAGGGGCGCACGCCGTTGCCGATGGTCATCCGGATCCCGTTCGGCGGGGGGATCGGCGCGGTCGAGCACCACAGCGAGTCGCCCGAGGCGCAGTTCGCCCACACCCCCGGACTCAAGGTGGTCGCCTGCTCCAACCCGGTCGACGGCTACTGGATGATCCAGCAGGCGATCGCCGCGCCCGACCCGGTGATCTTCTTCGAGCCGAAGCGGCAGTACCACGCCGACAAGGCCGACCTCGACGAGAGCGCGACGCCCGACCCGCTGTTCACCAGCCGGGTCGTGCGGCAGGGCAGCGACGTGACCGTGCTGTCCTACGGCCCGACGGTGAAGACCGCGCTGAAGGCCGCCGAGGCCGCGAGCAACGAGGGCCGGTCGCTGGAGGTCGTCGACCTGCGCACGCTCTCACCGCTCGACCTGGGGAAGGTCTACGACTCGGTGCGCAAGACGGGTCGTGTCGTGGTGACCCACGAGGCCCACGTCAACCTCGGCCTGGGCGCTGAGCTCGCCGCACGCATCACCGAGGAGTGCTTCTACTCCCTGGAGGCGCCGGTGCTGCGGGTCGGCGGCTTCGACACGCCGTACCCGCCCTCGCGGATCGAGGAGGACTACCTCCCCGACCTCGACCGGGTGCTCGACGCGGTCGACCGCACGCTGGACTTCTGAACCGTACGAGCAGAGGGGGCACCACACCCATGGCCGAGTTCAAGCTGCCCGACGTGGGCGAGGGTCTCACCGAGGCCGAGATCGTGACCTGGAAGGTCAAGGAGGGCGACGTCGTCGTCATCAACCAGGTCCTGGTCGAGATCGAGACCGCGAAGTCCCTGGTGGAGCTGCCCTCGCCGTACGCCGGCACGGTGCAGCGGCTGATGGTGCCGGAGGGCGAGACCGTGCCGGTGGGGACGCCGATCATCGCGATCGGCGACGCCCTCGACGGCCCGCTCTCCGACGCGCCGCAGGGCGCGCCGGCCGCGCAGACCGAGTCCGACCCCTACCTCGGGATGGCCGAGCGGGCAGGGGCGGCCGGCGGTGCCTCGTCGGTGCCGACCCCGTCCCCTGAGATCGACCTCTCCAACCCGGCGGCGTCGGGCTCCGCAGAGGGCGAGTCGCTGGTGGGGCGGATGAAGGCCGACCGCGGCGCCACGCGCCGTGCCCGCAAGCCCGCCGCGGCGATCCAGACCCAGGCGGCCTTCGAGCCGACCGGGGCGGCTGCGCCGATCGACCTCGACGAGCAGGACGAGTCCGACGGCCCCGCCGTTCCGGCGACGTCGGCCCTGGCAGGTGGAGACACCGGGAACGTGCGCGTGCTGGCCAAGCCGCCCGTGCGCAAGCTGGCCAAGGGGCTCGGGGTCGACCTGGCCCGCATCTCCGGGACTGGCCCTGACGGCGCCGTCACCCGCGACGACGTGCACGCCGCCGGAGCCGGCGCGACGTCATCCGAGACGAGCCCGCCAGGACTCGGAACCGACCACGTCCCGGGCGGCGCGCGCGAGACGCGCGAGCCGATCAGGGGCGTGCGGAAGATGATGGGGCAGGCGATGGTGCAGTCGGCGTTCTCGGCGCCGCACGTCACCGAGTGGGTGACCGTCGACGTGACCCGGACGATGGAGCTCGTCGAGCGGCTGCGCGGCCGCCGGGAGCTGCGCGACGTCAGGGTCTCGCCGCTGCTCGTGCTGGCCCGCGCCGTGATCCTCGCGATGCGGCGTACCCCCGAGATCAACTCCTGGTGGGACGACGCCGCGCAGGAGGTCGTCGTCAAGCACTACGTCAACCTCGGGATCGCCGCCGCTACGCCGCGCGGGCTCGTCGTCCCCAACGTCGCCGACGCGGAGCGGCTCTCGCTCGTCGAGCTCGCGGGCGCGCTGGGCGAGCTGGTCGACACCGCTCGGGCCGGGAGGACCCAGCCCGGCGAGATGAGCGGTGGCACCTTCACGATCACCAACGTGGGCGTCTTCGGCATCGACAGCGGCACGCCGATCATCAACCCGGGTGAGTCGGCGATCCTGGCCTTCGGTGCGGTCCGCAAGCAGCCGTGGGTGGTCTCCGGGGCAGACGGCGACGAGATCGCCGTACGTCAGGTGACGACGCTCGCGCTGAGCTTCGACCACCGGCACATCGACGGCGAGAAGGGCTCGCGCTTCCTGGCCGACGTCGCCGGCGTGCTCGAGGACCCCGGGACCGCCCTGCTCTACTGACCCACCCGTCTCAGTGTGCGTGCCAGGCCGGCTCCTTCTTGCCGAGCAGCCACCGGTGGAAGAAGGAGCCCAGGTCGCGGTGCGTCTTCCGGCTCCACCAGCGCACCACCTGGGCGCGTGAGGAGCTGGTGTGCCGGTGGCTCGCCGGCCATTGGTGGACCAGGGTGTCGAAGCGGCTCTTCCCGATCTTCTTGCTGAGGGTGTCCCACATCAGCGCGGGGATCACGTAGACGTTGATCTCCCCGAAGTCCGTCGGGTCGTACGCCGCGGGCGGCCCGCTCGAGGCTCGGTAGAGCGCGGCGAACCGCGCCCACCCGGAGAGGTCCTTGTCGAGCGAGATGCCGCTGCTGCGGGCCGTCCATCGACCCTCGGCGAGGTAGAACGCCATCCCCTCGTTCATCCAGAGATCGCTCCAGTCGCGCGGCGTCACGGTGTCGCCATACCACTGGTGGGCGATCTCGTGCACGACATTGTCGTGGTCGAGGACGCTGCCCTTGGTCCCCATCGTGACCATGGTCTCGGTCTCCATCGCGGAGTAGCTCGGCACCGCGACGATGCCCAGCGTGGAGAACGGATAGGGACCGACCTGCTTCTCCAAGAACCTGACCGCCGGCCCGGCGTACCGCAGGACGCCCAGCTCGTGGGGATGGCCGGGGTGGGTCCAGAGGTCGACCGACAGGCCCTTCACCGCGTGCACCGAGTGGTGCACGTAGTCGCCGATGGCCAGCGTCGTGAGGTACGACGAGCACGGCGCGTTCAGGTGCCACCGGGTCACGGTGGAGTCGCCGAGGGTCTTGCGCGAGCGCAGCCTCCCGTTGGCGATGCCGACCATGCCCCGGGGCGCGGTGATCGTGAAGTCGTAGAAGGCCTTGTCCGCGGGGGTGTCGTTGACGGCGTACCACGTGTAGGCGCCGAAGGGCTCCTGCATCGTCCAGACGCTGCCGTCGGGCATCGGGGTGAGGCCGAGGGTCGAGAAGTCGGTCCGCTGCGTCGGTGCGGGTACCGGGTGCGGGATGCCGGCGTAGCGCAGCGTGAGCACGTGGCGCGAGCCCTTGGTCAGCGGGCTGTCGACGTGGATCCGGTCGCCGTGGTGGGACGGCATGACCGGGTCGCCGTCGAGGGTGGCCGAGGAGACCGCCAAGGAGTGCAGCAGCTCGAGGGTGAACGACGACGCCGTGCGGGCGGCGCGGAACGTCACCGTCTCGTGACCGACCAGGGTGGTGGTGTCGGGGTCCCAGCTCAGGTGCAGTGCGTAGTGGAGCGCGTCGACGACGACGCTGCCGTGCTGGGGGTACATCGTGTCGCGGTGCAGCGTGCTGACAGCCGCGGACCACTGGTCGGACCTCGCGGGGACCTGGTGCGCGGAGGCGACGGGCACTCCCGCGAGCGACGTCGCGACGAGAGCCGCGACCAGCGCGCTCGGCAGGGCGATCCGTAGGGTCATGAGGCGTCCTTCCAGACGGGTTCGTGTGCTCCGAGCAGCCAGGCGTGGAAGACGGGGGTGAGGTCCTGCCCCGAGGCCTTGCTCCACCACGCCGCCAGGCTCGTGCGGTCCTGGCTGGTGAAGCGATGGGTGTCGAGCCAGCGCCGGGCCAGCGACCAGAACTCCCGGTCACCGAGGCGCTGGCGCAGCGTGTCCCACATCAGGGCCGGGATGTAGTAGGCGTCGCCCTCGGCGAAGGAGCCGGGCGCGTAGTGGGCGGGCGGGCCGTACTTCGCCCGCAGCTGGGTGGCGAACCTCGTCCACTGGCGCAGGATCTCTGCGCGGCTGTGCGGCCCGTGGTCGCCGGTCCAGGTCGCCTCGGCGAGGTAGGTCGCCATTCCCTCGTTCATCCACAGGTCGCTCCAGTCGTCGGGGGTGACGGTGTCGCCGTACCACTGGTGCGCGATCTCGTGCACGATCGTGTCGCGCGACAAGGTGTACCTGTCGTCGCCGAGGGTGACCATCGACTGGGTCTCCATGGCGCTGTCGGAGGGGACGACGAGCAGGCCGAGGCTCGGGAACGGGTAGCGGCCGACGAGCCGCTCGAGGTAGGCCACGGCCTTGGGCGCGTAGCGCAGGCGGCGCACCATCGAGGGGTGCCCGGTGGGGGTCCACAGCGAGATCGGCAGGCCGTGAGGTCCGGTCAGGCGGGTCTCGGTGAAGCGTCCGATCGCGATCGTCATGAGGTACGACGCGGCGGGCTCGGGCAGGTGCCAGCTGGTGACGGTGTGCCCGGCGACGGCGGTGCGTGACCGGAGCGTCCCGTTGGAGACGCCGACCTCGCCGGAAGGGGCATGGATGGTGACGTCGTAGAACGCCTTGTCGGAGGGCTGGTCGTTGACGGCGTACCAGCTGTAGGCGCCGTACGGCTCCTGCATGGTCCACACGGTCCCGTCGTCGGCGATCGTCCACCCGGTCGTGGTGAAGTCGGAGCGGTCGGTGGGCGCGGTCACCGGCTCCGGCGTGCCGTCGTAGGTCAGCTGGAGGAGGTGCCGGCTGTTCTTGTCGACCGCCTGCGAGACGACGAGCTCCTTGCCGGGGTGCTGGAACGACACCGCCCTGCCGTCCAGCCAGACGTGGTCGACGGTGAGCTGGCGGGCCAGGTCGAGATCGATGTGGCTCGAGGTCGTGGCCGCGCGGAACAGCAGCGACTCGGTCCCCGTCAGCGTGTCCGGGCCGTCGTCCCAGGTCAGGTCGAGGGAGTAGTGCAGCGCGTCGACGCCGGCGTTGCCGACGCCGGGATAGACCGAGTCGGTCCGCGGGCTGCTCGTCGCCGCGTCGTACGCCGTGGTGTGCAGAGCGGCGTGCAGCGTGGTGTGGGCCGTGCCGCCGTTCGTCGTGGGGCCCGGCGCGGAGGGCGGTGGTGGCGCCGCGCCCGACGAGCCGGAGCCGCAGCCCGTGCCCACGGCGGCGAGCAGCGCGAGGACCGCGACGACGGCTGCCCGGGAGCCCATCTCAGTCGTTGCCACGGAGCAGCGGCCGCGCGAGCTTGCGGCCGTGGTGGATCTGCGCCTTCACCGTGCCGAGGGGGACGCCGATCTGCTGGGCGATGTCGTCGTAGGACATGCCGTAGACGTCGCGCAGGATCAGTGGCTCGACGAACTGCGGGTGCTCGCGCTCGATGGTCTCCATCGCCTCGAGCAGGTCCAGCCGCGTGCCGGCGATGACGCTGGTGGTGCGCGGGTCGGGCTTCTCCAGCGGCAGGATGTCGCTGGAGATGGCCTGGTTCTTCATCCGGCGGTACGTCGTGCGGGCGCTGTTGACGGCCACGACGTGCATCCAGGTGGTGAAGCGGCCCTGCCGGCCCCACGAGCCGAGCTTGTTGGAGATGTTGATCAACGCCTCCTGGCAGGCGTCCTCGGCGTCGGGCGTGAACGGCAGGACCTGCCGGCAGACGTTCAGACACCGTGGGCGGACGGCCGTGAGCAGCTCCTCCATCGCGTCTCGGTCGCCCTCCTGGGCCCGCCGCGCGAGCTCGTCCACGTCGTCCGCGGTGAGTGCCTCTCGAGTCATGCGTGTCCTCGTCCTCCCGTGGCGCCCCGAGGGCGCCCCTTGGTCTGCACCATAATGCCGAGCATGCCCATGCCTGCCCGACTCGGTCGATATGCCGTGCGACGGCGCATCGGCTCGGGCGGCTTCGCGACTGTCTGGCTCGCTTATGACGAGCAGCTCGACTCTCCGGTTGCCATCAAGGTCCTCGCGGAGAACTGGACCGAGGACTCCCACGTCCGGCAGCGCTTCTTGGAGGAGGGTCGCTTCCTGCGCAAGGTGGAGTCGCCGCACGTCGTGACCGTCTACGACGCGGGCTCGCTGGACGACGACCGCCCCTACCTCGTGATGTCCTACGCCGACCAGGGCACGCTGGCCGACCGCCTGGAGGGCGAGGGGCTGACGGTGCCGCAGGCCTGCGAGGTGATCCGGCAGATCGGGGAGGGCCTGCACGCGCTGCACCAGCGCGGCGTGCTCCATCGCGACGTCAAGCCGGCCAACGTGCTGTTCCGCACCGTCGACCCCGAGCACGACGGCACCATGGTGCGGGCCATGGTCGGCGACCTCGGCCTCGGCAAGGCGCTCGACGTCTCGTCGCGGCTGACCATGATCGCCGGCACCCCGTCGTACGTCGCGCCGGAGCAGGCCCAGGGCGAGCACCTCGACGCCCGCGCCGACCAGTTCTCCCTGGCGGCACTGGCCTTCCTGCTGCTCAGCGGCCGACCGGCGTACGCCCACGGGACGCTGTCGGCGGCTGCCGACCCCCCGCCTCCGCCGCCGCTGTCGACGGACGACCGCAGGTTCTCCGCCCGGGTGGACACCGTCGTACGCCGCGGGCTCGCGGCCGACCGCGAGCAGCGCTACCCCGACGTGCAGGCGTTCGTCGCCGCCCTGGTCGCCGCCCTCGGCGACGACGGGATGGGCACGCTGCCCGCCCGCTGGCTGCCGATCGACCCGGAGCTGACCCAGCCGGGCAACCGCCCGTCGCTGGTGCCGACGCCCGACGAGCTGCCGGTGGCCGGCCCGCCGAGGTCACGTCGACGTCGGTGGCCGGCCGCCGTCCTGGCCCTGGTGCTGCTCGCCGCGGGGGGTGCCGCCGGCTTCGTGGGCTGGCGCCACGCCCACCAGAGCGAGACGTTCACCGACGCCGACGGGGTCCTCAAGGTCACCGTCCCGCAGTCGTGGGCGCACTCGGTCTCCGAGAACGGCTGGGTGCCGCCCGGGTCGTCCTTCAACCAGTCGGGCCTCTCGGTGGGTGACGCCGCGGACTGGCGAGACTCGCCCGGCGGCCAGGGTGTCTTCGTCGGCCTGATGGCCGAGGACACCCTGCCCAAGACCATGCCCCAGCACCCCTCGTGCACCGAGCGGGGGCGGCCGGAGGACACCACGACCCACGGCGACCCGACCCGCACGGTCGTCTCCACGGGCTGCCCCGGCGTGATCGTCGAGCACGTCGTCCAGGTCAGCGCCGACACCCTGCTGTGGGTGCAGGTGCGCGCCCACGACCGCAGCACCGCGGCGAGCGTGCTGCTCTCGGTCCACACCCGAGGCGTCGGCTGACCGTCAGCCGCCGGCGGCGGTGCCGCCCTGCTTGGCCTGCTGGCCGGGGTGGTACGGGTCGGTCGTGCCGCTGACGATGAGCGCGAAGCGGTGGAACAGCGCCTTGAGGCCGGGGACGTCCTGGGCGCGGCCCGCGACCGACATCTCCAGGGTGGCGGTCGTCGACGGGGCGGCGGCGAACCACTGGAAGTAGTTGTAGCGCAGGTGGTTGGTGGCGTCTCGGAACGTGAAGTACACCGCGGACGGGGTCCGGTGCAGGACCTGGAAGTTCTTGAAGCTCTGCTTGAACGCCGCGACCTTGGTGCTGACCATCTGGCCGGTGTTGAAGGCCAAGGTGTTGTCGAGCTCCTTGACGCGCAGGCTGTAGCCACCGATGACCTGCTCCCCGACCGGCCGGTAGCGGACCTCCGGCTGCCGCTTCGCCTGCTGCGGAGTGAGCGGGCTGTCCACCACCAGCGGCGGAGCGCACTCGCTGGGCGGCGAGCACACGGCGTAGGCCTGCCAGCCGGCCGGGATGCGGTAGTGCCACGTCGCGAGGTCGTTGCCGATCGTGTGGTCGGGCGGCGGCAGGGGCAGCGCGGCGCTCAGCGACGGGTAGTCGATGTCGGGCGCCGGGGGCTTCTGGGTCGGCGGCGCGTCGACGGGAACGCTCGGGGACACCGCCCGGACCGGGCGCGCGTCGCCGGAGACGCTGGCGCCGGCCTGCCCCGCGCGGGCGACGACGACGCCGATGCCGATCCCGAGCACCCCACACAGCAGCGCGACCACGAGACCCCGCATGCTCATGCGCCCCAACCTACCGAGCGGGGGGCGAACGCCCGAGATCCCCGCGATCACGGTCGTGTGACGGTTCTGACCCCCGTTTGCGTCGGGGTGTCACACCCGTCAGGGTTGGCCCATGACCGGCCCCCTGCTCGACAAGCACCGCGAGAAGCTCGACGCCGCGGTCGCGGCCTGTGCCTCGCGGGAGCACTACTCGGCCTACGACGAGTCGCCCTCCCCCCGGGTGTACGGCGAGTCCGCGGCCGCCGAGGGCAAGGCGGCGTTCGAGGCCTGGCTCGGCACGTCGTTCCCGCTCACGACGGCGGGCAGCGACGGCAGGGTGGCGACCGAGCGGTCGCCGTACGGCTTCGACCTCGAGATCACCTACCCGCGCGCCCACGACCTCGACGCCCTGCTCGCGGCGGCGCAGTCGGGGATGCGCGCCTGGCGCGACGCCGGTCCGGACGGGCGCGCTGGGGTGTGCATCGAGATCCTCGAGCGGCTGCACACGCGGGTCTTCGAGCTCGCGAACGCCGTGCAGCACACCAGCGGCCAGGCGTTCGTGATGGCGTTCCAGGCCGGGGGCGCGCATGCGCTCGACCGGGCCCTGGAGGCGATCGCCTACGCCTGGGTGGAGATGACGCGCACGCCGCGCACCGCCGTGTGGGAGAAGCCGGGCAGGGTGCCGCTGGCGATGGAGAAGACGTTCACCGTCGTGCCGCGCGGGGTCGCCCTGGTGATCGGGTGCAACACCTTCCCCACGTGGAACTCCTGGCCGGGTCTCTTCGCGTCGCTGGTCACCGGCAACCCCGTCGTCGTGAAGCCGCACCCGTCGGCGGTGCTGCCGCTGGCGATCACCGTCGCCGTGTGCCAGGAGGTGCTGGCCGAGGCGGGCTTCGACCCGGCCCTGGTCTCCCTGGCCGCCGAGGAGCCCGCCGACAAGCTCGCCGCGGCGCTCGCCGTACGTCTGGAGGTGCGCCTCGTCGACTACACCGGTGGCAACGCCTTCGGCGACTGGCTCGAGCAGAACGCGCGCCAGGCGGTCGTCTTCACCGAGAAGGCCGGCGTCAACACCGTCGTGGTCGACTCGACGTCGTCGTTCGCCGCGATGTGTGCGAACCTCGCGTTCTCCTTCGCTCTCTACACCGGACAGATGTGCACCGCCCCGCAGAACGTCTACCTGCCGGCCGCGGGCGTCGCCACCGACGACGGGGTCAAGTCGCCGGCGGAGGTCGCGGCCGGGATCGCGGCGGCCCTCGACAGGCTCCTCGGTGAGGATGCCCGGGCGGTCGAGCTCCTCGGCGCGGTGGTGAACGACGGCGTGCTCGCCCGGCTGGACGCCGCTGGCGCGCGGGGTCGCGTCTACGTCGAGTCGCGGGCGGTGACCCACCCGGCGTACCCCGACGCGACGGTGCGGACGCCGACCCTGGTCGGGCTGACCGCGGCCGACTCCGACGTGTACGAGCAGGAGTGCTTCGGTCCGGTCGCCTACCTCGTCGAGACCGCCGGCACCCAGGAGTCGATCGGGCTGTTCCGCGAGACCGTGCGGGAGCACGGCGCGATGACCGCGGCGCTCTACTCCACCTCCGAGGAGGTCGTGCAGCGGATGCGCGAGGCCGCGCTCGACGTCGGCGTCGCCCTGAGCGAGAACCTCCTGGGCGCCGTCTTCGTCAACCAGTCCGCGGCATACTCCGACTTCCACGGCACCGGCGCCAACCCGGCCGCCAACGCGTCGTACACCGACGGCGCGTACGTCGCCTCCCGCTTCCGCGTCATCCAGTCCCGCCGCCACCTCCCCTAGACGCCGGGTCGGCACGAGGTACACACACGGGCAGGCGACCAGGTGCCCGGGCCCGGGCAGGGGTGTCCCTTGGTGCCGAGTCGGCGTGCCTTCTACGGTGTGGGCCGTGGCCGACTTCCTGCTCCGCAACGCCCGGATCGTCGAGCTGGGACCGGGGCCAGGATGGGCGGGCCCTGCCGACGTCGTCGTCGAGCAGGGGGTGGTCCGCACCATCGGGCATGAGCTGGAGCGCCCCCTGGGCATCGAGGAGTACGACGCGGAGGGGCGCTGGCTGATCCCCGGGCTGTGGGACAGCCACGTCCACCTCGCGCAGTGGACGGCGGTCGGCGAGCGGCTCGACCTCGCCGGCACGGAGTCACCGGAGCACGTCCTCGCCCGGGTGCGCGACCACCTCGCCGACCACCCGGGCCCGCTGGTCGGCTACGGCCACCGCCTCGGCACCTGGAGCTCCGAGCCGACCGTCGCCGCCCTCGACGCCGTGGCTCCCGACATCCCCGTCGTGCTGATCGCCGGCGACGCGCACCACGGCTGGCTGAACTCCCGTGCCCTGGCACTGCTCGGCCTTCCCCCGCGAGCCGGGGTGGTCGCCGAGAACGAGTGGTACGACGCCTACACGCGCATCGACGCGGTGCTCGCGCCCGACCTCTCGCCGGCCGCCTATCGCCGTACCCTCGACCGGGCCGCGGCGCTGGGCATCACCGGGATCGTCGATCTCGAGCGCGGCCAGACCGCGGCCGACTGGGCGCCCCGCGACCCGCCGCTCCGGGTCCGCGTCGCGACGTACGCCGACGGGCTCGACGTCGTCGTCGAGGCAGGACTACGCGGCGGCGACGTCCTCCCGGGCTCGGCGGACCTGGTGACGATGGGCCCGCTGAAGATCATCGGCGACGGGTCGCTCAACACCCGCACGGCGTGGTGCTGCGAGGACTACTCCGACGGCTCCGGCGCCGGCGCGCCCAACCAGACCGCCGCCGAGCTGGCTGGCCTGCTCGACCGGGCGCACGCCCACCAGCTGGAGGTCGCCACGCACGCCATCGGCGACCTGGCCCTGCGCCAGGTGCTCGCGGCGTACGACCTCACCGGGGCGCAGGGGTCGATCGAGCACGCCCAGCTGGTCACCCACCGCGACGTGCGGACGATGGCCCGGCTCGGGCTCCGCGGCAGCGTGCAGCCGGCCCACCTGCTCGACGACCGCGACGTCACCGAGCAGATCTGGGCCGGACGTGCCGGGCGCTGCTTCGCGTTCCGCTGGATGGTCGAGGCCGGCGTCCGGCTGGCGCTCGGCTCCGACGCGCCGGTCTCGCCGCTGGATCCGTGGCTCGCCGTGGCCGCGGCCGTCCACCGCAGTGCCGACGAGCGGCCGCCGTGGCACCCCGAGCAGGCGTTGACCGCCCGCGAGGCCCTGGCCGCCAGCGTGGACGGCCAGGGCAGCGTGCACGCCGGGATGCCGGCCGACCTGGTGCTCCTCGACGCCGACCCGCTCGCCTCTCACGCCGACAGCGCCGAGGCCGGCGCCGCGCTGCGCTCGATGCCGGTCGCGCTCACCACGGTGGCCGGCGAGACGGCGTACTCCGTGCTCTGAGGCCTCGGGGGTGCCGCGACCGGATGTGCCCGGCCGCGGCGGTCAGGCCGGCGCTCAGGCCGCGCTCAGGCCGCGCTCAGGCGAGGGCGACCGTCAGGTCGCGGATGGTGCCGGGGTCGTCGAGCCGGTCGCCGTACAGCTCGCGTAGCTGGCCCATGCGGTAGCGCACCGTCTGGGGATGCACGAACAGCGCGAGGGCGATGTCGTCACGCCGACCTTGGTGCAGCAGCCACGCACGCAGGGTCTCCATCAGCTTCTGCTGGGTCGCCGGGCGCAGGTCGGCGAGCGGCGCGAGCACCCGCTCGCGCAGGTCGGCGACGGCGTCGCGGTCGGCGGCGAGGACGAGCTCGGCGAGGTGCTCGTCGGTGTCGTACGTCGCGTCGCCGCCGATCTCCGCGCGCAGGTCCAGGCCGCGCAGCGCCCGGACGTACGACGCGCTGGCGGCGAGCCAGGGACGCGCCGGTCCGGCCACGGCCGAGCGACCTTGCAGGGTGCGGACCAGCCGCGCCCGCGCCCGGCCGCCGGCGTCGGGGACCAACAGGATCCCGAGGCCGTCGGGCAGGCTCGCGGGCTCTCCGACCGACGCGAGCGTGCGCACGTCGAGCAGGCCGCGCACCGGCCGGACCTGGGCACTGGGCAGGATCACCGCGGTCAGCGTCTTGGGCGGCGGCCAGTCGGCCCGCTCGGCCGCCGCGACCAGGGCGTCGGCCGGGTCGCCGCGCAGGATCCCGAAGGCCAGCCGGTCCAGGTATCCCTGCCGCACCCGCCCGCTGGTCTCCAGCTCGTCGGCGTGCCCGGCCACCGACGCCGCGGACAGCTCGTCGATGTAGGCGAAGACCAGCTCGGCGAAGTCGGCCAGCACGTCGGCGGGCACCCCGGCCGCCACCGCGGTCTCGGCCAGCTCGCGCCAGGCCACCCGAGCGCCCACCCGGTACGCCGAGAGCAGGGCGTCCGCGCTGCGTCCGCTGCGCGCCTCACCGCGACCGAGCGCGTAGGCGCCCTCCAGGGCCGGTGAGAGCGGCTGGGCCTGGTCCGCGACCCTGCCCCGGGCCGCGAGTCGCAGGAAGCCGGCGAGCGCCATCTGCACGGCGTTCTCGACGTTGTCGCCCATCCGTCCGCCGAAGGCGCCCGCGTAGGAGGGGACCTCGTCGGTGATCGCTGCGATCGTGTGCGTCGCGACCTCGGGAAGGCGGCGGCGGAGCAGGTCGAGGAGCCGCGGATCTAGCCGGATCCGTGTGGTGGGGCGCACATCCGGAGTGCTCATGGTCCCAAAGTGTGACATATTTGTTCACATCGAACAAAAGCCCTCGGGTGATTCACGTGTGGCGGTCAGGAACGCGACGGGTACTCCCGACATGCTGGACGCATGAGCACCACTGCTGCGCCCTCGGTCCGCTGGCGCAGCCGTGCTCTGAAGCTCGCCGAGGCGGCGACGACCCCGCTGGTGCCCGCTGACTTCCTCGACCTCTTCGCGCCGCTGCGCGCCGGCGCCGAGCTTCGCGGCCGCGTCGAGTCGGTACACCCGGAGACCGCGGACGCCGCGACCCTGGTGATCCGGCCGGGCGCCGACTGGGCCGGCCACGTCCCCGGCCAGTACGTCCGGGTGGGCGTGGACGTGGACGGCGTCCGCTGCTGGCGTGCCTACTCCCTGACCCACGGCCCCCGGGCCGACGGGCGCATCTCGATCACGGTCAAGGCCGTGCCGGACGGCCACGTCAGCCCGTTCCTGGTGCGGCACACCCGGCCGGGCACCCTGCTGCACCTCGAGCAGGCCACGGGCGAGTTCGTGCTCCCGGTCGCGGGCCCCCGCAAGCTGCTGTTCGTCACGGCCGGCTCGGGCATCACCCCGGTGATCGGGATGCTGCGCAACCTCTACCCCGCCACCGACAGCGGCGTGCTGCACCTGCCGCGCTCGGCGCCGTACGACATCGTCGTGCTGCACGTCGCGCCGGCCGAGCCGCACTCGATCTTCGCCGACGACCTGCGGCGGCTGGCCTCGGCCGGGGCGATCCGGCTGGTCGCCCGCTACGACGACGAGCACGGCGTCCTCGACCTCGCCGACCTCGACGCCCTGGTGCCCGACCTCGACGAGCGGACGACGTTCGCCTGCGGTCCCGGCGGGCTGCTCGACGCGATCGCCGGCCACCACGAGGAGCGCGGGCTGCCGCTGTTCACCGAGCAGTTCCGGGTCGCCACGGTCGTGGCGGGCGAGGGCGGCACCGTCACCTTCGACCGCGCCGGCGTCGACGTCGAGTGCGCCGGCGCGCGCCCGATCCTCGAGCAGGCCGAGGCCGCCGGGGTCCTGATGCCGAGCGGCTGCCGGATGGGCATCTGCTACACCTGCGTGCTCCCGTTGCGAGAGGGCGCGGTCCGCGACCTTCGCACCGGTGAGCTCACCACCGCGGTTCCGGGCGAGACGTCCGCGGGCGGCGTCGCGATCCAGACCTGCATCAACGCGGCCGCCGGGCCGTGCCACATCGACCACTGACCAACCCATCGAAGCCACACCACTGCCACACACAACGCACGGGACGACGAGGAGGAACGATGACCACCATCCAGAAGAAGGCGACCATCGGCCAGACCAACCCGATTGCCCACCTGAGCGCCGAGGACATCGAGCTGATCGCCAAGGAGCTCGACGCGATCCGGGCCTCGGTCATCGACACCCGCGGCGAGCGCGACGCCCGCTACATCCGCCGGGTGATCAAGACCCAGCGGTCCCTGGAGCTGGGGAGTCGCGTGGTCCTGCTGGCCTCGCTGTTCCCGCCCGCCTGGGTGGTCGGTACCGCCGGCCTCTCGATCGCCAAGATCTTGGAGAACATGGAGATCGGGCACAACATCCTGCACGGCCAGTGGGACTGGATGCGCGACCCGAAGATCCACTCCACGACCTGGGAGTGGGACTCCGCGACACCGGCCGAGCAGTGGAAGCACGCCCACAACGAGCTGCACCACAACTTCACCAACGTCGTCGGCAAGGACAACGACCTGGGCTACGGCATCATGCGGGTCGACGAGGACCAGCCCTGGCACCCGATGCACCTCGGCCAGCCGTTGTGGAACTTCATCAACGCGCTGTTCTTCGAGTACGGCATCGCGGCGTACGACCTCGAGCTCCGCGGAGCCGTCGCGCGCGGCAAGACGAAGGACCCGAAGTTCAAGGCCGAGTTCAAGGCCGTCCGCGCGAAGATCCGGCGCCAGGTGACCAAGGACTACGTCGTCCACCCGGCGCTCTCGATGGTGACCGGCTCGTTCCTGTCCACCGCCGTGGCCAACTTCACCGCCAACACGGTGCGCAACCTCTGGTCGCACTCGGTGATCATGTGCGGTCACTTCCCCGAGGGTGTCCAGACCTTCGAGACGCGCTCCATCGAGGGCGAGACCAAGCCGCAGTGGTATCTGCGGCAGATGCTCGGCTCGGCGAACATCTCCGGCTCGAAGCTGATGCACATCATGACCGGGAACCTCTCCCACCAGATCGAGCACCACCTCTTCCCCGACCTGCCCTCCAACCGCTACGGCGAGATCGCGCCGCGGGTCCAAGAGCTCTTCGAGCGCTACGACCTCGACTACTGCGCGCGCCCGCTCCCGCAGCAGGTGTACTCCGCGTGGCACAAGGTGGTCCGGCTGTCGCTGCCCAACGGCTGGCTCGACACCACCAACGCGCGCAACCTGCCCTCACAGCTCAAGCGCCTCTACGAGGTGACCGCCGGTGGCCCCAAGGTCCGCCGTGCCCTCCAGGCCCGGATGACCCAGGAGCACCGCCGCTCCCTCACCCCCGCCGCCTGACCCCCCTCCTGTCTGTCTTGCCTTGTCTTGCCAAATCCCCCGCTTCAGCGGGGGATTTGGCACTTCTTGGGGGTTGTAACCCCCAAGAAGTGCAAGGAGAGGCCAGGAACCCTGTGACGCGTGGGACGACGGCGTGAGGAGGACGTGTGTTCGGGTCGGTCGACGCCTCCGCTGAGGACGTCGCTCGGGCGCTGCCGGGCGACGAGCTCGTGCCGCGCGCGGACGTCGTCATGGACCGCTCGTTCGACCTCGCCGCGGCGCCGGAGGAGGTCTGGCCGTGGTTCGTCCAGCTCGGCAAGAGGCGCGCCGGCTGGTACCTCCCGGCGAACGTCGAGCGGCTGGTGCCCTCGAAGCGCCGGGCGCTGCGCCGCATCGAGCCGTCGCTCCAGCTGCTCCGGGTCGGCTCGGTGATCCCCGACTGGGGCGGGCGCCGCGAGACGTTCACCGTGGCGATCCTCGAGCCCCCGGACGCTCTGGTGCACACCACCCAGCGCGGCCGCACGCTCGGCTCCTGGGCGATCGTCCTCACGGCGTACGACGCGCCCACGGGACCCGCGACCCACGTCCAGCTCCGCCTGCGGCTCGCCCCGGTACGACGCAAGCGGCTCGCCACCACCGCCGGTGAGCTCCTCGACGCCGGCACGGTCGCAGGCCTCGCCGCGGGGCTCCGCGAGCGTCTGAGTCCTCCCCCGGGATAGCCCGGGGAGGGCCTACAGGCCGGGGAAGGTCGCGCGCAGGCGGTCCAGGTCCACGCCCGACGCCGACACCGATGCGGGTGTGTGGTCGGGGTCGAGCCGGCCGTAGACCAGGCGGACGAACGCCTCGGTCGGCAGCGTCAGCGTCGCCTCGGACGACGTGTCGTCCAGCGAGGGTGAGAGCGAGACGCCCGCGGGCGAGACGTCGAGGTGGTAGGCGCGCTCCGGCGAGGTGGTGCGCACCTCGACCGACACCGACTCCTCCGACCCCTTGCCCGCCCAGCCGGCCACCATCGACAAGCCGTCGGCCACCAGCGCCGCCGCGTCGTCCGGCAGGGTCGCGGCCGGGTCGAGGACGACGGCCACGTCCCATGTGTGGATGGCGTGCTCACCGAGCCGCATCCGCAGGAACCCCTCGAGACCCAGGTCCATCCCGAACAGCTCGAGCTGCCAGGCCGACCGCTGCTCGTCGCTCAGCGAGTCGACCGCCTCGAGGAAGCCCGCGTTGACCGCCAGGCTGTCGCGCGCCTGGTCGGCCGGAGCCTTGGCGTTCCAGGCATCCCAGATGGGCTGGTTCAGCTCGCTGCCGGGTGCGGGCTCGCCCTGTGTCCCGGCCTCCAGGTAGTGCCCGAAGATCTCGGTGCCGGAGCCGAGGTGCGAGGCGACATCCGCGACCGACCACTCGTCGTCGTAGGACTGTCGGGTCAGGTCGCCCTCGCCGATCTCGGCGATGGCGGCGCCGAGGCGCTCGTGGGAGGCCCGGAGCACGCCGAGCACGTGGGGGACAGCGGTGGTTTCGGTCATGCTGGGTCCAACCCGGAGACCGTCAGACCCATTCCGCGAACGTCGGAGGGGGCAGCGGGCCCGTGGTCCGGTCTCGCGCGGACTCGAGGGCCAGGCCCAGCTCGAGCAGCGTCGCGTCGCTGCCACGCGCACCCCACATCGAGACCGCTACCGGCAGTCCCTTCGCGAGCTCCATCGGCACGGTCAGGATCGGCGCACCCGCGAGCGCACTCGAGGTGCTCGCGCCGGGGCCCTCCCCGCCTGGGTCGCCGTTGACGAGGTCGATGGGTGGAGCGGGCGCCATCGTCGGGACCAGCAGGGCATCCAGCTGGTGCTCGCCGAGCACCCGGTCCAGCTCGGCCACGCCCGCGGCGGCGCAGGCTCCGACACTGGCGAGGTACTCCGAGGACGCCACGCCCTCGGTCTGCTCGGCCTGCTCCAGGAGACTTTGCCCGAACCAGAGAAGCTCCTCGTCGGAGTGTTCCCGGTTGAAGGCGATCACGTCGGCCAGCGAGGTGACCGACCCGCCGCGCGCGGCGAGGTAGCGACCGAGCGCGACCTTGAGCTCGACCAGGAGCACGGTCAGCTCGGCCTCGCCGTCGAGGTCCTTCAGGGTGGGTAGCGATAGCGAGTCGACCACGACCGCTCCCGCCCCGGACAGCGCCGAGAGCGCGCGCTCCGCGGCGGCGTCGGTGGCCGGGCTCCCTCCCCACAGGTCGCGGGGTACGCCGACCCGTCGTCCCCGCAGGCCGCCCTCCGGCTCGGCCGCAAGCCCCGGGGCGATGCTGGTGCCGGCCATCGCGTCGAGCAGGGCGGCGGCGTCGGCCACGGTCAGCGCCATCGGGCCCGGAGAGTCCTGGGTCCAGGAGATCGGCACGACTCCCTCGGTGGGGACCAACCCGACTGTCGGCTTGAGACCCACCAGTCCGCAGGCCGCCGCGGGCGCGGTGATCGAGCCGTCGGTCTCGGTCCCGACGGCGTACGCCGCGAACCCGGCGGCGATCGCCGCGCCGCTGCCCGAGCTCGATCCCCACGCCGTGCGGTTGAGGGCGTAGGGGTTGCGCGTCAGGCCGCCGTGCGCGCTCCAGCCCGACGTCGATCGCCCGTCGCGGATGTTCGCCCACTCGCTGAGGTTGGTCTTGCCGAGCACCACCATGCCGGCGTCGCGCAGGCGGCGCACCAGCGCGGCGTCCCGCAGCGGCGGTGCGTCGGCCAGGGCCAGCGACCCTGCCGTGGAGGCGAGCCCCGCGGTGTCGACGTTGTCCTTGACCAGAACGGCGCGGCCGTGCAGCGGCGAGCGCCGGTGTCCGGCGGCGCTCTCTCGGTCGAGGGTCTCGGCGTCCGCAGACGCGTGCGGGTTGACCGCACTGAGCGCGCGAACGCGCGCGTCGTGCTCCTCGATGCGCTCGATCAGGCGGCGTACCTCGTCCTGGGCCGGTCCTGGTGTCACGCCCGTGATCCTGACAGTCCGCGGCCTGGTGCGCACGACACTAGGTCAGGAGCGACGGCAGCTCGCGCAGCCAGCGGGCGACGACTCCGCTCATCTCCCAGTAGGACGCGGCCTCCTGCGCCCGGTAGATCTGCTCGAACGTCACCAGCTGGAACAGCGTGTTCGCCCGCACGGCGAGCTCGAGCGCCAACGTCGTGTCGACGCCGGGGTACGACGTGCGCCACGCGTCGGCGAAGGCCGACTCGGTCGCCGCGCGCTCCTCGTCGGGCAGGCGCTGGCCCAGCTGCACGGCATCCAGGAACGGGTGGGACACGCACGCGTCGCTCCAGTCGTAGAGCACCAGCGAGGCGTCGTGGTGGGCGACGTTGCCGGTGTGCAGGTCGCCGTGGACGAGCGTGTCGGGGATGCCCAGCGACGCCAGCCGTTCCAGGAGCGCGTGGGCGTCGTGGCGTGCGGCCCGCGCGCCCGCGAGCTCGGCCCGGGTGAGCTGGCCGAGCTCGATCCCGTCGTCCAGGATCGCGTCGAGCGCGCCTGCGGTCCTCCCCAGGTCGCGCAGAGGGACGCCCGTGGCGTCGATCGCGGCTCGCCGCTCCAGGGAGCGCTGCTGTATCGCCACCGCCGCTCGGGCCGTCAGCGGTCCGACGCCCGTGGGTGCCGCGTCCTCGTCGGCTCCTGGGATGTTCTCGGTCAGCAACCATCCCCGATCGGCATCAGTCGCGATGACGCGCGGCGCATGCTCGGGTGCCAGCTCGGACACCAACCGGGTGAGCGCGGGCTCGGCCTGGAAGTGGGCGGCGGAGGCCTTGAGCCACACCGGCCCGGAGTCACAGGGCGCCTCGACCACTGCGGACATGCTCCACACCTTCCGCGCCCGCGCCGGCCCGGTGCGTCGTCGTCCGTCGGTGAGCATGCGGTCGACCCAGGCCTCCACCTCGCCGTACCACGTCGTGCGGAACCAGTCCGGGCGTCGTGGGGGAGCCTCCGCTCGACCGCGGGCGATGGCGTCGACCTCGGTCAAAGCGTCGACGACGGCGGCCTCCTCGGCCAGCTGGCCGGGGGGCACCCAGCGACCTGGCGCCCGCTCGCCGCGGGGCGCGAAGACCGAGAGCAGCACGACCGGGTCGGCCTGCACCTGGAGCTGGGGCGCGACGAGCACCGCCGTGTCATCGCCCGCGGCGGCGGCGCGCGGCACGAGGGCGGTGAGGCGCCGTTCGGTCTCGAAGGCCGGAAGGCGACCGGAGTCGTCGGCCAGGACGTGGCCGTCGTGGAGCAGGGCGCACAGCTGGCGCGCGGGTGTGGGCACCGGAAATCTCCTCGCGACACGACAGCGATGAACTGCCTTGGTGCGTGGTGGAGGGTACCTCGGTGGGCTAGGTTGCGAATCGACGACAGCGCCTGACGTTGCCATGGGGGGCCGTGGATCAGGCGCCCGGGCATGACCAGTCCTTGGGGGGACGCCGTGGCGCGGGTGTTGCGCATGCCAGAGGTGGCCGACGACCCGACGGTCGCCACGCTCACGGCCTGGCTGGTGAGGGAGTCCGGTGACTTCGCCGGCGCCCAGAGCATCGCCACCGTCGAGACCGACACCTCGTTGGTGAGCATCGAGGTGGCCGAGCCCGGAGTGCTGATCAAGCCCCTGGTCGAGCCCGGCGACCGGGTCCAGCCCGGCGCGCCGCTGGCCGTGCTGGGTGCGCCCGGGGAGGTCATCGGGGACGTCGAGCAACTCATGGTCGAGCTCGGGCTGGCGGTGGCTCCGGAGTCGACCGATGCGCAGGTCCACCTGCGCCCGGTCCGCCCCGGCGACCCGCTCTACGCCACGACCTGGCCACCCCTCGAGGCGACGCCGGACGGCAAGGTCCTCGCCGAGCAGCCGCCGGCCGCCGAGGCCACGATCGCCGAGACTCCGATCGCCGAGACTCCGATCGCCGTAGATACCGACCCCGACGAGGCCCAGAAGCAGGCGGTCGTCGCCCAGGTCGCCACGGAGCGGGCCGCCGACGAGCGGGCGCACGCCGACGAGTCGCCCGTTGCCGAAGCCGTCACGGCCGAGCTCCCGGCTGCCGAGGAGCTCGTGGCAGCCGCGTCGACCGACCCGCTCGGCCACCCGGTCGTCATACGCAAGATGGTCGACTGGGCCGACACCGTCGCCGAGGCCGTGCTGGGTGCCGTCCTGTCCTCCGACGCGCGCCCCACGGCCGGCACGCCGGTGGCGGCCCCACGTCAGGTGCAGGTGCGCGAGCTGGTGCGGGCCGATCAGCTGAGCGCCGTGTTCACCGAGGTCGAGACGGTGTCCCTGATCTCGCTCGTGGTCAAGGCCGTGGCACTCACCAGCCGGCGGCTTCCGCTGCGCACCGACGTCCCGTCGCCGTCGGACGTCGCCCTGCTGCGCTGGACCGACGCGGGCCCGGTCGCGCCGGTGGTGCGGGTGGCCAACCTGATGACGGTGAGCTCCTTGACCACGACGTTGGCCGATGTCGATGCCCGGGCACGGGCCGGCCGCCTGGCCTCTGCCGAGCTCGAGCCCGCCGCGGTGACCATCGTCGACCTCGGCGCCGACGGCGCGGGCGAGGCCGTGCTCGACGCCACCGCCGGTCATCCCGCGATCTTGACCGTGGGAGCCCTGCGCGAGCAGCCCGTGGTCGAGAACGGCGCCGTGGTGCCGGGGACCGTGATGACCCTGGTCCTGGCCTGCGACGCATCCCGCATCGGCGGCACCGTCGCGGCGCGTTGGCTGGCCCACCTCGCCCGGCTTCTCGAGCAGCCCCTGCTCTTCCTGACCTGACCCGAGCTGCCCGGTGAAGCGGAGCGACGGTTCAGGCTGCGCGGGGGACGCCGAGGCGAGCAGGTCGGGGGCGACGTCGTCGGACTTGCTTCGCAGCTCGAACGCCGTGCAGCGCACGACGATGCGGTCCCGGCCGGTGGTCGACCGTGCCCGCTGGATGTCGGCTCCCCCACTGCATGACGTCGACGCGGAAGGCCCCGTCGACCTCGAGCACGGGGGTCGTGCCGTTCGGGAGATCCCACTGACAGTCGGTCCAGCGGACCTTCCCGGACCGGTCCACGCGAGGCCGCTGGCGATCGGGCGGTCTCGGGCCGAACTGGCGGCAAAGACGGCGCACGTCGATCTCGACGTGCGCCCAGCGTTCCCGAATCCGATCGGGCGTGGGCCTGCTCCACACAACCCGGTGAGGCGGAGCGGTCAGCCCTCGGTGGCGAGCTCGAGGGCGACCGGCTCGTCGCCGCTGCCGAAGAGCGTGGCGTACGTCGCGCCGGCGATCAGGGCGCCGACCAGCGGGGCCAGGATGAACAGCCAGAGCTGGCCGATCGCGGTGCCGCCGGCGAACAGGGCGGGCCCGATCGAGCGGGCCGGGTTCACCGAGGTGTTGGAGACCGGGATGCTGATCAGGTGGATCAGGGTCAGTGCCAGTCCGATCGCCATCGGCGCGAAGCCCTTGGGTGCGCGGGTGTCGGTGACTCCGAGGATCACGTAGAGGAAGAATGCCGTCAGCACCAGCTCGACCAGCAGCACCGACCACCACGCGTACCCGTCGGGTGAGCGGTCGCCATAGCCGTTGCTGGCGAAGCCGGAGGTCGTCGAGTCGAAGCCCGAGCGGCCGTGGGCCATCACCCACAGCCCGAACGCCGCGACGATCGCCGCGGCGACCTGGGTGACGACGTAGGACGGGACGTCCTTCCAGTCGAAGCGCCTGCCCATCGCGAGGCCGACGCTGATCGCGGGGTTGAAGTGCCCGCCCGAGATGTGCCCCACGGCGTAGGCCATGGTCAAGACGGTCAGGCCGAAAGCGAGGGCGATGCCGAAGTACCCGATGTGGGCGCCGGCGAAGACGGCGGCGCCGCAGCCACCGAAGACCAGCCAGAAGGTGCCGAAGAACTCGGCGGCCAGGCGCTGAGGGAGAGGGTGCACGGGGTTCCACCTTTCTCTTGTCCTGTCGCGATCGTGACAGACGCCGCCCGTTTGGCGGTGGACCTCGCGAGGCGTTGCGGGCGAGGGCTTCGGGCCGCTGCCTGCGGGCGGGCGAGCGTTCGAGTCGATCTTCACCTTCGACCCGGCAGCGGTGCGGACGGCGGCCGAGGTGGGCGTCGCGGCGGCGCGCGCTGCCGGGACGGTTCCGGCCGCGACGCTCACGGTGCTCGACGAGGAGGTCGCGGCGGGGCCCACCACGGGCCACGGGGTCGACGCCCTGGTGGTGCGCGCCTTCGACTACCTCCAGCACGTGACACTCGTCCGCGGCCGTAGGGTCGCGTCATGACCTCGGCCCTCGTCGCCACGCGCCCCGGAGTGCTGGAGGTGCAGGACGTCGAGCTGCCCGCGCTGGGTCCCGGCGACGTCCGGGTCGAGGTGGCGGGGGTGGGCGTGTGTCACTCCGACCTGTCCATGGTCGACGGCACCCTGCGGCCGTCGTACCCGCTCGTGCTCGGTCACGAGGCGTCGGGCGTCGTCACCGAGGCGGGTCCGAGCGCG
The DNA here is from genome assembly GCF_036267815.1 of Nocardioides sp. GTDB lineage: Bacteria > Actinomycetota > Actinomycetes > Propionibacteriales > Nocardioidaceae > Nocardioides. The sequence goes on along the minus strand of NZ_DATAVI010000035.1, from coordinate 60,055 downwards.
GGTGTGCCGGTGGGCCGACACGTGGTGCTCAACTGGGCGGTCCCCTGCGACTCGTGCTGGCACTGCGAGCACGGCGAGCCCTGGCTGTGCTCGACGGTCGAGGGAAGCACCGGTACGCCGGGAGGGAGGCTCGCCGACGGCACGACCTACCAGGCCTGCCTCGGGCTCGGCGCGATGGCCGAGGAGGTGGTCGTGCCCGGCCGGGCCGTCGTACCCCTGCCGGACGACGTGCCTCTCGCGGAGGCGGCTCTGCTCGGGTGCGCGATCCTGACCGGCGTCGGTGCGGCCGGCAACGCCGCGCGCGTGCAGCCCGGCGACTCCGTGCTGGTGGTCGGCCTGGGCGGCGTCGGGCTCTCGGCCGTCGCCGGCGCCCGGCTGGCGGGCGCGCGGAAGATCCTGGCCACCGACATCGCGGAGTCCAAGGAGCCGCTGGCGCGGGCAGCGGGGGCGACGGACTTCCTGGTGGCGTCGGCCGGTCTGGTGCGGCAGGTCCGCGCCATGACCGACGGGCGCGGCGTCGACCGGGCCTTGGAGTGCGTCGGCTCGGCGGTCACGATCCGCCAGGCCTGGAGCGCCACCCGGCGCGGGGGCACCTGCGTGGTCGTCGGCGTCGGGTCGCCGGACCACGAGGTGAGGTTCAACCCGCTGGAGCTGTTCCACTTCTCGCGGACGCTGGTGAGCAGCGTCTACGGCAACAGCGACCCCCGCCGCGACATCGCCGGCCTGCTCGAGCACGTCGCCGCGGGCCGGCTCGACCTCGCTGGCACGATCACCGACCGGATCACCCTGGCCGACGTCCCCGCGGCGTTCGACCGGATGCGGCGTGGCGAGGGCGGCCGCGCCCTGGTGGTCTTCCCACCCCGAGACCAGGAGGCCCGATGACCGACGACGGACGCGTGGCGGTGCTCATCGACTGCGACAACATGAGCCACCGCTGGGTGCGCGCCATCCTCGCCGAGGCCGCCAAGCACGGCACGCTCGGGATCAAGCGCGGCTACGGGGACTGGACCGACAGCCATCTGGACGGCTGGCGCGACAAGCTGCCGGAGTACGCCATCCAGCCGATCCAGCAGTTCGCGTACACGGTCGGCAAGAACTCCACCGACTTCTCGCTGGTGATCGACGCCATGGACCTGCTCTACGCCGGCACCGTCGACACCTTCTGTCTGGTCACCAGCGACAGCGACTTCACCCGGATCGCGATGCGGCTGCGCGAGTCCGGCAAGCAGGTGCACGGCATCGGCGCGCGCAAGACGCCGCGCGCCTTCCAGAGCGCCTGCGACCAGTTCACCTACGTCGAGGTCCTCGTCGGCGAGGGTGTCGAGGCGGCTGCGGCCGAGCCGTCGGAGGCGCCGGCGAGCACCACGGGCGCGGTGAAGGCGACCGCGCGGAAGGCCGTGAAGAAGGCGACGCCGGCCAAGAAGGCGGCTGCGCCGTCGAAGAACGATCAGGTCCGGCAGCTCACCGAGCTCCTCCTGCCGGCGGTCGAGGCGAACGCCAAGGACGACGGTTGGGCGTCCCTGTCGGCTGTCGGCTCCTACGTCGTGAAGACGAACCCGACCTTCGACTCGCGCAACTTCGGCTACGCCAAGCTCAGCACCCTGGTGGCCGACCTGCCCGCGCTGGAGGTCCAGGAGCTGGCGTCGCGCACGGACGGCCTCTCGGTGCTGTACGTCCGCGAGGCCGGGGCCCGGTCGGCACGCCGTACCTGACCTGGCGCTGCCCGAGCCGCGGCTGGATGATGGTGACTCCACCGAGGGGAGCGACATGAGCATCGACCTGGACGCCATCAACGCCGAGCGCGAGCGGATCAAGGCCGACCACCTGGCTGACGACGGCGCCCGACCGGAGAGCAGCGCCCGGGGGCTGCACCACTTCGCGCTGATCTGCTCCGACGTCCGCGCGACGATCGAGTTCTACCAGGGGATCTTGGAGTTCCCGCTCACCGAGATCTTCGAGAACCGCGACTACGCCGGTTCCAACCACTTCTTCTTCGACATCGGTCACGGCAACCTGCTGGCGTTCTTCGACCTCCCGGGCCTCGACCTCGGTCCGTACGCCGAGGTGCTCGGCGGCCTGCACCACCTCGCGATCTCGGTCACCGAGGAGCGCTGGCAGCACCTGCGCGGCAAGCTCGACGCGGCCGGCGTCGAGTACGTCGTGGAGAGCGAGAAGTCCATCTACTTCCGCGACCCCGACGGCGCCCGCCTCGAGCTCCTCGCCGACCCGCTAGGCGAGATGTACGGCACCAAGGTCCTCTGACGCCAACTCAACGAGCCCGGAGGGCCAACTCAACGAGCCCGGGTCAGCGTTGGCGGGCAAGGCGCCGGAGCCACCAGAGACCGACCAGGGGGAGCACCAGCGGGACGAAGCCGTAGCCGCTTCCGTAGTCGGACCAGACGCTCGCCCGGTCGATGTCGGAGGGGTGGCTGAGGGTGCCGATGACCAGGACGCCGCTCAGCTCGACGCAGATCGTGGCCAGGGCGAACCGCCGGTGCTCGGTCGCCAGCGCCCAGGTGGCCAGGATGTAGACGACGCCGGAGAACAGCGACAGCGAGTAGGCGACGGGTGCCTTCGAGGCCTGCGTCGCCAGCTGGACCAGCGCGCGGGCGGTCGCGGCCAGGGCGAACAGGCCATAGACGAAGACCAGCACCCGGCCGAGCCCGGTGCGGGTGGAGCTGCTCACGTGGCCCCCCACAGCTGGTGCAGGCGCAGGAACAGCACGGGGATGACGAACACCGCCACCAGCAGCACGCCGGTGCCGGCCCGGGTCCGCTCGCCGGCAGACCAGAGGAACCCGGCCGGCAGGATCAGCACCGACCCGACGAGGTAGCCGACGTAGGCCGCGACGTTGACCCCGCCGTGGTCACCGCCGACCATCACGAGCCCGACCACGAGCTGGGCGACCAGCCCGACCTCGACCAGGGCCAGCGCCGCGTAGAGATAGTCGTTGGGCAGCCGGTCGGCGACGATCAGCACGACTAGCCAGACCAGCAGAACCGCGCAGACCGCGCCCAGCACGATCTGGAGCCCGGTCACGTCGGCGAGCCTAGCCAGGGCGCCAGCCAGGTGTCGTCGAGGCCCTCAGGTCAGGATCCGTGGCAGCCCGAAGCTCGCCATCACCCCCGTCTCGAACCGGGTGACCTCGCTGACCCGGTCACCGGCGAAGCTCACGACGAGGAGCCCGTTGGCCCGCCAGGTGTCGGTGACGGGGTCGAGCGTGTACATCCCGCTGGCGGGGCAGCCGTTGGCCCGGGTGTGGACGAACCTCAGGGTGCGCCCGTGGGGATGGACGATGGCGGCGAAGAAGGCGATCGCAGCGTCGCGCCCGTGGTACTCGTAGGGGAGCGGCGGCATCCGGAGCCAGACGTCGTCGCTGAGGATCTCGACCAGCTTGGTCACGGCGTGGGCCGAGAACGCCTCGACGTACGCCGCGACCAGTCGCCGCTCCTGGGCAGAGCCCGGCTCCGGCCCCGGAGCCTGGGCCCGCTGCTCGACCAGGATCGGGTCGGCCTCGAGCCTCGCCCGCGCCCGCTTGAGCGCGCTGGTCACCGACTCCACGGTGGTGTCCAGGATCTCGGCGGCCTCCGCCGCGCGGTACCCCAGGACGTCGCGCAGCAGCAGCGCCGCGCGCTGGCGAGGCGGCAGCAGCTGGAGCGCGGTCACGAACGCCAGCGACGTCGCCTCGTGCTGCTCGACGATCGCCTCCGGGCCGGGAGCCGGGTCGGCCACCTCGAGCAGGTCGTCGGGGTACGGCGTGAGCCAGGGCACCTCGCCGTACCTCGTCGGCTCGGGGGCGGCGACGCCGTTCACCGTCGGGCTCACCTGCGGCCCCCGACGGGCCGTGGCGCGCACCGCGTCGAGGCTCCGGTTGGTCGCGATGCGGTACAGCCAGGTGCGCACCGACGACCGCTCCTCGAAGCCGCCCAGCCCTCGCCAGGCCGAGAGCAGCGTCTCCTGAAGCGCGTCCTCGGCATCCTGGAGCGAGCCCAGGACGCGGTAGCAGTGCACCAGCAGCTCATGCCGGTACGGCGCGACGAGCCCGCGGAACGCCTCCTCGTCTCCGGCGCGGGCCAGCGCCATCCGGTCAGCCTCGTCGATCTCCATGTCCTCACCTTCGCTTCTCCTCAGACCCTCTCGCAGCCCGCCGACAGAGCCGCTGGAGATGTGGACGACGGCGCGCGACCGAACTGGGCGGTCGGCGCCGGCCCAGTTCCCGGCGTACCCGCCGTCTCTCCTGTCGTACGCCGGTGCCACCTGGTCCCGACGGGAGAAGGAGCTGTGATGTCCTCGAAGGAGCACCCATCGACGACGCGCCTGACCGTGCTGCTCACGGCCGGCGCCTACCTGCTGGTGACGCTCGACGCGCTCGTCGTGGTCACCGCCCTGCCCTCGATCCATGCCGATCTCGGCGGAGGGGGCGGCTCGCTGCCATGGATCATCAACGCCTACGCCCTGACCTTCGCCGCGGGCATCATCGCCGCCTCCGCGCTGGGTGACCGTCTGGGACGCGCGCGGATGTACGCCGCGGGGCTCGTGCTGTTCAGCCTGGCGTCGGCGGCGTGTGCCCTGGCTCCCGGGCTCGGACTGCTGATCGCGTTCCGCGCGGTCCAGGGGCTGGGCGCCGCCGTGGTGATGCCGCTCGGGCTCACCCTGCTGACCTCGTCGTTCGCTGCCGAGCGGCGCGGAGCCGTGGTCGGCATCTGGGGAGGCGTCGCCGGCCTCGGCGTGGCCTCGGGGCCGCTGGTCGGGGGAGCGGTCACCGAGGGACTGGACTGGCACTGGATCTTCTGGGTCAACGTCCCGCTCGGCCTCGCCGCGGCGGTCGCCGTGCTGCGGACCCTGCCGGTGACCTACGGGCCGCGCACCCGGCTCGACCCGCTGGGGATCGTGACCGCCTCGGGCGCCATGGCCGCGCTGGTCTGGGGCGTGCTGCGCGCGCCCGACTCCGGCTGGGGCTCGGGTGAGGTCCTGGTCGCGCTCGTCGCCGGTGCCGTCCTGCTCGGGGCGTTCGTGGCGTGGCAGGCGGTCGCCCCCGAGCCGATGGTGCCCCTCGCGCTGTTCAGGTCGCAGGTGTTCTCCGCGGCGGCCTCCACGCAGTTCCTGATGGCCGCCTCGATCTTCGCCACGGCGTACCTCACCAGCGAGTTCTTCCAGGTCTCGCGCGGCGACTCCCCGCTGGCCGCCGGTGTGGGCTTCCTGCCCTGGACGATGACGCCGCTGGTCGTCGCGCCGCTCGCCGGACGGCTGGTGGACCGGATCGGCGCGCGCGCCCTGGCCGCTCCCGGTCTCGCGCTCCAGGCCGTCGGGTTCGTGTGGCTCCTCCACGAGGCGCACGACCACGCGACGTACGGCGCGTTCGTCGTCCCGTTCGTCGTGGCAGGCGTGGGGATCTCGATGGCGCTGCCGTCGGCGTCAGCCGCCGGGCTGAACGCGGCACCGCCCGCGCTGCTGGGGCGCGCCGCGGGGGTGCTGAACACCGTCCAGCAGGTCGGACAGGCGGCCGGGGTCGCCGTGGTGACGGCGGTCTTCGACGCGCACGGCTCCCTGGCCACACCGGCCGCCACGCTGTCGGGGTACGAGCCCGCATTGGTGACGGCAGCCGCGATCTCGCTGCTGGGTGCCCTGACCGCCCTCGCGATCGGTCGCCCCCCCGGCCGCCCGCTGGTCACCCCCGACAACGCCGACCCGGCCCTTCGTCACGCCGAGATCGGCTGACCCGGGTCTCCCCAAGGGGTGGTCGGGTGCGATACCAAGGACTCGTGCAGTTCGCCCACGCATGGCCCGAGCAACGAGTGCGGTTCGCGACGGGTGCCGCGGCGGAGGCGACGGCCGAGGAGGTACGACGCCTGGGCGCGACCCGGGTGATGGCCGTCGCCTCCCACCCGGCCCGGGCCCAGCCGGTGCTGGCCGGCGTGCCCGTCGTCGTCTGTCACACCGAGGTCGCCATGCACGTCCCGGTCGCGACCGCGGACCGCGCCCGCACGGTGGCCGCGGAGCACCACGCCGACGCGCTGGTGTGCGTCGGTGGCGGCTCCGCCACCGGTCTCGCCAAGGCCGTCGCACTCTCCACGGGCCTGCCGATCGTCGCCGTCCCCACGACGTACGCCGGCTCGGAGGCCACCGCCGTGTGGGGGATGACCGACCACGACGGGAAGACGACCGGGACCGACCCGGACGTGCTCCCCCGCGCCGTGGTGTACGACGCGAGCCTCACGCTCGGCCTCCCCGTCGCGCTGAGCGTCGCGTCCGGCCTCAACGCCGTGGCTCACTGCGTCGACGCGATGTGGGGACCGACCGTCGACCCGATCGACCAGACACTCGCGCTGGAGGGGATCCGGACCCTGCGCACCGGCCTTCCGCGGGTCGTCGAGGAGCCGACGGAGGTCGGCGGTCGCGAGCAGGCGCTGCTGGGGGCCTACCTGGCCGCCGTCGCCTTCGCCTCGGCCGGCTCCGGACTGCACCACAAGATCTGCCACGTGCTGGGCGGACTCTTCGGGCTCCCGCACGCGCAGACCCATGCGGTCGTGCTCCCGCACGTGCTCGCGCTGAACGCACCCGCCGTGCCCGAGCTCGACCGGCGGATGGCGCACGCTTTCGCCGCGGACTCCGCACTGGCCGGCCTGCTCGCCCTGGACGACGAGCTGGGGGCACCGCGCTCGCTGCGAGACCTGGGGCTGGCCGAGGACGACCTGCCCCGCGCCGTGGGCCCGATCGTGGCGGCTGCGTCGTCGGACAACCCGGTGCCGGTCAACGCCGAGCGCGTCGCGGCCCTGCTGCACGCCGCGTGGGAGGGGAAGGAGCCATCGTGAGGCGCGTCGCGCAGGAGGACAGGGACGAGAGGCGGGCTCCTGCCGCCTTGCCACGGAGAGCGGGCACCGAGCATGAGTGAGATCCCGGCGGAGCAGCAGGAGCGCGAGTCCGCGCTGGTCGAGCGGGTCGTCGCGTCGTTCGCGGGCACCCCGGACCCGCGCACCCGCGAGCTCGTCGAGGCCCTCACCCGTCACCTGCACGGCTTCCTGCGCGAGACCCGGCTGACCGAGCAGGAGTGGAAGCAGGCCGTCGACTTCCTGACCGCTGTCGGCCACATCACCGACGACCGGCGACAGGAGTTCATCCTGCTCTCCGACGTCCTCGGTGCGTCGATGCAGACGATCACGGTCAACAACCAGGCGTACGCCGACGCCACGGAGGCGACGGTGTTCGGCCCCTTCTTCGTCGAGGGATCGCCGGAGGTCGGCCTCGGCGGAGACGTCGCGCACGGCGCACCCGGAGAGCCCTGCTGGGTGGAAGGCACGGTGCGCGACACGGGGGGATCCCCGGTCGGTGGCGCGCGGGTCGAGGTCTGGGAGGCCGACGCCGACGGCAGGTACGACGTGCAGTACGCCGACGACCGGGTCACCGGGCGGGGGCATCTGCACAGCGACGGCCGCGGCCGCTACCGCTTCTGGGCGGTGACCCCCACGCCGTACCCGATCCCGGACGACGGACCGGTCGGCGAGCTCCTTCGCCTGACCGGTCGCTCGCCCATGCGCGCCTCCCATCTGCACCTGATGGTCGAGGCGCCCGGACACCGGACCCTGGTGACCCACGTCTTCCCGCGTGGCGACGCCTACCTGGACTCCGACAGTGTCTTCGGGGTGCGCGACTCGCTGGTCGTCGACGTCCACCAGCAGCTGCCGACCACGCCGACCCCAGACGGCCGTGCGGTGGTCGGCCCGTGGGCCCGGATCGACTTCGACATCGTCCTGGCGCCCTCGTCGGGTGGGTGAGGCAGCTCGTGCGTCGATGCGCGCGGGACGGCATACCTCGGGTAGGCTGGTGGCATCAGTTCGTCGAGCTCTCGCCGCGAATTGTCCGCATGTCGTAGCTCATACCTGCTCCGTGCGTAGCCGCCCGACGACCACGTCGGCTCCCGGCTTCGGTGAGACACCACACAGATTCGGCTTTCCTTTGTCTTCGTTCCAGTCTCTGGGCGTGCCTGCACGCCTGTCCTCGGTCCTTGCCCGTCAGGGCATCGAGACCCCCACACCCATCCAGGCCGCCACCCTGCCCGACTCCCTGGCGGGTCGCGACGTGCTCGGCCGCGGCCGCACCGGCTCCGGCAAGACCTACGCGTTCCTGCTGCCCCTGGTGGCCCGGCTCGCCGACGGTGGTCGTCCGCGACGCAGCGCTCCGCGGGCCCTGATCCTGGCGCCGACCCGCGAGCTGGTCGGCCAGATCGACGCCGCCCTCGCGCCACTCGCCGCCGCGGCCGGGCTCACCAGCCGCACCGTCTTCGGCGGAGTCGGCCAGCAGCCCCAGGTCAACGCGCTGCGCCGCGGCGTCGACATCGTCGTCGCCTGCCCCGGCCGGCTCGAGGACCTGATCGGCCAGGGCCACTGCTCCCTGGACGACGTCCAGGTCACCGTGCTCGACGAGGCCGACCACATGGCCGACCTCGGCTTCCTGCCCGGCGTACGCCGGCTCCTCGCCCGCACGCCCAAGAAGGGCCAGCGGCTGCTGTTCTCGGCCACCCTCGACAAGGCCATCGACACCCTGGTCAAGCAGTTCCTCGTCGACCCGGTCACCCACCAGGCCGACTCGGCCCAGTCGCCGGTGGCCGAGATGACCCACCACGTGCTGCACGTCGACCGCGAGCACCGCCTGCCGGTGCTGGTCGACCTGGCCAGCGCCCCGGGGCGCACGGTGGTCTTCACCCGCACCAAGTACGGCGCCAAGGCACTCGCCCGCCAGCTCAACAAGAGCGGCGTCCCGACCGTCGAGCTGCACGGCAACCTCGGCCAGGGTGCGCGGACAAGAAACATGGAGGCTTTCCACTCCGGGAAGGTCGCGGCCCTCGTCGCCACCGACATCGCGGCCCGCGGCATCCACGTCGACGACGTGTCCCTGGTGGTGCACGCCGACCCGCCGGCCGAGCACAAGGCCTACCTGCACCGCTCCGGACGCACGGCGCGCGCCGGCAACGCCGGCACCGTGGTCACCCTGATGACCTCCGAGCAGGTGCGCGACGTCCGTGACCTGACCCGCGCCGCCGGCATCAAGCCGACCACGACGCGGATCCAGGGCGCCACGCACCCGGTGCTGCTCGAGCTCGCTCCCGGCGAGCGCACCCTGGTCGCCGGCATCCTGCCCGCTGCGGATGCCGAGTCCGCGGCGACCGGATCCCGAGGCGGATCAAGAGCCGGATCAAGAGGCGGTTCCAGAGGCGGTTCCAGGGGCGGATCCGGAGGCGGCGGTGGGCGCGGACGCAACCGGCGTCGCAGCGGCTCGGGTCAGCGCGGCTCGGCCGGCGGCGGGCGCCGTCCCTCGGCGGAGTCGACGCAGCAGAAGCCGGCATCCGGTGCGCCTCGTCGGGCTCCTGCTCGCACCACCTCCGGCCGCAGCCACAGCGCCGCGTCGTTCAGCAGCGGCAAGCGCTGACACACACCTGGTGAAACGCCGAAGCGGAGAGCTCCCGCTTCGGCGTCACCGGGCCTGAAGCGCCTCGGTGAGGATGGCGGCCAGGGTCTCGACCTGGACGTCGACGGTCGAGGTCGACTCCTCGTCGGCACCGTCGAGGGCCCGAGCCGCCAGCCCGGCCTTGCTGTCGATCAGCTCGGCGATCTTGGCGTCGATGGTCTGCGCGGCGATGATCCGCCAGGCCGTGACCGGCATGGTCTGACCGATCCGGTGGACCCGGTCGATGGCCTGTGTCTGCTCGGCGTTGGTCCAGGAGAGCTCGGCCAGGACGACGTTGGACGCCACCTGGAGGTTGATGCCCACGCCGGCCGCGGTCAGCGAGCAGACGATGACCTGGGTGCCGGGGTCGTTGACGAACGAGTCGATCGCCTTGTCGCGTGCGACGCGCGTCTGGTCGCCACGGATGGACGTCGACCCGACACCGCGGCGGGCGAAGATCGCCTCGGCGGTGTCCATGACGTCGAGGTGCTTGGCGAAGAACACGACCTTGCCGGTGCTGCGCGCCAGCTGGACGGCGTAGTCGGTGGCGAGCTCGGCCTTGGCCTGGCCGATCTTGCGCACCATGGTGAAGACGTTGTCGCCCGCCCCGTCTCCGCTGCTGCGTGCCTCCGAGCCCTCGGCGACCTCGCGCTCGGCCACCCGGTGCACCAGCTCGTGGTCGATGCCGTCCTCGCCGAGCACCGACATACCGGCTCTGCGGTGCTCGAGAGCGGCGTCGTACCGGCCGACGAGCCGCTTGGCCAGCTGCTGCCCGGCCTCGCGGATGGAGCGGCCCACCGCTCCCTCGAGCTCGACCGGCAGGTCGGCGATCCGTCGTGCCGGGATGTCCGCGGCGACGTCGACCTTGCGCCGGCGCACGATGCCGAGGTCGACGACGGCCTGGCGGGCGGCGGGGTAGAAGGGGTGGTCGGCCGGCGTGAGGCCGGTCTCCTCCAGCGCCGCCATGAGTGCGACGCCGGGCTTCTTCTCCTCGATCCAGCCCAGCATCTGCCAGATGGCCCGGAAGTCGTCGATGTCGTTGATCAGCGGGGTGCCGGTCAGCGCCATCAGCAGCGGCCGCGCGACGCGCTGCCGGATGCGGTCTGAGACCTCGAGGACGTTCTGCGAGCGCTGCGACTTCTTGTTCTTGATGTAGTGCGCCTCGTCGACGACCAGACCACGGAAGCCGTGCTCACCCATCCAGCGGACGTGGCGGTCGAGCACCTCGTAGTTGACGACCACGATGTCGGCGAAGCCGTCGACGTCCTCGCCGTCGCCATGGACGACGGTGACGCTGCGGCTCGGCGTCCACATCTGGGCCTCTCGCGCCCAGTTGGTCTTCACGACGTTCGGGACGATCGCGAGCAGCGGGAACGCGCCCGCGGTCTGGGCCGCGAGGAGCGCCTGGGCGGTCTTGCCCAGGCCCGGCTCGTCGGCGAGCAGGAAGCTGCGATGGCCGTCGGCGACCGACGCGACCAGCCTGGCCTGGTGGGCCATCAGGTCCAGCCCCGGAGGCAGCAGCACCGGGCGCGCGTCGGGCAGCTCCATGCTCGCGGGCGAGCCGGGGGCGGCCTGCTCGAAGGAGTTCAGCAGCGGCTCGATCAGCTCCCACCCGGCGAGGTAGCCGTGCACACGGGGCGGTGCCTGGCTGAAGTCGGGCACCAGGAACGGGTTGGCGAGCTGGGCCTGGACGACCGACTGGGGAAGCGCGGTGCGGTCGCGGCCCACCCCGGAGAACGGGGACGGCTCGGGCTCCGGCTCGTCCTCGACCTCGATCCCCGCCTGGCGCTGCATCTCCCGCTCGAGACGACGCGTGGCGTCCGAGACGTCGGCGTCCTCCTGGAGGAGCGCGAACAACGACGGCTCACGGGTGGCGATCTGGGCGAGGATCGTCGCCAGCCCCTCGAGCCGCTTCAGCTGCGTCTCACGCTGCGCCTGGGTCAGGGAGTCGTCGTTGCGGACGTGGGCACGCTCGGCCCTGGCCAGCAGGGCCGAGGCCTGGAAGCGCGCGCGCTGTCCCGAGGTCAGCTGCCGGCTCGCCACGGCGCGCTCGACCTCGCGCACCGCCATCGCGAGCACCGGGATGATGCCCTCGTTGTCACGGTTGCGAACGCGGTTTCCCGAGCCGCGCTGCTGCCCCGACCGGGTGTTCCCGGACCGGCGACGACGCTGTGTGGCCAACCAGCCGCTCTCTTCCTCAAGCGCGAATCCCCGACACCGGCGACGAGAGTTCGTCGTCCGGCCCCCACCGTCACCGGCGGTCCTGATCTCGACGGCCCGAACCGCTGCGAACGGGCCCCCTCGGCCGTGTCGCGCCCGGACGGCGGACACCTGGCCACTGCGTGGGGGACCGGATCGGTCGGCCATGCAACGGTGCCGAGGAGCCCAGTGTACGAGGTTCGCGTCGCTTCGCACCCTCTCGGCTCGGATTTGTGTCCTGCGTCGACCGCCGAGGGTGGCAGCAGGGCCGGCGACGCCCCCTCCCCCCTCCTGGGTGCCTGGCTGCCAAATCCCCCGCTGGAGCGGGGGATTTGGCACTTCTTGGGGGCTGCAACCCCCAAGAAGTGCAAGGAGAGGCCAGGAACCCTGTGACGCATGGGACGACCGGGCGAGGAGGAACGTCGTCCGACACCGGTACGACGGCCCGTGCCGGCCAGCTTCGGACACCCGTCGATTTGTGTCGACCTCGCACGTCATGCAGACAGAGGCCGCCCGACGGGTGGCCACCGAGCGGAAGGCCGAGCATGAGCCCGCACCCCGTCGTCCACGCAGAGATCCGGTCCAGCGACCCCGACGCCACGCGGGCGTTCTTCGGCTCGCTGTTCGGCTGGACCTACCCGACCGAAGGCGCCTACCCCGGCTACACGTTCGTCGACACCGGTGTGCCGGACGCGCTCTACACCGCGATCAGCCCGCTCCAGGGCGACGGCGACCTGGTCACGTTCTTCGTGGGCGTCGACGACATGGCAGCCTCGATCGCCGAGACCACCCGCCTCGGCGGCCGCGTGGTCCAGGAGCCGGTGCGCGTCCCCGGCGTGTCCTTCGCGCTGATCGCCGACCCCCAGGGGCACGTCGTCGGCCTGGCCCAGCAGCTCGCCGAGGACGCAGGGGCCTAGAGAGAGAGCGGCAGCGCTCCTGCCAGGTGGCCCGCTCCCTCGGGGAGCGGGCGTCGACCGAGTGCGACCAACGCCGCCTCCTCGTCGTCCCAGTCGGCGGGGAGGTCGGCGTCGGCCAGGGCCTCGACGGTCCGGCGTACGACGCCCAGGGAACCCGCGGTCGGGTGGCCGGCGTCAGCGCCCAGGTCGAGCTGATGGACGGCGAGCTCGACCACCCAGGTCGCCAGGAAGTCACCGCTGGTCATCGCCTTGGCCTGGAACAGCACCGCGTGGTCCGGCATCCGGGCCAGCGCGAGCCGGCCGGTGCCCACCACGTCGGTGAGGTGTCGCAGCGCCCCCGACGGCCGCTGGTACGCCGCAGCGGTGCGCCGCATCCACAGGATCGCCGGCACGGCCGCATCGGGGCCGTCGTCGACGTCCGCGAACGAGGACCAGTACGACGCGGCGTCGTGGTCCGGCGCGTCGTCGACCAGGGCGGCGCAGACGCCGACCATCTCCTCGAGCCCCGCGCGCACGTGGACGACGACGTCGAGTCGGCTCCATCCGTGGACGAGCGAGGCGCCGAGCAGGTCGTACTCCGAGAACGACCCGGCCGCCCGGACGAACTCCGTGGTCTGCTCCAGCAGCAGCTCGACCGCGGTGCTGTGGTCGTAGTGGAGCGGGCGCACCTCAGCCCCGAGTCGCCTGTGTCGTGATCCGCGCCAGGGTGTGCGTCGCTGCATGGGTGATCATGGGCGTGAGCGTAGGCGCGCACGCAGACACCGGGCGCCCGGTGCGGACATGTTCGGCGCGATCCGGGGAACTAGACCGAGAACAAGGAGGTGCGTCCTCGTGTCGGAACTGCCGCGACCCTGCGTCGTCCTGGTCGACGACTCTCGGGAGGTTCGCGCGGTCATCCGCCGTCTGCTGGAGGCGTCGGGCTTCGAGATTGTCGGCGAGGGCGGCGACGGCGATGAGGCGATCGTCCTGGCGCTCCGGCACCAGCCCGACCTCCTGCTCCTGGACACCAGCATGCCGAAGGTCGACGGCATCGAGGCGCTTCCGGCGATCCTCGCGATCAGTCCCGAGACCAAGGTGGTCATGTTCACCGGCTTCGAGGAGCCCGGTCTAGCGGCTCGCGCACGCGAGCTGGGCGCCGCCGACTTCGTCGAGAAGTCGCTGCTGATCGAGGACCTCCCCGAGCGGCTGATGCGGGTCGTCGAGTCGGCGGTGCCAAGGGACGGACCCGTCGTGCCCACGCGTCCGCGGGCGGTGCCCGAGCACCCGGTGCACGCCGAGGAGCGGGCGGTGCTCCACGAGCACGTGCAGCAGTTCCGCGAGCTCTTCGACAGGGCCGAGATCGGGATGGCGACCGTGACCTCGAGCGGGTCCATCGTCAGAGCCAACCGAGCGCTGGCCGCGCTGATGTCGTGCTCGCCGTACGACCTCATCGGCGTCGACTACGGCCGCCTCACCGTCGGTCGCGGCGACGAGCTCGACCGTCATCTGGAGGCGATCTGCTCCCGCGGAGCGGATCTGCGGGCCATGGAGCACGAGGTGCCCTCTCCGCCAGGCGTCGAGGGAGCCCGGTTCGTGCGCGCGACCCTGGCTCCGATCCGCGACTCGCGCCACCACGTCCTCTATGTCTTCGCCCAGGTGCAGGACGTCACCGCCCAGCGAGCCGTCGAGAGCGACCTGCGGCGCAGCGAGGAGAACTTCCGCCGCCTCGTGACGGCGGTCGAGGAGTACGCGATCTTCCTGCTCGACCTCGAGGGCACGGTGATCAGCTGGAACTCCGGCGCCCAGCGGATCAAGGGCTATACGTCGAGCGAGATCGTGGGCCAACACTTCCGGGTCTTCTACCCCCGCGAGGAGCAGGACGCCCAGCATCCCGAGCGCAACCTCGAGCTGGCGCTGCGCGACGGGAGCCACGCGGAGGAGGGTTGGCGGTTGCGCAAGGACGGCAGCCGCTTCTGGGCGATGGTCGTCATCACGCCGGTCTACGACGAGGCCGGGCAGCACGTGGCGTTCGCGAAGGTGACCCGCGACCAGACCCGGCAGCGCGAGCTCGATGAGGAACGGCGCGACTTCGCCGACCAGCGCGACCACCTCCTGTCGATGACGGCCCACGAGCTGCGCACGCCGACGGCGGTGATCGACGGGTCCGCGAGCGTACTGCGCGCGTCGTGGGACGAGCTGTCGACCGGCGATCGTGACGAGTTCCTGCGGGCGATCCGCAGTGGGGCGACCCGCCTGCGTCGGCTTGCCAGCGACATGTCGATGGCGGCGGCCGCGACCGGCGACCCGCTGCCGCTGCACCTGGAGGAGGTCTCGCTGACCGATCTGCTGCGCAGCGCCGCCGGTCGGGCTCAGGCGGCGGGCGTCGACATCCACGTCGAGACGGAGATCGCGCGTGAGGGTGTGTTCGAAGGGGACTCCGTCCGGCTCGGGCAGGCGCTCGACAACCTCCTGGACAACGCGGTCCGTCACGGTCGAGCACCGGTCTGCCTCGTGGGCGAGGTCGGAGACGCGATCTCGATCCGGGTCACCGATGGCGGGCCCGGGGTCCCGGCGGACCTGGAGCCCCGGCTCTTCGAGCGGTTCGCAGTCGGCGACTCGGGCGGCACGGGGCTCGGGCTCTACTTCGTGCGCGAGATCGCCGGGCGACACGGCGGTGACGTCACCTACCGGGCGCCGACCGAGGATGCACCCACCACCCTGGCGATGAGCTTCCCCCTGGTCCAGGTCTCCGACCGGCGCGGACGTCGCGGCTCGTGACCCTGGGCAGGACGCGGCATCGCTGACAGCATGATCCGGTGACGACGTTGGCCGACCTGTCCGACTGGCTCTCCGAGCGACTGCCGGCATTGCTCGAGCAGCACGACGTCCCGGCGGCCGGCGTGGCGGTGCTGGCCGAGGGCGACGTCGTCGAGCACGCGGCGGGCATCCTCAGCAGACGCACCATGGTCGGGGCCACGGTCGAGTCCGTGTTCCAGATCGGGTCGGTCACCAAGCTCTGGACCAGCTCCCTGGTGATGCAGCTGGTCGACGAAGGCCGGGTCGACCTCGACGCGAGGGTCCGCACCTACCTCCCGGAGTTCCGGATCGCCGACGAGGACGCGGCGAGCCGGGTGACGGTGCGCCAGCTCCTCACCCACACCGCCGGCTTCGAGGGCGACATCTTCACCGACACCGGAGTGGGTGACGACTGCATCGAGAAGTACCTCGACGTCCTGCACGACGTCCCGCAGCTGTTCCCGCCCGGCGCCATGTGGTCCTACAACAACGCCGGGTTCAGCGTCCTGGGCCGGCTGGTCGAGGTCCTCCGCGAGAAGCCGTACGACGTGTGTCTGCGTGAGCGCCTGATCGACCCGCTCGGCATCACCCACGCGGCGACCAGCCCCTACGAGGCGATCCTGTTCCGCGCCGCGGTGGGTCACATCCAGCCGGCCCAGGACGCGGCGTACGAGCCGGCGACGGTGTGGGCCCTGTCGCGGTCCAACATCCCGGCCGGCTCCATGCTCGCGATGAGTGCGCGTGGCCTGCTCGCGTTCGCGCGGATGCAGCTCGAGGACGGCCGGGCGCCCGACGGCACGCAGGTCCTGGCGCCGGGGACGGCCGCCCACATGCAGGCACGCCAGGTGGGGCTGCCCTACCTCGGCTTCCTCGGCACGTCATGGGGCCTGGGCTTCGAGCGGTTCGACACCGATGCGGGCGACATCGTGGGTCACGACGGCAACACGATCGGCCAGGCGGCGTTCCTCAGGATGGTGCCCGATGCCGGGGTCGCCGTGGCTCTGCTCACCAACGGTGGCAACGCCGCGGCGCTGTACGCCGACGTCGTGGGCCACGCCCTGGCCGAGCTGACCACGACGCGGCTGCCCGGCCTGCCACGGCCGCCCGCCCGACCCGGGCCGATCGATGCGACGGCGTACGCAGGCACCTACTCCTGCGACGTGGCCGACCTGGTCGTCAGCCAGGGTGACGACGGACGCGTCTGGCTCGACGAGATCCCGAAGGGCATCGCCGTGGAGTTCGGGGATGTCCCGAGCCGCACCGAGCTCGTGCACTACCGCGACACGACCCTGGTCGCGCTGCACCCGGATCGCGGGATGCACCGGCTCTACGCGTTCCTCGGCGACGACGGCGCCGGTCGTCCGGCGTACCTCCACGCCGGGCGGGCGCTGGTCCGCGCTGCGTCGTGACGCCGCGCAGACCGGGGCTCAGGCGATCGCGCGTCCGCGGGGGTCGTGGGTGGCCACCGGCCAGTCCTCGCGGGCCCAGGCGAGACCCTCGTCGACGGCTCGGCCGATCTCGTCGCGCGCGGCCCGGACGGCCTCCAGGTCATCGGCCATGGCCGACGCGCCAGGAGCGTCGGACGAGGCGAGGTAGTCGCCCAGGTCGCCCAGGAACGCCGTGAGCCAGCCGACGGGATCCGGCGGCATGGCCGGCTCGAAGGTGCGGCTCCCGGGCTCGCCGTCCGGCATCGACGGGTGCCAGTGCATCCGGTCGGCGGCGCCGGCCGCCGACTCCAGGAGGTCGATGCGACACAACGCCGGGTCGAGGCTCGCCGAGTCGGAGACGTAGATCGAGCCGTGTGAGGACCACCGGGCCGGCCGGATCTCGATGCGCACGCCGCGCTCCCGCGCGTCCGGGGTACCGGCGACCTCGGGGTCGAGGAAGTCGATCCGGGCCACTGCCACGGCGAGATGGTCGAAGACCCATACGCGTTCCATGCCGCGAGCCTGGCATGCCGCGCCCGCCGTCTCAACCGTGACGACCTCGCCTGGAGCATCGCTCAGAGCAGTCGGTGGGCCTGGCCGGCCGTGTGGCGGAGCACGGCCGGCACCACGACGTCCCAGGCCGGCGCCGGAGGCACCTCGTGACCCATCCCGGGCACGACGAGGAGCGTCGCGCCGCGGATCGCCTCTGCCAGGGCTCGGCCGTGGGGGAGCGGGAAGAGCGGGTCCTCGGAGCCGTGCACCACCAGCGTCGAGACGGTGATCCGGCGTACGTCGAGTGGCTCGAGCTCGGCGTCGGCCTCGTCGTCCTCGCCGACGACGAGCCAGTGGTTGGCGGCTGCCGCCGGGTCATGGCTGCGGGCGTGGACGCCGAGCGCCACTGCGCGCACGCGGGGCTCGTCGAGCCCGATCGACCCTGCGTAGGGACGCTGGCCCGCCACGACCCAGTCGGCGTAGCCGGCGGCGTCCGACCAGTCCGGCTCGGGCGGCGGGGAGCCGAAGGACGCCCGGAGGTCGGCGGTGGGACCCGGGAGCTGCTCGGAGTCGGTGCCGCCGACCGACGTCGTCGAGACCAGCGTCAGGCTCGCCAGGAGGTCGGGCCGGCGCAGAGCCAGGACCTGGGCGATCGCGCCGCCCATGGAGACTCCCACGAGATGAACCTCTCCGAGTCGGAGAGACTCGATGAGCCCGAGGCAGTCGCGGGTGAGCTGCATCCCGCCGTACCCGGGCGACCCGGGGTGCCCGGTCGTCGACTCGCCGGTGTCGCGGTGGTCGTAGCGGACGACGTGTCGCCGGCCAGCGGCCAGCCGGCGGCACAGGTCGTCGTCCCACCAGTCCATGGAGGCGGCCGCTCCCGCGACGAGCAGGACGGGGGGATCGACAGGGTCGCCGAACGTCTCGACGCACAGCTCGACGTCGCCGACCCGCACCATCCGACGACAGCTCACGGCAGCACCCTGCCAGGACCCGCGGCATCGGGGGAAGGCGAGGTGCGGGAGGCCTGGCCACCAGGGTCGAGGTCGCTGCGGCAGGATCGCGAGGGGCGTCAAGGGCCAGAAGCTCAGGCGGTGGCCGGGACCCAGATCCCGACCAGCCTGTCGAAGCAGCTCGCCTTGCTGGCATCGGTCCAGTAGCCGGCGTGGATGTGCCCGGTGAGAAGCAGGTGTCTCACGGCGATCTCCTGGTCGAGGTACCTCACGGACTCCGGAGCCCGGCCGGTCGCGATGTCGTCGGCCGCCCCTGCGCCGCCGGTCGGAACGACGTCCGCCGCACCCGCACCAGTGTCGTCGCCGTCCTTGAGGTTCGAGGCGAACACGTCGGCCTGGTTGAAGACGTTGGTCCACGCGAGCCCAGGGTTGCGCGCCGCACGACCGTCGACGTACTCCGGGGCGTACAGCCGAACCAGGTCCAACGGACAGCCGATGGTGACCATCGTGTCGATCGACTGGGCCGGTACGACGCCGACCAGGGAGGTGGTGCGCGGGAACATCGCCTCGTAGGTCGCCAGGCTGCCGAAGCTGTAGCCGAGCAGATGGATCGGGCCGATCCAGTGTCCGTCGGTCAGGTCGTTGACGGCGTGGTCGAGGCGTCTGGTGATGGTGTCGGCCAGGACGTCCTCGTTCTTCGCGAAGCGGATCAGGCTCTCGGTGAGCAGGGCCAAAGCCAGGAGGTCCTTGCGCAGCTTCGCCCAGGTGATGGTCAGGCCCAGGGACGAGATGCCGAGCGTCCAGGCAGCGACCTTGTCCTCCGCGCCGAACGTCTTGTCCAGCCATCCCACCTGGAGTCCGAGGGTCGTCAACAGGGCCACGAAGGCGACGAGGGCGGCGACGACCAGTGCAAGCGCACACGACAGACCCAGCACGAGCTGGAGCTTGGTCCGGGCCGTCTTCGCCGGTCTCCGGAGGGCACCGACCCACCACAGGATGCCTTGGAGGGCCAGGAACCCGGCCTTGATCGCGCCCGGGCCGACCGAGGGCGCGAACGCGGTCGGGGACTCCTCGAGGGCGGCTCGGTAGTCGAGCTGGAAGAGCTGGAGCACCGGCTTGCGATCAGGGCCCAGCACGGTCTTGCTCGCGGTCAGGCCGGTGGGGGTGACGACGTCGTGGCTCGCCTCGGCGGTGAACCTGTGCGCGGAGTCCCTCAGGTCCAGCGACTTCGCGATCATGTCCGCGACCGTGTCCGCGGTGTTCTTGGCCGACCTGCCAAGACCCGGGAGGTAGATCAGCACCGGGATCGGGTTGTCCGGCACTCGCTCGAACGTCGTGCCGGTCTCTGCCGCCGTGGTCTGCGGGTCGTGCTGCGAGCTCCTCATGACCAGACTCTCCGTTCGTGTCGCCCTGCGACTCCCCCTGCGACGCAGGAGCGAGCCGGGCCGGTCGAGGTGGCTCTCCGGATGCTTCCCGCGTCCGACAGTAGGCAGGTGCGTCCGGCTTCGCGTCGTTCTCGAGAGCGATCTCCTCGCGCGCGAACGACCGGTGAGTTGCCGGGCTCGGCGCCGCGGCGCTCACCCCGGGGTCAGCGGGTGGCGATGTGGAAGGTCTCGGTGTGTCCGTCGACCGCCACGACCTGGCCGTTGACCATCGAGGCCTGCGGCGAGGCCAGGAACGCGCACAGCTCGGCGATCTCGGCCGGCCTGACGAACCGCGGGATCGACTGGGCCTCGGCGTACTCCCGCTCGACGACGTCGGATGAGACCCCCCGCGCCGCGGCCTCGGCGGCGATGACCCGACCCATCCGCGGACCCTCGACCGAACCCGGTGCCACCGCGTTGGCGCGGATGCCGAACGGGCCGACCTCGACGGCCAGGGACTTGGTGAAGCCGATCACGGCCCACTTCGCGGCGGCGTACGGCGTGCGCATGCCGTAGCCGAAGAGCCCGGCCGTGGACGAGATGCCCACGATCGCGCCCGACCCCTGCCGCTTCATGTGCGGCACGACGAGCCGCGCCATCAGGAAGTGGCTGTCGAGGGTGACGGCGAGGCACTGCCGCCAGGCCTCGGGGCCGATGTCCTCGACGCGCGCGGTCGGGCCGGCGACACCGGCGTTGTTCACCAGGACGTCGACCCCTCCCCAGCGGTCGACGACCGCGCGGACCCAGCGCTCGGTGTCGGCGGCGTCGGACACGTCGCCGACCACGCCGTACCGCTCGGGGTCGGCCTCGACGGCGGTGCGCACGGCGTCCTCGTCGTTGTCGCAGACGCTCACCTGTGCGCCATCGGCTCGGAATCGGTCGGCGATCGCGGCGCCGATCCCGGAGGCGCCGGCGCTGACGAGCACTCGGAGCGGCTGGTCCGTGGTCATCTCGGCGACCTGCTGGGCGTCCATGCGGCTACCCTGCCGCATCGGCGCCGGACT
This sequence comes from Nocardioides sp., assembly GCF_036267815.1. Lineage (GTDB taxonomy): Bacteria > Actinomycetota > Actinomycetes > Propionibacteriales > Nocardioidaceae > Nocardioides. The sequence goes on along the minus strand of NZ_DATAVI010000035.1, from coordinate 39,423 downwards.
TCTTGGCCTCTCTTGTCACTTCCCGGGGGTTGCAGCGGCCAGGAAGTGCCAAATCCCCCGCCTCAGCGGGGGATTTGGCAACCAACCACCAGCCAAGGGTCAGGTCAGCTCGCCGACGAGGGCGGCGTAGGCCGCGACGTAGGCGTCGACGTCGTCGTCCGTCGCCGCGACCGAGCACGTCGGCCCGGCGCCGACGATGGCGTCCCACACGCCGCGGTTGGCGAGGTAGACCCGCGCGAGGCGACGCATCGGCACGTCGAGGCTTGCCAGCGCCTCGCTCGCCGTCCGCGGCATGCTCGGGCCGAACGTGAACCCCGAGCGCGGCCAGAACCGATGGGTGGTCCACGCCAGTCCGGCCCCGGCGGCGACCTTCGACAGCCCGTCGGCGAGCCGGCCGCCGAGGCGCTGGCTGTGGGCGTACGCCTCGTCGGTCAGCACCTCGCTCATGGTGGCCCGGGCCGCCGCCATCGAGACGGGGTTGCCGAAGAGCGTGCCGCCGACCGCGACCTGGGGCTTGTCGTCGTCGCGACCACCCGGTCGCTGGAGGGCCGACGCGACCTCGGCGGTCATGCCGTAGGCGCCCAGCGGGATGCCCGCTGCGATGGACTTCCCGACGGTCACGAAGTCCGACTCGAGCGCCCACATCCGGGTCAGTCCGCCCGGGCCGACGACCTGGGTGTGCGTCTCGTCGTAGGCCAGGAGGGTGCCCGTGGCCCGGGTCAGCTCGCGCAGGCCGGCGTGGAAGCCGTCGTCGGGCATCAGCAGGCCCACGTTGTTGGTCAGGGCCGGCTCGGTGATGACGACGGCCACCTCGCGGGTCGCCAGCGCCCGCTCCAGGGCCGCCAGGTCGTTGAACGGGACGACGAGGGTCCGGGTGGTGACGTCGCGCGGCAGACCACCCTCCTCCGGCACGAGCCGGCCGTCCTCCAGCTCGACCAGGACGTCGTCGAAGTGACCGTGGTACTTGCCGTCGAAGACCAGCACCTTCTCCCGTCCGGTCGAGGAGCGGGCGATCCGGAGGACCTCGGTGTTGGCGCTCGTCGCCGACAGGGTGAACTGCCACCAGGGCAGGCGGTAGCGCCGGGCGAGCTCGCCGGCCACCCAGACCGAGTCCTCGGTCGGCAGCAGGTACTGCGACCCCAGGGCCACCTGGCTGCTCACCGCCGCGACGACGGGAGCCGAGCCGTAGCCGGTGAACATCGACATGTCCGCGATGTTGAAGTCCGCGTACTCGTGGCCGTCGACATCACGCAGCCGCGACCCGGCAGCCGACCCGATGAACAGCGGCGGATGGTCGTACGACGTGCGCAGCCAGCTCATCGGCACGCCGTTGGGCATCACGCGCTGCCCCGAGCCCCACAGCTCCAGGCTGCGTGGGCGCGCCGCGACGAAGGCCGCGTCCTCCCGCTGCTTGAGCGTGGCCACTCGGGCCGGGTCCACGCCTGATCCCCCCACGCAGGGCAGCGTAGGGCACCGGCGCGGTGGCGGTCCTGCGTCGTCAGCCGGGACCGGTCAGCCCGGGCCGGGCAGGGAGAACGTCGTCTCCGCGGACGACGCCGCGACCAGGCGCCCGGAGGCCACGACGTACGCCGGCGCCTCGTGATGGGCGAGCACCGGTCGCAGCCGCTCGTGCCGATGGACGACGAGGTCGGCGTTGCCGCCGACCTCGAGTCGGTGACCCGTGAGGCCGAGCACGGTCGCGGCGGTCGTCGTGACAGCGTCGTAGACGAGGTCGATCCCGGCGGTGTCGACCGCCCCGAGCGCGTGCGCGCCCAGGAACGCGACCTCGGTCATGTTGTGGCGGCCGAAGGGGTAGAAGGCGTCCTCGATGTCGTCCTGCCCGAGCGCGACCGGCAGCCCCATCGCGGTCAGCTCGCGGACCGGAAGGTGCAGGGGCCCGGTGTGCGGGTCGCTGACGAACCCGAGCCCGGCGCGCCTGGCCAGCCCTGCGAGACGTTCGAGGGACGGGCGGGGGTAGAGGCCGACGGCTCGGGCGTGGTGGGCGACGCCGCGCCCGACGAGACCGTGCGCGAGCATCGCCTCGGCCAGCATCTGGGTCGTGTGCAGCGTCGGGTCGCCGGCGTCGTCGACGAGCATCGCCACCCCCCGGTCGTGGGCGGCGGCGAGCTCGCACATCCGGCGCACGTGCTCGCGCGCCTCGGCGTCGGTGTGCTCGACCCACGGGATGCCGCCGACCACGTCGGCACCGAGGTCCACGGCCTCGCCGACCAGCTCCTCGGCTCCCGGGTCGCAGAGCAGCCCGTCCTGCGGGAACGCCACGACCTTCAGGTCGACGACGCCGCGGAGCTCCTCGCGCAGTGCGAGCAGGGGGATCACACCTTCGAGGCCTGCCGAGGTGTCGACGTCGGCGAACGCCAGGACGTGTCGCACGCCGAACCGCACCGCCTGCATCAGCGCGGCCCGCGCGTTCGGCTCGATCCACGACCGGTCGTAGTCCGCCTTCACCGCCGACGCGAGCTCGATCGAGTGCAGCGCCGAGCCCATCTGGCCCGAGGTGTACGCCGTCAGCGCGGCGTCGCCGGCCCGGTCCAGCGTGTGCACCTTGTCGAGGTGGAGGTGGGCGTCGACGAAGCTCTCGGTGACCAGTCCGCCGGCGGCGTCGAGCTCGTCGCGACCGGTCAGCGTGTCCTGGGTGAGGGCGGCGACGCGACCGTCGTCGATCCCGACGTGCCAGCGACCCGCACGGCCGCGCAGCGTCGCGTCGGCGACGACGAGCTGGTGCGCGGGCAACTCAGCGAGCCCCGCTCGCCGGCCCGACGAGCCGGTCCATCGCCTCCACGACCGACCCGGGGGACTCGTGCCACACGAAGTGCCCGGCCCCCGGCACGACGGTGCTCCAGGCGCCCGGGATGCGCTCGGCGCTGTCGGTGCCGGCGGTGGTGGGCATCGGGCTCAGCTCGCCCACGACCACGCCGACCGGGGTCGTCAGGGAGGGCAAAGAGGACTCGAGCTCCGGCAGGCGCGCGACGACGTCGCCGTACAGTCCGGTGTTCGCCGCTGCGGAGAACTCCACCGGTGGCATCGCCGGCGCGGAGGCCGGGTCGGCGAAGTACGACGGCCAGAACATCGAGAGAGCCTCGTGTGACTCCTCGGTGGTGGCCTCGCCGGCCATCTCCTTCTCGTCCAGCGCCTGCGCCAGGGCCTGCTGCTCCTCGGGCAGGCGCGCCACCATCTCGGCGCCGAACGCCGCCATCCCGCCGTCGCCGACGGCCCCCAGCGGGTCGACCGACAGCACGCCGTCGATGCGCCGGGGGATGGCCGCGGCTGCGTGGAAGACCAGGTGTCCCCCCCACGAGTGGCCCATGAGGTAGGCCGTGTCCCAGCCGAGGCCGTCCAGGACCGCGACGATGTCGGAGACCGCCTCGGCGACGGTGAACTCGCCGTCCTCGGTCGACGGGGCCAGCCCCCGCTGCTGGAAGGTCGCGACGTGATACCTCGTCGCGAGCTCGGCGACGGCGTCGTCGAGATAGCCGTAGCCCATGCCCGGTCCGCCGTGGATCGCCAGGACGCGGGGGCCCTCGCCCGCCGTCCACCCCGAGAGCTCGCCGGACCCGGTGTCGACCGTGAAGGTGGTTCGCTCCATAGCCGCACCTTAGGGCCCACCGGGTCGTCCGCTCCACGACGACGCGGGGCCCGGCCTCAGGCGGACGACCCGAGGCGGCGGAGCGGGGAGGGGTCGGCGACGTCCTCCTGGACGCGCCCGAGCTCGGCGAGGCGGGCCAGGCCGGCCGGGGTGTGCTCGCCCAGCCGGGCGAGAGCGGCCACCACGTCCGGCGAGGCCCGACGCTCGGCGGGGACGCGCGCGGGGTTGAGGGCCACCGAGTCGGCCCAGCTCTTGATGTCGGGCGCACCCCCGAACGCCTGGGTCGCGCGGGTGCCCCGGACGTTCATGGCCGCCCAGTGGGCGAGGGTGTTGCCGTACGGCGACGGCGGGCACAGCCGGTTCTTCTCGGCCCGCGCAGCGCCCTCGTCCGGGTCGGGCCCGCGGGTCGCCTCGACGTAGCCGACGACGGCGGCGCCGAAGCACGGGAAGCCCGCGCGGATGGGCTGGAGCGTGATCGCCGAGGGACTCCACACCCGCACGAGCGGGGGGTTGCGGAGCCCGGAGGCGGCGCAGTGCACCACGACCGCGTCTGGCGCCGTCGAGATGGTGCCCTCGGCGAGGGTCACCAGCCCGCGGTCGACCCGGAGCACGTGCCCGCGGCGTACGACGCGCTCGACGCTGCGCAGCAGGTCCAGCTCCCAGCGTCCCAGCGTCGGCGCCCGCGCCATGCTCGGCATCACCGAGGGGTCCAGGCGCATCATGACGCCGGCCTCCTCGAGGCCCAGGAGCACCTCGTCGAGGGAGGACGCCACGGCAGCGGACTGCATGATGTCGGCCGCCATGCCGAGGATCGAGGCCGGGTCGGGCTGGACGACCGCGCGGTCGAGCATCCACGGGTCACGCGGCCTGACCCAGACGATCCGGTCGGGGTCGAGACCGTGCCGGAGCAGCCAGACGATCGCGTCGGTGGCGGTCTTGCCCGAGCCGACGACCACCAGCTCGCTCGGAGCGTGCTCGAGGCGGGGGACGTCGTTGACCGGGATGACGCGGGCGTCGGGCGTGACCTCGAACGGCGGAGGCATCACCGAGGGGATGTCGGGGGAGAGATAGCGCGCGTCGACGATGCGGCAGGTCGGGGAGACCGTGAGCCGCCGCCCCGAGACCCGCGAGACCGTCTGGCGGTCTCCGACGTACTCGCTCGCGGTGTGCAGCTCGACCCGCCCCGAGGGCAGGAGCCGGTCGGTGAGGACGCGACCGTAGTAGGCGCAGATCTCCGACTTCGTGGCGCGCTCGTGGAGGCCGGCCTCGGGTCCGTCCTGCTGGACTCGGCCACCGCCCAGCACCGTCGACGCCACGCCGTAGAACGTCGAGGACTGGTGGAGCTGGACGAACGGGTAGGCGTCGAGCCAGTGGCCGCCGACGGCCGGCCGCCGGTCGACCATGGCGACCTTGACGTCGGAGTGCGTGACCAGGGCATCGGTGAACGCCATCCCGGTCGCGCCCGCGCCGACGACGAGGTAGTCGGCGTCGATGGTGCCGCCGGCCGCCGGGCTCACCGGGAGGCCCCCGAGGCTCGCCGCCGACCACCCCTGGAGGTGATCGCACCGAGCTGGGTGAGCGACTCGCGCACGACCGCGGTGAGGTCGCGGGTCTCGTCGTCCCCCACCCAGCGTGCGAACGCGACCCGCATGACCGCGATCCCGGCCTCGGCGGCCAGGCTCGCGTCGGGCTCGTCGACGCCGCGGCGTCGTAGCCCGTCGGCCAGGGCGCCGGCCAGCGATGCCATCTTGGCCAGCTCGCGCTCACGCAGCTCCGCGTTCGCGTCGATGACCGCCTGGCGGCGTCGCGCGAAGTCGCGACGCTCGCCGAGCATCGTCGCCGCGGCGTCGAGGGCCGCGGCCACCGCCCGCATCGGCGCTGCGGAGGCCGGGGTGCGGTCCACCGCCTCGACCATCGCCGACCGCAGGGTCTCGGAGCCGTCGAACAGGACCTCGCGCTTGTCGGCGTAGTAGCGGAAGAAGGTGCGGGACGTGAGGCCGGCGCGGGCGGCGATGTCGGCGACGGTCGTCTGGTCGAAGCCGCGCTCGAGGTAGAGGTCCATCGCCGCTTGCCGGAAGCGGCCACTCGCGCCCGGCTCCCAGCGACCCATGCCCGGATCCTACGCGATGTCACACCATGACATCGCTGTGCTAGCGTGATGTCATCAAGTGACATCGAGCCCGCTCGGCGGGCCGGGAGCGGGAGGTCGTCATGCGGGTGTTCGTCACCGGTGCGTCAGGGTGGATCGGGTCGGCGGTCGTCGCCGAGCTCCTCGCGGCAGAGCACGAGGTCGTCGGGCTGGCCCGGTCGGAGGCGTCGGCCGCCACGGTCGCGGGTCTCGGGGCCGAGGCCCTGCGCGGAGACCTCACCGACCTCGACAGCCTCCGCGCCGGCGCCCGACGAGCCGACGGCGTCGTGCACCTGGGCTACCACCACGACTTCTCGCAGATGGCCGAGGCCGCGGCGATGGACCGTGCCGCCATCGACGTGCTGGGTGAGGTGCTCGCGGGCACCGGCGGGCCGCTCGTGACCGCGTCGGGGACGCTCGGCCTCTCGCCGGGACGCGTCGGCACCGAGCGGGACGTGCCCGACCCGGCCAACCACCCTCGCATCGCCAATGCCGCCGCGACCCTGGCGTACGCCGACCGCGGGGTGCGCGCGTCGGTCGTGCGCTTCGCGCCCACCGTGCACGGCGCGGGTGATCACGGGTTCATCGCGACGCTGGTGGCGGTCGCCCGCGACCGGGGGATCTCGGCGTACGTCGACGAGGGGGCCAACCGGTGGCCGGCCGTCCATCGCCTCGATGCGGCCGACCTGGTGCGCCGCGTCGTGGACGATGCCCCGGCCGGATCGACCTTCCACGCCGTGGCCGAGGTGGGGATCTCGGCCCGGACCATCGCGGAGGCCATCGGCCTCGGCCTCGGCGTGCCGGTCTCGTCGATCCCGGCCGACCGGGCCGACGAGCACTTCGGGTGGATCGGCCGCTTCTTCGGCGCCGACGCCCCGGCATCCAACGCGCTGACCCGCGAGCGGCTCGGCTGGGACCCGAACCGCCCGGGCCTGGTCGCCGACCTCGACGCGGGTCACTACTTCCTGGCCTGAGGGGGGGCCGCGCGACCGGCTCAGGGTCGCCGTGGAGGATGGTGGCGTGCGCCTGGTCCCGTCTCCCGTCCTCCGCCGGCCCCTGGCACTGGCCGTCACGACGCTCGCGTCCGCCCTGCTCCTGACGGCGTGCGGCTCGAGCCACGCGCCGTCGGCCCCCGTCGGCGGCGGGGGCACGGTCCTCGACCGCCCGCTGCCCTCCGCCATCGAGTCGCTGCCCCTTCGCGACGCCGACGGCCACCCCGTCACGCTCTCCGACTTCCGTGGCAAGACGCTGGTGGTCTCCGACTCGATGACGCTCTGCACCGAGGACTGCCCGCTCGACACCGCGAACGTCGTCGCGGCGGCGACGGCCGCCGATGCGGCGGGACTCACCGACAAGGTGGAGTTCCTCACCATCACGGTGGACCCGGCCCGCGACGACAGCCGCCACCTCACGGCGTACCGCAAGCTCTACGACCCGCACCACCAGCTCGCGAACTGGCAGCTCCTGACCGGGAGCCAGGCCGACATCACGCAGCTGTGGAAGTACCTCGGCGTGTACTGGGAGCGGGTCAAGGAGGACTCCCCACCCGACCACGACTGGCTCACCGGGAAGCCGCTGACCTACGACATCGCCCACGCCGACGAGGTGCTGATGTTCGACCCGAAGGGCGTCGAGCGCTACGTCGTCTCGGGGCACGCGCACGTCACGGGGACCAACGGCCTGCCGAGCAGGATGCGGGCCTACCTCAGTCCGGCCGGAAGGCGCCACCTGCTCCGTCCCGGTGCCGCCACCTGGACGCCCGCCAACCTCCTCGCCGGGGTCAGCTGGCTGACCGGCCACCACGCCTCCCTGTCGTCCTAGCGGTCGACCCGGCTGTCGACCCGGCTGTCGACCCGGCTGTCGACCTGGCGTCATAGCTCTCGGACCGCGGGTCTGTCAGGGTCACGGGGTGGGAGAGCTCGAGCTGCTGCGCGCAGACCATGCCGACGCCGTGCTCGACTTCGAGCTCGAAAACCGGGGCTACTTCGCCACGTCGATCTCCGACCGCGGCGACGACTACTTCGAGCACTTCTCCGACCGCCACGCCGCGATGCTCGCGGACCAGGACGCGGGCCGCGGCGCCTACTACGTCCTGGCCGACGACGACGGGTCGATCCTCGGCCGCTTCAACCTCCTCCTCGGCGACGAGGGCGTTGCCACGCTCGGCTACCGGGTCGCGGGTCGAGCGGCGGGGCGCGGCGTGGCCACCGCCGCCGTGGGCGAGATCTGTGCCCTCGCCGCCCACCAGGGCGTCCGCACCCTGCGAGCCGCCACGTCGTACTCCAACCTCGCCTCGCAGCGGGTGCTGCTCAACAACGGGTTCCGACCCGTCGGTCCCGCAGGGCCGGAGGACCTGGGCGGCAAGACCGGCAAGTGGTACGAACGGGACCTCCTCGACGAGTGAGGGTGGTTCGTCCCCGCGCGAGCCTTGCGATCCGGAATCCCGCTAGCGCCCGGCCAGCATCGAGGCGAAGGCCGTGTCGACGGTCGGGTCGGTGGGGATGTAGTCGTGGGCGCCGGAGTCTGCTCGGAACCAGACGACGGACTGGATGTCGTCGGCCTCCATCGCGGCCGGGATGCCTCGGAGGAAGTCGATCTGGGTCTGCGTGCTGAACGTCGTGCCGGCGTCCGAGGCGTCGGTCTGGATGCCGGTCTCGGTGATGTGGCGGGTGATGTCGCCGTACCCATGAGGCACCAGGACCTCGTTGACGAACGTCGCGAACAGCTGGGTGGCGGTCTCGCCGTCCGCGTGCCCGCCGGTCTTGTACGGGTCCCAGCCGACGTCGTCGAGCTTGGAGTGGGCCGGCAGGAACGCCGCCTCCGTCGCGGGGTCTGCGAAGCCCGCGAGCCAGACCAGCGAGTGGACGTGCGAGGAGTGGGCGTGGATCAGGTCGGCGACGTGGTCGGCCGCGGCGACGTACTCCGCGGGCGTCTGGCCGGGGGCGACACCGCCCTCGCCGTTGACGTAGTTGGCGTCGGGCTCGACGTCGAGGGCCAGCAGCACCCGGGTGTCGAGGGCGTCGAGTGACTTGATCACCGCGATGACGTGGTCGTCGTAGGTGCCCGCGGCGATGTCCGACCAGGTCACCCACGAGCCGTCGGTGATCTTGGTCATGAGGGCGACCTGCACCTCGCGGCCGTCGGCGGCGGCGGACCGCATGGTCGCCGGCAGGGGCGAGTCCCAGCCCAGGTAGAACGACGCGACGGCGGGCTGCTCGCGCCACCCGGACGTGTAGGCGCTCAGTCCCGCGTTGTTGCCGGACAGGTAGACGCCGATCGCGGGACCGGAGCCGCCGCCGGTGGTCCACCGCACGATGGCGACCACCGCCGCGACGCAGACGAGGGCCACGACGCCCAGGGACCATCCGCGCTGCCGGCTCATGGGTCCATGATCGGTGATGACCCGGAACCCGCCATTTCCGCGCCGGTCCCGGCGGCCCGGCGACGTCGCTCAGGCGGGCTGCCAGAGCTCGATCCGGTCGCCCTCCGGGTCGGTGACCCAGCCGAAGCGGCCGACGCCCTCGAACTCCTCGGTCTCCCCGGCGACGTCGGCTCCCGCGGAGCGGAGCCGGCCGAGCATCGCGTCGGGGTCGCGGACCCGGAAGCTGAGCATCGTGCCCTGGCTGCGAGACCCGAGGTAGTCGGTCTCGGCCTCGAACGTCGCGAAGACCGTCGCGCCCGCCTCATGGCGTCAGGCGCCGTGCTCGTGGGTGTCCAGACCCAGGCAGTCGCGGTACCACGCGCTCAGGACGGCCGGGTCGGCCGCGCGCGGGAAGCACCCGCCGATGCCGAGCAACGCTCCATGCGCCAAGCCTGCCCCTCCACCAAGGACGCGACACCCCCACCGGGTGCTCCGGCCGGGGTCCTCGCGGGATCGGAGCCAGACGTCAGGCGCGGGCCTCGGCATGCGGTCGTGACTGCCACAGGGCCCAGTCGCTGCTGACCTCGCCGGCGGCGCGCAGCAGGTGCGGGAGATGCTGGTCGAGCAGGGTCCCGGTCGTCGTCTCGGCCGCGTGGACGGTGACGTTCATGGCGGCGCGGACGCTCCCGGCTCCGTCGCGGACCGGCACGCTCACCGAGCGCACGCCCGGTGCTAGCTCCTCGTCGGCCAGCGCCCAGCCGCGGGCACGCACCTGCGCGAGCTCGGCGTCGAGGCTCTTCCGTGACATCTCCTCGGGCTCGACCAAGGAGTGCGGCGGCGTGAGCCCGCTGCGGCTGGGGATCTCCAGCACCTCGTCGAGCTCGGACGGCGACAACGACGCCAGCAGGACCTTGCCCTGCGAGGTGACCGGTGCGGGGAAGAGGGTGCCGATCTCGACGCGCAGCGCGATGATCTTCGGCACCGAGACGCGCGCGACGTAGATGATGTCGCTGCCCTGGAGCTGTGCCATCGACGACGACTCACCGGTCCTTCGGACCAGCGCCTCCAGGTGGGGGCGTGCGATCTCCCACAGGCCGAGCGAGGCGACGTACGCCGTCCCGAGGGTCAGGCACCTCGGCGTCAACGAGAAGGCGCCGTCGACCGACCTGACGTAGCCCAGCTCCTGCAAGGTCAGCAGGAGCCGACGTGCCGTGGGCCGCGCCAGTCCGGTCGACGACGCGACCTCGGCCAGGGACATCTCGCGATGTGATGCGTCGAAGCAGCCGAGCACGTCGAGCCCCCGGGCGAGCGACTCGACGAAGTCAGGTCCCGAGCCTCGGCCTGCCACGTCGTTCCTCCGGGTCCTCAGTCCTCGGCTCCCGAGGCGGGGTCGCCGAACATCGTCCCGCGCGCGCCGTGGGTGCTCTCGGACTGGTAGTCGGTGTACTGGTAGGGGTTGTCGAGCACCTTGCTGCCCTCCGGGAGGGCCGGGTGCATGCCCGCCTGCCAGGTCTCCTCGCCCATCGCCGCGCGCAGGTGGTCGATCGTCGCGTCGATCCCCCGGCGTACGGCGGGGGCGTCGAAGCCGACCAGCTTCCCGGCGTCCTTGACCACGCGGCCGTCGACGATCACGGTGTGGACGTCGCCACGCTGGGCCTGGAAGGCCACGTGGCCGTAGGGGTTCACGATCGGGAAGGACACCGGCGAGTCGTCGTTCTTGATCAGGACGACGTCGGCCTTCGCTCCGGCAGTCAGCCGACCGAGGTCGTCTCTCCCGAGGGCGCGTGCGCCGCCGCGGGTCGCCCAGTCCACGACGTGCTCGGCCCGCAGCGACAGGGCCGTCACCGTGTCGCCCTTGACGTGGGCCTCGAGGTGCTCGCGGGAGCGGTCGGCGCCGAGGGTGGTGCGCATGGCCGAGAACAGGTCGCCGCTCCACCACACGCTGGTGTCCATCGACAGGGACACCGGGATGTCGTACTGGCGCACCTGCCAGGTCGGCGGGTAGCCCTGCCCGGCGCTCTGCTCGGACTCCGTCGACACCGACACCGAGCCGCCGGAAGCAGCGATCCGCTGGTAGGAGTCGGCGCTCAGGGTGGCGGCGTGCACGTAGATGCTCTCCGGAGCCGCGAAGCCGTTCTCGTGGATCAGCCGGATGCCGTCGTCGTTCGTCGCGCCCCACACCCCGGCGTGCGTCGTGACCGCGAGGCCGAGGTCGCGCGCCACCTCGAACGCCGCCCGCTCGGGGAACGACGGGTCGCCGGTCACGTCGAAGGCGAGCTGGAAGCCGAGCATGTCGCCCGCCCCGGTCCGCCGCCGCTCGAAGAAGTCGCGCACGGCCGGGTCGGCCGTCCACTCCCACGGTCCCGCCTGGATGTTGCCGTAGGCCAGCACGAACCGGCCCGGAGTCGCCAGCAGCGCGTCGACTGCTGCGTCCGCGTGGTCGACGGTCTGGAGCCCGTGCGACCAGTCGACGGTCGTGGTCACGCCGGCCTCGAGCGACTCCCAGGCCGAGAGCAGGTTGCCCGCGTGGATGTCCTCGGGGCGGAAGGTCCTGCCGTGCTCGAGGTAGTACCAGACGAAGTACTGCGTGAGGGTCCAGTCGGCGCCGTAGGCGCGCATCGCGGTCTGCCACATGTGCCGGTGCGTGTCGATCATCCCGGGCATCACGATGCCGCCGGACGCGTCGATCTCGCGGGTGCCCTCGGGCACCTGGAGGCTGGGTCCGACCGCCTCGACCCGGTCGCCGACGACCAGGACGTCGGCCCGGGGATGGACGGTGTGCGCGTCGTCCATCGTGAGCACCGTGCCGCCGCGCAGGACGACCGGCTCGGGCATCGAGTCGGGCATGGCCCCTCCTCCGTGCTGCCAGGGACGTCGTCGTGGCCGGGACCGCGATGAGAGGTGAGCGGACACATGTCCGTCTAGCGGTCAATCTCGACCCCTTGGCCCCGTCTGTCAAGGTCGAAGGAACCTTGACGCACAGGAGACATCGCTGGTGAACTCCGCGCGGACGAGCGTCCGCAAAGACCTGGGGGGCCTGAGTGACCGAACGACCGACGGGACCTCTCGCGGGCATCCTGGTCGCAGACTTCTCGCGGGTGCTGGCCGGTCCGTACGCGACGATGCTGCTGGCCGACCTCGGTGCCGACGTGATCAAGGTCGAGTCGCCGGCCGGCGACGACACCCGGGCCTGGACCCCACCGGTGCGCGACGGCATCTCGACGTACTACCTCGCGGTGAACCGCAACAAGCGCTCGGTCGTCCTGGACCTCAAGGACGACGGCGACCTGGGGCTCGCCCGCGAGCTGGGCACGCGGTGCGACGTCATGATCGAGAACCTCAGGCCCGGCGGGATGGCGCGCTTCGGCCTCGGGTACGACGACCTGTCGCCGGCCAACCCGGGCCTGGTCTACGCCTCGATCAGCGGGTTCGGCACGACCGAGAGGGGCGCCGCCCTGCCGGGCTACGACCTGATCGTGCAGGCCATGTCGGGGCTGATGAGCCTCACCGGTGATCCGGACACGGAGCCTTTCCGCTCCGGGATATCCGTCTTCGACGTGATGGCCGGCATGCACGCGGCCATCGGCGTCCTGGCCGCGCTCAACGAGCGCTACCTGACCGGCACGGGCCAGCAGGTCGAGGTCAACCTGCTCTCCTCCGCCCTGTCGGGAATGGTCAACCAGACCAGCGCCTACGTCGCGGGCGGCGTCGTCCCGCAGCGGATGGGCAACAGTCACCCGAGCCTCTACCCCTACGAGCCGATCCCCTGTGCCGACGGCGAGCTGATCATCACCTCGGGCAACAACGCGCAGTTCCGCAAGCTCTGCGAGGTGATCGGCGCGCCGGAGCTCGCCGACGACCCGAGGTTCGCCCGCAACGAGGACCGGACGGTCCACCGCGCCGAGCTGCGCCCCCTGCTCGTCGAGCGGCTGCGGACGCGCACCAAGATGGAGTGGTTCCGCGACATCATCGCCGCCGGCGTGCCGTGCGGACCGATCAACGACGTCGCCCAGGGTGTCGGCTTCGCGACCGAGATCGGTCTGGACCCGGTCGTCGAGGTCGGCGAGGGAGACGCGATGGTGCCGTCGGTCCGCAACCCTGTCACGCTGTCGGACACGCCCGTGGACTATCGACTGCCGCCCCCCGCGCTCGACGAGCACGGGAAGGAGATCCGGGCCTGGCTGCGCGGTGACGAGGGATCCGTCGGAAGCTGAGAGAGGCACGATGAGCGAGCTGGAGTTCCCGACGTCCCTGGGGACGTCGAGCGCCGACGAGATCCGGCTGCTGGGTCGCAGCCTCACCGAGGACCTGATGGGCGAGGTCGGCTTCGGCGAGCTCGCCTTCTGGCTGGTCGCCCTGCGTCGGCCCACGCCGTCCGAGACCCGCGTCTTCGAGGCGGTCCTGGTCGCGCTGGCCGACCACGGCTTCACCCCAACCGCCATCGCGGCCCGCCTCACCTACCTCTCGGCGCCCGACTCGCTCCAGGGGGCGCTCGCCGCCGGCCTGCTGGGTGGCGGGTCGCGGTTCCTCGGGGTGACCGAGGACTGCGGCCGCTTCCTGCACGAGGTGCTTGCTCGCGACGACGCCCTTCGCGACGACGCCCTGCCCGGCGACGACGCCGGCTGGGACGCGCTCGCCCTGGCCGCCGTACGCCGGGAGCGCGCGGCCGGACGGTACCTGCCGGGCCTGGGCCACCCGGTCCACAAGGTCCTCGACCCGCGGACGCCGCGGCTGCTCGCCATCGCCGAGGAGGAGGGGCTGCGTGGGCCGCACCTGCGGCTCTTCGAGGCCATCGGACGCACCCATGAGGAGGTGCTGGGTCGTCGACTCCCGCTCAACGGCGCGGGTGTCTGCGGCGCGGCGCTGGCCGACCTCGGCCTGCCCGTCGACCTGCTGCGCGGCTTCGCTCTCCTGGCTCGTGCCGCCGGGCTGCTCGGGCACCTGGCCGAGGAGGCGCGCCGTCCGATCGCGATGGACGCCTACCTGGCCGTCGACCGCAACGCCGTGTACACCGACCCGACCGACAGCTCAGGGGAGGCCTGATGGCAACCGTCGCCGCGGTCATCGCCTCGACCCACCATCCCTTCTACTACCGGGCGAGCACGAGCACCGGCGCCGACCGGCCGCCGTTCGCCGACGAGTGGCAGGCCAAGATCGAGACCTTCCGGGAGACGCTCACCCGGGCCGAGCCCGATGTGCTGGTGATGGTCGGCAGCGACCACTTCCACCAGCTGTGGCTGGACAACATGCCGCAGTTCCTGGTCGGCAAGGCGCCGTACTACGACGCCAACTGGTACAACGAGGAGCGCGAGTTCGGGCTGCCGCGCCTCCGGCTCGGCGGCGACGAGGAGCTCTCGTCGCACATCCTGCGCAACGGGCTGGACGCCGACTTCGACCTCGCCTTCAGCAACGAGCTGCGGATCGACCACAGCATCACCTGCCCGATCATCACGCTGCGGCCCGAGGCCGACCTGCCGATCGTGCCGATCTACACCAACATCTTCGCGCCGCCGCTGCCCCAGCCGAAGCGGTTCGTCCAGCTGGGCAAGGCGATTCGCGAGATGGTCGAATCGTGGGAGAGCGACAAGCGAGTGGCCATCATCGGCACCGGCCATCTCTCGCTCGAGCTCGGAGGCCCGCGCCAGTTCGGCGAGCACGGACCCGACCCCGAGTTCGACCGCAGGGCGGTCGACTGGATCGCGAACGGCGACCTCGCGGGCTGCCTGTCCGAGGTGACGCTGGACAGCCTGCACGCGCCCGGGAACGCGACGCACGGCTTCATGGACTTCATGCTGATGATGGGCGTGGCGGGCGAGGGCGTGAAGGCCGACCACGTCGACTCCCTGGACCTGTTCCACACGATGGAGGCCTACTTCACCTGGTATCCCGAGGGGGCGCTGTCGTGAGCAGGTACCTGCTCGACAAGTTCCTCTACACCGTCGACCGCGACCCCGACCTGGTCGAGCGCTACCGCTCCGACCCGGCCGGCACCGTCGACTGGTGGGAGGCCGAGATGGCGAACGTCCTCCTCAACTGCCACACCGGCGAGAGGTCCACGTGGCTGGCCTTCGAGGACGACGAACGACGTGCCCTGGTCGAGCACGACCACGTCGCCCTCTTCGCGCTGGGAGCCCACCCCTTCCTCACGCTCACCTTGTTCATCGCCATGTTCGAGCGCGACCACGGGCCGCTGGAGTACCAGATCGCCTTCGGGCAGCGGCTGCGGCACTTCGACCTGCCCTACCCGGACATCGCGACATGAGCGGCTCGATGAGGGGCGCGGTGCTCCACACGCCGGGCCGGCCGCCGTCGTACGGCGAGCACCCGGCGCCGACGTCGCAGGCGGGGCGGACGCTGCTCCGGGTCACCGCCGCGCCGCTCGTGCCGCTGGACCTGCTGTGCGCCTCCGGGACGTCGTACTTCGGGGTGCCCGCCACGCCGTACGTCCCCGGTGGCCAGGGTGTCGGCGTCGTGGAGTCGTCGCACGCGTTCGAGCCCGGGACCCGGGTGTGGTTCTTCGCCACGGCCGGGATGCGGCCGGGTGACGGGTCGCTGGCCGAGCTCGCCGCCGTACCCGACGGCGACGTCGTACCCCTGGCTGCCGGGGTGAGCGACGAGCTGGCCGCGGCCGTCGGCCTGTCCGGAGTCGCCGCGTGGATGGCACTGTCGTGGCGCGCGCAGCTCCGGCCCGGCGAGCGCGCCCTGGTCCTCGGCGGCGGCGGCGCGGTGGGCCAGATCGGGATCGGCGCGGCCCGCGTGCTCGGAGCGTCCGCCGTGGTGGCCGTCGCCCGGACCTCCTCGGTCGAGCGAGCGGCGGCGGCGGGCGCGGACGTCGTCGTGCCGCTGGTCGACGACGTGGACCAGCTGGCGGCGGCGCTGGCCGAGCACGGCCCGTTCGACGTCGTGCTCGACCCGGTCTTCGGCGTCGTCTCGGAGGCGGCGTCCCGCACGCTGGCCGAGCGCGGCCGGCTGGTGAACCTCGGCGGGGCCCGCGGCGACCGCGCGACGTACTCCTCCTCGGTGATCCGGAGCCGCACCGCCTCGATCCTCGGCTACACCAACAACGCGCTGTCACCCGAGCAGCGGCGGGAGGCGATCGGCGCGGTCCTCGAGCACGCGGCCGCCGGCCGGGTCTCGATGCGCTACGAGGTGCGCTCCATGGCAGACGTCGAGGAGGTCTGGGCGCGCCAGGCTGCCGGCGAGCCCGCGGCGCGCGTCGTCCTGGTCCCCTGACCTGCTGCCTTCCGGGAGGGCGTACGAATCGCGGCCTACCGCGCTAGCTTCGTATGGCGTCACCGGGGTGGGCCTGGAGTGGACCCGGGGTGGACCCGGGGTGGACCTGGGGTGGTCTGGCGTCGCCGGGTCCCATAGCCTGAGCCTCGGATGTCGCAGCGCCCGGCACCGCCGAGCCGGGTGCATCCAAGACTCTTGGGGGAGGCCCGTGCCGCGCGTGCTCCGCATGCCTGAGGTCGCGACCGGCGCAGGCGATGGCGTGCTGGCCGCGTGGCTCGTCGACGAGGAGGCGCGCTTCGACGCCGCCCAGACCATCGCGTACGTCGAGACCGACGACGAGCTGTTCAGTGTCGAGGCCGGGCGCCCCGGGCTGTTGCTCAAGACCCTCGTCGAGCCCGGCACCCGGGTGGCGCCGGGGACGCCGATCGGCGTCCTGGGCGAGCCCTGGGAGCGGGTGCAGGACGTCGAAGCGGTGCTGGCCGAGCTCGGCGTCGCCGGGCGGCAGCGCCAGACGGCACCCTCGTGGTTCGACGCCTCGGCACCGTCCTCGCCGTTGCCCGAGCCGCCGGAGCCCCGATCTGGTGTCCTCTCGGCGCCGGAGGCCACGCCCTTGACGGTGGTGGCCGAGATGATCCCGCTCGAGGTCGAGCCGCTGCTGGCAGATCTTCCCGAGGAGCCCCGGCGCGGCGCCCATGCGGCGCCGACCCAGGCGACGGCGCAGGTGCCGGCGCAGGTGCCGGCGCAGGTGCCGGCCCAGGTGCCGGCCGAGCCGGCGACGCTCCAGCACCACTACCTGCGCGCCCGCGTCCGAGTCGACCGCCTGGTCGCGCTGTCGGAGCAGCTCGACCGGTCCGACTCGGGGGTCACCGACCTGGTCGTCCGGGCGGTCGCCGCGGCCCATCGTCAGGTGCCGCAGCTCGCGGTGGCGCACCTCGACGACGGCGTCGCCACGGGCATCCCGGTCAGCGACCCTGGACGCTTCGGTGTCGAGGAGGCCGCGCCGATCATCCCGGCGGGTCAGTCCGCCGCTCTGGCGTTGGGGGCGGTCCGCGACGAGCCGGTGGTCGAAGGGGGAGCGGTCGTGCCGGGCAAGGTGCTGACCGTGACCCTGTCGGTGCGTCCGGGCCGGGTCGACGACGTCCAGGCCGCGCGCTGGCTCGCCGTCCTCGTCGCCCTCCTCGAACGCCCCGAGTGGCTCCTCGACTAAGCGCCGAGTCGGCGCAAGTGTGCGCCGAATTCGCGCCGAGTCGGCATAAGTGTGCGCCGAATTCGCGCCGAGTCGGCATATGACGACTCGGCGTTTAGGGGCGGCGGATCAGTACCACAGAGACCGCGGCCACCAGACCAGCAGCCCCAGGATCGGAATGAAGGCGATGGCTCCCAGGAGCAGTACCGACACCACGACCCCGGACCTGCCGAGGGCCTTCCCCAGGACTCCGCACTGCAAGCCGAGCACGTTCAACCAGGCGACGCTCACGGCCGCGGCGAGCATTCCACCGATGCCGACCATCGCGAACCCGCCATCGCTGCCGAGTCTGATGATCTCCGGGTAGCCGTGAAGCGCGGAGATGGCCACGACTCCCATCAACACGCCTCCGACCGCGAGGAGGGCGCCCGCCATGCCTGCCGCGACCACAGGGACGATCGTCGTCGCGGCCCCCCCGCGGGCCGCGACGAACGGGCCGCCGGCGGAGTCCGAGCGGTCCGCGATTCCCGACCCGACCACGTCGCCGACGACGGAGGCGGTGAGGAGCAACCGGTCGGGGGAGTCTTGCGCCGTCATCTAGGCGACGCTGTCGCAGCGCTCTGCGGACACCACCTCGATCCGCACCCGACGCCACGCCTCGTAGTCGTCGTCGGTGATGCACGCGGCCATGTCCACCTGGTCGAATCTAGGGGCGCGGCCAACGGGTGTGGGACGTGCGTCCTGCGAGAACGTCGTCCGACCGCGTCGGATCGGCGCGGTGCCGTTCGTAGAACTACTGTCCGGCCACCCGTGTCGTCCTGCCCTCAGGACCTCCTGACAGGAGAACACCGTGAAGCTCCTTCTCACCTCCGGCGGCGTGTCGAACGCCAGCATCCGGGACGCCCTCGTCGAGCTGCTCGGCAAGCCCATCGCCGAGTCGACGGCGCTGTGCATCCCGACGGCGATGTACGGACATCCGAGGGTCGGCCCCGGCGTGAAGGCCTGGCAGTTCGTCAGCGGGAACTCCCAGAACCCGATGGTCGACCTCGGCTGGAAGTCCGTCGGAGTGCTGGAGCTCACCGCTCTCCCCAGCCTCGAGGAGGATCAGTGGGTGCCGCTGGTCCGTGAGGTCGATGCCCTGGTCGTCGCCGGTGGTGACGTCCTCTACCTGTGCCACTGGATGCGCGAGTCGGGGCTGGCCGAGCTGCTGCCGTCGCTCGCCGAGACGGTGTGGGTGGGTCTCAGCGCGGGGAGCATGGTGATGACCCCCGTGGTCGGTGACGACTTCATCCAATGGCGACCGCCCTCGGGCGACGACACCACCTTGGGCGTCGTCGACTTCTCTATCTGCCCGCACCTCGCGGACGACGGCATGCCGGGCAACTCCATGGCCGAGGCGGTGCAGTGGGCGGCCGGCATCCCGAACCCGGCGTACGCGATGGACGACCGGACGGCGATCGTGGTCGTGGATGGCAACGTCGAGTTCGTCTCCGAGGGGCGTTGGGAGCCGTTGGTCACCCTGACGTCCGGGAGCGGTCACACCGGGCCGTAGCCGCTGCGTCGGCAAGCGCCGCGCATTCCCATCTGTCCCAGGTGCCAAGTGAGCATGCCCGCGGGCCAGACCTGCTCGGTCCGGCCCGCGCGTGGCTGGTCGGCTCGAAGGCCCGGCTCAGTCGCCGGGGGTCTCCGGCCCGGTGGAGATCTGGCGCAGCGTCGAGATCACGGTGACCTCGGGCCAGTACTTCGCGTGCAGCTGGGCGAACTCCTCCTGGTCGGCGACGGCCAGCTCGAGGGTGTCGTACTGCATGATCGCCCACCCGCCGACGACCTCCTTGGCCTCGGCGTAGGGACCGTCCACCCGGCTGACCACGCCCTCGCGAACGACGAAGTTCACGGCGTCCTCGGTGCCGTAGAGACCGCCACCGTCGAGGAACACGCCCTTGGCCGCCTGGTCGCCGATGTAGGTGTCCATCGCGTCGAACAGTGCCTGCGGCGGCGTACCGACGCCCTCTTCAATCCTCACGAATCCCATGAAACGTGGCATCTCGATCACTCCTACGGGGTTGCTGGTGGTTGCTGTCTCATACCTACGTCGAACAGCTCCCGAGCTCTTCGACAACGACCTCGACGATTCTTCCAATCTTCTCCCGGTCGGTGCGACTACTGGGACCCGGTGGCCTGAAGTCGCCCGGAGACGGGCTCGAGCAGCGCGATCGGCTCGTCCAGCTCGCCGGCCTCGAGCGCGTCGTACGGCGTCTGCGCGAGCGCGTCGGTGACCGACTCGATCCGATCCTTGGTCGTACCGCCCGGCCCCGATGAAGCGGCCGCCCGCATCGAGGAGACCTCGGTGGCGCAGCCCGTCCATCACCGCCGCCAAACGGGTCTTCGGGAGGTCGTGGATGCGGCCGAACGACTCCGCCGGGTAGATCTCCTGGTCGAGGGCGCAGAGCACGTGGGCCTCGGGCCCGCCGATGCGCTCGGTGACCAGGGCGGCGATGTGGCCGTCGCCGCGCTGCTCGCGAAGCATGTTCGCGGCGTACCAGAGCCGGGCCACCGGCTCGTCGGGCACCCGGGAGCGTGCGGAGTCCGGCATACATCACCGGCCCTCGGTCGGCACGCCGGTTGCGGCCTTGGCGAGGAGCTCGGCGGCACGGGTCAGCTCGGGAGAGTCGACGAGGTCGCCCAGGATCCGGCGCAGCGCGGCGACGCAGCCACGCTGACGGGCGGCCTGCGCCTCCTCGGGGGTCGTCGTGTCCCAGACCTTCGGGATGTGGCGGGCCACCTCCCCGTCGGCGAAGTCGTAGCACGCCGCGTGCACGACCTCGGCCGGCACCCGACCGAGCGGGGCCGAGCGTCCCGCGAAGTAGCCGTCCCAGTAGCCGCGCAAGCCGGGTGCCCTTCGGGATGAGGGTCAGCTTCTCCTCTTGCGCTCAGACGTCGAGTCGCTGCTGCAGGATGGGGAAGGGGCGCGCTGGGGTCGTCATCCGCGGCTGCCGAGGCCGGCTCTGCGGGCGAGGGCGACGGCCTCCGAACGATCGTTCACACCCAGTTTCGTCAGGATCATGGAGATGTTGTTGCGTGCGGTCTTCGGCGAGACATCGAGCCTGACGCCGATGGCTGCCGGGCTGAGCCCATCGGCCATCGCGGCGAGCACGTCGTGCTCGCGTTTGGTTAGCCCCGGGATCGCCGGTCCGGCTGGGTCGATGGTTGCTCGTCCCACCACCTTGGCCGCGACGGCGCCGCCGAACACGGAGTGCCCCTCGGCGGCGGCCACCACCGCGGATCGAAGCTCTCCCCTACCAGCACCCTTGAGTAGATATCCGCGGGCTCCGGCGCGGAGTGCGGCAAGCACGGAGTCGTCGTCGTCATACATCGTCAGCACGACTACCCCGGTCTCCGGTAGGGCTCGAAGAATCTCGCGCGTTGCGGCGACCCCTCCCATGCGTGGCATCTCGAGGTCCATCACCACCACGTCGGGCCGGTGACGAAGCGCGGCTTCGAGGGCCTGCTTCCCATCTGCAGCTTCCGCAACCACCTGAAATCCCTTCTCGCCGGAGAGGACGCCGACGAGACCTGCGCGCACAAGGTCGTGGTCATCGACGATCAGCACGCGAATGGGGTCACTCATGGCCGTACTCTCCTGAGGCATCGAGCGGGATGGACGCCACGATCCTCCAGCCGCCGTCAGGGTATGGGCCGGCCCGAAAGATGCCGCCGAGCTCCTCAACCCGATGACGCATGGACTCCAGCCCGGTACCTTCCGAGCTTCCGACAGCACTGACGCCGTCGTTGGTGACAGCAAGTGTTGCCTCGCTGCCGATCGCGAGGCATACATTGCACTCGGTCGCCGATGCATGGCGTACCACGTTGGTGATCGCCTCCTCGGCGATGCGAAGAAGCGCCACCTCGGCCGCCGCTGGCAAGCGCCCGCCCGTTGCGACGGTGTGGTCGAAGGTGACGCGCAGCCCGCCACGTCCAGCTCTGTCGACGGCTTCACCGACCGCACCGACCAAGCCGACCTCGTCGAGCCTCGGCGGACGGAGACCCGCGACAAGACGACGCACGCTGCCGAGCGCGTCGTAGACCTCTGCCCGCAACATCTCCAGCGACAAGGCAACGTCCGGGCGATCGACCGTCTCGCTCGCAACGTCGAGTCCGAGCGCGATACCTGTCAACTGCGGGCCCAGGCCGTCATGAAGGTCCATACGAAGCCGCCGGCGTTCCTCCTCGCGTGCCGCGACAACCTGCTCACGCGAAGCCTGAAGGTCGTCGGCAAGGGCAATGGGCTCGAGAACGAGAGCCGCATGAGCCGCCAAGTCAGAGATCAACCGACGTTCCCGGCGCCGCAACGCATCTTCACCGCGGCGCAGTCCGACGGTGAGCTCACCGAGCTCACGGTTACGGTGGACGATCGAGAACCTGGCCGACGGGCCCTCGGCGACACCCGCGACGACGGCGCGCGCCGGTTCGCCATACTCGATCTGGACCCAGGGGACGTGAAGGGCGTCCCGCATTCTCCCGACGTAGGACTGGATGACCCCCTGCGGAGTCGACGCACCCGCAAACTCCGCGGTGAGACCGGCCACGGCGGCGTAGGGGTCACCAGTGGAGCCGTAGACGAACCGGTCGACACGACGTTGTAGCCACGCTCGTGCCGGAGCGAGTGCAATCACCGAGATCGCTGCGGCGCCGAACGCAGGAACACTGTCCGAGTCAACCCCGGAAAGAGTCGCGACCCCGACGGCAGCGACAAACACCCCGACGACCAAACTTGTCAGCAGCCCATAGAGGAGGGTGCGGCGCAGAACCAGGTCGAGCCCATAGACCTGGTGACGCAACGTCGCCGCGGTCACGACTGCCAACTCGACCAACGTCAGTCCGAGCCCGACGGCCGCACCGACCGGCGTCGGTAGCAGGACAACCGCCGGGATCGTCACCACCGTGACCGAGACACCGACGACGAGCAACCAGCTCAACACCCTTCGGTCGTCTCCTCGGGCGTTCCTCCAGCGCATCCACAGCACACCGATGGCCAGCACGGCTGAGGGACCGAAGAAGACGGGCACCAAGGTGACGTCGACCGCAGCGACCGGAATGCCAACGACGGCCAACGCAATGGACAGCATGCTGAGCCACCGAAGCCAGTTCCGCGGGAGCAGACCGTCCGGATAGAACGCATACATCGCCATCAGAACCGGTTGCTCCACAACCTCGGCCGCGGCGGCGATTCCGCCGAACATCGTGCCCCCCGCAGCGGAGTCGAGCACAGCGGCGACCCAGTGGCCGGCCCCTGCCAGCAACGCCAGCCAGCCGAACAACACCTTGGGTCTGTGGCGCGCGAGATAGAGCCCCGGGACCGTCCACGCGAGTCCCGACGCCAGGTTGAGCAGCACTGGTCCGGACATCGTGACGACAAGTGTGCCGTCCCGCGGTCCCTCAATGGCCGGGATCCATCCCGGGTCAACCGGGAAAGCCTCCCGCTCGGCCGGCCGCGTTGCCCTCACACCCCGGGAACATGCCAGACCAGTCTCGACTCAGGTCCCCGCACAACGACACCCGCAAGGAGCGCACATGAAGGCCATCGCACTCGTCTGGATAGCGGGCGGAACACTCTGGCTCGCCGCCGGACTCGTCAATGACGGCACCCATGAGGCGATCTGGCTCGCGTCGGACACCCTCATCGCCATCGGAATCGCCGGACTCTGGCGTGCCAACCTCCACTCGAGCCGTCGGCTCGGGGTCGCCGGGCTTGCACTAACTACCCTCGGCCGCGCCGCCTTTGTTGTCGCCGAGATCGTCTCCGCAATCAACGGAAACGACGAGAACGCCCTGCTGCCCGTAGGTGCACTCGCCACCGCGATCGGCATGAGCCTGTTTGGCATCGCGGTCTTCCGCACCCACACCCTCGACGCCCTCGGCCGCTTCGTGCCACTGACCGTCGGGCTCTACCCGTTCGCAGCCATGTTCCCAATCGTCATCGTGACCGGAGAGCCTTCGTCGCTAGCCATCTCCCTGTGGGGTGTTCCCATCGCGCTCCTCGGCGCAGCGCTAGCACCCAAGACAGTCGCCGCCCCGACACCTGGCCGTGCACGATCGTCCAGCCCCCGGCGACCGGCACCAGGGATGCCGCCAGAAGCCGGTCACGCGCGTGACAGCCCCGACGTGGCTCCCATACTCAATTGGAAGTCTCTCGGCACGGACCTACGACGGGCATCCGGACGCTTCCGCCAGTGGAAGGCACCCCAATGACTTCAATGTCACTAGTCCGCCAGGCGCTGCTCGTCGTTGTCCTGACAGTCTGCGCCTCTTCCTGTTCGTCGGGGTCGGGCTCCAGCGACGCCGCGAAGGCCCCGACCGCGCCTGACGCGAGGTACCCCTCGTCGATCGTGGCACTCGGTCACTCCGGTCTCACCGGCTACGACTCCGACCCGCAGCAGCCGCAGAGCGATGTCCTGGACAACTCCTGGGCGACCGGGACGAACCCGAAGGTCGACAGCATCTACCAGCGGATCGTGGCGCTCAACCCTGAAGCCAAGGGCCACGTCGCGAACTTCGCCGTCGACGGCTCCGGCGTGGACAGCCTTCCCTACCAGGAGACGGAGGCCGCGGCGGTCACGCCGACCCCTCAGCTGGTGATCATCCAGTCGATCGACAACGACATCAAGTGCGACGGCACCGACCCGCAGAACTACGGCCCCTACCGACGCAAGCTAACCGCCGTCATGAACTCGATCACACAGGACCTGCCAGGCGCGAAGATCTTCTTCGTCTCCCAGTGGGCCAGCGTCAAGGACTACGACCGCACCGTCAAGCGGATCGACCCCGATCACATCACCGGCACAGGTCTCTGCGACCCGATCGACCTACAGACGCGCAAGCCCGAACCGCAACACGAGGCCTACCTCCAGAGCCTGGTCGACCACTACTTCGGCATCATCACCGCGGTGTGCGCGAAGTACCCGACCTGCCGCACCGACCATGGAGCTATGCAAGAGATGAAGCTCCAGAAGGGCGACCTCGCCGCGGGCCTCGACCATCTCTCGGTGACCGGACATCGGAAGATGGCCGCGCTGGCCTGGCGGGCCTTCTACGGCTGAGGGCTCGGGTGCAGTACCCGGTGACAGGCGGACGCAGGCTTATCCGCCGCCTGTCGGCGCGGCGAGAACGGCGCTCCTCTGCTGCTGACCTGGCAGGAGGGGAACCGATGACACCGTCGCGCCGGCACCGCTTGTCAGGATCGCTGTTGATGCAACTGCCCGACAAGGGACACAACCCCGCCTTATGTTCATCCGACGCGAAAGGCAATGAGGATGGTCTGGGGACGGCCGCGCTGGCGCTCGGTGGCTGCGGCGGGACAAGCGACCCTGCCAGTCCCACACAGGCATTGATCGAACCGCCGACGCGTGCGGACATTTGGGCAGCGCCGGCGCCACGTACGGGGCGAGTACGGCGAGCGCGCAGGACTTCGGACTCTCGTGACAGCTCTCGGGTACTCCGTCGAAGGGGTGCAAGACAGGGGGGACCCCGACCTAGTAGCGGCCGCGAACCGGATGGACCACGCGATGAACGCGGACGACGCCATCGCCGCTGCACTTTCCGGATTTCGTCAAGACCTGCTCGACCAACCGACCGATGAGGTGGTCATGTCGCCGCCAATCAACCGGGTCACACGAGGGTCCCGACTGAGCCGTCACCACAGAGGGCGTCCGACTCGTGATCGCGACAGGCGCACCGCCGAGCCTCGCGAGCACCGGACCCTTCGCCGCGGGCGCACCTACGACCTGCGGACTCTGCGAGCGGCCCGTGTGTGAGCATGCGGGAGCACCATTGTCAGGAGGGCCGCGCTCCTGGGTGTGGCAGCACGTCGCGCCAGGAGTGCTGTGGCTCGAAGCCGAGGAGGTCGCGGGCCTTGTCGATGGCGTAGAAGGTCTCGTCGCGGGCCATCTCCCGGCGCACCTCCACCCCGTCGTAGAAGCGGTTCTGGATCTCCTTCGTCGTCGCGGCTACCGACATGTCGGCGTTGGCGACGTTGAAGACCTCATATCCCAGCCCGTCTGTCTCCAGACAGCGCTGCACCATCTGGCCCAGGTCGCGGACGTCGATGTAGGCGAAGAGGTTGCGGCGCCGCAGCGACGGGTCGGCGAGGAAGGGCGGGAACATTTCGGCGTACTCGTGCGGCTCGATGACGTTGTTGATCCGTAGGCCGTAGACGTCTGCCCCGGTACGGGCCTGGAAGGAGCGTGCCGTCACCTCGCCGGCGACCTTCGACATCGCGTAGGCGTCCTCGGGGACCGTCGGGTGGTCCTCGTCGACCGGCACGTAGAGCGGGCGCCGCTCGCCCTG
This sequence comes from Nocardioides sp., assembly GCF_036267815.1. Lineage (GTDB taxonomy): Bacteria > Actinomycetota > Actinomycetes > Propionibacteriales > Nocardioidaceae > Nocardioides. Next base: position 13,568 of record NZ_DATAVI010000035.1, on the reverse strand, counting down.
GGCGAAGCAGATCCCGTAGGTCGTCTCCGAGGAGGCGAACACGATCTTGCGCACCCCCAGCCGGGTCGCAGCCTCGAGCACGTTGTAGGTGCTGAGGACGTTCGTCGCATACGTCGCCGCGTCCGACCTGAGCAGGATCGCCGGAACCGCGGCGAAGTGCACGACGGCGTCGTAGGTGGGCTTCTCGGGCAGTTCCAGCTCCTCGAACGTCGCCAGCCCGGCGACCGCGGAGTAGGTCTCACCCGCGTCGGTCAGGTCCACCCGCAGATCAGCCACGGCCGGATGCGCCAGCGGGACGAGGTCGGCGTTGGTGACGTGGTGGCCGTGCTGGGCGAGGTACGGCGCGACGTGCCTGCCGGCCTTGCCGCTGCCACCTGTGAAGAAGATCCGCATGATCCAACGTACGCGCAAACGCATGGCCGGGGCAGCCTGACCGAGCCGGGTCGCCCGCTCTCGCGCATGCTGATCAAGCGGATCAGGTCGCCGATCCTACGAGAGGTGCTGGACGCCATCGGCGCCGCCACCGTCCAGAAGGTCAGTCAGTGGGTCGAGGAAGTCCTGCGCCGTTGCCGGCGCGAAGGGGTTCGTGGCGGTGTGTTGACCCGGCTGCTTTGCTGCCATCGAGCAGAGACAACGGCGATTCGCTCCACGGCCTGTGGCGCCGACGAAGGTGCGCCATTGCGGAGGGGACGCGGAGGGTATTGCCGTTCCAGGTCACACGACGAGTCGAGATGTCCCTTCGCTTCCTAGGTCGAGAGGAGTCTGTCCTATCCCCACGCTTCCGAGGTCGGACGACGGATGGCGACGTGGGCGCCGACCGCGACGGAGGCCAGCAGCGCGGCAGCAATCCAGAGCGGCGCGGACGGGCCTAGCCAACGCAGGAGAGCGCCGCCGACCAGGGCGCCGCCGAGCATCGCGAGCACGGGCAGCAGTCGTCTGAAGCGCACTTTGACGGACGTGGCGTCTGCGACGAGTCCGGTCACGGTCAGCGTCAGCACGGTCGTGGTCAGGTCCGGCACTCCCAGCCGGCGCGCGACGGCGTTCTGGCCGCCCATGGCTCCTGCGAGCAGGCCGATCAGGACAAAGCGCGTCGTCTGGCCGCTGATGCCGGCGCCGCCGGCCACGACGGCGGCGGTCACGACCAGCACGGTCTGCGTCGTCGCCGCGACCCTCAACAGATGACCTCGGTGCGGAGGGTGCCGCAGGGACCACCGGCCGCCGGCTGCGGCCCCGAGTGTGAATGCGAGGACGGCCAATAGGCTTGCCGCCACCGAAATTCCGCCCGCGCCGGCAAGCCCGAACCCGACGAAGACGACGTTGCCCGTCATGTTGGCCACGAACACGCGCCCCAGGCTCAGGTAGCTGAACGCGTCCACGAGCCCGGTCACGATCGTGAGGAGGATCAGCAGAACGGGAAGGGGGCCCTGAACCCGATCGCTTCTCGTCCTCTGGCCCACGGATTCGGCACCAGGGCGGGGACTCGTGTCCGGTGACTGCCGCGATGGTGTTGCCGCGGACCCGGCGACCGGAGCGTTGACCAGGTCCTCGCGGCCCTCGGCGACGGCGAGGCTCACCCGTTCGACGTACTCCCCGTGCAGCTCACGCGTAGCGTCGGCGGAGACGTCATTCATCGGTAGCCCCCGGACCTGGTAGCGCGGTCTGGTTGAGCAGGCTCAGCTGGTCTGTGGTCAGGGCGAGGTTGACCGCCTCAGCGGAGGCCCGGATGGTCGCCGGCCGACTCGAGCCGGGAATCGGGATCACGACCGGGGAGCTGGCTAGCAGCCATGCCAGGGCGACCTGTTGCGGCGTGACGCCGAGCTCGCCCGCGATCTCCGCGAAGGGTCGGAACCGGGTGCCGAGGTCGGCGGCGCTCCTGATGCCGCCGAGGGGGCTCCAGGGAAGGAAGGCGATTCCGAGCTCCTCGCAGAGCCGGAGCTCGGGCTCGCTTGACCGGAAGGCCGGGGAGTACTGGTTCTGGACCGATGCCAGTCGCCCCCCGAGGATCGCTTGCGCTGTGCGGATCTGTTCGGGATCGGCGTTGGAGATGCCGGCCATCCGGATCTTGCCTGCGTCGAGGAGGTCGGCCAGGACCCCGATGGAGTCCTCGTAGGGCACGCTCGGGTCGGGACGGTGGAACTGGTAGAGGCCGATGGCGTCGACTCCCAGACGCCGAAGGGACGCCTCGCAGGCCGCTCGCAGGTGCTCGGGCGTGCCGTCGAGTGCCCATGAGCCGTCTGCTGGACGTACGTGGCCGCCCTTGGTGGCGACCAGGACGTCGGAGGCGTCGGCGCCGTAGGAGGTGAGGGCCCGGGCGACCAGGGTCTCGTTGTGCCCGACGTCGTAGCTGCCGATGTGGTACGCGTCGGCGGTGTCGATCAGGGTGATGCCGGCGTCGAGGGCGGCGTGGACGGTGGCGATGGAGCGGGACTCGTTGGGCCGTCCCTGGATGGACATCGGCATGGCGCCGAGTCCGATGGCGCTGACCTTGGTGTCGCCGATCTGACGCGGGTACATGGGGTCTCCTTCGGGGTCTGGTGGCTGAGGTCTAGCTGGCTGACAGCGGAATGAGGTTCGCGGTGTGCTGGGGCGTGCTGGCGTCGCGCAGCAGGTCGAGGACTGCGAGGAGGTCGTCGAGGGCGACCTGCCCATGGGCGGCGACGCTGCATGCCCAGTGCTCCAGGTCGGCAGCCGTGGCGGTGACCGCGAGGCGGCTGGCGTCTTCCAGGCTCAGGTCGTGGTGGTTGTGGTGGTGGTTCATCGGGATTCCTCTTTCTGGGGTTTGGATGCGCTTGCGGGCGATCGAGGGCGGTCCTCAGGCGTTTGGTCGGTCGGAGGAGATCGTGGTGATGACGGCGTCGATGACCTGCTCCGCGAATCGCTGGGTGAGGGGGGCGTGGCCGTGCAGGAGCCGGTGGTAGACGGGTCCGTAGAGCAGGTCGAGGGCGACCTCGAGATCGGTGTCGGCGGCGATCTGCCCGCGCTCGCGAGCCCGAAGTAGGAGGTCGCGGCTGGCGCTCCGCCGTGGCCCGATGAAGTGCTGCCGGTACAGCTCGGCGAACTCGGCGTCGGTCTGGGCGGCCGCCACCAGGCCAGCCACGACACGTGCGTAGGGCCGGCGCTTGAGCTGCCGGACCCATGGGCGCAGGAGGGCGAGAAGGTCGCCCCGCAGCGTGCCGGTGTCACGACCCTGCGCCGAGGCAGACGACGCCCACTCGGCTGCCAGGGCGTCGAGGGCGAGCCGCTCTTTGGAGGGCCACCATCGGTAGATGGTGGCCTTGCCGACCCCGGCACGGCGCGCGACATCGTCCATGCTCATCGAGCTCAGTCCCTGGTCGAGCAGGAGCTCCATCGCACTTGCCAGGATGGCTCGTTTGGCCGTCTCACTCCGAGGTCGTCCCCGGGGCGGGTTCTTCGCCGCGGCGCCGGTCACGACGTCGCCACCAGGTCTCCGCTGGGCGCGAGGTCCGAGAGGAGGCGGAACAGGGCCGCGATGTCGCGGTGTTCGTAGCCGACCGATCGAGCCATCGTCAGCATCGTGTCGGCGGCCGTGGTCGACGGCATGACCAAGCCCTCCTCGCGCCCGCTCTCGAGGGCGAGCCCGAGGTCCTTCTGCATCATGGCCACGTCGAACCAGGCCTCCTCGGGCAGGTCGAGAACCAGCGCCGCGCGCGCCCGGAGCATCGGGGAGCCGATCGCACTGTGGGTCAGGACATCGAGGGCCAGCTGCCGGTCGACCCCGCCGCGTTCGGCGAGCTGGACACCTTCGCTGAAGGCCAGCATCTGTACCGCGAGGCTGACGTTGATGCCGAGCTTCAGCAGCAACGCGTGCCCGACGTCACCGACGAAGGTCACCGTGCTGCCTAGCTCGCGCAGAAGCGGCTCCACGCGTTCGAACGCGTCAGCCGTGCCGCCGACCATGATCGCCAGCGTCCCGGACTCCACCGCAGGGACGCTGCCGGAGACCGGTGCGGACAGCATCCCGGCGCCGATGGCCCCGACACGCAAGGCCAGGGCGCGACTGGCGCTCGGGCTGACGGTGCTCATGTCCACGTACACCGAACCCGGCGCGAGGCCGGCCAGGATGCCGTCCGGACCATCGGTCACCGCTGCGAGTGCTGCGTCGTCGGTCACCATGCTGATCACGACGTCCGAGTGCTCGGCCGTGGTGCGCGGGGTGTCGCACCAGACCAGCCCGCGGCCGATCACGGCGCGGGCCCTGGACCGCGTTCGATTGGTTCCGACAACGCGATAACCCTGGTCGAGGAGTCGGCCGGCGATCCGGCCGCCCATCGCGCCCAGACCAACCACGCCGACGGTGCCGATGGCGGTCATGCGCTGAGCTCGGTTCGGATCGTGGCTTCGATGTCGGTCACATCGGTGTCGCTGAGCACCAGGCTTGCCGCGGTGAGGACCGATTCGACCTGGTCCGGTCGGCGGAAGCCGAGGATCGCACCGTGCACGGCGGGGTTGCGCAGTGTCCAGGCCGCGGCGACTGCGCCCGGCGTTGCGTCGTGTCGAGCGGCGACCGTGCGGAGCCGCTCCACCAGTGCCAGGTGTCGCGACAGCTGCGGTTCCCTGAACCGCCGGTCGTGCTTGCGCCAGTCGTCGTCCGGGAGACCGGCGATCCGCTCCCGCGTCATCGCACCGGTCAGGAGCCCTGACGCCATCGGCGAGTAGACGATGACACCGATGTCCTCGGCTGCGACGTACGGCAGGATCTCGTCCTCGATGTGGCGGTCGATCAGCGAGTACGGCGGCTGCAGCGTCTCCACCGGTGCGATCTGCTGGATCCGCGTGAGCTGGGCGGTGTCGAAGTTGGAGACCCCGATGTGACGCACGAGCCCCTGCTCCTTCAGCTCGGCCAGGGCCGCCCAGCCTTCTTCGATGTCGACCTCGGGGTCGGGCCAGTGGATCTGGTACAGGTCGATGGCGTCCACGCCGAGCCGGCCCAGACTTGCCTCGGCCTCACGCAGGATCGAGTCGCGTTTCAGACTGTGCAACACGCGGCCACCGGGACCGGGCACGAGCGAGGCCTTGGTGAACACATACGGGCGCTCGTCGACGCCGGCCAGCGCCCGCCCCACCACCTCTTCGGAATGCCCGAGCCCATAGGCAGCAGCTGTGTCGATCCAGTTCACCCCGAGCTCGAGAGCGCGGTGGATCGTGTCGATCGACTCCTGGTCCTCCTGCGGACCCCAGCCGAACTCCCATCCCCCACCTCCGATCGCCCACGCGCCGAAGCCCACACGAGTGATCTCGAGCCCGGTCTGTCCGAGCTGAGTCGTCGTGATCCGTGTCGTCTCCATAGGTTCTCCTCGCGTGGCTTGGTCCTGCGTCCTCAACTGCATAACAAAACGATACGGAGCGTTTCGATACGAGTCAAGAGACCCAGTGGATGTTCGACGTAGGGGAACAAGACGGCCATACACGTCCCACGCCCCCACAACCAGCAGCACTAACCTGCGCCAGTGACTGACCCCGCCCCGAGCGTTCCCTCGCTGCTCTTGCTCACCGGTCGGACCGCCCTCGTGACCGGCGCGGGCTCCGCAACTGGTATCGGTTTCGCGACTGCACGCATGCTCGGTGCGCTGGGAGCATCCGTCGCCCTCACCGCTACCAGCGACAGGGTGCACGAGCGAGCCGCGGAGCTCGCCCGGCTAGGGGTCGAGACGATCGGTCTCGTCGCCGATCTCACCGACCCGTCGGCCGTTTCGTCGACCGTCGACCACGCGCATGCAGCCCTGGGACCGATCGGGATCCTGGTGAACAACGCCGGGATGACCAGCCAGGCAAGTCCGGTCCTGGGCGACGGCATCGTCGATGACGAGTCCGGAACCATCTTGCAGCTTCCGCCGGACGCATGGCGTCAGACTCTCGCGCGCAACCTGGACACGGCATATCTGGTCACCCGAGCCGCCCTGCCCCACATGCTGTCTGCCGGTTGGGGACGGGTGGTCATGGTGGCCTCGGTCACCGGGCCGGTGATGGCGATGCGCGGGGAAGCTGGGTACGCCGCCGCGAAGGCAGGCATGGTAGGCCTGATGCGATCCGTGGCCCTCGACCACGCCGGAGACGGCGTCACCTGCAACGCCGTCGCACCCGGCTGGATCGCCACTGACAGCCAAACCACCGATGAAGCCGACCAGGCCCGAGCCACGCCGCTAGGGCGAACAGGCACACCCGATGAGGTCGCCACCGCGATCGCAACGCTGTGCCTGCCCGGGGCCGCGTACACCACCGGCCAGCTCGTGGTCGTCGACGGCGGCAACTCCATCGCCGAAGAGCGCGCCTGAGCCCTGCAGGAGACCCGGGTCAGTGAAGCCCGAGGTGGAATACGAGGCCGCGACCCGAGACGCACATCTCTACAACCCGACCATTCTTCACCCGCGCTACGTCAAGGCAGCCAAGGGACGAGCGCTGGTCCTGCTCACGCAGCGGTCCTTCAACGACATGTTTGCCCACGCCCGATGGGAGGACGGCGGACACGTCCGCTCCATCAGCGTCAACCCCGTCGGCGGGATCGTGGAAGACATCGGCGCGCACCCGGGGCCTTCGAGGCCCCGCTCTGGTGCGTTGCACACCCCGTGGATGGTGACTATCCACCGCCTTTTCACCCACTGGACCTTAGCGATGTGGCATTCCGCTTCGTCATAGGCCTGGTCCTTGATGGGAAAGCCGGACCCCGGCCCGACCGAGACGGAAGCGGTCAGACTCTCATCCTGGTCACGGGCTGGCTCGAGTGCATGAATCGCAAGCTCATGCCGCTGAATGGTGCGTCCTTCCGCTGGCTGCGGGGCGCATTTGCCACCGCGCTCTCGTGCTGAGTCGGTGACGCCGGTGGGCCAATGTCCGCGCGTTCAGGTTTGGGGGCGCGACGGGGCCGCGAGCCCGTCGAGGATCAGGTCGAGCATGCGCGGCGCCCGGTCTACCGGTGTGGATGCTGCCCGCCAAAGCGCACCGGTCAGCTGGAGGAAGTCACCGGGGTCAGCGTCTCCGCGGATGCTGTCCTCAGCCTTGCCGGAGTCGAGCAGGTCGGTGATCGCCCCGATGACCGGGCCGTAGGTGTGCTCCGTGATCGTCTGGTGGGCAGCGGGGGTCAGAGCATCGCCAAGGCCGTGCTTGCGGCGCATTGCCTCGACCAGGTCCAGCGTCCAGGCGCGCAGCGCGTCCACGGGCGGCAGATCGGCCAGTAGTCGTGGGACGGAATCGACCAATCGGTCGACCTCGTGCCGGTACACCGCCAGGACCAGATCCTCACGCGTGGGGAAGTTCCGGTACAGCGTCCCCGCACCGACGCCTGCTCGCAGCGCGACCTGGTTCATCGACGTCCTTCCGTCCTCGGCGAAGGCGTCTCGCGCGGCCTCGAGGATGCGTGCCCGGTTCTCCCGAGCGTCCGAACGCACCACCGATGACTCCCTTGATAAGTGGAGAGGTCTCCACTACGGTTAAACGGAGACCTCTCCACTAACGATATGGGAGCACCATGCGCTACATCAAGCTCGGGACCACCGGACTCGACGTCTCACCGATCGCCATCGGAGCGATGAGCTACGGCGAGCCAGACCGCGGACACCCGGCGTGGTCGTTGAGCGAAGCCGACAGCCGGACGCTCATCAAGCAAGCCCTGGAGGCCGGCATCAACTTCTTCGACACCGCCAACATGTACTCCCAGGGCTCCAGCGAGGAGATCCTCGGACGGGCGCTGCATGACTTCGCCGACCGCGACGACATCGTCATCGCCACCAAGCTGCGCCACCCGATGCGTCCCGGACCCAACGGCAAAGGCCTGTCTCGCAAGGCGATCATGACCGAGGTCGAGCACAGCCTGAGCCGGCTCGGCACCGACTACATCGACCTGTACCAGATCCATCGCATGGACACAGCAACTCCGCTGGAGGAGACCCTCGAAGCGCTGCACGACCTCGTCAAGGCCGGCAAGGTCCGTTACCTGGGGGCCTCCTCCATGCACGCCTGGGAGTTCAGCAAGGCGCTGCACCTGCAGCGCTTCCATGGCTGGGCGAGGTTCGTGTCCATGCAGGACCACTACAACCTCTTGGCCAGGGAGGAGGAGCGCGAGATGCTCCCCCTCTGCGCCGACCAAGGCGTCGGCACGATCCCCTGGAGCCCGTTGGCCCGCGGGCGCCTTGCCCGCGCCAACGACGCAGTCACCGACCGATCCTCCAGCAACGACGCTGCCTACGCCGACATGCTCTACACCCAGGAAGCGTCCGACCACGCCATCATCGAAGCGGTTGGCGTGGTCGCTTCCAGGCATGGAGTGAGCAAAGCCCAGGTCGCGCTGGCTTGGCTCCGCGCGAACCCGGTCGTCAGCGCACCACTGGTCGGCGCAACCAAGCCCTCCCAGATCGATGACGCAGTCGCCTCCATCGATCTCAAACTCACGACCGAGGAGATCGAGTCCCTCGAAGCGCCCTACACGCCGCGCTACGACCTCCAAGGCATCTCCGACGAAGCAGAACTCGCACGAATCTCCAAGGAGATGGGCATCGCACCCGCCTGAACGCCCACATTTCACTGTCCGGCACGGCGGCAGATCGCGTCCACTGATCGCCGCTCAGGATGAGTCAGTACGCCGCATGTCGGCGCTGTGAAGTCACCAGGGAAGGAGACCGTTGATGTCTTGGAAGGTGCCACTGGGTCCCTCGCCCTGGGTCGACGCCATTCGGACGATGATCTCGACGGCCTCCCCCACCGAGGCGCCCACGTCGCGGGGGATGAAGTCGGTGTTCGTCAGTCCGGGCGTCACAGAGTTCACCCGCCACCTCGGGAATGCCCGGGCGTACTGGATGGTGAGCATATTTAGCGCGGCCTTCGACATCGGATAGCCGAGCGCCGACCAAGGCGCGTCCGGCGCAGCGTTGAGGGTCAGCGACCCGACAGCGCTGCTCACATTGACGACGATGGGTGCGGCACTGCCTTCCAGCAGCGGGGTACAGGCGGCGATGAGCCGGGCCGCGCCCACGACGTTGGTCGCCAACACCCGCTCGAGGTCGGGGATGGTTGCCTTGCCTGGGGAATCCTGGTCACCAGCGATGCCGGCGTTGTTCACCAGCACATCCAGGTGAGGCGACGAGCCACGAAGGGCGGCTGCTGCAGCACGCACAGACCGATCGTCGGTGACGTCTAGCTCCACCGCGGTCGCTCCGATCTCCGAGGCGATGGCACGACCGCGATCCAAGTCGCGTGCGCCGACATAGACGTCGTGCCCGGCTGCTACGAGCCGCCTGGCCGCTTCAAGTCCGAGCCCTCGTGTGGCTCCCGAGATCAGGGTGGTGGTCATGGCGCCAGCATGACCCGTTGGTCAAACTCGCAGCCAGCAGTGCGTCACATCGCAGCGCGCCGGCGCAGTCACATGTCGATCGCGGACTGCCGTCCTGTTCATGTCCGTCGGGTCCCGCCCTCCGGTTGCTGGCCGTGCTTGCATCTTAGAGTCTAACCGTTATCCTCCTTGTGAGATAACGGTTAGGGGCGGTGTGGTGCAGCGGGAAGTTGTGCTGGCGTTGCTAGCGAAGGAGCCTTCGCACGGGTACGAGCTCCGAGCCAGAACCGAACGTGCGCTGGGTCCGTTGGCGGCGGGGTTCAATGCGGGGCAGATGTACGTGACGCTGGGCCGGTTGGAACAGTCGGGACTGGTGACGTCGACGCGGGAGGCAGTCGCCGAGCGGCCGGAGCGCCGAACCTACGAGCTCACGGCTGCAGGTCGGGAGCGGGTCGAGGAGTGGCTCACCGATGTGACCTGGCCGCGTCCGGATCTGACGGACTTCCATCTCAAGCTGGTGGTGGCAGCCGCGGGACGGTTGGCTGATCCGGTCGAGTTGGTCAGTGCGCAGCGTCGCGAGCTGGTGCGGCGGCTTCGCGACGCCCAGCGTGCGGCGATGGACGAGCCGGACGGGTCGGATGCTTCCTTGTTGCTCGAGGGTGTTGTCCTGCGGATCGAAGCCGACCTCACCTGGCTGGATGCTTGCGAGCGCGTCTGGGGTGGTGCCCCATGAGCCCGGTGGTCCGGATGATCGGGGTCTGCAAGCACTTCGGGAAGGGAGAGGCACTGGTCAGGGCTGTGGACAGCCTCGACTTCGAGGTCTCTGAAGGTGAAGCGGTGATGGTGACCGGCCCGAGTGGCTGCGGCAAGTCCACGCTGCTCCAGCTCATGGGTGGGTTGGATCTTCCGACGGCTGGCGAAGTCTGGGTCGGTGGACGTCGGATCGATCGGACGTCTGAGCGAGCCCGGGCTCGGCTGCGCCGCGAACATGTCGGCTTCGTCTTCCAAGACTTCCACCTGATGGACGAGCTGACGGCCTTGGAGAACGTCGAGCTCCCGGCGTTGCTGGCCGGCACCTCGACCGGCCGGGCGCGTCGGCGCGCATCCGCCTTGCTGGAGGAGATGGGGCTGGCCGACCGGGGACACCACAGGCCGGCGCAGCTGTCAGGGGGCCAGAAGCAGCGCGTCGCGATCGCCCGGGCGGTGGTCAACCGGCCCACGGTGCTGCTCGCAGACGAACCGACCGGGAACCTGGACAGTGTCGCGACCACCGAGGTCCTTCGACTCTTCGACACTCTGCGCGCGAACGGGCAGACCCTGGTCGTGGTTACTCACGACCAGCGCACCGCGGCCACCGCCGAACGGATCGTGTCGTTGCGCGACGGCGCAATCGTCGAGGACCACATCCTCGCCCCCAGCACCGTCAACGCTGCCGACCTTCTCTCAGGTGAGGCATTGACGTGAGCCGGATCCGTCTCGGGGCCCGCCTGGTCGGGGCCGACCTGCGTCGACGGTCCGCGGAGACTCTGCTGCTTCTGCTCGCGTTGTCGGTCGCCGCGACCACCTTGACCATCGGACTGGTCCTGCACGGTCAGACCGGCGCCCCGTACGCCCTGACCCGGAACCGCACGGCCGGCCCAGACGTGGTTGCGCTCCTCTTCCCCGCACCCGGCAAGACTCTGACCGCGGGCGACCTGAGCAGCCTCAAGGCGGAGGCGGCCCGCCCCGGCGTGGCGGCCTCTAGCCGGGCATTTCCGACCACGTGGGCGCCGATCGGGGCCCACGGAGTGAACGGCGTCGCCCAGGTCCAGGGCCGCGACCTGGCGGCGTCGTCCGTGGACCGACCTGAGGTCATCGACGGTCGATGGGTCGGTGGCCGCGGTGTCGTAGTCGAAAGGGCCTTCGCCCAGGCGATGGGGGTCACCGTGGGAGAGATGGTGGCGCTGGGGCGGCGCCAGGTTCGCGTCGTCGGGATCGCTGTCTCGGCCGCCCTTCCGCCGTACCCCCAGCTCTGCACCGTCGGCTGCATTCTCGACCGGCCCGACTGGTTCTCCGCCCAGCCCGGTCTGGTGTGGACGACCCGGCATCGGGCGGTCGCGTTGGCCAGCCCCAGCGAACCGGTGGTCTGGTTCGAGTACCTGAAGCTTCACCACCCCGACGCGGCGCGTGCGTTTGCGTCGGCCAGCACCAGCAACGGTCCGCCCCAGGGTCGCCCCCAGCTGACACCCTGGCAGGACATTGCCGGCCGCCAGGCCGAGCAGCTGGCCAACGAGCGAGTGGCGGTCGTGTTCGGAAGCACCCTGCTGATCATGCTCGCGCTGGCCACCCTCATCGTTCTGGTCGGTGGCCGCATGACCGACGAGGTACGACGGGTCGGCATGCTCAAAGCCGCCGGCGCCACCCCGGGATTCGTGACCAGACTCCTGCTTGTCTCCTACCTCTCCATCGGACTGCTCGGCGCGGCGCTCGGTATCGCGGCCGGCCGTCTCCTCGCCCCCCGACTGGTGACCCTGAGTGCGGGACTCCTCGGCCACGTCGGGGCCACCACTCTCAGCATGGCCCAAGCCTTCACCGTCACAGCGTGTGTACTCGCCGTTGTGGTCCTGGCCTGCGCCGTACCAGCGTGGCGAGCAGCCCGCACGAGCACCCTTCAGGCACTCACCGACGGCGGGCGCCCACCCCGTCGCAACCGACTCCTGGTCGCCGTATCCGCCACGATGCCTACCCCTGCCCTGCTCGGCCTGCGGCTCGCCGGCCGGCGACCCCGCCGTGCCGTGCTCACCACTCTGTCGGTCGCGGTCGCCGTCTGTGGCGCCGTCGTCGTCCTCTACGCCCAAGCCAGCCTGAACGCCGACCGCACCCACGCCGGCGGCCCGGCAGATCCCCAAGCGGCCCAGCTCCACACCGTGACCACCACCCTGACGCTGCTGCTCGCGGTCATGGCGGCGGTCAACCTGCTCTTCGTCACCAGAGCCAATGCCGCCGATGCACGCCACACCCTGGCTGTGGCACGCGCTCTGGGCGCCTCACCCGCGGAGAGCGCCGCCGCTCTCGGACTGGCCCAGCTCATCCCTGCCCTCACCGGCCTTGTCCTCGGGCTCGTCACGGGAGTCCTTCTGTTTCACACCCTGTCGAGCTCTGACCCAGTTGCGCCGCCCACAGCACACCTCATCGCGATGGCGATCCTCACCGTGATACTCGTAGCGGCCCTGACCGCTGGCCCCGCCAGGGTTGAGGCCCTCCGCCCCATCTCGAAATCCCTGCGAGACACCTCCCGGTGACTACCAGCCTGAACGCACCCGTCGGCCGATCAGCACGCTGAGCGGCGTCGCCGCGTTCAACGCTGGTGATCCCCCGGTGTAGGACGACGATGTCTGTGCGAGGCATGTGCCCGACGCTTCAAGACATGCGCGACGGCTTGGGTTGCCGGCCATGAGATCCGCCGTAGCCGCTCACTGCTACCCCGATGACAGGTGGGTCCTTTCGCTGCCCGCCGGGCGTTCGAGAGAAGTGAATCCCTGCGGAGATGAGGACGTTCACAACCAGGGAGCAGCGACCCGCGTCCCATCAGCGACCACTTCGCGGCGGGAGCCGAAATGCGCGCAGGCGTAGTTCCAACAGGGCTGCTGGTCCTGGTGCTGGGAGCGTCTCTGACCTCGTGCGGGCAGACGCAGTCCCCCGAGATCGCCTCGCCACAAGCCGAGGTCGCGCATGGGACGGCGGCCCCCCATCCCAGAGGGACTGTCGACCGCCCGGAGCCGTCGCCGACAAGGCCGAGTCCGGCACGGGCCCGTAGGTGCCATGCGGACCAGCTTCGTCTCGCAGTTGCGCTGAGCGGGTCCACGATGTCCCAACCCTTCGCCGACATCTCGATCACCAACTCTGGGACCAGCACATGCGTGCTGACCGGGTATCCACGGATCGCGCTCGCCGGCCACCTTGGGTTCCCGGACCAACCTGCTCCGGCGGAGCCCGTGGGCATCACGGTGGGCCACCGGATCTATGAACGGGTGGACCCGGGACCGCACAAGGCCCTCGTGCCAGGACACCACCACGTTTTCTTCTCGATCGGGACCGCGGACGCATACGACGGCCCGCTATTCACGCTGACCCGACTGACCGTCGTTCTTCCGGGAACGAAGCGTCCCCAGGTGCTCCCGGTCAGCCTGCTCGCCAACGGGCCGCCCGGACGGAAGATTCCGGTCGGGCTCACCGCCCTCAATGACTCGCCCCACGCGTAGGAATCCCACCGCACCTGCCCGTATGAGGTGACCCATTCCGCCGCGAG